>NZ_CP149798.1:3465000-4120000 GCF_037940415.1 Streptomyces sp. f51 | reverse complement strand
AAGAAGGACACCGCCGACGCCGTGGTCGAGCTTCTCAGGCCCGTGCAGGAGAGGCACAAACAGCTCTGCGCGGATCCCTCGTACGTGGAGGGGGTGCTGCGGGACGGGGCGCGGCGGGCCAGAGGGATGGCGCGGCCGACGGTGGACTCGGCCTACGAGGCCATCGGCCTGCTGGCGCCCACGGCCGGATGACCGGACCGGCCCCCGGGCGCCGAGGGCTGCTCGGTGCGCGGGGGCCGGTCGGAGCTCGGGGTGGGCGCGTCAGCTGTTGCCGGAGGCGAGTTCGCGGCTGCGGTCGCGGGCCGCTTCCAGTGCGGCGATGAGTGCGGCGCGTACGCCGTGGTTCTCCAGCTCGCGGATCGCGTTGATCGTGGTGCCCGCGGGGGAGGTGACGTTCTCGCGGAGCTTGACCGGGTGCTCGCCGCTGTCGCGGAGCATCACGGCGGCGCCGATCGCGGACTGGACGATCAGGTCGTGCGCCTTGTCGCGGGGCAGGCCGAGCAGGATGCCCGCGTCCGTCATGGCCTCGACCAGGTAGAAGAAGTACGCGGGTCCCGAACCGGAGAGAGCCGTGCAGGCGTCCTGCTGCGACTCGGGGACGAGCAGGGTCTTGCCGACGGCGCCGAAGACCTCCTCGGCGTAGGCCACGTGTTCCGCGGTGGCGTGGCTGCCCGCGGAGATGACGGACATGGCCTCGTCCACGAGGGCGGGGGTGTTCGTCATGACCCGGACGACGGGCGTGCCCGGGGCCAGGCGCTCCTCGAAGAAGGAGGTCGGGATGCCGGCCGCGCCGCTGATGATCAGGCGGTCGGCGGGGATGTGGGGGGCGAGTTCGTCCAGCAGGGCCCCCATGTCCTGGGGCTTGACCGTGAGGATCAGGGTGTCCGCGGTCTTCGCCGCTTCGGCGTTGCCGACCGGGGTGACGCCGTGCCGTTCCCGGAGTTCCCTGGCCCGCTCCGGCCGACGGGCGGTGACCAGGAGGTCGGTGGGGGCCCAGCCGGCTCGGATCATTCCGCTGAGCAGGGCTTCGCCGATCTTGCCGGTGCCGAGGACTGCGACTTTCTGAGGCATGGTGCGGGTGCCCTCCGGGAGTTGGGTCGTCCGCTGTTCATCCTCCCACCGGGATCATGGGGGCGGGCGGGATGTCCGGTGGGCGGACGGAGGGCGGCCGCCCCCGCCGCCCATGGCCGCGGGGTGCCGCGGCGTACTCGGCGTACTACGGCGTCCGGCGTCGCAGGGTCGCCGCTCCGAGCCCCAGGACCAGTAGCGCGCTGCCGGCGACGATCAGTACGTCGCGCACGAACGTCGCGGTCATGTCGGTGTGCTTGAGGACCTCGTTCATGGCGTCGACCGCGTACGACATCGGGAGGACGTCGGAGATCGCCTCCAGTACGGGGTGCATGTCGGAGCGCGGGGTGAACAGGCCGCACAGCAGGAGCTGCGGGAAGATCACCGCCGGCATGAACTGGACGGCCTGGAACTCGGAGGCGGCGAACGCCGAGACGAAGAGGCCGAGGGCCGTTCCGAGGAGGGCGTCGAGGAGGGCCACCAGCAGGAGGAGCCAGGGAGAGCCGGTGACGTCCAGGCCGAGGACCCAGACCGCGAGTCCGGTGGCCAGCGCCGACTGGATGATCGCGAGCGCGCCGAAGGCGAGGGCGTAGCCGGCGATCAGGTCGCCCTTGCCCATGGGCATGGCGAGGAGGCGTTCGAGGGTGCCGGAGGTGCGCTCGCGCAGGGTCGCGATCGAGGTCACCAGGAACATCGTGATCAGCGGGAAGATCCCGAGGAGGGACGCGCCGATGGAGTCGAAGGTGCCGGGGCTGCCGTCGAAGACGTAGCGGAGCAGGACCAGCATCACGCAGGGGACGAGGATCATCAGCGCGATGGTGCGCGGGTCGTGCCGGAGCTGGCGCAGGGCGCGGGCCGCGGTGGCCGTCGTACGGGAGAGGTTGAGCGCGCTCGGGCGGGAGGCCGGGGCCGGCCGTCCCGGAGCGGCGTCGGGCTCGGGTGCGGCGGGTGGAGTGGGGCTCGTGGCCGCGGTGGAACTCATCGTGCGGTCTCCTCGCGGGAGTCGGGGCCGGGGACCGGGGCGTGCGCGGCCGTGGCCGGCGCGGACTGCCGCGCGGCGGCGACCGCCTCGTCCACGAGGTGCAGGAAGGCGGCTTCGACGGTGTCCGAGCCGGTTCGTTCGCGCAGGGCTTCAGGGGTGTCGTCGGCGAGGATCCCGCCCTCGCGCATCAGCAGGAGCCGGTGGCAGCGCTCGGCCTCGTCCATGACGTGGGAGGAGATGAGGAGCGTCGTGCCGCGCTCCTGCGCGATGGAGTGGAAGAGGCTCCACAGATCGCGGCGCAGGACGGGGTCGAGGCCGACGGTCGGTTCGTCGAGGACGAGGAGTTCCGGGGCGCCGAGGAGGGCGACGGCGAGCGAGACGCGGCTGCGCTGGCCGCCCGAGAGGTTGCCGGCCAGGGAGTCGGCGTGGGTGGTGAGGTCGACGTCGGCGATGACGCGGGTGACATCCGCGTGGCGGCGGTCGGCGGCGCCCCGGCCGGGATCGAGGATCGCGGCGAAGTAGTCGAGGTTCTGGCGGACGCTCAGGTCGTCGTAGACGGAGGGCGCCTGGGTGACGTAGCCGATGCGGGAGCGCAGTGCGGCGTCGCCCGCGGGGAGGCCGAGGACTTCGAGGGTGCCGCCGACCTTGGCCTGGGTGCCGACGGTCGCGCGCATCAGCGTGGACTTTCCGCAGCCGGAGGGGCCGAGCAGGCCGGTGATCTGGCCGCGCGGGACGGTGAAGTCGAGTCCGTGCAGGACGGTGCGGGTGCCGCGGACGACGGTGAGGCCCTCGGCGCGGACGGCGGGCGGGGAAAGGGGCACGGGTTTTCCTGTGGGGTCGGGCGGACGCGGACGAATAATCATCACATGATGAATATTCCTCTCGCGGGATGCGCGGGTCAAGGGCCGCACGGCACCGACATGGGGCCGGGCGGGGAGGGGCGCGGCGGCGAGCAGGGCGGGCAGGCGGCGGGGAGGGGCGCGATGACGGATGGCGCGGGGCTCGGTGACGAGTGACGAGTGACGAGTGACGAGTGACGAGTGACGAGTGGTGAGGGGCGGGGTTACGGGTGATGGGTGGGGCGGGGTGACGGGTGGCGCGGGGCTTGGTGGCGAGTGATGGGTGGTGAGGGGTGGGTGACGGGTGGCGCGGGCGTGCGGCGGCGCGAACGGAACGCGATCGTCCGCGGCGCTCCCGCATCACGCGCTCCCGCATTCGCGTGACCCTGGCCGCTAGGTGCTGCGCGGCCAACGGGCTTACCTGACAATGGATTTCACTGCGCGATACGGCCCCGTGCCGGGTCGCGCGGTCCGCCGTGCCCTCCCCCGGCCCGGCACCCACGCATCTCCCGCTGTCGACCGGAGGTGCTGTCGTGATGCGCAAGGCCGATCTGTTCGCGTCCCTCGTCGTCTTTCTGGTGGCGTTGCCCCTGTGTGTCGGGGTCGCCATAGCGTCCGGTGTACCGGCCGAACTGGGGCTGGTGACCGGAATCGTCGGCGGGCTGGTCGCCGGGGCGCTGCCCGGCAGCAGTCTCCAGGTGAGCGGCCCCGCCGCCGGGCTGACCGTGCTCGTGTACGAGGCAGTGCGGTCGTACGGGGTCCAGGCGCTCGGCGTGCTGGTGCTCGGGGCCGGGCTCGTGCAGCTCGGACTCGGGGTCCTGCGGCTGGGGCGGTGGTTCCGGGCCGTGTCGGTGGCCGTGGTGCAGGGGATGCTCGCCGGGATCGGGCTCGTGCTGATCGCGGGCCAGGTGTACGCCATGGGCGACGCGGCGGCGCCCTCCGACGGGCTCGGGAAGATCGCCGGGCTCGTGTCACTGGCCGGGGCCGCCGATCCGGTGGCGCTCGCGGTCGGGGGCGCCACCGTCGCCGTACTGCTGCTGTGGCCGCGCTGGCGGCGGGGCGCACGGGTGGTGCCGGCGCCGCTGCTGGCGGTGGCGCTCGCCTCGGCCGTGACCGGGACCTTCGGCCTCGCGGTGCGGCGCGTCGAGATCCAGGGGCTGTTCGACGCCGTACGGCCGCCGTCCACCGCGGATCTGGGCCGGCTCACGGAGGTGGGCGTGATCGGGACGGTGCTGGCGTTCGCGCTGATCGCCTCGGCGGAGTCGCTGTTCAGCGCGGCGGCGGTGGACCGGCTGCACCAGGGGCCGCGCACCGACTACGACCGTGAGCTCATCGCGCAGGGCGCCGGCAACGCCGTGTGCGGGATGCTCGGGGCGCTGCCCATGACCGCGGTGATCGTGCGGAGCGCCGCCAATGTGCACGCGGGTGCGCGGACCAAGGCGTCGCGGGTGCTGCACGGGGTGTGGCTGCTGCTCTTCACGGCCGTGGTGCCGGCGGTGCTCGGGCTGATTCCGGTGGCGGCGCTGGCGGGGCTGCTGGTGCACGCGGGGTGCAAGCTGGTGCCGGTGCGGGAGGTGCGGGCGCTGTGGCGCGGGCATCGCGGTGAGGTGGGCGTGCTCACGGTGACCGCGGTGGCGATCGTGCTGGGGAACCTGTTCGAGGGGGTGCTGGTCGGGCTCGCGCTCGCGGTGGCCAAGACCGCCTGGGACATCAGCCATGTGCATGTGGAGACGGAGGACCGGGGCGCCGCGGGCCTGGTCGTACGGGTGGTCGGCAACGCCACGTTCCTGCGGCTGCCGAAGCTGCTGGACGCCCTGGAGGCGTTGCCCCGCGACCGTGTCGTACGGCTGGAGCTCGGCGGGCTGCGGCATGTGGACCACGCGTGTGCGGCGGCCCTCGACGCGTGGGCCGCCGGGCGGGATCACGGGCGGATCGCCACCAGCAGTTCCACGACGTAGGCCTCCTCCACGAATCCTTCGGGGAAGGCCTGGAGGAGGTGGTTCCGTTCCTCGGCGAAGAACGCGGCGGTGGCCTCCTCGCCGAGGACCAGGAACTGCGAGTGGCTGCCGATGTTGGCGAGGCGGGTGTCGACCGGGACGCGCCGGCTCCAGCGGACCCGGCGGTGTTCGAAGGCGAGGGTCCCGCTGGGGTCGGCGGCCAGGGAGTGAGCGGAGTGGGCGGAGCAGGAACTCCTGTCCGCCTTCAGGTCCTTCTCGTCCAGGCCGAGGAAACGTCCGGCGCGCCGGGCCGCCGCCTCGATCCACGGGACGTCGAGGGCCTCGGTGTTCCACCACAGCGCCAGGGCCCCGCCGGGACGCAGCACGCGCACGGCCTCCGGCACCGAGCGGCGCGGCTCGGTCCAGTGCCAGGACTGGGCGTAGGTGATGAAGTCCATGGAGGCGGTCGCGAGGGGCAGGGCGTCGCCGCTGCCCCGGACGATCGGGATGCGGGGGTGGACGCGGCGGAACTCGGCGGCCATGCCCGGGCCGGGCTCCACGGCGAGGACGTCCGCGCCGCGGTCGTGCAGGAGCCCGGTCGAGATGCCGGTGCCCGCTCCGACATCGGCGGCCCCGGCGCCGCGCAGCGACCGGCCCGCCAGGTCTTCCACGGCGTCGAAGAGGGCGGGCGGGTACGAGGGACGGTTGGCGGCGTACTGCGCCGCGGCACCGTCGAACGAACGGGCCCGCGCGGCGTGCAGGGCGGCTCCGGGAGGCGAGGAGGGAGTGGAGGGCGAGGGCGACGAGGAAGGCTTCATGGGGTCATGATCGCGGGTGGTGCGGGGGCGGGACAGGGGGTTTTCTGTCGCGGGGGCCGGGGTGGGGCGGGGGCGGCCGGGTACGGGGGCGCTTCGTCGCCGGACCGACTCCGGTGAGGGCACGCGGGCCAGGCGGTTCGGTCGGGTGGGGCGGTGCTTCGTCGCCGGACCTGGTCACGCGCGGGGGCGCTACTTCGCCGATCCCGGGCACACGCGGGGGCGCTACTTCGCCGATCCCGGCCAGGCTCGGCAGCGCCACTTCGCCCGCCCCGGTCCCGCGCGGGGGCGCTATTTCACCGGGACCCGGTCGGATGCCGCGCCGCGTCCTCGTCGGACCCGGTCAGGCGCGGCGGCGCTTCTTCGCCGGGTTGCCAGCTCGGCGTTCGGTGCGGCGGGTGTACTGCTCCTTCGCCGTCTCGTACTCCGTGCGGTGGAGCTTCTCGCCCGGCGCTTCGGTGAGGGAGCGGAGGGAGTAGGCGAGGAGGGAGCCGACGAAACCGATCGTGAGCAGACCGCGCAGCTTGGCCCGGCGCTCGGGGTCGGGACGCTTGGAGAAGGACTCCCAGGTGTGGCCGAACGCGAGCGCGGTGCACACCGCGAACATCACCACGACCATGACGGTCACGAGAGTGCCCACGTTCCCGATGGTCAGGCCCTCGTAGGCGAAGCGGAGCACGAAGCAGGAGGCCACCGCGGCGACCGGCGCGCCGACGGCCACGCCGATCCGGCGGGCGGTGTAGCCGCCGTCGTGCTCCACCCAGGTCGTCCCGAAGAACCGCAGGGGCTCGGGCTGGGGCCCCGCGGGGGTACCGGTTCCGGTGCTGGTCTCGTCGCTCACCGGACGATTATCGCCCCGGTGACGATCCGATCCGCCGCCGCGGGTGCCCGAGGGCCGGGAGGCTCGGTCAGGAACACTTGGCGGCGACGTAGCCGTCGCTGCCGGTCTGGACGTAGGCGTCCGACACGAACTGGCCGTTCGAGATGTTGTCCCAGATGTTGCTCGTCCCGAACGGGCCGGCCACGGACTCGCCCGGGCACTGGCAGTAGATCGGGACGCGGGACCCCGCCGGCAGGGTGCGGACGACGCTGAAGTGGGTTCCCGGACCACTGCGGACGTTGACGACGTGGCCCGGCGCGAGCGGGTAGGTGCGCAGCGCCTGGGCAGTGGCCGACATCCCGTCCGCCGAATCCGCCGAATCCGTGATCACAATGTCTTCCGTGGCCATGCTGCCGTCCCCCGTTGATTGATTCACGCCAATTTCTGGCCGCGCGCCGAGGCTAGCAAGCCGCCGAGGTTTCGCACGAAGGATCGACTAGGCTCTGCGCGTCGCGCATGCGGTCGATCCCACGGGGGTGAGTGATGCCGCCACAGCGCAGCACCGGTACGGACTCGGAAGCGGAACATCCGCGCTACGCCGGGCAGTACCTGCTGGAGGCGAGACTGGGCTCCGGTGGCATGGGAATCGTGCATCTGGCGCGGTCCGCCTCCGGGTTGCGGCTGGCCGTCAAGGTCGTGCACGCCGAGTTCTCCCAAGACCCCGAGTTCCGGGGGCGGTTCCGTCAGGAGGTCGCGGCCGCGCGACGGGTCAGCGGTGCCTTCACCGCGCCCGTGGTGGACGCCGACCCCGACGCCGCACACCCGTGGATGGCGACCCTGTTCATCCCGGGTCCGACCCTCGCCGAACACGTGAAGCGGAACGGCGCGCTGTCCACGGACCGGTTGCGCCATCTGATGGCCGGACTCGCCGAGGCCCTGCGGGACATCCACCGGGCCGGGGTCGTCCACCGCGACCTCAAGCCCAGCAACGTCCTGCTGGCGGAGGACGGGCCGAAGGTCATCGACTTCGGCATCTCGCGCCCCTCGGACAGTGAACTCCGCACGGAGACCGGGAAGTTGATCGGCACGCCGCCGTTCATGGCGCCGGAGCAGTTCAGCAGACCGCGGCATGTCGGACCGGCGGCGGACGTGTTCGCCCTCGGGTCGGTGATCGTGCACGCGGCCACCGGGAGCGGGCCCTTCGACTCGGACAGCCCCTATCTGGTCGCCTATCAAGTCGTGCACGACGAGCCGGACTTGACCGGGGTGCCGGACGAGCTGCTCGACCTGGTCGCGCGCTGTCTCGCCAAGGAGCCCGAGGACCGGCCCACCCCGGACGAGCTGATGACCGCGCTGCGTTCGGTCTCAGCCTCGTACGACACCCGGGCCTTCATACCCGAACAGCGCACCGGCGGCGGGGAGTCGGCCGTACCGGAGCGGGCATCGCGTCCACGTCCGCGGCCCCGGCGGCCGGAGGGTGCCGAGGACCGTACTCATGTGGCGGCACAGAAACGGGGCGGCAGGCGCCGGCGCCTGCCCGCGCTCGTCGTGGCCGCCGGGCTCGCCCTCGTCACCGGCGTCGTCGTCGGCGCCTTCGGTCTGCCCGGCACGTCGCAGAGCCCGGCTGGGGAACACCACGCCGCTCTCCCGCCCGGGCACGCCTTCCGGCCCTGGAGTCTCGATCTGAAGACCTCCGGCTCCGAAGCCGCAGGCCGGCCGCAGTGCACGTACACGCCCCGAGCCCTGCTGTGCGTCCGGCCCGGTGTCCTTGCCGCGGCGATGGATCCGGACAACGGCGAAGTGCTGTGGTCCCGGAGCGACACGGGGACCACCAGCGCCTACTCCACCCCGGCCCCGGTCCTTTCCGGCGGGCTCCTGCTGGTCGGCAGCGGTGACGGGCGACGGCTGACCGCACTGGACCCTGCCACGGGCGCGACGCGCTGGACCCGGGACGTCGGGCGCTACGAAGGCCGTATCGCCCACGCCGCCGGCGTGGTCCTGCTCGTCGCCCCCGACTCGGAGGTCACCGCGCTGGACGCCGCCACGGGCAGGGAGAAGTGGCGTCACACCGTCCCCGGGATGCACCTCCCCCAGTTCCACTCGTTCGGTGACGGGGTCGCCTACGCGATCTCGACGCCGACGGTGACCGAGACCCGGGTGGCCGCCGTGGATCCTCGGACCGGTGCCACGACCTGGCAGCGGACCATGAACGGGCAGCTCGGCGTAGTGGCGGCCCACGACGGAACGGTCTGGTTCACGTCGACCACCGCCGACCAGTACACGGACGCCGTACTGCGTTACGACGTGGCGGAGCGCAGGCTTCACCGCACCGCGCTGCGCGTCCAGCAGGCCCAGGCGCAGGTGGCCGTACGGGGGGACATCGCGTATCTGCTGGGGAACGACGGTTCGCTGGTCGCCGTGAACACCAGGACGTCGAAGCAGCTGTGGCGGGTGGAGACGTCGGTCAGCAAGGCGTCCGCCCCGGCCGTGGCCGGAGGACGTCTCTATCTCACCGCGGTGGACGGGCGTCTCCTCGCCGTCGACGCCGACCGGGGCGCGCTGCTCGGCCAGACCAGGCCGCGTCCTGGCGGCACCCGGGGCTCGCTCGTCAGTGTGCTCCCGGCCCCCCTCACCGCCGCCACCCACGTCTACGCCACCGCCCCCGACGGCACCCTCTTCGCGGTGGACGGGCGGGATCCTTCGGGGTGGTGAGACAGACGTGAAGGGGGCCGTCCCACGTGGGACGGCCCCCTTCACGCTGCTTCGACCGGCGGGCGCTAGCCCAGCTTCGAGACGTCGCGCACCGCGCCCTTGTCCGCGCTCGTCGCCATCGCCGCGTAGGCGCGCAGGGCGGCCGTCACCTTGCGCTCGCGGTTCGCGGGGGCGTAGACGCCGTTCAGGGCGTCGCGGCGGGTCTCCAACTCCTCGTCGGACACGAGCAGTTCGATGGAGCGGTTGGGGATGTCGATGCGGATGCGGTCGCCGTCACGGACCAGGGCGATCGTGCCACCGGACGCGGCCTCGGGGGAGGCGTGGCCGATCGACAGGCCCGAAGTGCCGCCGGAGAAGCGGCCGTCGGTGATCAGGGCGCAGGTCTTGCCGAGGCCGCGGCCCTTGAGGAACGAGGTCGGGTAGAGCATCTCCTGCATGCCGGGGCCGCCCTTGGGGCCCTCGTAGCGGATGACCACGACGTCGCCGTGGGTGATCTGCTTCTTGAGGATCTTGTCGACTGCCTCGTCCTGGGACTCGCAGACGACCGCCGGGCCCTCGAAGGTCCAGATGGACTCGTCGACACCGGCCGTCTTCACGACGCAGCCGTCGACGGCGAGGTTGCCCTTGAGGACGGCGAGGCCGCCGTCCTTGGAGTAGGCGTGCTCGGCGGAGCGGATGCAGCCGCCCTCGGCGTCCTCGTCGAGGGCGGCCCAGCGCTCGGACTGGGAGAACGCCTCGGAGGAGCGGACGCCACCCGGGGCCGCGTACCACAGCTCGATCGCCTCGGGGGACGGGGAGCCGGCGCGCACGTCCCAGGTCTTGAGCCAGTCGGAGAGGGACGGGCTGTGGACGGAGTGGACGTCCTCGTTGAGCAGGCCCGCGCGGTGCAGTTCGCCGAGGAGGGCGGGGATGCCGCCGGCGCGGTGCACGTCCTCCATGTAGTACGTGCGGTCCTTGGCGACGTTCGGGGCGACCTTGGCGAGGCACGGCACCCGGCGCGAGACGTCGTTGATCTCGTCCAGGCCGAACGGGACGCCCGCCTCCTGGGCGGCGGCCAGCAGGTGCAGGATCGTGTTGGTGGAGCCGCCCATGGCGATGTCGAGCGCCATGGCGTTCTCGAAGGCCGCGTGGGTGGCGATGTTGCGCGGCAGGACCGACTCGTCGTCCTGGTCGTAGTAGCGGCGCGTGATGTCGACGACCGTGCGGGCCGCGTCCTCGTACAGGCCCTTGCGGGCGGTGTGGGTGGCGAGGACCGAGCCGTTGCCGGGCAGGCTCAGGCCGATGGCCTCGGTCAGGCAGTTCATCGAGTTGGCGGTGAACATGCCGGAACAGGAGCCGCAGGTCGGACAGGCGTTCTCCTCGATACGGAGGATGTCCTCGTCCGAGATCTTGTCGTTCACGGCGTCGGAGATCGCGTCGACCAGGTCGAGGGTGCGGACCGTGCCGTCGACCAGGGTGGCGCGGCCGGACTCCATCGGGCCGCCGGAGACGAAGACCGTGGGGATGTTCAGGCGCAGGGCGGCCATGAGCATGCCGGGCGTGATCTTGTCGCAGTTCGAGATGCAGATCAGGGCGTCGGCGCAGTGCGCCTCGACCATGTACTCCACCGAGTCCGCGATCAGGTCGCGGGAGGGCAGGGAGTACAGCATGCCGCCGTGGCCCATCGCGATGCCGTCGTCGACCGCGATCGTGTTGAACTCGCGGGCGATGCCGCCGGCGGCCGTGATGGCCTCGCTGACGATCCGGCCGACGGGCTGGAGGTGGGTGTGACCGGGCACGAACTCCGTGAAGGAGTTGGCGACCGCGATGATCGGCTTCCGTCCGATGTCCGCACCGGGTACACCGGAGGCGCGCATCAGGGCGCGTGCGCCCGCCATGTTGCGGCCGTGGGTGACTGTGCGGGACCTCAGCTCGGGCATCGTCGCTCGCTCCTTCGGAGAGTTAAGACTGAAGTCGAGCGTACGCCGGTGCTCCAGGATCCGGACAGGGCGTCCGCATCCCGGAACGCACGTCTCGCCCAGCGGCTGCACGCGCACGGCGTCCGCGCAGGTCGGCGGCGTTCACCGAGGCAGGCCGGGCCTCACTCGCTCATGGGTTCGTCAGGTGCCCCTGCACCACGGGCGCCACCTTGGCCACGACGAGCTCCAGGTCCGCGGAGGCCAGCGGCTCGACCTTGATCACATGGCGCAGCATCGCGACCCCGACCAGCTGGGCCGCGGCGAGCTCCGCGCGCAGCTCCGCGTCCGGAAGGTCGAGCCGGCCCGCTATGCGGCGCAGCAGCTGGGCGGCGACGAGACGGCGGAAGACGGCGGCCGCGGTGTCGTTGTTCACCGCCGAGCGGACGATCGCGAGCAGCGGGGTGCGGCTCGTGGGGTTCTCCCAGATGCCGAGGACGAACCGGGTCAGCCGTTCGCCGACGCCGTCGAGGGAGCCCTCGACGAGCTTCTCGGGCGCTCCGAGCGCGGGGGCGAAGGCGACCTCGATGGCCGCCTCGAAGACCTGTTCCTTGGTGCCGAAGTAGTGGTGCACGAGGGCCGAGTCCACGCCGGCGGACTTGGCGATGCCGCGGACGGACGTCTTCTCGTACCCGCGCTCGGAGAACTCCTCGCGGGCCGCTTCCAGGATGCGGTCGCGGGTGGCGGGGCCCGCCTCCGTCTGGGTACGGGTGGGACGTCCCCGGCCGCGGCGGGGGGCGGCGTCCGTCATCCGCGGGGCACCTTGACGGCCGAGGCGAGGTGAAGCCGGGTGAAGGCGAGGGCTTCGGCGAGGTCGGCCTCGCGCTCCGCGCTGGACATCGCCCGGCGGGTGTTGACCTCGATGACGACATGGCCGTCGAAACCGGACAGCGCGAGGCGGTCGAGGAGTTCGGCGCAGGGCTGGGTGCCGCGGCCCGGGACCAGGTGCTCGTCCTTGCTGGAGCCGTTGCCGTCGGCGAGGTGCACGTGTCCGAGGCGGTCGCCCATGCGGTCGATCATCTGGAGGGCGTCGGTGCGGGCGGTCGCGGTGTGGCTGAGGTCGATCGTGAAGTGGCGGTAGTCGTCCTTCGTCACGTCCCAGTCGGGGGCGTACGCGAGCATCTCGCGGTCGCGGTAGCGCCACGGGTACATGTTCTCGACGGCGAACCGCACGTCCGTCTCGTCGGCCATGCGCCAGATCCCGCTGACGAAGTCGCGGGCGTACTGGCGCTGCCAGCGGAACGGGGGGTGGACCACGACGGTGCCGGCGCCGAGCTTCTCGGCGGCGGCCTTCGCGCGCTGGAGCTTGGTCCACGGGTCGGTGGACCAGACGCGCTGGGTGATCAGCAGGCAGGGCGCGTGAACGGCGAGGATCGGTACGCGGTGGTAGTCGCTGAGGCGGCGCAGCGCGTCGATGTCCTGGCTGACGGGGTCGGTCCACACCATGACCTCGACGCCGTCGTACCCGAGGCGCGCGGCGATCTCGAAGGCCGTCGCGGTCGACTCCGGATAGACGGAGGCCGTGGACAGCGCGACCTTCGCATCCGGGATGCGCACCACTGGTTCTGCCACGAGGGACAGGGTACGGGGTGCTTCCGGGGGTTGGGCGGGGGGCGGTGAGCTCGGCCGGGGGCCGCCTGGAGGGTCGTCAGGCTCTCGGGCCGGGGGGCCGGACGGGGGTCCTGCCTGGGGGGTTTGTGCCTCGGGCCCCGGGGTGGGGCGGGGCTCCGGGGAGGGTGGCGGGGGGTTGAGGGTGGGGGTGCCTTGTGATCGATGCCACGCCCTGCCGGGCTGGTGCGGGGGCGGCCACTCGCCGTGGGGAGGGCGGGGGGGTCGGCGCCTGCCCCTCGCCGGAAGCTGAGCGCGCCGTTCCCCGCGCCCCCTTCGGGGTGCCCTGCCCCCCGGGGTTTGCATGCGGGGGTGCCCACTCGCCGTGGGGGCAGGGGGCGTGTCTGCGCCTGCCCCCCCGCCGGGGGCTGAGCGCGCCGTTCCCCGCGCCCCCTTCGGGGTGCCCCCCTCTACTCCGAGGCCATCTGGTCCAGGCGGCGGAGGATGACTCCCTCTCTCAGGGCCCAGGGGCAGATTTCCAGGGTTTCGACGCCGAAGAGGTCCATGGCGGCCTCGGCGACCAGGGCGCCGGCGAGGAGCTGGCCGGAGCGGCCCGGGGAGACGCCCGGCAGTTCGGCGCGCTCGTCGGCCGTCATGGACGCGAGGCGGGGGACCCAGTCCTCCAGGGAGCGTCGCTTGAGCTCGCGCTGGACGTACAGGCCGTCGGTGGAGCGGGCCGCCCCGGCGATCCGGGCGAGCTGCTTGAACGTCTTGGAGGTGGCGACCACGTGGTCCGGTGCGCCGAACCGGGCGAACTCCCCGACCGTCCGGGCGATCTGGGCCCGTACGTGCCGGCGCAGCGCCCGCACGTCCGCCGGGTCCGCCGGGTCGGTGGGCAGCCAGCCCGCGGTGAGCCGGCCGGCGCCGAGCGGCAGCGACACGGCCGCGTCCGGCTCCTCGTCCATGCCGTACGCGATCTCCAGGGAGCCGCCGCCGATGTCGAGGACGAGCAGCTTGCCCGCCGACCAGCCGAACCAGCGGCGGGCCGCGAGGAACGTGAGCCGGGCCTCCTCGGCGCCGGTCAGGACCTGGAGCTCGACATCGGTCTCGGCCTGGACCCGGGCGAGGACCTCGTCGGCGTTGACGGCCTCGCGCACGGCCGAGGTCGCGAACGGCAGCAGGGCCTCGACGCCCTTGTCCTCGGCGGCCTCCAGGGCGTCGTGGACCGTCTCGATGAGCTTGTCGACGCCTTCGGGGCCGATCGCCCCGCTCTCGTCGAGCAGTTGGGCGAGCCGCAGTTCGGCCTTGTGCGAGTGCGCGGGAAGCGGGCGGGCACCGGGGTGGGCGTCGACCACCAGCAGATGCACCGTGTTCGAACCCACGTCGAGGACACCGAGTCTCATGTACGGAACGCTACTGCCAGCGGGGCTCTTCACGTGGGGCGGGGCGAAAGCCCACGTCGAACGGTGACCTGCGGGAGGTCACCGGGGCGTCCCCGGCCGGGGCGGAAGCGACTTACCCTGGACGCGTGCCAAAGACGAAAAAGGCGAAGTCCGACAAATCGGCCACGGGCTCCGCGCAGGCGAAGGCCACCAGCTCGAGCAAGCCCGGCAAGCCCGCGAAAAAGGGCGACGAGAAGGGGCTCGACTTCGCTCGCGCGTGGGTGGAGTTCCCTGATCCCGCCGATGACGAGCAGGTGTTCCGGTGCGATCTGACCTGGCTGACCTCCCGGTGGAACTGCATCTTCGGGAGCGGCTGCCAGGGCATCCAGGCGGGCCGCGCCGACGACGGCTGCTGCACGCTGGGGGCCCACTTCTCGGACGAGGACGACGAGAAGCGGGTGGCCGGGCACGTGGCCCGGCTCACGCCGGAGATCTGGCAGCACCATGACGTGGGCATGGAGACGGGCTGGGTCTCCAAGGACGAGGACGGCGACCGCCAGACCCGTCCCTACGAGGGGTCCTGCATCTTCCAGAACCGTCCCGGCTTCGCCGGCGGCGCGGGCTGCTCGCTGCACATCCTGGCGGTCAAGGAGGGCCGCGAGCCGCTGGAGACCAAGCCGGACGTCTGCTGGCAGCTGCCGGTGCGGCGCACGTACGAGTGGATCGACCGGCCCGACGACACCCGGGTGCTCCAGGTCTCCATCGGCGAGTACGACCGCCGCGGCTGGGGACCGGGCGGCCACGACCTGCACTGGTGGTGCACCTCGGCGACCTCGGCACACGGCGCCGGCGAACCGGTGTACGTCTCGTACCGCCCGGAACTGATCGAGCTCATGGGGCAGGCGGGATACGACCGCCTGGTCCAGCTGTGCGAGGAGCGGCTGGCCTCGCAGCTGCCGCTGGTGGCACCGCACCCTGCGGATCCGGTGGCCTGAGCCCGCGAACGGGGCGTACGACGAGGGGCTCGGCCCCGGGATGCCCGGGGCTCAGGGCGTGCCCGTGGCCGGGTCGCCGCCGTCGCCCGGCGGCGTCGAGGAGGTGCCCGGGTCCGGGGTGGACGGGCCGGTGGCGGTGGGCGTCGGCGTCGGGTCGGACGGAGTCGGGGTCGGGTCCTCGCTGGGGGTCGCGGCCGGGGTGGACCCCCTGCCCGAGGGGGTCGGAGTGCTCGCGGCGGGGTCCGGTCCCCCGCCGGGGCGGGGCGAGCCCGCCTTGCCGTACCCGGTGATCGTGACCACCGCGCCCGCCGGGGCGATCGCCACCCGCGCGGTCCAGTGGCCCGCCGGCTCGCGCAGGTGGTCGACGTAGACCTTGACCGTCAGCGACTCGCCCGGATCGAGCGTTCCCGAGGACTGGCTGAGGTAGAGCCAGGACACGCCCGTGCGCGCGGACCAGCGGACCGGGGAGCTGCCGGACGCGGTCAGCTTGATCAGGGTCGTGTCGCCGCTGGTCCCGGCCGTCACCGCCAGGTGCCCCGGGGTCGTCCCGCGAGCGCTGACGACCTCGACGGAGACGTCCGACGAACCCCCCTTGCCCGAGCCGGGTCCGGCACTGGCGTTCCCGGCGTTCTCGTAGCCACCCGCCTGCCCGCCGTTCAGGCCCTCGGAGTCCTGGGCCCCGCTCGTACTGGCCGGACGGCCGTCCACGCCCTCGCCCGTCAGGGGCGCGCCCCGGTAGGCGGCCCACAGGGCGAGGACGGGCGCTGCCACCACGGTGGCGACGATGGTCGTCGTGACGGCACGCGCGCGCAGGCGGTCTCTTCGGGCGGCGTGGTCCTTGGGGTCCATCGGGAAGCCGCGCCGGTCGAAGCGCGGAGCGCTGCCCCGCGCGCGGGGTGAGTGCGCCATCGCGCTGCGCAGGTCCGCCTGCGGGGCCCGGAGCACGGGAAGCGCCGCGGGCGTGACGCTGGTGCCGGGCCAGGCGCCGGGGACCGCGCGTTCTGCGGTGCGGCGGCAGCGGGGGCAGTCGTCGACGTGCCGGACCAGCTCGCCGCGCAGGGTGGTGCTCAGGACGAGCCGGCTGTCGCCGGTGAGCCGGGCCACGCTGGGGCAGGCGCCGGTCTCCACGACGGCGAGGGCCGCGCGGGTGCGTTCGACCTCGCAGGCGGCGGAGGCGAGCAGCTCGCGGGCCACGGTCAGGTCCATGCCGAGGACCGCGGCGACCTCGTGGGCGGCGAGCTGGTGGCGCACCGCGAGTTCGAGCGCCTCGCGCTGTTCCGGGCTGGTGCCGGCGGCCTCCGGCCAGGCCAGCAGGCCCAGTTCGCGGCGACGGTGGTCCTGGACCTCCTCGGGCACGGGAACGGCGCTCAGCGCCTCGGCCGCGCGCCGGTCGGCGGCGGCCTTGAGCGCCCGGTCCGGGGCGGCGCCTTCCCCGGGCCCTCCCGGAGCTCCGTGGGAACCGCTCGCGCGGGAGGTGCGCCGCACGGAGGAGTGCGCCGCCTGCCGCTTGCGCCGGGCCTCGGTGAGCTTGCGCAGACAGGACCAGCGGGCGAGCGCGTAGAGCCAGGCCCTGCGGTCGCCCGCGGCCTCCGGGCCGCGGGGGCCGCGCCGCTCGGCGAGCGCGAGGGCGTCCCCGAGGGCGGCGGTGGCCGCGTCGTGGTCGCACAGGACGGACAGGCAGTAGGTGAACAGACCGTCCAGATAGGGCTCGTAACGCGCGGGGGGACGCTGGGCCGGCGTGCGGGTCGCGCCGCGGGGCACGGCCGCCCGCTTGCGCGCGGTTCCGTGCGCCCGGTGTGCGCCGGTGGTGTGCGTTGAGGTCTCCGGACTGCTGCTCATCACCCGTGCGACCGTAGGTGCCCGGGGCCAGCCCCTTCCTCCCCCTTGAGGACATTTAATCCGTACGGGTGAAACGATCCCTCATAAGGGGACAGGAACCCCCGACCCCTGGCCTGGACCGTCACGGGCCGCTATGGCACTCCATGGCAGATGGCACGGCTCCGGGTCCCCGCGGGGCCCGGTCGCGCGGGGGTGGGAAGGGGGCACGGGGGCTCGCGGCGGGGCTCCGCCGGGTGCGATCGGGACGAGGCCGGGGGGGCGGTCCGGCGACCGGGGAGCGGCCCCGAGGGCGGTCCGGGACCGAAGGGCGGGTCCGGGGCCGGCTCGGGTGGGTTCGGGGCCCGGTGCGGTGGGGGTCGTACCGGCGCGTGCCGGGTTGTCAGTGGGTCCGGCTACGGTTCGGTCATGGCTGCCCGTACGAAATCCGCGAAGGACCGGCCGTCCTACCGCTGCACCGAGTGCGGCTGGCAGACGGCCAAATGGCTCGGCCGCTGCGCCGAGTGCCAGGCATGGGGGACGGTCGAGGAGTACGGCGCGCCCGCCGTGCGCACGACCGCGCCGGGCCGGGTCACCACCTCCGCGCTGCCCATCGGACAGGTCGACGCCCGTCAGGCCGCCGCCCGCAGCACCGGCGTGCCCGAGCTCGACCGTGTCCTCGGCGGGGGTCTCGTGCCCGGGGCCGTCGTCCTCGTCGCGGGCGAGCCCGGCGTCGGCAAGTCCACGCTGCTGCTGGACGTGGCCGCCAAGTCGGCGAGTGACGAACACCGCACCCTGTATGTGACGGGCGAGGAGTCGGCCAGTCAGGTGCGGCTGCGCGCGGACCGCATCAAGGCGATCGACGACCACCTCTATCTCGCCGCGGAGACCGATCTGGCGGCGGTCCTCGGCCACTTGGACGCGGTGAAGCCGTCCCTGCTCATCCTGGACTCCGTGCAGACCGTCGCCTCCCCGGAGATCGACGGCGCGCCCGGTGGCATGGCGCAGGTCCGCGAGGTGGCGGGCGCGCTCATCCGCGCCTCCAAGGAGCGCGGCATGTCCACCCTGCTCGTGGGCCATGTCACCAAGGACGGCGCGATCGCGGGGCCCCGGCTGCTCGAACACCTCGTGGACGTCGTCCTGTCCTTCGAGGGCGACCGGCACGCGCGCCTCAGGCTGGTGCGCGGAGTCAAGAACCGCTACGGGACGACGGACGAGGTCGGCTGCTTCGAGCTGCACGACGAGGGCATCACCGGGCTCGCGGACCCGTCGGGGCTCTTCCTCACGCGCCGCGCCGAGCCCGTCCCCGGCACCTGTCTGACCGTCACGCTCGAAGGCCGCCGTCCGCTGGTCGCCGAGGTCCAGGCGCTCACCGTGGACTCCCAGATCCCCTCCCCGCGCCGGACGACCTCGGGCCTGGAGACCTCCCGCGTCTCGATGATGCTCGCCGTCCTGGAGCAGCGGGGCAAGATCAGCGCCCTCGGCAAGCGGGACATCTACTCGGCGACGGTGGGCGGGGTGAAGCTCTCCGAGCCCGCCGCGGACCTCGCCGTCGCGCTCGCCCTGGCGTCCGCCGCCAGTGACATCCCGCTGCCCAAGAACCTGGTCGCGATCGGCGAGGTGGGGCTCGCGGGCGAGGTCAGACGGGTCACGGGGGTCCAGCGCCGGCTGGCCGAGGCCCACCGGCTGGGCTTCACGCACGCCCTCGTGCCGACCGACCCGGGCAAGGTCCCGGCCGGTATGAAGGTCCTGGAAGTGGCCGACATCGGCGCGGCTCTGAGTGTCCTTCCGCGCTCGCGTCGCAGAGAGGCCCCACGGGACGAGGAGCAGCGCCGGTAGACTTTGCCCTGGTCTCGCCCGTCCGTACGAAACGAGGGCGACCGAAAACCTGCGACCGGAGGAGTGCAGTGGCAGCCAACGACCGGGCAGCAGCTCCCGGAAAGTCCGGCGGGAGCTCCGGTGCCGATGGCCTGATGCGCGCCTCACTGAGCGCCGTGGCGCCCGGCACGGCCCTGCGCGACGGGCTCGAACGGATCCTCCGGGGCAATACGGGCGGACTCATCGTGCTCGGCTCCGACAAGACCGTCGAAGCGATGTGCACGGGTGGATTCGTCCTGGACGTCGAGTTCACCGCGACCCGGCTGCGCGAGCTGTGCAAGCTCGACGGCGGCATCGTGCTCGACAAGGACATCACCAAGATCCTCCGGGCGGGTGTGCAGCTGGTGCCCGACCCGACGATCCCGACGGAGGAGACGGGCACCCGGCACCGCACCGCGGACCGGGTGAGCAAGCAGGTCGGCTTCCCCGTGGTCTCGGTCTCGCAGTCGATGCGCCTGATCGCGCTGTACGTGGACGGTCACCGCCGGGTCCTGGAGGACTCGGCCGCGATCCTCTCCCGCGCCAACCAGGCCCTCGCGACCCTTGAGCGCTACAAACTGCGTCTGGACGAGGTCGCGGGCACGCTGTCGGCGCTGGAGATCGAGGACCTGGTCACCGTCCGGGACGTCTCCGCGGTCGCCCAGCGGCTGGAGATGGTGCGCCGCATCGCCACCGAGATCGCCGAGTACGTGGTGGAGCTGGGCACGGACGGGCGTCTGCTGACCCTCCAGCTCGACGAGCTGATCGCCGGTGTCGAGCCCGACCGCGAGCTGGTCGTCCGGGACTACGTGCCCGAGCCGACCGCCAAGCGTTCCCGCACGGTCGACGAGGCGCTGTTCGAGCTGGACGCGCTCAGCCACGCCGAGCTTCTCGAACTGTCCACGGTGGCCAAGGCGTTGGGGTACACCGGCTCTCCCGAGGCGCTGGACTCGGCGGTCTCTCCGCGGGGCTTCCGGCTTCTCGCCAAGGTGCCGCGTCTGCCCGGCGCGATCATCGACCGGCTCGTGGAGCACTTCGGCGGGCTCCAGAAGCTGCTCGCCGCGAGCGTGGACGACCTCCAGACGGTCGACGGCGTGGGCGAGGCGCGGGCGCGCAGCGTCCGCGAGGGTCTGTCCCGTCTCGCGGAGTCCTCGATCCTGGAGCGCTACGTCTAGAGCGATCCAGGAGCGCTTGGAGCGCTTGGAGCGCTACGTCCCGAGCGCGAGGCGCATCCGGGGAGCGGGCGCGCGCCCCGGGCGGTCCGGAGAGCACCGAGCGCTCCCCGGGCCGGGAGCGCTCAGTCCTTGGACAGGACGAACGACGTCTGTGCCTTCGCCAGCCCCGGCACCTTCGCCTCGACCAGGTAGGTGCCGGCGGGCGCCGATCCCGAGGGGGGCGTGGCGCACGCGGGGGCGCCGGGCTTGCGGTCCCACGTGACCGTGTGGACGGTCTGGCTGCCGGCCGGCACGCGGAAGAGGACGCCCGCCGGGTCCTTCGGGCAGTCGTCCGAGGCCCAGATGTCCTTGTCGCTTCCCGACTGAGTGATCGTCAGAACCGTGCTCTTCGGGCCGAGATCGACCTTGCAGTCGCTGCCCGAGGTGTTCTTGGCGACGAGCTGGATCTCGGGCCGCTCGCCGGGCGCGTAGCTGTTGTGCACGCTCTTGAGCGTCAACTTCACAGCGGACGGGGTGCAGTTGGGGACGGTGGAACCGGCCGGGAGCCGGTCGGCCGCCCCGCCGCCGTTCTTGGCCCCGTCGTCCGAACTTCCGCCGGCGCCGCCGCCGGAACCGGTGGAGCCGTCGCCCGTACCGTCGCCCGAACCGTCGCCGGAGCCGCCGTCCGACGCTCCGCCGCCGTCGCCCGCGGACCCGCCGGTGCCGCCGCCGCTGTCGCCGCCGGAGCCCGACTCGTCGCGCCCGCCCGGGTGTTGGCTGATCGCGGGGCCCGAACCGCTGGGTCCCGGCGTGATCGAGGAAGCGGGGTTCTTGCCGTTCGAGCCTCCGCCGGTGTTGTGGCCGCCGCCGCCTCCGGTGCCGACCACCCAGACGGTGAGGAGCGCCAACAGCCCTAGTACGGACAGCAGAACGGCCCTCCGACGCCAGTAGATGGTGGAGGGTAGCGGCCCGACCGGATTGCGCAGAGATCCCACGGCGCAAACTGTACGAGAGATCGACGGCGCAGCAGGCCCTACCCGCCGCCCCGGCGCCAACTTTTCCGGATCATCATGCAGACGGACATCCATTCCGGCAGCCGCAGGGCCCCGGGTCCGGTCTTTCACCACCGCCCGCCCCCGGCGTCGTCCCCGTATCCTCACCGCCGCATGGCAGGATCGACAGTGCCATGACTGCACCCACCCAGCCCATCGGGCCCCTCCGCAACGCCCCCGGCGAGGACCTCCACACCCCCGTCATCGCCTGGTTCGACGAGCACGCCCGTGATCTGCCCTGGCGGCATCCCGATGCCGGCCCCTGGGCGGTGATGGTCAGCGAGTTCATGCTCCAGCAGACCCCCGTCAACCGGGTCCTGCCGGTGTACGAGCAGTGGCTGGCCCGCTGGCCGCGCCCCGCCGATCTGGCGAAGGACGCGCCCGGCGAGGCCGTCCGGGCCTGGGGACGGCTCGGCTATCCGCGCCGCGCCCTGCGTCTGCACGGCGCCGCGGTCGCCATAACGGAACGGCACGGCGGCGACGTACCGACCGATCACGCGCAGTTGCTGGCCCTGCCCGGCATCGGGGAGTACACGGCCGCCGCGGTCGCCTCGTTCGCGTACGGCCAGCGCCATCCCGTGCTGGACACCAACGTCCGCAGGGTCTTCGCCCGCGCCGTCACCGGCGTGCAGTACCCGCCGAACGCCACGACCGCCGCCGAACGCAGGCTCGCCCGCGCCCTGCTGCCCGAGAGCCGGAGCACGGCGGCGCGCTGGGCCGCCGCCTCCATGGAGCTCGGCGCGCTGGTGTGCACGGCGAAGAACGAGTCGTGCCACCGCTGCCCGATCGCCGAGCGGTGCGCCTGGCGGCTGGCGGGCAAGCCCGAGCACGACGGGCCTCCGCGCAAGGGCCAGACGTACGCGGGCACGGACCGCCAGGTGCGCGGCAAGCTGCTGGCCGTCCTGCGGGAGGCCCATGTGCCGGTTCCGCAGGGCGCGCTGGACCGGGTGTGGGACGAACCGGTGCAGCGGGGGCGGGCGCTGGACGGGCTCGTCGCCGACGGTCTGGTCGAACCCCTTCCCGGCGGTCTGTATCGGCTGCCTCTCACCTAGCCCGTACGTCATAACCGGATCAACCCGGACATAGGGTCAACTCCCTTCACCCCGAACGTACAGCCGTTACACAACCGACGGACAGCCGAGTGCTGGCCGCAGGCTGTCTCGGACAACCCCGTGACAACGCGTCCGTAGCTTCAGTGCCGTACCGCAAGGAGGTGCCGCCCGACCGGCGGCGGCCGAGCGGCGGTTCGCAGGCAACGGACAACCGGCAGCAAGCGGGTCGGAAACGGGGATGGAGGCGGTTGATCATGGCGCACGGCGAGGTGCTCGAATTCGAGGAGTACGTCCGCACTCGGCAGGACGCGCTGCTGCGCAGTGCCCGCCGCCTGGTCCCCGACCCGGTCGACGCCCAGGACCTGCTCCAGACGGCGCTCGTGCGGACGTACGGCCGCTGGGAGGGCATCGCGGACAAGCGTCTCGCCGACGCCTATCTGCGCCGCGTGATGATCAATACGCGGACCGAGTGGTGGCGGGCCCGCAAACTGGAAGAGGTGCCCACCGAGCAGCTGCCGGACGCGTGCGTGGAGGACGCCACCGAGCAGCACGCGGACCGCGCGCTGCTGATGGACATCATGAAGGTGCTGGCACCCAAGCAGCGCAGCGTCGTGGTGCTGCGACACTGGGAGCAGATGTCCACGGAGGAGACGGCCGCCGCGCTCGGCATGTCGGCCGGAACGGTCAAGAGCACGCTGCACCGGGCGCTGGCCCGGCTCCGCGAGGAGCTGGAGAGCCGCGACCTGGACGCCCGCGCGCTCGAACGTGAGGAGCGGGAGCGTTGCGCGGCCTAGGAGTCCGGCCCAGAACGGCCCTGAAGGCGGGGGGCTCGGCGGCGGCCGGGCTCGCCGCCCTCGGCCTTTTCCTGACCGCGTGCGCGACCGGTGGCACCGGCGCGCGTGACGAGGGGCCGGCGGGGACCGACGGGGTCCCGAAGGGCAGCAGCATCAAGCCCGTCGTCTCCGGATCGCCGCCGAAGGCGCCCGAGCGGGTGGACGCGGTCAAGATCGTCAAGAACGACCCAACGGTCAGCGCCGCGGTCAAACGCGATCTGAAGCCGTGCGTGGCCGACGAGTACCCGGTGGACGTGTCGTACGGGAAACTGACCGGCGGGGCCGCGAACGACGTCGTGATCAACGTGATGACCTGTGCCGACGCCGTGGGTGTCGGCAGCTACGTCTATCGCGAGCAGAACGGCCGGTACCAGAATGTCTTCAAGGCCGAGGAGCCGCCGGTCTACGCCGAGATCGACCGGGGCGATCTGGTGGTCACCCAGCAGCTGTACAAGAAGGGCGACCCGGTGTCGTACCCGTCCAGCGAGGAAGTGATCACCTACGGCTGGTCCTCGACGCGCTTCGTCGAGCAGTCCCGGATCCACAACGACTACAGCAACGCGGTGGGCGGCTCCAACTCGCCCGCCCCGGACGCGAACTGAGAACGGGCGGAGCAGCCGGATGGCAGAGCAGACCCACGTCCTGTTCGTCGAGGACGACGACGTCATCCGCGAGGCCACACAACTCGCCCTGGAGCGCGACGGCTTCGCGGTCACGGCCATGCCCGACGGGCTCTCGGGCCTGGAGGCCTTCCGGGCCGACCGTCCCGACATCGCCCTGCTGGACGTGATGGTCCCCGGGCTCGACGGTGTGTCGCTGTGCCGCCGCATCCGTGACGAGTCGACCGTGCCGGTCATCATGCTGTCCGCGCGCGCCGACTCGATCGACGTCGTGCTCGGCCTGGAGGCGGGCGCGGACGACTATGTGACCAAGCCCTTCGACGGCGCCGTGCTGGTCGCCCGGATCCGCGCGGTGCTGCGCCGCTTCGGGCACGCGAGCGGCGGCGCGGGCGCGGCGGCCGACGACACCGCCCCGGTGGAGGGCGGGGTGCTCGTCTTCGGCGAGCTGGAGATCGACACCGAGGGCATGGAGGTGACCCGGAGCGGTACGCCGGTGGCGCTGACGCCCACCGAGATGCGGCTGCTCCTGGAGTTCTCGTCCGCGCCGGGGACGGTGCTGAGCCGCGACAAGCTGCTGGAGCGGGTGTGGGACTACGGGTGGGGCGGGGACACGCGGGTGGTGGACGTCCATGTGCAGCGCCTGCGGACGAAGATCGGCCAGGACCGTATCGAGACGGTCCGCGGCTTCGGCTACAAGTTGAAGGCCTGAGCGCGCCGTGCGGGGGATGTTCGGGCGCCCGGCTCCGGGGACGCCCGCGGCCGCGGGGCGGGTACGGATTCCTGGCGGACGCGGGGCAGCGGGGGACGGTGTGAGGACGGGTACGCGCGAGAACGTCGGCACGGGGGCCGGCGGAGGTGCCGGCCGGAGCGAGGTCCTCGGCGGGGGCGGTGGCCCCGGCGAGGCGGGCGGCAGAGGTCGCGGCATCGGTATCGGCATCGACCGGGGCACGGATTCGGGTACGAGCATCCGTACGGGCATCCGCTGGAAGCTCAGCACGGCGATCGCCCTGGTCGGCGCGCTGGTCGCGGTCGCGCTGAGCCTGGTCGTGCACAACGCGGCCCGTGTCTCGATGCTGGACAACTCGCGCGACCTGGCCGACGAGCGCATCCAGCTCGCCGAGCGCATGTACGGTCCGGGCCGGCCGCCGCCGTTCGGGGCGAAGATAGACGATCCCTCGATCCCCTCGGACCTGATGGTGAAGGTGGCGGAGGGACGGCGGGCGACCTACGTCTCCGACAGCCCGAACGGCGTGCCGGACATCTGGGCCGCCGTGCCGCTCAGGAACGGACAGGTGCTGTCCTGGCACGAGCGTTTCACGGACCGCAACGCGGACGTGATGAAGGACCTCGACCAGGCGCTGATCATCGGCTCGATCGCTGTGGTCTTCGGCGGCAGCGCGCTCGGGGTGCTCATCGGCGGCCAGCTGTCGCGCCGGCTGCGCAAGGCGGCGGCCGCGGCGAACCGGGTCGCCAAGGGCGAGACGGACGTGCGGGTACGGGACGCGATCGGCGGTGTCGTGCTCGACGAGACCGACGACCTGGCGCGGGCCGTGGACGCCATGGCCGACGCGCTCCAGCAGCGCATCGAGGCGGAGCGCCGGGTGACCGCCGACATCGCGCACGAACTGCGCACCCCCGTGACCGGTCTGCTCACGGCGGCCGAACTCCTGCCGCCGGGCCGCCCCACCGAGCTCGTACGGGACCGTGCGCAGGCCATGCGCACGCTCGTGGAGGACGTGCTGGAGGTGGCCAGGCTCGACGGGGCCTCCGAGCGGGCGGAGTTGCAGGACATCATGCTCGGCGAGTTCGTGGCCCGGCGCATCGCCGCCAGGGGCGCGGACGTCGAGGTGCGGGTGGTGCACGAGTCGGAGGTCACGACGGACCCGCGGCGGCTGGAGCGGGTGCTGCTCAACCTCCTCGCGAACGCGGCACGGCACGGCAGACCGCCGATCGAGGTCACCGTCGAGGGCCGGGTCATCCGGGTCCGCGACCACGGTCCGGGTTTCCCGGAGACGCTTCTCGCGGAGGGCCCGAGCCGCTTCCGCACCGGCAGCACCGACCGTGCGGGCGACGGACACGGACTCGGTCTGACCATCGCCGCGGGCCAGGCCCGGGTGCTGGGCGCCCGGCTGACCTTCCGCAACGTACGGCCCGCCGGGGCTCCGGCGGGTGTGCCGGCCGAGGGCGCGGTCGCCGTGTTGTGGCTGCCGGAGCATGCGCCGACGAACACCGGGAGTTTCCCGATCCTGCCGGCGTCCGGGAAGTAGCCGCCGGTGGCGGGCCGGGATTCCGGCCCGCCACCGGCGTGCGTACAGGAGAAGGCCCCCGGGGCGGACAACGCCGGGGGCCTTCGTCGAGAGGTGACCTGGGCGGGAGGACCGGTCCCGGCCGGGTTCGGAGGCCGGGAGGACCGGCCCGGTCAGGTCAGACCGGCTCCGCGAGCGGGACCTGGGGTGCCTCGTCCGACGCCCCGCCCTCGCCGGGCTTGGGAGCTCCGGCCCCCTTCAGCGGGACCTCCTTGACGAACACCGCCGCGACCAGTGCGAGGACGGCGACCACGGAACCGAGCAGGAACGCGGAGTGCGTACCGGCGGACACCGCGTGCTGGTAGGCGTCCCGGGCCGCGGCCGGCAGCTTCGCCAGGCTGGCCGCGTCGAGCTGCGCCGACTTCTCGGTCATCTTGGAGCCGAGCGCCCCGGCCCGCTCGGCCATGACGTCCTGCACCCGGTGGTTGAACAGCGCGCCCATGATGGCGACACCGAACGAGGAGCCGAGCGTGCGGAAGAGGGTCGTGGACGAGGACGCGACGCCCATGTCCTTCATCTCGACGCTGTTCTGCGCGACGAGCATCGTGATCTGCATGAGGCAGCCCATGCCGGCGCCGAGCACCGCCATGTACAGCCCGGAGGTCAGGCGCGTCGTCCCGGTGTCCATCTGCGAGAGCAGGAACAGACCGATGATCATCAGCACGCTGCCGACGAGCGGGAAGATCTTGTAGCGGCCGCTGTTGGTGGTGACGCGTCCGGCGACCATCGACACGGCGAGCATGGCGCCGAGCATGGGCAGGAGCAGCAGACCGGAGTTGGTGGCGGAGGCGCCCTGCACGGACTGCTGGTACAGCGGCAGGAAGAGCACGGCACCGAACATCACGAAGCCGGTGATGAAGCCGATCATCGACATCAGCGTGAAGTTGCGGCTGCGGAAGATGTGCAGCGGCATGACCGGCGCGGCGGCCTTGGTCTGCCAGAAGACGAAGCCGACGAGAGCGGCGACGCCGATACCGGTCAGTTCCATGATCCGCGCGGAGCCCCAGGCGTACTCGGTGCCGCCCCAGGTGGTGACGAGCACGATGGAGGAGATGCCGAGGGCCAGCAGGGCGGCACCCAGGTAGTCGATCTTCGCCTGGACGCGCTTCTTGGGCAGGTGCAGTACGACGGTGACCGCGATCAGCGCGACGACGCCGAGCGGCAGGTTGATGTAGAAGGACCAGCGCCAGCCCCAGTGGTCGGTGATGGATCCGCCGACCAGCGGGCCGAGGATCATGGCGAAGGCCATCACGCCGGCCATCATGCCCTGGTACTTGCCGCGCTCGCGGGGCGGGATCAGGTCACCGATGATCGCCATGACGCCGACCATCAGACCGCCGGCGCCCAGGCCCTGGATGGCACGGAAGCCGATGAGCTGTCCCATGTCCTGGGCCATGCCGCTGAGGGCGGAGCCGATCAGGAAGATCACGATCGAGGTCAGGAAGGCGCCCTTGCGCCCGTACATGTCGCCGAGCTTGCCCCAGATCGGGGTGGAGGCCGCGGTGGCCAGGGTGTAGCCGGTGACCACCCAGGAGAGGTGCTCCAGGCCGCCCAGCTCGCCGACGATCGTCGGCATCGCGGTGCCGACGATCATGTTGTCCAGCATGGCGAGCAGCATGGCGATCATGAGCGCCATCAGGACGACTCGTACGCTCCGCTGCTGCTTCCCGCCCTCGGCCGGTTTCCCGGCCTCTTCCGCGGCCGGTTCGGCCGCTTTCGTCTCGTCCGCCATCGTTTCCCACTCCCCTGAACGCTTCTGTCGCCGCCGGCTACTTACTTGCCGACCGGCAAGCTGACTACACTCAGGAAAATAGCTCCGCAACTAGCCGGGCGTCAAGTAAGTAACACTAGTTTTGCCAGCCGGTCGACAGGTAAGTTTCAAGGGAGCGCGAGGAAAACAAGGATGGGCGGCACCATGGACGGCACCAAGCGACAGCGCCGGGGCGACACTCGGCAGCGCATCCAGGACGTAGCCCTCGAACTCTTCTCCGAGCAGGGCTACGAGAAGACCTCCCTGCGCGAGATCGCCGAGCACCTCGACGTCACCAAGGCTGCGCTCTACTACCACTTCAAGACCAAGGAAGAGATCCTCATCAGTCTCTTCGAGGATCTGACGCGGCCGCTCGACGAACTGATCGAGTGGGGTCGGCAGCAGCCGCACAGCCTGGAGACCAAGCAGGAGGTGCTGCGCCGCTACAGCGACGCCCTCGGCGGGGCCTCCCCCCTCTTCCGCTTCATGCAGGAGAACCAGGCGACCGTGCGCGAGCTGAGCATCGGCGAGACCTTCAAGGACCGCATGATCAGCATGCTGGAGATCATCAAGGAGCCCGGGTCGGCGCTGACCGACCAGGTCCGCTGCATCAGCGCGCTCTTCACGATGCACGCCGGCATGTTCGTGCTCAAGGACGTCGAGGGCGATCCCGAGGACAAGCGCAAGGCCGTCCTGGAGGTCGCGATCGACCTGGTGACACAGGCCCACGCGGGCGGGACCGCCCACGAGGGCGAAGGCTCGTAGCCGCCGGTTCCGACGCGCGCGGAGGGGCCTTCCGGCGCCTCTTCGCGGGGCACGGAGGCAGGGGCTTCAGGGGCGCCTGCACGGAGCGCGGAGGCAGGGGCTTCCGGCGCCCTCTTCGCCGGGCACGGAGGCAGGGGCTTCAGGGGCGCCTGCGCGGAGCACGAAGGCAGGATCTCAAGGCACCCCTTTCCCGGGGCGCGAGGCGGAGTCCGCGGCAACCGGGTCCCGGCACGCGAAAGCGGAGCCTCGGCACCGTTTCCGGTGCCGGGCTCCGCCTCGGTCTCCGCTCCGGCGTTCGGGCCGGTGCTTCACGCCGGGTCACCGGCGCAGGGGGGTCAGACAGTGACACCCATGCTGTGCAGGAACGTCACGGGGTTGATGGCCGAGCCGTAGTTCGGGGTCGTACGGATCTCGAAGTGCAGGTGCGGGCCGCTGGAGTTACCCGTGTTGCCGGACAGGGCTATGTGCTGGCCGGTGGAGACGACCTGGCCGACGCGCACGTCGATGCGCGACAGGTGGGCGTACTGCGAGTACTTGCCGTTGGCGTGCTTGATGACGATGGCGTTGCCGTACGCCGGGCCGTCACCGGCGCCGTTGGGGCCCACCTTGACGACGGTGCCGCCGTGGGCGGCCATGACGTTGGTGCCCTGCGGCACGGCGAAGTCCTGGCCGGAGTGCTTGTGGGCCCACATGCCGCCGGCCTGGTCGAAGGTGGCGGACAGCGTGTACTTCGCGACCGGGTCGATCCAAGACGCGGCCTTCTTCGCGACGGCCGCCTTCTTCGCGGCGGCGGCCTTCGCCTGAGCCGCGGCCTGGGTGTGCACCGCGTTGGCCGCGGTGACGGTGGCGCTGCTGCTGACGCCCGATTCGGCGGCGGTCGCGACCCCTGCGCCCAGCACGACCGAGGCACCGAGGCCGACGGCCAGGACGGCCGCCCGAGTGCGGACCATGGACGTAAGGGACTTGCGGGACGTGACGCGCTTCGACATGAATACCTCGTGGAGACGGGGACGGGGGCTTGAACAACCACTCCGGTGCGGTGCTGGCCACCGAGCGGGCCATTCATTGGTAACCCGGCCCCCCGGCCGCACTCAAACCCCCCATCTACGGCCCGAAGTAGTACTTCATCCCAAAGCTTCCCGAACCTTGACACCTCGGACATCCGGCGGTGGATCTTGCCCCTTTGGTCCGAAATCCAGGGTTTAACCCCACTTCAGACCCGCACATCCCTTGTTAAACCTGCCTCCCGCCCTCCTGTCCGCACGACCTGCCGACAGTCCTGTCCACCCCGGGCCAAAGGTCCTTTATGTCCGTTTTTGCTTATCCACTATTCGCCCTAGTACCGGACAAACCGCCTGTGCGTCATGTCACCGGAGGGCCGGATCCGGGGCCCCCGGAATGTGACGCGGGCTACCCCTCCGGCCCCTGTTTTCAAGGGTCTTGGGGAACCGGCGACCCCTCCGCGGCCACCCTCGCGGCCACCCTGACGGGCCGGGCGCCACGAGACGGCCGTGGGGCGGCTTTGGAGGGCGGCTGGGGGCGCGGCTGCGACGGCGGATGCGGCTGCGGCTGCCGGCGGCGACGGCGGATGCGGCGGCTGCGGCTGCCGGAGGCGGCTGCGGCGGCTGCGACAGCGGCTGCGGCGGCGGCTACGGCTGCCGGAGGCGGCTGCGCGGGGAGTGGGGAGACCGCGTCCCCTTCGCTCCCCCGGACGCGGAAAAGGGGCTGCCCCGGGACCGAAGTCCCGGGGCAGCCCCTTTTCAGGCGGACCCTGAGGTCACGCCTCCTTGCTCAGGTTCGGACCGGCACCGCCGGCGGCCTGCTCGATCGGCGGGACGTCGGGGAGAGCCGACTTCTCCTCACCCCGGAAGGTGAAGGTCTTGGCCTCGCCCTCGCCCTCCGTGTCGACGACCACGATGTGGCCGGGACGGAGCTCGCCGAAGAGGATCTTCTCGGAGAGGACGTCCTCGATCTCGCGCTGGATGGTCCGGCGCAGCGGCCGGGCGCCCAGCACGGGGTCGTAGCCCTTCTTCGCGAGCAGCGACTTGGCGGTCGGGCTGAGCTCGATGCCCATGTCCCGGTCCTTCAGCCGCTCGTCGACCTTGGCGATCATGAGGTCGACGATCTGGATGATGTCTTCCTCGGTCAGCTGGTGGAAGACCACCGTGTCGTCGACACGGTTCAGGAACTCGGGGCGGAAGTGCTGCTTCAGCTCCTCGTTGACCTTGGCCTTCATCCGGTCGTAGTTCGTCTTGACGTCGCCCACGGCCGCGAAGCCGAGGTTGAAGCCCTTGGAGATGTCCCGGGTGCCGAGGTTGGTCGTCATGATGATGACCGTGTTCTTGAAGTCCACGACCCGGCCCTGGGAGTCGGTCAGACGACCGTCCTCCAGGATCTGGAGCAGCGAGTTGAAGATGTCCGGGTGGGCCTTCTCGACCTCGTCGAAGAGGACGACGGAGAACGGCTTGCGGCGGACCTTCTCGGTCAGCTGGCCGCCCTCTTCGTAGCCCACGTAGCCGGGGGGCGAACCGAAGAGACGCGAGACCGTGTGCTTCTCGCTGAACTCCGACATGTCGAGGGAGATCAGCGCGTCCTCGTCACCGAAGAGGAACTCGGCGAGGGTCTTCGACAGCTCCGTCTTACCGACACCCGAGGGGCCGGCGAAGATGAAGGAACCACCGGGACGCTTCGGGTCCTTCAGACCCGCTCGCGTACGGCGGATCGCCTGCGAGAGCGCCTTGATGGCGTCCTTCTGGCCGATGACCCGCTTGTGGAGCTCGTCCTCCATGCGCAGCAGACGCGAGGACTCCTCCTCGGTCAGCTTGAAGACCGGGATGCCGGTGGCGGTGGCGAGGACCTCGGCGATCAGCTCGCCGTCGACCTCGGCCACGACGTCCATGTCGCCGGCCTTCCACTCCTTCTCGCGCTTGGCCTTCGCCGCCAGCAGCTGCTTCTCCTTGTCGCGGAGAGAGGCCGCCTTCTCGAAGTCCTGGGAGTCGATGGCCGACTCCTTGTCGCGGCGCACGCCCGCGATCTTCTCGTCGAACTCGCGGAGGTCCGGCGGTGCGGTCATCCGGCGGATGCGCATCCGGGAGCCCGCCTCGTCGATCAGGTCGATCGCCTTGTCGGGGAGGAAGCGGTCCGAGATGTACCGGTCGGCGAGCGTCGCCGCCTGCACCAGGGCCTCGTCGGTGATGGACACACGGTGGTGCGCCTCGTACCGGTCGCGCAGGCCCTTGAGGATCTCGATCGTGTGAGGGAGGGAAGGCTCCGCCACCTGGATCGGCTGGAAGCGGCGCTCGAGGGCCGCGTCCTTCTCGAGGTGCTTGCGGTACTCGTCCAGCGTGGTGGCACCGATGGTCTGGAGCTCACCGCGGGCCAGCATCGGCTTCAGGATCGAAGCGGCGTCGATGGCGCCCTCGGCGGCACCCGCACCGACCAGCGTGTGCAGCTCGTCGATGAACAGGATGATGTCGCCGCGGGTGCGGATCTCCTTGAGGACCTTCTTCAGGCGCTCCTCGAAGTCACCGCGGTAGCGGGAGCCGGCGACCAGCGCGCCGAGGTCCAGGGTGTAGAGGTGCTTGTCCTTGAGGGTCTCGGGCACCTCGCCCTTGACGATGGCCTGGGCGAGGCCCTCGACGACGGCGGTCTTGCCGACGCCGGGCTCACCGATGAGCACCGGGTTGTTCTTCGTACGGCGGGACAGCACCTGCATGACCCGCTCGATCTCCTTCTCGCGCCCGATGACCGGGTCGAGCTTGGACTCACGAGCGGCCTGGGTGAGGTTCCGGCCGAACTGGTCGAGGACCAGGGACGTGGAGGGGGTGCCCTCGGCAGGACCGCCGGCGGTGGCGGTCTCCTTGCCCTGGTAGCCGGAGAGCAGCTGGATCACCTGCTGCCGCACCCGGTTGAGGTCTGCGCCCAGCTTGACCAGGACCTGGGCGGCGACGCCCTCGCCCTCACGGATCAGGCCGAGCAGGATGTGCTCCGTGCCGATGTAGTTGTGGCCCAGCTGAAGGGCCTCGCGGAGCGAGAGCTCCAGGACCTTCTTGGCACGGGGGGTGAAGGGGATGTGCCCGGACGGGGCCTGCTGCCCCTGCCCGATGATCTCCTCCACCTGCTGGCGGACCGCCTCGAGCGAAATCCCGAGGCTCTCCAGGGCCTTAGCGGCGACACCCTCACCCTCGTGGATCAGGCCCAGGAGGATGTGCTCGGTGCCGATGTAGTTGTGGTTGAGCATCCGGGCTTCTTCCTGAGCCAGGACGACAACCCGCCGCGCGCGGTCGGTGAACCTCTCGAACATCGTTAATCGCTCCTCAGAGCGGTCAGGCAGTAAGGGGACGCTCCCCTCCCTGTCCTTCCGCAGCTTAGTCCCGCAAGCGGGGACCGCTCATTCCAACTGCCGACACCGTCCTTGGCCTCCTGACCCCGAACGCCGACATCTGCTCCAACCTGATGGTGCGAGACGATGTTCCCGCAGGCCAGGCAGATACCCTCTCCCGCTGTACGCCGATGGCGAACGTGAGATGCCGAGGCCCTGCGTGTCGCCCCTCCCACTAGGCATGTCTTACCCGCGCGCACTGACAGTCCATGCCGCGCGCACCGTTTCCCTCCGCTACGGGCGAACATCAATGCCCGGCCGGACGCTCCCGCACGCCCCTTTTCCGGGAACTCTGTGCGGTCGCGGAAACGCCCAGCGTAACTCCGGGTGCCTTTCGGCGGTTGCTCCTTGCATGGTTGCCACCGTCCCTGTCCCCCGTGGGCCGTCCGATCCGGGTGATCCGGTCGATCCGGTGTGCCGGTGGTACGAAAACGAACTGGGCTGGGCGGCAGTGCCCGGAGTGCCGGTACGGCTGGTCACGGGGCTGCGTTTCGACGTCCTGGAGGTCCCGGCCGAGGCGGGATTCCCCGCCCTGCGGCATCTGGGGCCGGGTTCTCCGGTGGCCCTGCACGGGGAGCGGATGTGGCTGCTGGTGGCCGCGGGGAGCGCGGAGGAGCTGCCGGGGCTGCTCGACTGGCTGGAGTGGGGCGCGCTCGCGCTGGATCTCACGGCGATCGGCGCGGACGGGAACATCGAGGCTCCACCGCCGCCCGGTCACGGTGGCGCGGTGGCGCCGGATCCCGGGGATCCGGCGTCGCCAGGTCCGGGCGCCGCGGCGCCTCGGGTGTTCGGGGCGCGGCCCGGAGGCCGGCCCGACGACGGCCTGCGAGCCCGTCCCGGGGAGCGGCCCGCGGCCCGTCCTGGAACGGGGACGGGTCCACGAGGGGCCACCCGCTGGCTGCGGCCCCCGGAGCCCGGCCGCGAGGTGGAGACGGCGTTGCCGACGCTGTCGGCGCTGGGCGGCGGGGCCGTCGGCGGGGGCGTTGGGGGCGCCCCCGATCTCGTACGACTGGTGCAGACGATGGCGACACAGTGCCACCGCGTGATGCTGCGGCGGCCGCGTGCTCAGCCGTTGGCGGTCTCGTAGGCCTCGCGAATGGACGCGGGAACACGGCCGCGGTCGTTGACCTCCAGGCCGTTCTCCTTGGCCCAGGCGCGGATCTGCGCGGTGTCCTGGCTGCCACCGGAAGCGGCGCGGGCCTTTCCGCGTCCGCCCGAGGCACGGCCACCGGTACGACGGCCGCCCTTGACGTACGGGTCCAGAAGGCCACGGAGCTTGTCCGCATTGGCGGTCGTGAGATCGATTTCGTACGTCTTGCCGTCGAGCGCGAACGTCACGGTCTCGTCAGCCTCGCCGCCGTCGAGGTCGTCGACAAGAAGGACCTGAACCTTCTGTGCCACCGGATTTCCTTTCATCGATAACTTCAAGGGCAAGGAGGGCCCCGCGGCGTCCGCCGTTTCGCCGTCCCTTGTTATATGCAGTACTGCACTACGTCGGAAAGCAAACCGCTTTTGCTGGAAAAACACAAACCCCTGGCAGGGACTCACGGGACTCCGCCCGCCCGGAAACGTGCGCGTTTCGGACATAGGGAACGTGGGCAAGGCACTCCGGCGGAATAGCCGGCCGCGATCACAGATGCAGAAGCATCCGGCTGTTGCCCAAGGTGTTCGGTTTCACTCGTTCGAGACCGAGGAACTCCGCGACGCCCTCGTCATAGGAACGCAGGAGCTCGGCGTAGACATCGGTGTCGACGGGCGTCTCGCCGATCTCCACGAAGCCGTGCTTGGCGAAGAAGCCGACTTCGAAGGTCAGACAGAAAACCCGTCGAACACCGAGCCAGCGGGCGGTCTGGAGCAACTTCTCCAGCAACTGATGACCGACGCCCAGGCCCTTGACCGCGGGGTTCACCGCGAGAGTGCGGACTTCCGCGAGGTCTTCCCACATCACGTGCAGGGCGCCGCAGCCGACCACCTCGGCGTTGTCGTCGCGTTCCGCGACCCAGAACTCCTGGATGTCCTCGTAAAGGGTGACGGTGGCTTTGTCGAGCAGGATACGGCGGCGCACGTTCGCGTCGAGGAGTCGTCGAACGGCCGCGACATCGCCCGTCCTGGCCCGCCGGACGGTGACGGCTTTTGCGGTGACTTCGGGATGCTCCGCCGGAACCTCTGCCGGAACCTCCGCGGGATGCTCTGCTGACATGAGCGGACGCTATCGCCCGGAGCCGTCCCCGTCGGCGGCGGGGTTCTCCTCGGAGGGCTCGGGCGCCGGTGGCCTTTCGGCGGCTTCGGGGGCTTGCGGTTCGGGTCCTTGCACGATGCGCACGGCATCCCTGAGGGCCACCCGCTGTTCCTCGCTCATCATCCCGAAGAAGGCGACGAGAGCGGCCGCGGGGTTGTCGCTCTGCGACCAGGCGTCGTTCATCAGCGCCGCCGAGTAGGCGGCCCGTGTGGAGACGGCCTCATATCGATAGGCCCGGCCTTCCGCCTCGCGGCGCACCCAGCCCTTCTGATGGAGATTGTCCAAAACGGTCATCACCGTGGTGTAGGCGATGGACCGTTCCAGTTGAAGGTCTTCCAGGACTTCCCGAACGGTCACCGGGCGGTTCCACTTCCACACCCGCGTCATGACCGCGTCTTCGAGTTCTCCCAATGGGCGAGGCACAGTTCAGAACAATAGTGGGAGATGGTCAACAAAAAGGGCGTACGACTCGAAGGACGTGGGAAACGTCCGAGTCGTACGCCGCCGGCAGCGCCGTCGGGCACGGGGCGGGCGCGCGCCGGGGAGGACCCGGCGGGCGCGTCGGATGCCGCCCGGGGCTCAGGCCCCGGCGTCCTTGGGGGCCGAGGCCTGCTGGGCGGCCTCCACGCGCGCGAGGGCGGCGTCGACGACCCCGTCCTCCTTGGCCTTGTTGGCCCCGCCCTGACTCTTCACGATCGTCACGATGAGCCCGATGAAGAAAACGGCCATCACTACCGGGGGCACGAGCGCGGAGACGTAGTCCATGCCCCCAGAGTAGCTAGTGCTGTGACCGCCTAGGTCCACCGGGTTGGAGCGGGGTTTTCCTTGCGCCGAGCGGGCGCTCAGATGCTCAGGAACGCTGGTGTGAGGAACCGTCGCGGGAACATGCGGGAGCCACGAGTGGTCGGAGGAGCTTTATCGTCGAGAGAGAACCAGCCTGCGTCGCTCCCGGTCGATTTCTGTGACGACGACCGTGACCTCGTCGCCGGCCTGGACGACATCTGACGGACTTTCCACGGGCGTCGATGCGAGCTCTCGCAGGTGGACCAGTCCCTCGATCCCGTCGGCGACCTGGACGAAGACGCCGAACGGAATCAGTTTGGTGACCCGTCCGTGCAGTTTCTGCCCCACCGCGGTGCGGTCGGCGAATGTTTGGAAGGGGTCCGGCTGTGTCGCCCGCAAGGACAGTCTGGCCTCCAGGTTCCATGTGTCGAACTGGAGGAACTCGGCTGAGACGTGCTGTCCGACCTGTACAACGTCGAAGGTGGTTTCGATGCGCCGCCAGGACAGTTCGGGGATCGTGATGAACCCGACGCCGGGGAAGACCGGGTGGTCGGGGCCGTCGTCCAGTGCCACGAACACGCCGAACCGTTCGATCGCTGTGACGGTGCCGGAAAGGATGTCGCCGTAGTGCAGTGATTCTAGGAACGCCCAGAGTTCTGGGTTCTCGGACCGTCCGCCCATCATGCTCCCAGCCTTTCACAAGGAGCTGCGCACTCGGCGGGAAGGGCGATCACGCTGCAGTTTTGAGGGGGCGTCCGCCCCAGCGGATGCCCTTCTCACTGCGGATGCGGGCGCGTTCCTTGCGCTCGGCGGCCAGGACGTCACGGTGGCGGGCGTTGGCGTTGCGCCAGCGCAGGTAGGCGTGCAGGGCCCTTGTCTGGACGGTGTGATTTGGGTGATGGGAGTTGGCGATGGTGAACTGCCGCAGTGGTCCGAAGTGGGCCTCGATCGGGTTCGCCCACGAGGCGTAGGTCGGGGTGAAGCACAGCTCGACCTTGTGTTTCTTCGCCCAACGACGGATGTCCGTGCCCTTGTGGGCGGACAGGTTGTCCATGATCACGTAGATCGGTGCACCGTCGGGCCGGGCGGCGCGGATCGACTTCAGCGCGGTCAGCGTGTTCGCGGCACCTTTCCTGCGGCAGTTGACGCCCCACAGGCGGTCGTCGCCGACGGAATAGCAGCCGTGGAAGTAGCGCACCCCGTGGGTGCGGTGGTAGGTGGCCGGCACCCGGTCGGGATGCTTCCGTTTCGCCCAGCCCGAGCCCGCGGTGGGCCGGATCCCGAGCGGTCCGAACTCGTCGAAGGCAAACACCCGGTCGGGGAAGCGGTCCAGGACCTCCTCAATCCGGTCCAGCTTCGCCTCCCGTTCGGGGTCCGGGGACTCCTTCCAGGTCTTGGTGCGCTGGAAGGTGACGCCGCGGCGGGCGAGCAGAGACCGTAACGCCTCGCGGCCGATACGGATCACCCGGCCGTGCACTTTGCGCAGGTAGGCGACGAGTTTGCGCAGTGACCAGCGAGTGAACGGCTGGCCGAGCTTGGTGGGGCGGGTGGTGGCCGTCGCGATGACGAAGTCCTCGTCGTCATCGCTGAGCTGGCGGGGACGGCCTCCCGCCCACCGAGGGTCCAGGCAGGCCAGGCCGATCTCGTTGAACCGGTGGATCACGTCGCGGACGGTGTCCTCGTCGGCCTGCACCAGCTGGGCAATTACCGGCACCCGGTTCCCGCCGGCCGAAGCCAGCAGCATCATCGCCCGCCGATAGCGCACCGAACTCGTGCTGCCCCGGCGCACGATCTGCTGCAGCTTCTGCCCCTCCTGGTCGGTCAGTCTGCGCACACGGACAGGCTCGGCCACCGCGCCTCCAGCGGTCGGATCGGACGTCACCCCACATCCAACCGCCACGACCACCAACCCGGCGAACCAACGCGGTCAGAGCACTAGCCCGCCGCGAGTTGCTGCGGCGGGTCGGCCGGAGGCGGGCCGGGCTTGCGCCGCGGCGGGAAGACCTCGCCCGGGGTGGGGATGGGCCTCTCCGGGCGCGGCGGCCGGGGCTGCTCCCCCGGCGCGGGCCGCCGGTCGGGCTCCTCGGCGGCGCGGCCGCCGGGCAGGGCCAGCAGCCGGGTGCGGGACGCGGGGACCGAGGCGACCGCGCGGCCCGCGAGCCGGGCGCGCACGTCCTGCTCGGCGAGGACCCGGCAGCGTTCCAGCAGAGCCGCCGCCACGGGGTTGCCGCGCAGCGCGCGCAGCGCCGCGAGGTCGTCGGGATTCGGCCGGTAGCCGGAGGCGAGGACCTCCTCCAGGAGGGCGAAATAGCCGGCGGCGGTGCCCGGCAGCGCGGCCCGGTAGCGGGTGAGGTCGGCCAGCAGGAAGGCCCGGAGCCTGGCCCCCTCGTGGGCCGCCTCGTCGATGGACTCGGCGAGGCGGAGGCAGTCCTGGACGTCCTCGGCCGAGACGGGGCTGGGGTGCAGGGCGAGGGCGAGGGCACGGCGGAGCACACGCAGCTCCTGCGCACCGAACGCCATGCCGCCGTGGGATCCGTAGGGCGTGGGCATGGGGCGACGATACGTGCTAATCAGACAAAATCCGCATAGCGGAAGAAATGTGGCGCGTCCCGTTTTCCACGAAGCCGTGACCGGAAGTTTCCCGAAGCCGTGGCCGGGGCCCGTCCGGTACGGGCACGGCCCCGACCGGCCTCTTCTCCGAAAGCGCCGGAATCGCCGGAATCGCCGAGAGCGCGGAATTCCGTCCCGGACCGCGGGCGAACCACGGCCTCCGCCGCGCGGCCCCGGAGAACCGCCCCGGAGAACGCCGGAGGGGCCCCGCGACCGCGGAGCCCCTCCGGTACCCGCCGCCCGCGTGACGCGGGCACGGTTCACATGCGCGAGACGTTCCGCTCGTACACCAGACGCAGCCCGATCAGCGTCAGCCACGGCTCGTGCTCGTCGATCACCGAGGACTCGCCGAGGACCATCGGAGCCAGCCCGCCGGTGGCGATGACGGTGACGTCCTCGGGGTCGTCGGCGAGCTCGCGCGCCATCCGGTTCACGACACCGTCGACCTGGCCCGCGAACCCGTAGATGATCCCGGACTGCATCGCCTCGACGGTGTTCTTGCCGATCACCGCGCGCGGCCGGGCCACCTCGATCTTCCGCAGCTGCGCGCCCTTGACGCCGAGCGCCTCCACGGAGATCTCGATGCCGGGGGCGATGACACCGCCGATGTACTCGCCCCGCGCGCTGACCGCGTCGAAGGTGGTCGCCGTGCCGAAGTCGACGACGATCGCCGGTCCCCCGTACAGCTCGACGGCCGCGACGGCGTTGATGATCCGGTCGGCGCCGACCTCCTTGGGGTTGTCCGTGAGGATCGGCACGCCCGTCTTGACGCCGGGCTCGACCAGGACGGCGGGGACGTCGCCGTAGTAGCGCCGCGTCACCTCGCGCAGCTCGTGCAGCACGGACGGCACGGTCGCGCAGATCGCGATGCCGTCGATGCCGTCGCCGAGCTCCTCGCCGAGCAGCGGGTGCATGCCCATGAGGCCCTGGAGCAGCACGGCGAGTTCGTCGGCGGTGCGGCGGGAGTCCGTGGAGATGCGCCAGTGCTCGACGATCTCCTCCCCGTCGAAGAGGCCGAGGACCGTGTGGGTGTTGCCCACGTCGATGGTCAGCAGCATGGCCGGGGTTACTCCGCCGCTCGCAGGTCGAGGCCGATGTCGAGGATCGGGGCGGAGTGCGTGAGCGCGCCCACCGCCAGGAAGTCGACGCCCGTCTTCGCGTACGCCCCGGCGTTGGCGAGGGTGAGCCGGCCGGACGCCTCCAGCAGGGCCCGGCCCGCGACGAGGGCGACCGCCTCCTCGCACTCGACGGGCGTGAAGTTGTCCAGAAGGATCAGGTCGGCGCCCGCGTCCACGACGTCGCGCAGCTGATGCAGGGTGTCGACCTCGACCTCGACGGGGACCTCGGGGAACATCTCCCGTACGGCGGCGAAGGCCTCGGCCACGCCGCCGGCGGCGACCACGTGGTTGTCCTTGACCAGTGCCGCGTCGGACAGCGACATGCGGTGGTTGACGCCGCCGCCGCAGCGCACCGCGAACTTCTCCAGGGAGCGCAGGCCCGGGGTGGTCTTGCGGGTGTCCCGCACCCGCGCCCCGGTGCCCTCCAGGGCGTCCGCCCACGCGCGCGTGGCGGTCGCGATGCCGGACAGGCGGCACAGGAGGTTGAGGGCGCTGCGTTCGGCCGTCAGCAGGTCGCGGGTGCGCGTGGTGACGCTGAGCAGCTTCTGGCCGGCCTCGACGCGGTCGCCGTCCTCGACGTGCCGCTCGACCTCGAACTCGTCGGTGCAGACCACGGACAGGACGGCCTCGGCGACGCGCAGGCCCGCGACGACGCCCGCGTCCCGGGCGGTGAAGTCCGCCGTGGAGACGGCGTCCTCGGGGATGGTCGCGACGGTCGTGACGTCCACGCCGTGGTCGAGGTCCTCCTGGATCGCCACGTTCGCGATGTCCTCGACCTCCAGCGGGTCGAGGCCGGCGTCGGCCAGGAGCTGGGCGAGCGCGGGATCGAGACCGCACTCCATGTACTCCTCGTCCATGTCTGCGCCGCAGCCGCAGCCGTCGCCGCAGCCGCCGCTCTCGGCGAGGGGAAGGTCGTGGGTGCTCACTTCGGTCACTGCTCCTGGGGACGGGACTGGGGCGCCGCGTGGGGCTGCCGGGATGTCGGGGGGAAGTCTGCGGTATCGGTGGTGCGGACGGCGAGGGTCCGGTCGGGATTCAGCCGTACGACGATGTGGCGGCGCCACTGCTCGTCGTCCCGGTCGGCGCGGTCCTCGCGCCAGTGGCAGCCCCGGGTCTCCTCGCGCAGGAGGGCCGCGGCGACCAGGACGCGGGCCACGCACAGCAGGTTGGTGGCCTCCCAGGTGTCGACGCCCGGCTCGGAGGTCTTGCCGTTCTCGTCGAGGGAGTCCCGGGCGTCGGTGTGCAGCCGCTGGAGCTGCTCGGCCGCGGCCTGGAGGGACGCGGCGGAGCGCAGCACACCGGCGCCGCCCGTCATGATCCGCTGGATCGCGAAGCGGGTCTCGGGGGCGAGCAGCGGGTGCGCGGGGGTCTCGGGGTGCGGGACCGGCTGGGGCACGCGCGCGTGCAGGCCGTCCTCGGCGTGCCTCGCCGCGATGTCGGCGGCGATGCGCTCGGCGTAGACCAGGCCCTCCAGCAGGGAGTTGGAGGCGAGCCGGTTGGCGCCGTGGACGCCCGTGCAGGCGACCTCGCCGCACGCGTACAGGCCGGGGACGGTGGTGCGGCCCCGGGGGTCGGTGCGGACGCCGCCGGAGGCGTAGTGGGCGGCCGGGGCGACCGGGACGGGCTCGGTCACCGGGTCGATGCCGTGGGCACGGCAGGCGGCGAGGATCGTGGGGAAGCGGTGCTCCCACATGTCGGCGCCGAAGTGCCGGGCGTCGAGGAACATGTGCTCGGCGTCCTGCTCCAGCATGCGGCGCGTGATGCCCTTGGCGACGATGTCCCGGGGCGCCAGTTCGGCCAGCTCGTGCTGTCCCACCATGAAGCGCACGCCGTCGGCGTCGACCAGGTGGGCGCCCTCGCCGCGTACCGCTTCGGAGACCAGCGGCTGCTGGCCCTCCGCGTCGGGGCCGAGGAAGAGCACGGTCGGGTGGAACTGGACGAATTCGAGGTCGGAGATCTCGGCGCCGGCCCGGAGCGCGAGGGCCACGCCGTCGCCCGTGGAGACGGACGGGTTGGTGGTCGCGGAGTAGACCTGGCCCATGCCGCCGGTCGCGAGGACCACGGCGGGCGCGTGGACGGCGCCCACGCCGTCGTGCTGGCCCTCTCCCATGACGTGCAGGGTCACGCCCGCGGTGCGGCCCTCGGCGTCCGTCAGGAGGTCCAGGACGAGCGCGTTCTCGACCGTGCGCAGTCCGCGCGCGCGGACCGCCTCGACGAGGGCCCGGGAGATCTCGGCGCCGGTCGCGTCGCCGCCCGCGTGCGCGATGCGGCGGCGGTGGTGGCCGCCCTCGCGGGTGAGTTCGAGGCCGCCCTCGGAGGACTCGTCGAAGTGGGCGCCGGTCGCGATGAGCCTGCGTACCGCGTCGGGGCCCTCGGTGACGAGGATGCGCACGGCCTCCTCGTCGCACAGGCCCGCGCCCGCGACGAGGGTGTCGTCGAGGTGCTGCTCGGGGGTGTCGCCCTCGCCGAGCGCGGCGGCGACGCCACCCTGGGCCCAGCGCGTGGAGCCGTCGTCCAGGCGGGCCTTGGTGACCACGATGGTCCGCAGCCCCGCGGCCTCGCAGCGCAGGGCCGCGGTGAGCCCGGCGACGCCGGAGCCGACGACCACGACGTCCGCGGTCAGGGCCCAGCCGGGGGCCGGGGCGTGCAGGCGTATGCCGGTGCCAGTGGCGGTGTCTGAACCTGTGCCTTTGCCGGTCACGAGGCCGCTCCGAAGGTGAGGGGAATGTTGTCGATCAGCCGGGTCGTCCCGACCCGGGCGGCGACGGCGAGGACCGCCTCGCCGGTGTAGTCGTCCGGGATCTCGGTGAAGTCGCCGGGGTCGACGAGCGCGAGATAGTCCAGGGCGAGGGGCGGTTTCATGCGGGCCGCCTCGTCCAGGACCAGGCGGGCCGCGGTACGGACGCCACCGGGCCAGCCGGGGACGGCCTTGGCGACGGCGTGCGCGTCGGCGGCGGCCCGGGACTCCCCTATGGCGCTGAGGGCCTCGGCACGCTCGCGCGTGGCGGGCACTTCGAGGGCCCGCGCGCGCAGCGCCTCCTGGGCGGCGTGCCGGTCACGGCCGGCGAACAGGGCCTGGGAGAGGGCGAGCGCGGTGCGCCGTTCCTCGGCCGAGAGGTAGCGGTTGCGGCTGGAGAGGGCGAGGCCGTCCTCCTCGCGCACCGTGGGGACACCGGTGATCTCGACGCCGAAGTTCAGGTCGCGCGCCATGCGCCGGATCAGGGCCAGCTGCTGGGCGTCCTTCTGTCCGAACAGGGCCACGTCGGGGCGGGTCAGGTGCAGCAGCTTGGCGACGACGGTGAGCATGCCGTCGAAGTGGCCGGGCCGCACGGAGCCCTCAAGGCGCTCGCCCATGGGTCCGGCGGAGATACGGACCTGGGGCTCGCCACCGGGGTAGACCTCGTCGACGGAGGGGGCGAACACGACGTCGGCGCCCGCCTGTTCGGCGATCTTCAGGTCGGAGTCGAGGGTGCGCGGGTACCGGTCGAGGTCCTCGCCCCGGCCGAACTGGAGCGGGTTCACGAACACGGTGACGACCACCTCGCCCGTGTCTCCCGCGATCTCGCGGGCGGTGCGGATCAAGGTGGCGTGGCCCTCGTGGAGGGCGCCCATGGTCATCACGACGGCTCTGCGGCCAGCGCGCTCGCGCGCGGCCAGTTCGCCGGCGGTGCGCAGCAGGGCGGTGGTCATCGGGTGTCTCCCTCGGTCCCCTGGGGCGCGTCCGTCCCGGCGGCGAGCACGCCCAGGAGGTCCTCGGCGAGTTCGGGCTTGAGCAGTCCGTGCGCGAGCGCGCGGTCGGCGGTCGCGCGGGCCATCGCCAGATAGCCGGCGACGGTGCCGGGTGCGTGCCGGCGCAGTTCGGCCACGTGCGCGGCGACCGTGCCCGCGTCCCCGCGCGCGACGGGGCCGGTCAGGGCCGCGTCGCCCGACCTCAGGGCGTTGTCCAGGGCGGCGCCGAGGAGCGGTCCGAGCATGCGGTCGGGGGCCTCGACGCCGGCGGTGCGCAGCAGTTCCATCGACTCGGCGACCAGGGTCACCAGGTGGTTGGCGCCCAGGGCGAGGGCCGCGTGATAGAGCGGCCGGGACTCCTCGGCGATCCACTCGGGCTCGCCGCCCATCTCGATGACCAGGGCCTCGGCGGCCAGCCGCAGCTGCTCGGGGGCGGTGACCCCGAAGGAGCATCCGACGAGCCGCTGGACGTCGACGGCGGTGCCGGTGAACGTCATCGCGGGGTGCAGGGCCAGCGGCAGCGCGCCCGCGCGCAGGGCCGGGTCGAGCACACGCGCGCCGTACCGTCCGGAGGTGTGCACCAGGAGCTGCCCGGGCCGGATCGCGCCGGTCTCGGCGAGTCCTTCGACGAGCCCGGGGAGGGCGTCGTCGGGAACGGTCAGCAGCACGAGGTCGGCGCGCTGGAGGACCTCGGCCGGGGACACCAGCGGCACGTCGGGCAGGAGCTGCGCGGCACGCCGCCGTGAGGCGTCGGAGACGCCGGAGACGGCCACCGGGCGGTGTCCGGCGAGCTGGAGCGCGGCGGCGAGCGCGGGTCCGACACGGCCGGCGCCGACGACGCCGACGGTCAGCCGCGCGGGGCGGTCCTTGGGCTCTGGCTGGGGATGTGTACTCACTCGACGGCGGCCTTCCGTTCCAGTCCGCTCGGGGTACCGGACGATTTCTCGTCATGTTAACGCGATTGGTCCGAGGGGAGTCCGGCCGTCCACAGGCTGTGGGTTTCCGCGCGCCGTGACGCCGGGGCGGAACCTGACCGGGTGAACGGGATTTCCACAGGTCACCGGCGTGCGGAATTCGAGGTGACCGGCCGGGCCCGCCCGGGACATGATCCTGGGATGAGCGATACGACGGCACGAAGCGGTGCGGAACCTGCGGAGCGGGGCGGGGCGGAGCCTGCGGAGCGGGGCGGGGGCGGGGCGGCGGAGCTGTCCCCCAAGGAGCGGTTCGAGCGGCGTGCGGCGGCCTGGAAGGCGGCCGGGCGGGTGCTGTGGCGCCCCGGCTACCAGCAGACGCTCCGCGAGCGCCTGGACTGGCTGAGCGAGGGCGCCGGTGACGTGTGCGACCTCGACGGGCGGATCGACATGTACGGCGACGGCGTCGTCGAGACCCTGGAGGAGCGGGTCGCCGAGCTGCTGGGCACGGAGGCGGCGGTCTTCTTCCCGACGGGGACCATGGCCCAGCAGGTCGTCCTGCGCTGCTGGGCGGGCCGGACCGGGAACCCGACCGTGGCCCTGCACGGCCTCAGCCACCCCGAAGTCCATGAACGACAGGCGTTCAGCCAGGTCAGCGGCTTGCGCCCGGTCCGTGTGACGAGCGAGCCCCGGATGCCGACGGCCGAGGAGGTGCGCGACTTCCCCGAACCGTTCGGCGCCCTGCTGCTGGAGCTGCCGCTGAGGGACGCCGGATTCGTCCTGCCCACCTGGGAGGAACTCACCGAGGTGGTGGAGGCGGCCAGGGAGCGCGACGCGGTGGTGCACATCGACGGGGCCAGGCTGTGGGAGTGCACCCCGCACTTCGGACGCTCCCTGGAGGAGATCGCCGGCCTCGCGGACAGCGTGTACGTCTCGTTCTACAAGTCGCTCGGCGGGTTCGGCGGTGCCGCCGTCGCGGGGCCGAAGACGCTCGTGGACGAGGCGAAGACCTGGCGGCACCGGTACGGCGGCATGATCATCCAGCAGTTCCCGACGGTCCTGTCGGCGCTGATCGGCCTGGAGCGGGAGCTGCCCCGGCTGCCGGACTACGTCGCCCACGCGCGCGTGGTGGCCGGCGCGCTGCGCGAGGGCTTCACCGAGGCGGGGGTCCCCTGGGTCCGGGTCCACCCGGAGGAGCCGCACACCCACCAGTTCCAGGTCTGGCTGCCGTACGAGCCGGACGTCCTCGCGGACGCGGCCCTGTCGCAGGTCGAGGAGACGGGGACGGGTCTGTTCGCGCAGGGCTGGGGCGCGGGCGGCCCCGGACTCGCGTACACCGAGATCACGGTGGCGGAGCCAGGTCTTGGGTGGACGGCGGATGACGTGAAGGCGGCGGTCCGCGCCTTCGTGGAGCGGCTGCCGGAACGGGTTTCCGGGTAGCAGGGGTCCGGCTGCGGACTTGTTCGGCCCGGGAGGTCCGGCTGCGGACGCGTTCGGCCGGGGAAATCCGGCTGCGGACGCGTTCGGCCAGGGAAATCCGGGTGCGGACACGTTCGGCCAGGGAAATCCGGCTGCGGACACGTCCGTCCTGGGAGGTCCGGGTGCGGATCTGTCAGTGGACCGGCCGCCGGTGCGGGCCGTGCAGCCAACGGCTCAGGGCCCCGCGCAGGCGGCCGCGGGCCGGATGTCCGGCCAGGACGGCCCGGAACCTGCGGTAGTCGCGCAGTTCCCTGGCCGTCTCCCAGTCGTGGCTGCCGGGCGCCGGAGGAGCTGCCTCCCCGTGCTGCGAAGCCCGGTAGCTGTCCAGGAGGTACTGCTGGGTGATGCTCATGACCGACCGCCTCTCGGGAGAGGGATGGGATCCGGAGTCCCCGCGCGGACTGCCCCGGTCGTCCCAGGTTGCGCCTGATCACAGCGGCTGTCCCGTCGATTGACGGCCGCCGTCAATCGACGGCGGCCGCTGTCGGTGGCGGGGTGCACCATGGGGACATGAGCGTGCGCATCGACATCGACGGGCTGCGGCCGGAGCGGACGGCCGTCGTGCCCTCGCCGCTGGCCGAGCTGGGGATGGCGCTGCACGCGCTGGCGGAGCCGGGGCACCACCCCGGGCTCCAGGGCTGGGTGACGGGCGTGACGGCCCGGCTCGATCCCCATCTCGCGGACCGGATGTGCGAGGCGGACTTCCTGTGGCGCACGACGTTCTCCGACCTGTTCCTGCCGTGCGCGGGCGTCCCCGGCGGGCCCTCGCTGCCCGGTGCGACGCTCGCCGAGGACCTGGATCTGCTGGACAAGCTCACGGACGAGCAGTTCGTGGACGCGGCCCTGGAGTTCACCTGCGCGCTGGCCTACGGCACCGAGGGGCCGCACGCCCTCTCCGACCCCGAGGTGCAGCGGCGGGCCGTGGACCTGGCCGCCTCCCGGGGGCCCCAGCAGACACGGTTCACCGAGCGGCTGCTGGCGGACCCGCCGGGGGTCAGGGCCTGGCTGCGGCAGTTCCTGGAGGACTGCGACGAGGCATTCTTCGCCGAGACCTGGTCCCGGCTGCGCCACCCGCTCGCCGCGGAGGCCCGCCGCACGACGGACCTGCTCCGGCGCAAGGGCCTGTCCGAGGCGCTGGCCTCCGTCTCCTCCGCCCTGTCCCTGGACGGGGCGGGGCGGATCATCACGGTGGACAAGCTGACCGAGGGGAGCACGGTCACCGCCGGCGGCGGTCTGCTCCTCGTCCCCACCAGCCTCGGCCGTCCCCACCTGATGGTGCTCCACCGGTACGGATGGCAGCCGGTGCTGCACTATCCCGTCAGCTCCCCCGAGCTCGCCGCCCCGCCCTCCGTGGAACAGCTCACCCTGCGGATGAGCGCCCTGTCCCACCCGGTCCGCATGCGCATCTGCCGGCATCTGGCCCGCAGCGCGTACACCACCGGCGAGCTGGCGCAGGTGCACGGCATGACGGCGCCGGAGATATCCCGGCATCTGGGTGTGCTCAAGAAGGCGGGTCTGATCACCACGCGGCGGCGCGGCCGGTACGTGCTGCACCAGCTCGACGTCACGGTGGTGGCCCGGCTGGGCAGCGACTTCCTGGAGGGGCTCCTGCGCTGAGGGCCCAACAGCCGGCCCGGGCCGGTGGCCGTCGCGGGTTCGGTCCGGTGGGTGGGTCGGGGCCGTGCCGGTGCATCAGCCCGTCGCCGTTGGGTGAGGGGTGGGCGTCGGTGGCGACGGGCATCGATGTACCGGCACGGCCCCTCGCGTCCCATTCCGGCTGCGGGAGCGCGGTGGTACCGGTCCACATTTCGGCTCCGGGCGGCGAGGGTTTCAGCCCCTCCGGCGTTTGAGGAGCGGGGGGCAGGGCGAAGCCCCTGGGTACGGGTCGGGTTGGGGCGGAGGGGGCGAGAACCTGTCCGGACCTGAGGTGGGGCCGCCTTCGGCCCGAGGGTCAGTCGAAGCGGATGTGGCGCACGCTCGTGCTCGCCCGTCGCAGGCGTCCGCGCAGGGCGCCGTCCCGGTTCGGCGTGAGGGTCAGGCCGGCGAGGACCGCTATCCGGTCGGCGGTCCTGGCGACCGTCGTGTGGTCGGTCCACAGGTGTTCGGCGAACTCGGGCTCGCGCAGCCGCTCCAGGCAGTGGTCGAGCCGCTCCACGGCCCAGCTCTCGCGCCTCAACGGGGCGTCCTTCCCGGCGACATGGCGCACGACGTGCCCGAAGCCGCGCTCGCGCAGCCGCCGCAGTACGGTCTCGGGCTCGGCCAGCAGCGTGAAGTGCCGTACGTCGTGGCCCAGTTCACGAAGCCGGCCGACCGTCTCCGCGAAGTAGGCGGGGTTCGTGACGGTCATGGGGGCGATGACCACGCCGTCCCGCTTGCCCAGCGCGAGGTCGAGCACCTCGACCACTCCCTGCCGCCACGACACCAAGTCCTGGAAATCCCCCCGGAGTTCGGGCGGAAGCATGCGGTGGAGGCCGAAGCCGGCGTGTTCCGGATCGCAGACGACGCTGCCGGGCAGCCGGCGTCGGATCTCGTGTGCGGTCTGTGTCTTGCCGCCCCCGAAGGGCCCGTTGATCCACAGGAGCATGCGCAGACCCTAGTGCGCGCCGGTCACATCCCGGTCACGCAGCCGCGCCGGCCCTCAGCCGAGGCCGCCCGCCCGGACGAGTCCCGTCTCGTAGGCGAGGACGACCACCTGGACCCGGTCGCGCAGCCCCAGCTTGGTCAGGATGCGCCCGACATGGGTCTTCACGGTCGCCTCGGACAGGACGAGACGGGCCGCGATCTCCCCGTTGGACAGGCCCTGGGCGACGAGGATCATGACCTCGCGCTCGCGGTCGGTGAGCCGTTCCAGGCCCTTGTGCTGCGGCTCCTTGCCCGCGTTGGGCAGCAGCGGCGCGAACCGGTCGAGCAGGCGCCGGGTGGTGGACGGCGCGACCACGGCGTCGCCGCTGTGCACGGAGCGGATGGCGGCCAGCAGCTCGCCCGGGGGCACGTCCTTGAGCATGAATCCTGAGGCGCCCGCCTTCAGCCCGGAGAACGCGTACTCGTCCAGGTCGAAGGTGGTCAGGATCAGCACCTTCGGCGGGTTCGGGTCCGAGCAGATGCGGCGGGTGGTCTCCACGCCGTCCAGCTTGGGCATGCGGACGTCCATCAGGACCACGTCGACCTCGGTGGCGCTCAGCACCTGGAGGGCCTCGACGCCGTCTCCCGCCTCCGCCACGACCTCCATGTCCGGCTGGGCGGCGAGCACCATCCGGAAGCCGGTGCGCAGCAGCACCTGGTCGTCGACGAGCATCACGCGGATCGCCATCGGGGGCCTTTCACTTCGTCGGGCCGGTCATCGGGACCGGTGCGTCCAGGGCTGCCGGCCGGGGGGACCGGGGTGTGTACAGGTGTCAGTGGGCCGCTTTGAGCGGCAGCAGGGCGCTGATGCGGAACCCCCCGCCGGGCCGGGGCCCGGCGTCCAGGGTGCCGCCGACCATGCCGACGCGCTCCCGCATGCCGATCAGGCCGTGGCCCTGCCCGTCGGCGCCGCCCTCCTCGTACAGCTCGTGGGGCGCGCCCTTGCCGTCGTCCTCGACGAGCAGGCCGAGGCCGTCGTCGAAGTAGACCAGACGGACGCTGGCGCCCGCGTTCGGGCCTCCGTGCTTGCGGGTGTTGGTCAGCGCCTCCTGCACGATGCGGTACGCCGTGAGCTCCACACCGCTGGGCAGGGGGCGCGGGGTGCCCTCCACCTTGTAGTCGACGGGCAGGCCCGAGGTGCGGCACTGCGCGATGAGGTCGTCGAGCTGCTCCACGTCGGGCTGCGGCACGTACTCGCCGCTCTCCTGGTGCTCGCCGGTGCGCAGGACGCCGAGCAGCCGGCGCATCTCGGCCAGGGCCTGCCTGCCCGTGCCCGAGATGGTCTCCAGCGCCTTCCTGGCCTGTTCCGGCGCGGTGTCCATGACGTACGCGGCGCCGTCGGCCTGGACCACCATCACCGAGACGTTGTGCGCGACGACGTCGTGCAGCTCGCGGGCGATCCGGGCGCGCTCGGCGGCGACGGCCACCTTGGCCTGCGCCTCGCGCTCCTTCTCCAGGCGGGCGGCGCGCTCCTCCAGCTGCGCGAGATAGGCGCGGCGGGTGCGGATCGAGTCGCCGAGCACCCAGGCGAGCGCGAACGGGACGGTCTGGAAGATCGCTATGAAGACGCCGCCGAGCCCGCTGGTCTCGGTCGCGGGCCAGCGGAGCTGCGCGATCGTGCCCGCACACAGGCCGCCGATCAGCGCGAGCCGGGAGGCCCAGCGGGTGCCGTTCGCGGCGACCGTGTAGATGATCACCAGCATCGCGAAGTCCTCGGGCGCCGAGGGCACGTCGAGGACCAGCTGTGCGAGGCCCGTCAGTACGGCCAGGACCAGCATCTTCTCCGGCATGCGGCGGCGCAGCGCGACGACGGCGCTCAGCGCGAAGGCGATCGGGAGCGCCACGGCGGTCGACGGCGGGCCCTCCGCCGCGCCGTTGACATTGCTGATGCTCACCCAGGAGATCCCGAGCAGGGCGACGGCCCAGAAGCTGTCGACCCATGTCGGGTACCTGCGGAGAAGGTCATAGAGGCGCTGCACGTAACCCAGAGTAGGGAGGCGCGCGGTGTGCCCGGGTCAACCGGAGGACCGATCCGGGACCGCCCCTCGTACTCCCCAAGGTGGATGCCCCCGCCTCGGGACGCTCGGGGGAACCCTTCCGGACGGCCCCGGGACCATCGGCGGCCGGGACGGAACCGGCCCGGCGGAGGCCACTAGCCTGGCCCCGTGGAACGTGCGGCGGCGGGCGAGTGGCGGGGATGGCGTGAGGCGACCGAGGAGGCGCTGTACGGCCCCTCCGGGTTCTATCGGCGGCCCGAGGGTCCGGCCGGGCACTTCCGGACCTCCGTGCACGCCTCCCCGCTGTTCGCGGGCGCCGTGGCACGGCTCCTGTGCCGCCTCGACGCGGCGCTCGGCCACCCCGACCCGCTGGCCTTCGTGGACATGGCGGCGGGCCGCGGCGAGCTCGTGACCGGCGTCCTCGCCGCCCTCCCCGCCGACGTGGCCGCCCGTACGCGCCCGTACGCGGTCGAGCGGGCCGACCGGCCGGCCGGTCTCGATCCCCTGATCTCATGGCTCGGCGAACCGCCGCGGGGGGTCACCGGGCTGCTGTTCGCCAACGAGTGGCTGGACAACGTTCCCGTGGACGTCGCCGAGGCCGACCCCGACGGTGTGCCGCGGCTGGTCCTGGTGCGCGGCGACGGCGCCGAACGGCTCGGGGAGCCCGTCACCGGCGAGGACGCCCGCTGGCTGCGCACCTGGTGGTGGACATCGGCCGACGGCCACGCGGCGCAGGAAGCGGAGCAGACCGCCGAGGGACAGGCGGTCCGTCGGCGGGACGGCGTGCATGAGGTGCCCCGTCGGCGGGACGGCGTGCATGAGGTGCCCTGTCCGCAGGACACCCGGCCGGACCCGGCGTCCGCACAAGAAGCACCCCGTCCACCGGGGGCGGACGCGTCCGGTGAGGAGCCCCCGGCGCCCGACCGGGGCGCCCGGGCCGAGATCGGGCTCCCCCGGGACCTCGCCTGGGCCTCCGCCGTGTCCGCGCTCGACCGGGGTCTCGCCGTCGCCGTCGACTACGCCCACGTCGCCGCCGGGCGCCCGCCCTTCGGGACCCTCACCGGATTCCGGGAGGGCCGCGAGACCGCCCCGGTGCCGGACGGTTCGTGCGACATCACCGCGCACGTGGCGCTCGACGCGTGCGCGCTGCCCGGAGGACGCGTGGTGACGCAGCGCGCGGCCCTGCGCGCGCTGGGTGTGAGCGGCGCCCGCCCCCCGCTCTCGCTCGCGTCGACGGACCCGGCCGCCTATGTGCGCGCCCTGGCGGGCGCGGGACAGGCGGCCGAGCTCACCGCACCGGGCGGGCTGGGCGACTTCGGCTGGCTCCTCCAGCCCGTCGGCCTCCCCGCTCTCGAAGACCTACTTGTCGATGTCCCCGACCACGAAGAACAGTGACCCGAGGATCGCCACCATGTCGGCGACCAGCGTTCCGGGCAGCAGTTCGGTGAGCGCCTGGATGTTGTTGAACGACGCGGAGCGCAGCTTCAGCCGGTACGGGGTCTTCTCGCCCTTGCTGACGAGGTAGTAGCCGTTGATGCCGAGCGGGTTCTCGGTCCAGGCGTACGTGTGGCCCTCGGGCGCCTTCAGGACCTTCGGCAGCCGCTGGTTGACCGGGCCGGGCGGAAGCTCGGCCAGCCGGTCGAGGCAGGCGTCCGCGAGGTCCAGGGAGTTGTGCGTCTGCTCCAGGAGGCACTCGAAGCGGGCGAGGCAGTCCCCCTCCTCACGGGTGACGACCCTGAGGGTGTCCTGGAGCTCCCCGTAGGCGAGGTAGGGCTCGTCGCGGCGCAGGTCGAAGTCGACGCCGGAGGCCCGCGCGATGGGGCCGCTCACCCCGTACGCGTGCACCGCCCCGGGAGCGAGCGCGCCCACACCGCGCGTACGTCCCCGGAAGATCTCGTTGCCGAGCACCAGGTCGTCGTACACGCTCATCCGCGAGCGCAGGGCGGCGACGCAGGCACGCGCGCGGGTCGCCCAGCGGGCCGGGAGGTCCTCCTTGAGGCCGCCCACGCGGTTGAACATGTAGTGCATGCGCCCGCCGGAGATCTCCTCCATGACGTGCTGGAGTTCCTCGCGCTCCGTGAAGGCGTAGAAGATCGGGGTGATCCCGCCCAGCTCCAGGGGGTAGGAGCCGAGGAACATCAGGTGGTTGAGGACCCGGTTCAGCTCAGCGAGCAGCGTGCGCATCCACACCGCGCGCGCGGGGACCTCCATGCCGAGCATCCGCTCCACGGCCAGGACGACACCCAGTTCGTTGGAGAAGGCCGACAGCCAGTCGTGACGGTTGGCGAGCATGATGATCTGCCGGTAGTCGCGCGCCTCGAAGAGCTTCTCGGCGCCGCGGTGCATGTAGCCGATGACCGGCTCCGCGTGCTGGATCCGCTCACCGTCGAGTACGAGCCGCAGCCGCAGCACGCCGTGGGTCGAGGGGTGCTGGGGGCCGATGTTGAGCACCATGTCGGTGCTCTCGGCGGCGCCGCCGACACCGACCACGGTCTCGGTCCTGGGAGTCATGGCCCCAGTCTGTCGTACGTACGCTTGCTCCATGGAGACGGGGAGCGTGCGGACGGGGAAGAGCGCGCCGGGGGAGCCGGTCTGGACCGGACTGCCTCCGGGGCTGCTGCGGATGCGACGACTGCTGCTGGTGGTGTGGCTGGGGCTCCTGACGATCGTCGTCGGGGTGCTCCTCGCCCTGTTCGCCGGTCCGGGCTGGGCGGCCTTCGCCCTGCTGCCGCTCGCGCTCGCCGCGTGGGGCTGGCGCATGCTGGGGCGCAACTGGCGCTCCTGGCGGTACGCGGAGCGCGCGGACGACCTGCTGATCAGCCGCGGGGTGCTGTGGCGTGAGGAGACCGTGGTGCCGTACGGGCGCATGCAGCTGGTCGAGGTGACCTCCGGGCCGCTGGAACGTCACTTCGGACTCGCCGGTGTGCAGCTCCACACGGCCGCCGCGGCCACCGACGCGCGCATCCCGGGTCTCGAACCCGCCGAGGCCGAGCGGCTGCGGGACCGGCTGACCGAACTGGGCGAGGCACGATCGGCGGGCCTGTGAGCACGGCCTCCCCGGACTCCTCGGGACTCCCGTCCGGGCACCCGTCCGCCGTGCCCGGACTCCCCGACGCGACGGCCGGTCCGGGCGACGGCGGTCACGCCGACGGCCGGGGTTCCGTACGCGACCACGGTTCCGTACCGGAGGAGAAGCCGCTGTCCGAGCGGCGGTTGCACCCCGTGACCCCGTTCCGGCGCGCCTGGGCCCCGGTCGCGGTGCTCGCCGGCTGGGCCGTCCACGACCCGGGGCAGGCACAGCAGCAGCTCACCCGGCTCACGACGACCGCCCTGCTCGTCGGACTGGCCGTGATCGTGCCGGGCGCCGCCCTCTACGGCTTCCTGAGCTGGTGGTTCACCCACTTCGCGGTCACCGACTCCGAACTGCGGATCCGTACGGGCCTGTTGTTCCGCCGCACGGCGCACATCCGGCTCGAACGGCTCCAGGCCGTCGACATCACCCAGCCGCTGCTGGCCCGCGTCGCGGGTGTCGCCAAGCTCAAACTCGACGTCGTCGGGACGGACAAGAAGGACGAACTGGCCTATCTGGGCGAGGCCGAGGCCCGCAGGCTGCGCGCCGAACTCCTGGCCCGGGCGGCCGGGTTCGCACCCGAGTCGGCCCGCGAGGTCGGCGAGGCACCGGTCAGGCGACTGCTGCACGTGCCGCCCGGCGTCCTCGCCGTCTCGCTGCTGCTCACCGGCGCCACCTGGGCCTCCCTGGTCGCCGCGCTCGTCGTCCCCACGCTTCTGTGGTTCGCCACGCACAGCGCCTGGACGGTCCTCGCGGCCGGACTGCCCCTGCTCGGCGCGGCGGGGGCGAGCAGCGTGGGACGGTTCGTCGGCGAGTACGACTGGACGGTGGGCGAGTCGCCCGACGGCCTGCGCATCGACCACGGGCTCCTGGACCGTACGCACGAGACGGTGCCGCCCGGACGCGTGCAGACCGTACGGATCGTCGAACCCCTGCTGTGGCGCGGCAGATGGGTGCGCGTCGAGCTGGACGTGGCCGGGTCGTCGAACTCGGTCCTCGTGCCCGTCGCCCCGCGCGAGGTCGCCCACGCCGTGATCGCCGCGGTGCTGCCCGGTGTGACCGTCCCCGCCGCGCCGGTGCGGCCGCCCCGGCGGGCCGGCTGGTGCGTGCCGTTCTGGTGGCGCGGGTACGGACTCGCCGTCACCGACACCGTGTTCGCCGCGCGCCGGGGACTGCTGCGGCGCCGCCTCTCCCTCGTCCCGCACGCGAAGGTGCAGAGCGTCCGGCTGACGCAGGGGCCCTGGGAGCGCTTCAAGGGACTCGCCGACGTCCACGTCGACGCCGGGGCCGGAAAGACGGTGACGGCGCGGCTGCGGGACGCCGGGGAGGCGGCGGAGCTCCTCCAGGCACAGGCGGACCGCTCCCGCACGGGGCGGCGGGAGGCCCGGCCGGACCGGTGGATGGCCTGAGCCACCGCGAACCGGCGATGCCGGGGCGGGAGCCGGCGACCGCATCGGATTCCGCTCCGCGAGGGGGGCGGGTGACGCGGCTTCCCGCCGGGATGTCCCGAACGACCAAGGGCAGTGGCGTGACGCCACTGCCCTTGATTCGTCGTGTCCGCCCTGCGGAGCGTACGGCTCAGGAAGCCGCGCTGCGCAGGCCCGTCATGTCGATGTGCTCGGTCTCGTCGTGCTCGGTCAGGTCGATGACCTGACGGTCGGCACCCTCCGAGGGCTCGCCGGCGGGCTCGGCCCCGGCCTCGGACTCGGCCTTGTGCGCCGCGAGCGCCTCCTGGCCGACCACGTCGGCGAGGTCCTCGTTCTGCACGGCCTCCATCGCGGCGGCGTCCGCCTCCTCCTTCTGCGTACCGAAGAAGTCGAACCCTCCCTCGACCGAGGGACGCCGCACCGGTGCGGTCTGCGGGACGACGGCCACGGCCGTCGGCACGGTGAAGTGCCCGGAGCGCTGGGCGGGCCTGGCGGGCGGGAGCGCCGCCCGCGTCGGCGACGCCGTCACGGCCCTGCGGGACGTCTCGGGCGCGGCGGGCGCCGACGGCTCGGCCTCGGCGGCCGCGCGCTGATGCTCGCGGGCCGCCTCGGGCTTCCCCTGCGCCCCACCCGCCTCCGTGACGGAGTCCGCGGACGGACCCGTCTCGGCGGCCGGAGCGCTCTGCTGGGCGGTCCGGCGCTGTGCGGCCGCGTCCCGCTCGGCCATCAGGTCTTTCCTGGCGACCAGGTCCTTCGTGGCCGCCGAGCCCTTCTGCATCGCCGCGCGCTTCTTGGCCGCGTCCCGCCTGACGGCCGCGTCCAGCGCGGAACCGGCGGGGGCGGGCACGTCGGTCAGGGATCCGGTCGTCGCCGGGCCCGCGTCGGGGTCCGTGTCGGGCAGCGCGAGGGCGACGGACGTCGAGGCCACCGCGGTCCGGGCGCCTTCCGCCCTCTGGGCGTCCGCGGCCGTCCGGCCCTGGGCCGCTCCGGGCCGCAGGAAGAGCGACGAACCGGTCGGGGAGAAGGCCTCGGAGGACCCCTCGGCCCCGGCCTCGGCCTTCGCGTCCTCGTCGTCCTCCGCGTCCGGGGAAACGGGGTCGTCGTCGGGCGCGATGAAGGCCTCGATGGCATCCGCACCGCTTCCGGGCGCGGGTGCCGCTCCGTCGGAACCGGCGGGCTCCGCGGTCTCAGCGGCGTCGGCGGTCTCCTCGGAGGTCTCCTCGGAGGCCGAGGGCCGTTCCTGGCTCCCGGACGCGTCCGTGTCCCCGGGCGTCTCGTCCGCTTCGGCCGTCGCGTCCGCATCGGGCGTCTCCGGCGAGTCGACCGCCGCGGAGGAGTCCTCTGAGGCCGCTGTGTCGTGCGTGTCCGGGGTGTCGTGCGCGTCCGACGCGCCGAGCGAGCCGGGTGCGTCGGAGGAGTCCGGCGTCTCCGTGTCGTCCGGAGCCGTCCGCGCGGCCGGCAGGGCGCGGGCCGGTACCGAAGCCTCTATGGCGAGCTGGCGGCGCCCCTCGAGGGCGGTGGCCCGCTCCGTCTCGGCCGTGGCGTAGCGCCGCAGCAGCGCCGCGTGCTCATTGCGCAGGCCGGCCAGCTCGGTGCGCTTGGCGCGCAGCTTCTGCTCCAGCTTGGCGCGCAGTTCGCGCGACTCCTCGAGATCCGTCTCCAGTTCGGCGACGCGCTCCTCATGACGCCACTCGTCGCTCGCCCGCGCGCGCGTGAGATCGGCGACACGTTTGCCCGCGGCGGTGTCCCATTGGCGCAGGACGACCGCGCTGACGACCGCCGTCGCCGCGGCACCCGCGGCCAGGACACGGAGCGCGAACGCGTCCGTGAACAGCCAGGGTCCTATGGCGCAGACGAGCGACACGCCGGCGATCGCCGAGGAAGGCAGCACCCTGTGCAGGGGCGGGGAATGGCGGTGGCGTCCACGTGGCATGGCCAGAAACTTACCGCGCGTAGGCGAATCTTGGTGCCCCGCGCGGTAAAAACCCAGTCTCCCCGATGGCTTTGTCCTGTACCGGCCGCCTACAGGACACACCGCTTGTCCCACTAAGCCCGCCACGCCCCCCGATCGCAGCGGCTCCGCGATCAATTCGACCGGCTCCGAACGTTATCCGAATCGTCATCGACGCGGTCGCGGCATTCCTCGGCGGGACGCCATTATCGCCGTGCCGGACGACCCCAATTCGTCCGCCCGGCACGGCGCGGCACGACACGGCGGGACGCGCCGCGACACCTCACGAGGGCGCCCGCCAGGGCATGGCACCACACGACAGGCCCCGCGCCGCACGCGTCAGCGGTCGCTCAGCCGTCCGCTGATCCACTGGAGCGCCGCCGGGATCTCCCGCCGCCAGGTGTTGAAGTTGTGGCCGCCGCTGTCGAGGATGATCGACGAGATCCTGGTGAGCCGCTTCGATTTCACCAGGTCTATGAAGTCGAGCGTCGCCCGGTAGTTGGATTCGCCCATCCTGCTGCTCGTGACGAGGAGCGAGGTGTCCGGCGCGGGCTTGTTCCTCAGGTACCAGCGGAGGTCGGCACTGTTGCGCAGCGCCTTGTCGCCGCGGAAGAGATCGCCCGTCGTGCGGTCGATCGGCGCCTTGTAGTAAGGCGACAGCCCGACACCCGCCGCATACGCCCCGGGGTGGTGGACGGCGAGTTTCAGCGCGCAGTACCCGCCCGTCGAATCGCCGATGACACCCCAGCTGCGGGGGCCGGCGCCGACCCGGTAGTGGGCCGACACGGCCTCGGGGAGGTCCTTGGCGAAGAAGGACTCGGTCCGCGGGCCGCCGGGGATGTCCACGCACTCGGTGTCCCGCGGCGGAGCGACGGTCGGACGCAGCATCACCAGGATCATCGGCTGGCTCCGGCCGCTCCTGACCAAACGATTCGCCGTCTGCGGGAAGTGGAGCGCCTTGATGAGCGCCTGGGCGGTCCCGGGGTAGCCGGTCAGCACCGTGACGGCGGGGAACGTACGGGTGCGGTACTGCGGCTGGAAGTACTCGGGCGGCAGATACACGTACGCGGGTGTGGCGATCCGGGTCGTACGGCCGACGATGTCGATCTTCTGGATCTGGCCGCCTGTCTGCGGCCGGGCCCCGCCCGAGACGGCCACCTGCTCGGTGTCCAGGACCTGGAGGGGGCCGCCGCCCGGACCGGCGGCGCCGTTGTGGTCGACGACCACACCCTCGCCCTTCTCGTTGCCGAGGAGGTCGGCCCAGCTCGCGTAGAACCCGAACGCCTGGTTGGCGCACAGCCCGACCGAGGCGAACAGCATCACCTGAGTGGCCAGCAGCAGCCCGACCCGCCCGCCGACGGACGCCCAGGTACGTCTGGCGAGCCGCGGCCACCACCACACCGTGCCGATGAAAAGCAGCACGGCGAGCAGGACCACCAATGCCAGCACCTTGTTGCTCGTGAGACCCATGGGCTGCTCCGCCTGCGCTTTCCGTCCGGGTCCGTCCCGCACATTGGCGAGCCCTTGCCCTGGACTTTCCTTGCCTTTTGAACCGGCTTTCCGGAAGGGAATGAACCTGACTCCCCAAGACACCGTCCTAGAGGGCGCAATGTCGCCGGATGCCGGAATGGCACCGGATTCAAGGTCTCTCGCAGAACCACGGGATGCGATGTCTGTCAGGATAGATGGGGAATTGTCGGGTGGGGTTCCAGGCCGAGCGGCACGGACGCGGCGCCTTCTGCGCGGTCCGAGCCCGGAGGCCGTCCCCGCCCTGGTCGCCAGGGCCTGCACGCTCGTGGGTCTCCTGGACATCGCCGCGGGAGTCTTCCCGCGCTTCCGTCACAGCCGTATGCACGCCCTGGCCGAGGTGCTGCCCGGAGCGTTCGGGCCCTTCGCCGCGGCGCTGTCCCTCAGCGCCGGCGTGCTCCTGCTGCTGCTCGCCCACGGGCTGCGGCGCCGCAAGCGCCGGGCCTGGCGCGCGGCGGTCCTGCTGCTGCCCGCGGGAGCCGTCGCCCAGTTCGCGTACCGCCACTCGGTGATCGGCGTCGTCCTGTCGGCCGCGCTGCTCGCACCGCTGCTGCGCCACCGCGACGAGTTCGCCGCGCTGCCCGACCCGCGCAGCCGCTGGCGCGCGCTCGCCAACTTCGTTCTCATGGGCGCCGGTTCCCTCGTCCTCGGACTCGTCATCGTCAGCGTCCACGAGGACCGCATGATCGGCGACCCGAGCCTGGCCGACCGCATCAGCCACGTCCTGTACGGCCTGGTCGGCTTCGAGGGCCCCGTCGACTACGCGGGACCCACGTCCTGGACCGTCGCCTTCTCCCTCGGCGCCCTCGGCTGGCTGACCGCCGTCACCACCATCTACCTGGCCTTCCGGCCCGAACACCCCGCCGCGCGCCTCACGGAGGACGACGAGGCCAGACTGCGTGTCCTCCTGGACCGGCACGGCGGCCGCGACTCCCTCGGGCACTTCGCGCTCCGCCGCGACAAGGCGGTCGTCTTCTCACCCAGCGGCAAGGCGGCCGTCACCTACCGGGTCGTCTCCGGGGTGATGCTCGCCAGCGGTGACCCCATCGGCGACGTGGAGGCGTGGCCCGGCGCGATCGAACGCTTCATGGACGAGGCCAGGGCCCACTCCTGGACCCCCGCCGTGATGGGCTGCTCCGAGACGGGAGGCGAGGTGTGGACCCGCGAGACCGGCCTCGACGCCCTCGAACTCGGCGACGAGGCGGTGGTGGACGTCCCGGATTTCTCCCTCTCCGGGCGCGCGATGCGAAACGTGCGCCAGATGGTCAAGCGCATCGAGCGCGCCGGCTACGAGACCCGGGTACGGCGCATCCGTGACCTGGGCGAAGGCGAGCTGGAACGGATACGGCACGCGGCGGAGGACTGGCGCGGCACCGACACCGAGCGCGGTTTCTCCATGGCGCTCGGCCGTATCGGTGACCCGTCCGACGGCGACTGTCTGATCGCCACCGCGCACAAGGCCGACGACCCGCCCGGCCCCTACGGCGACCTGAAGGCCGTCCTGCACTTCGTCCCGTGGGGCCCGGACGGCGTGTCGCTCGACCTCATGCGCCGCGACCGCGCGGCCGACCCGGGCATGAACGAACTCCTCATCGTGGCCGCGCTCCAGGCGTCACCCCGCCTCGGCATCGAGCGGATCTCGCTCAACTTCGCGATGTTCCGCTCGGCGCTCGCGCGCGGCGAGAAGATCGGCGCCGGACCCGTGCTACGCGCCTGGCGCGGCCTGCTGGTGTTCCTGTCGCGCTGGTTCCAGATCGAGTCGCTGTACAAGTTCAACGCCAAGTTCCGCCCGCGCTGGGAACCGCGCTTCGTGGTCTACGCCGCCTCCCGCGACCTCCCGCGCATCGGCTTCGCCGCCATGCAGGCCGAGGGCTTCGTGAACCTCGCCCTGCCGCGCATCCTCCGTCGCCGCGCAGCGGCCCCGCGCCCGTGCGCCCACGCGGCGACGGAGCGGGGGGTCACGGCGGCCTAGGCCGCGCCCGCGACCGTGACCGGCACGAAGGGACCTCCGGGGGCGACGATGCCCCTCCCCGGAGGTCCTAGGCTGGACGTATGAGTATTGAGCGCGGGCGCGGCCGAGTCGCGGGACTGCCGACGTGGGACCGCTGCGCGGTCATGGGGGTCGTGAACGTCACCCCCGATTCCTTCTCCGACGGCGGCCGCTGGTTCGACACGACGGCCGCGGTCAAGCACGGCCTCGGCCTGGTCGCCGAGGGCGCCGACCTCGTGGACGTGGGCGGCGAGTCCACCCGCCCCGGAGCGACCCGGGTCGACGAGGCCGAGGAACTCAAGCGGGTCATCCCCGTGGTCCGCGGCCTCGCCTCCGAGGGCGTCACCGTCTCCGTGGACACCATGCGCGCCTCCGTCGCCGAACAGTCCCTCGCCGCGGGCGCCGCCCTCGTCAACGACGTCAGCGGCGGTCTCGCCGACCCCGCGATGATCCCGGCCGTGGCGGCCGCAGGCGCGCCCTTCGTGGTCATGCACTGGCGCGGCTTCCTGGCCGGCGGGAACGTCGAGGGAACGTACGAGAACGTGGTCCGCGAGGTCCTCGACGAACTCCACGCGCGCGTGGAGGCCGTCCTGGCGGGCGGCATCGCCCCCGACCGGATCGTCGTCGACCCCGGCCTCGGCTTCTCCAAGGACCCCGAGCACGACCTGGCCCTCCTGGCCCATCTCGACCGCCTCCGCGCCCTCGGCCATCCCCTGCTGGTCGCCGCCTCCCGCAAACGCTTCCTCGGCCGCGTCCTGGCCGGCCCCGAGGGCGCGCCGCCTCCCGCGCGCGAGCGCGACGCCGCCACCGCCGCCGTCTCGGCCATAGCCGCCCAGCAGGGCGCCTGGGCGGTCCGCGTGCACGAGGTGCGGGCCACCGCGGACGCCGTACGGGTCGCCCGCGCCGTCGAGGGCGCCCGGACCGGCACCGCCACGGGCACCGCCGCCGACACGGCCGCAGAGGGCGCCCGGTGAGCACACCGCGTACCGACGTCGAACAGGTCGAACGCGCCAACACGGCGTACTACGAGGCGATGGAACGGGGTGACTTCGAGGAACTGTCCTCGCTGTGGCTGAACCCGTCCGACACCTCCGACGACGACCTCGAGAGCGAGGACGAGGCCCCGTCCGTCTCCTGCGTCCACCCGGGCTGGCCCGTCCTCAGCGGCCGCGGCGAGGTGCTCCGCTCGTACGCGCTGATCATGGCGAACACGGAGTACATCCAGTTCTTCCTCACCGACGTGCGCGTCTCCGTGTCCGCCGACACGGCCCTGGTGACCTGCACCGAGAACATCCTCAGCGGCGGCCCCTCCCCCGACGACAGCGACGAGCTCGGACCGCTCGTCGGCCAGCTGGTCGTCGCCACGAACGTGTTCCGCCGTACGGCCGACGGCTGGAAGCTCTGGTCCCACCACGCCTCCCCCGTGCTGGCCGAGTCCGGCGAGGACGAGGACGAGGACACCGCCGGCTGAGTGGGTGTGGAGCGCCCGGGAGGCGAAAGGTGATTGGAATCGCCGGACGGGGGTAGGGGCGGCGCTACCGGCCCGTGAGCCGCCACCTTCCCCAGGGGAAACACCCGGTGAAGCCTCGTGGCGTTCACCGGTGCGCCCGTCCCCGTGGGCGAGCGTTGTCGGTGCCCGCAGGTAGATTCGTTCGAGGCCCGTGTGCCGACCGCATTCGGCTCATGACGGCCTTCACCGACGATTGCAGGAGTGATTCGCGTGGATCGTGTCGCGCTGCGCGGCCTCAAGGCCCGCGGGCACCACGGCGTCTTCCAGAAGGAACGCGAGGAGGGGCAGACCTTCATCGTGGACCTGACGCTGGGCCTGGACACCCGGCCGGCCGCGGCCGACGACGACCTGGCGAAGACCGTGCACTACGGCATCGTGGCGGAAGAGGTCGTCGCCGTGGTCGAGGGCGAGCCGGTCGACCTCATCGAGACGCTCGCTGAGCGCATCGCCCAGACGTGTCTCAAGCACGACGGCGTCCAGGAGGTCGAGGTCTGCGTCCACAAACCGGACGCGCCCATCACGGTCCCCTTCGACGACGTGACCGTCACGATCATCCGGAGCCGAGTATGACCGCGTCCTTCACCGAGGGTCAGAGCGACCCGACCGTCCAGCCGGTGCCCGCCTCCGTGGTCGAGCAGGTCGACGCCGCCGACACGACGCTGAGCAACCCCAAGCGCGCGGTGGTCTCCCTGGGCTCGAACCTGGGCAACCGCCTGGAGAACCTCCAAGGAGCCGTCGACGCCCTGGAGGACACCCCCGGCGTCCGGGTCAAGGCCGTCTCCCCCGTCTACGAGACCGAGCCCTGGGGCGTCGAACCGGGCAGCCAGCCCTCGTACTTGAACGCGGTCGTGGTGCTCAGGACCACTCTCCCGCCGTCCTCGCTCCTGGAGCGGGCCCACGCCGTCGAGGAGGCCTTCCACCGCGTACGGGACGAGCGCTGGGGCCCGCGCACCATCGACGTCGACATCGTGGCGTACGCCGGAGTCGTCTCGGACGACCCGGTGCTGACCCTGCCTCACCCGCGCGCCCACGAGCGGGCCTTCGTCCTCGCCCCCTGGCACGACGTGGACCCCGAGGCACAGCTCCCCGGCCGCGGCGCCGTCGCCCGCCTCCTCGACGGCATCACCCAGGAGGGTGTCGCGGCCCGCGCCGACCTGGAACTCCGGCTGCCCGAGTAGTCGTTAAGGTCAAGACGACCACAGGCCGGCCCGCCACGGGCCGGCCCTACGCGGGCTACCGAAGGGGCAACGTGAAACAGCTGCGGATCAGGACACTGGCTGCCGTGTTCGTGGTGGCCGGAGTGCTGTCCTGGGCGGGCGCCCGCCTGTGGAACGCGGTGGGCACACTGCCCCGGGTCCCCCTCGCCGCGCCCATCGTCCTCGCCCTGATCGCGATCGTCCTCCTCGCGACGGCCCTGTCGCTGCGCGCCCGCCTCAAGGCCCAGCGCGAGCGCCGCCCCGGTGCCAAGGGCGTCGATCCGCTGATGGCCGCCCGCGCGGTCGTCTTCGGCCAGGCGAGCGCCCTGGTGGCCGCCCTGGTGGCGGGCATGTACGGCGGCACCGGCGTGTTCCTCCTGGAATCCCTGGAGGTCCCCGCCATCCGCGACCAGGCCATCTACGCCGGCCTCTCCGTCATCGCCGGAATCGGCGTGATAGCGGCCGCCTTCTTCCTGGAACGCGTCTGCAAGCTCCCGGACGACGACGACGAACACCACACCGGAACGGCGCCGGTGGCATAGCCCGGCCCCGGGGCACCGAGTCCCCCGGGGAAGGCCGTTCGTCGTTCCGGACCGGTCCGGGTGCGGCCGCGGGGCCTAGCGCGCCATGATGAGGCTCATCGCCTCGTTGCGGGTCGCCGCGTCCCGCAGCTGTCCGCGCACCGCCGAGGTGATGGTCTTGGCGCCGGGCTTGCGGATACCGCGCATGGACATGCACATGTGCTCGCACTCGACGACCACGATCACACCGCGCGGCTCCAGGATCTCCATCAGGGAATCGGCGATCTGGGTCGTCAGCCGCTCCTGGACCTGGGGACGCCGGGCGTAGACGTCGACCAGGCGGGCCAGCTTGGACAGGCCGGTGATCTTGCCGCTGGTGGACGGGATGTAGCCGACGTGCGCGACACCCCTGAACGGGACCAGATGATGTTCACAGGTACTGAACACCTCGATGTCCTTCACCAGCACCATCTCGTCGTGGCCCAGGTCGAACGTCGTCGTCAGCACGTCCTCCGGCTGCTGGAGCAGGCCCGCGAATATCTCCTTGTACGCCCTCGCGACGCGGGCCGGGGTCTCTCGCAGGCCCTCGCGGTCCGGGTCCTCGCCGACCGCGATCAGGAGCTCTCGTACGGCGTTCTCGGCACGCTTCTCGTCGAACTCGCCGATCGCGGCCTCGCCGTCCAGCGTCACGGGGTCGGTCATCTGGTCCTCGTTCCTGTGGATCCTGCGCGTGCCTCGACGCGTCCAAAAGGTGCGGGCACACGAAAACGCCGCGCCCCCCAGGCTAGAACCTGGGGGGCGCGGCATCCATTCCGGGCCTGGTGAGGCCGCCCGGAGCCGAGCGGACTCAGCTGTCGGTGCGGTCCTCCGGAGCCGTCTCCGTGGCCGGGACGGACTCCGTCGCGGTGGCGATGGAAGCCGTCGATCCGTTCGCCCCGTTCGTCAGCGACAGCTCCTTGGGGGAGAGCACCGGCGGGCGGGTGGACGGGGTGCGGCGGGAGGAGCCGGTCCACGCGGGGCGGGCCGGACGCTTCACGATCGGAGCGAAGACCTCTGCGATCTGCTCCTTGCTCAGCGTCTCCTTCTCCAGCAGCTGGAGGACCAGCTGATCGAGGACGTCGCGGTTCTCGACCAGGATCTCCCAGGCCTCGTTGTGCGCGTTCTCGATGAGCTTCTTGACCTCTTCGTCGACGAGCGCGGCAACCTCTTCCGAGTAGTCGCGCGGGTGCGACATCTCCCGGCCCAGGAAGGGCTCGGTGTTGTCGCCGCCGAACTTGATCGCGCCGAGACGCTCGGTCATGCCGTACTGCGTGACCATCGCGCGAGCGGTGGCCGTGGCCTTCTCGATGTCGTTCGCGGCGCCGGTGGTCGGGTCGTGGAAGACGAGCTCCTCGGCCGCGCGGCCGCCCAGCATGTACGCGAGCTGGTCCAGCATCTCGTTGCGCGTGGTGGAGTACTTGTCCTCGTCCGGCAGGACCATCGTGTAGCCGAGGGCACGGCCACGCGAGAGGATCGTGATCTTGTGCACCGGGTCGGAGTTGGGGGAAGCCGCCGCGACCAGGGCGTGTCCGCCCTCGTGGTACGCGGTGATCTTCTTCTCCTTGTCCGACATGATCCGGGTCCGCTTCTGCGGGCCCGCGACCACACGGTCGATCGCCTCGTCCAGCATGCTGTTGTCGATCAGCTTCTGGTTGCTGCGCGCGGTGAGCAGCGCCGCTTCGTTCAGCACGTTCGCCAGGTCGGCGCCGGTGAAGCCGGGGGTCCGGCGTGCCACCGCGGACAGGTCCACGTCCGGAGCGACCGGCTTGCCCTTCTGGTGAACCTTGAGGATCTCCAGACGGCCCTGCATGTCCGGGCGGTCGACCGCGATCTGGCGGTCGAAGCGGCCGGGGCGCAGGAGGGCCGGGTCGAGGATGTCGGGCCGGTTCGTGGCGGCGATCAGGATGACGCCGCCCTTCACGTCGAAGCCGTCCATCTCGACGAGCAGCTGGTTGAGGGTCTGCTCGCGCTCGTCGTGACCGCCGCCGAGGCCGGCGCCGCGATGGCGGCCGACCGCGTCGATCTCGTCGACGAAGACGATCGCCGGGGCGTTCGCCTTGGCCTGCTCGAACAGGTCACGGACTCGGGAGGCACCGACACCGACGAACATCTCGACGAAGTCGGAACCGGAGATCGAGTAGAAGGGAACGCCTGCCTCGCCCGCGACGGCGCGCGCGAGGAGCGTCTTGCCCGTACCGGGAGGCCCGTACAGCAGGACACCCTTGGGGATCTTCGCGCCGACCGCCTGGAACTTCGCCGGCTCCTGGAGGAACTCCTTGATCTCCTGGAGCTCCTCGACCGCCTCGTCCGAACCTGCGACGTCCGAGAAGGTCGTCTTCGGGGTGTCCTTGGTGATGAGCTTCGCCTTGGACTTCCCGAAGTTCATGACCCGGGAGCCGCCGCCCTGCATCTGGTTCATCAGGAACAGGAAGACGACGACGATGAGGACGAAGGGAAGCAGAGACAGCAGGATGCCCACGAAGGGGTTCTGCTTGGACGGCGAGACGGTGTACCCGTCCGGGATCTGCTTGTTCTGGTACTTGTCCTGGAGCGTGTTGGCCAGGGCCACGCCCTGGTCGCCGATGTAGCTCGCCTGGATCTTCGAGCTGCCGTCAACCTTCTCGCCGTCCTTCAGCGAGGCCTTGATGATCTGCTCGTCGCCAGTGGTGATCTTGGCTGACTGGACCTTGTTGTCATTGATCGCCTGGACGACCTGGCCGGTGTCCACCGTCTTGTAGCCGCCGGACGAACCGACGACCTGCATCAACACGACCACGGCAAGGACGGCCAGCACGATCCACATGACCGGCCCACGGAAGTATCGCTTCACGTCCATCCATACGGAGCGGTGCCGCCCCGTCCCTCCTGCCATAGTGAGTTTGATAAAGACTGTTCTTCGGACGGTACCCCAGCATTGTCACCCGAAGCCGCAGGGGACTGCTGTCAATCCCGTCCACGCATGCTCCAACGGCGCGAAACCCGCTGGGGTTCCCGATCCGTCCTACAAGGACTGAGCCGCCCTCAGGAAGAGGGGGCTCAGCCGCCGTAGACGTGAGGCGCGAGCGTACCGACGAACGGGAGGTTGCGGTACTTCTCGGCATAGTCCAGGCCGTACCCGATGACGAACTCGTTCGGGATGTCGAAGCCGACCCACTCCACGTCGATCGCGACCTTGGCCGCGTCAGGCTTGCGCAGCAGCGTGCACACCTTGAGCGTGGCGGGCTCGCGCGAGCCGAGGTTGGAGATCAGCCAGGACAGGGTCAGCCCGGAGTCGATGATGTCCTCGACGATCAGGACGTGCTTGCCCTTGATGTCGGTGTCGAGGTCCTTGAGGATCCGCACCACGCCGGAGGACTGGGTGCCCGCGCCGTACGACGACACGGCCATCCAGTCCATGGTGACGGGGGTGGACAGCGCACGCGCGAGGTCCGCCATGACCATCACGGCACCCTTGAGCACTCCGACGATCAGCAGGTCCTTGCCCGCGTACTCCGCGTCGATCTTCGCGGCCAGCTCAGCCAGCTTCGCGTCGATCTCTTCCTTGGTGATGAGCACCGACTTGAGGTCGGTGCCCATGTCTTTCGCGTCCACCCGCATCACTTTCGGTCGTCCGTCCCACTTTTTTGGGCTCGTCACCTACAGGGCGCCGTGTAACCGGCGGTGGTCCCCTTCGGGTCACCCGCGCGGCCGTTCGGACCGCCCGTGACCCGAGTGAAGGGGTCCCGGGGAGCCGCGTGAGCGGCCCCGGTGCAGGGTCCGGTTTCAGCCTTGCCGAATCACCAGTCTGCCACCCTGGCGCTGGGCGACGACTTTGCCCGGGAGATTGATGGCCCCCTGACCGCGCCATCCGGTGATCAGCCGGTCGATCTCCTCGATGTGCCGGGCGAACAGCGAACCGGCCGGAGCGCCCGCCTCGATGGCCGCGCGGCGCAGGATCCGGCGGCGTACGGCGGGCGGCAGGGCGTAGAGCTTCGCGCATTCGAGGAGCCCGGCCGCGTCGCGTACGGACGCCTCCGCCTGGCTGGCCCACGCGTCGAGCGCGTCGGCATCGTCCCGGGAGAGCTGGGCCGTACGGGCGAGAGCCTCGACGACTCCTTTGCCCAGGGCCTTCTCGAGGGCGGGCAGACCCTCGTGGCGGAGCCGGGAGCGGGTGTAGGCCGGATCGGCGTTGTGCGGGTCGTCCCAGACGGGCAGCGACTGGACCATGCACGCCTTGCGGGCGGTCTGCCGGTCCAGGTGCAGGAAGGGGCGTCGGTAGCGGCCGTCGGCCCCCGAGACCGCGGCCATTCCGGACAGGGAGCGGATGCCGGAGCCGCGCGCGAGACCGAGCAGGACGGTCTCGGCCTGGTCGTCGCGGGTGTGGCCGAGGAGGATCGCCGTGGCGCCGTGGCGCTCGGCGGCGGAGTCGAGGGCGGCGTACCGGGCGTCGCGGGCGGCGGCCTCGGGGCCTCCGTCGCGGCCGACGGTGACGGCGATCGACTCGGCGGGGTCGAGCCCGAGTTCGCCGAGGCGCAGCACGACTTCGTCGGCGCGCAGCTCGGAGCCCGGCTGGAGTCCGTGGTCGACGGTGATGCCGCCGGCGCGGATGCCGAGTTTCGGGGCTTCGAAGGCGAGGGCCGAGGCGAGCGCCATGGAGTCGGCGCCGCCGGAGCACGCGACGAGCACGAGCGGCGCCGGGGGGACGCCCTCGCCCGGCAGGGGCCGGGAGCTCGCGGAGGTCTGGTCGTGCGGGAGGCGCGCGGACGCGGTGAGGCTGCGGCGCGTTCCGGGGGCGGGGACGCGTTCCGCGTCGGGCGCGCAGGGGCGCGCGGCACCGCGTGCGGGCGGGCGCCGGGTGTCGTGGGTGGGCGGTTGCTCGGTCAGGATGTCGTGGAGTACGCGGCGGACCGCCAGGCGTATCGCCGCGACCGCAGGATGGGGACCCATGTCCGGTTCCCTTCATGAAGTTTTCGGGGGGTTAGCCCGGGGATCTGTCACTCAGAGTGTGTAGATGGTGACAGAACCGGGGCGTTCCCCGAGCATTGCACGCCTACCCATGCTCCACGGTCCCTCGGACGGGTGACAGCAGAAGCGTTTGCCTGCCATCGGCCGGATTCGTTTCACGACCGTCCCGTAGGGTTCACGACTCCGCCTTGCGGTGCACCCGCGCGACCCAGTCCGCCGGTTTGGCGATCTCCGCCTTGGTCGGGAGCGTGTTCGGGGAGGTCCACACGCGGTTGAAGCCGTCCATGCCGACCTCGTCGACGACCGCCCTCACGAACCGTTCGCCGTCGCGGTACTGCCTGAGCTTGGCGTCCAGGCCGAGCAGCTTGCGCAGGGCCATGTCGAGACGGGAGGCGCCCTTGGCGCGGCGCTGCTGGAACTTCTCGCGGATCTCGGCGACGGAGGGGACCACGGCGGGGCCGACGCCGTCCATCACGAAGTCGGCGTGTCCCTCCAGGAGGGACATCACGGCGGTGAGCCGGCCGAGGATCTCGCGCTGGGCGGGCGTCTGCACGATTTCCACGAGGGAACGTCCGCCGTCGTCCTCCTCGGTGTCGGGGCGCGAGCCGGCGAGCGACTGCGCGGCCTCCCTGACACGTTCCAGGACGGTCATGGGGTCGACCTCCGTCTCCCCCAAGAACGACTGGATTTCGCCCTCCAGGTGGTCGCGCAGCCAGGGCACGGCCGAGAACTGCGTGCGGTGGGTCTCCTCGTGCAGGCACACCCACAGTCGGAAGTCGTGGGGCTGGACGTCGAGTTCGCGCTCCACGTGCACGATGTTCGGGGCGACGAGCAGGAGCCTGCCGCCGCCGCTGCCGGAAGGGGTGGGCGCGCCCGCGGGCAGGTCCCGGGTCGCGGGAGCGAACGTCTCGTACTGCCCGAGGACCCGTGACGACAGGAACGACAGCAGCATGCCCAGTTCGACACCGGTGACCTTGCCGCCGACGGCACCGAGGACGGCTCCGCCCGGTGTGCTCCCGCGCCGTTCCTGCATCTTGTCCAGAAGGGGCTTGAGGATCTCCCGGAACCCGGCGACGTTCGCCCGGACCCAGCCGGGGCGGTCGACGACGAGGACGGGGGTGTCGTGGAGGACGTCGTCACCCATGCGGGTGAAGCCCCGCACGTGCTCCTCCGATGCCTTCGCGTGCCGGCGCAGCTCGGCCACGATGGCCCGTGCCTCGTCGCGGCTCACCTCGGGGCCCGGTCGTACGAGCCGGGTCGCGGTCGCCACCGCGAGATTCCAGTCGACCATCCCAGTAGATGCAGCACCACCGATGCTCGTCATGCGTCAACCGTACGTGAGCGGGTGCGGCTGCGGTTAGGGTCCGACGCCGTCCGCGCGCCCGTCCGGGGGCGGGTGATGCCCGTGGTTCGCGCGGGTCGGGAGGGAGCCCGACGCGGGCCGGCTCCTCCGCCCCGGGCGCGGCCGCGGACGAGCGAGGCCGCCCTCCCGCCGAACAGCACGCACGGGGCGCACGGCGCCGTCTACCGGCAGCCGCACGCCACCAGTGCGGTCGCCGTGTGGTCCAGGGCCGCACGGGCCTCAAGGGGGTTCGGGGGGCTGGCGGCGTCGGAGGTCAGGAAGGCGAAGGCCAGCAGGCGGCCGTCCTTGTCGACGACGGTCCCGGCGAGGGTGTTGACCCCGGTCAGGGTGCCCGTCTTGGCGCGGACGACCCCGGTGGCGGTGGGAGCGTCGGTGTAGCGGGTGCTGAGCGTGCCGGTGAAGCCGGCGACGGGCAGCCCGGTGAGGACCGCGCGGAGTTCGGGGTGGGCCGGGTCCCCGGCCTTGGCCAGCAGGGCGGTGAGCAGGTCGGCGGACACCTTGTCGGCACGGTTCAGGCCGCTGCCGTCCGCGAACCGCGCCCCGGTCAGCGGGAGTCCGAGCTTGTCCAGTTCGGCGCGGATCGCCTTCGCGTCGCCGTCGAAGCTGGGTTCCTGGCCCGCGGCGAGGGCGACCTGGCGGGCCAGGGCCTCGGCGATGTCGTTGTCACTGTTGGTCAGCATCCGCTCGACCAGGGCGGACAGCGGCGGCGAGGAGACGGAGGCGAGGTCCTGGGAGCGGTTCGTCGCCTTGGAGGGGCCGGGTGCCGTGGCGGTGACGCCGTGCCGGTGGAGCAGGTCGGCGAACTTCCGTGCCGCGTCCGCCGCCGGGTCGGCGGCCCGCCCGGCGGGCCCGCTGGTGGAGCGGTCCAGGCGGCCCTCGTCGGCCATCAGGGGGGTGACCTTCGCGATGTTCTCGTTGACCCCGATGGGGTGAAGGTCGGGGCCGGAGTAGAGCGAGGTGTCGTAGGAGAGCGTCACGTGGTCCATGTGACGGGCCTTCAGCGCGGCGGCCGTCCGCTCGGCGAGCGTTTCCAGGTCGGCCCAGCCGTCCGCGGGCTTGCGGGCGGTCAGTGTCGGGTCGCCGCCGCCGACGAGCACGACCTCCTTGGTGTCGGGCTCCAGGACCGTACGCGTCCGGATGCGGTGGTCGGGACCCAGCGCGGCGAGGGCGGCGACGGCAGTGGCGATCTTCGTGGTGGACGCCGGGGTCTGGACCTGGTCGGCGCCCTTGCCGTAGAGGCGCTTGCCGGTGGCCACGTCGACCACGACGGCGGTGCGCACCGAGCCGAGGACCGGGTTGGCCAGCAGCGGGTCGAGGACGTCCACGAGGGCCTTGCCGGCCGGCGCGGGCGCGGCGCTCGCCGGTCCGCCGAGCCCGGAGAGCACGGAGTCGGCGCTGGGGGCGGGCCGGGGTGACGTTCGGTGCGCATCGGACGTACGTGCGTGATGTGTGCCACCCTCGGTCGTCCGCGATGCGGCCCAGTCCCGCTCGGCCGTACGCTGACCGGTGGAGTCCCAGGGACCGGCCACGGTCGCCGCCCCGGCCGCGAGTGCCAGGCCGACGGTGGCGGCAACGGCTGTGAGCTGCGACGTCGTCAACCGCACGGCACGCGGCCGCACGGCCCGGGTGATCCGCGTCACATGCGGTTTCACCGTCCGCGCGACCCGCACCACATGCGGTCTCGCGGCCCGCCAAGCCCTCAGCTCTGGCACGACCACCAGCCCCTTTCGCGATCACCCACCTGCGTGAGGGACACTTAATCACCAGAACTATGTGCTGATCATGGAGGAGCCACCGGTGGAGTTCGACGTCACGATCGAGATTCCGAAGGGTTCACGGAACAAGTACGAGGTGGACCACGAGACCGGTCGGATCCGTCTGGACCGTCGACTCTTCACCTCGACCAGCTACCCGGCCGACTACGGCTTCGTCGAGAACACCCTCGGCGAGGACGGCGACCCGCTGGACGCGCTGGTCATCCTGGACGAGCCGACCTTCCCGGGCTGCCTCATCCAGTGCCGCGCCATCGGCATGTTCCGTATGACGGACGAGGCCGGCGGCGACGACAAGCTGCTGTGCGTCCCGGCGCACGACCCGCGCGTGGAGCACCTGCGCGACATCCACCACGTGTCGGAGTTCGACCGCCTGGAGATCCAGCACTTCTTCGAGGTCTACAAGGACCTGGAGCCGGGCAAGTCCGTCGAGGGCGCCGACTGGGTCGGCCGCGCGGACGCCGAGGCCGAGATCGAGCGTTCCTACAAGCGCTTCAAGGACCAGGGCGGTCACTGACCCCCTCCGGGCGGTCTTCGACCTCCCCGTCCCGCGAACGGGCCGCGTGATCCCCAGGGGGTCACGCGGCCCGTTCGTGTGTCCGTACGCATACTGAGGCATACGGAAGGCAAGAAGGAGAACCACACAGACGGGAAAGGCGAGGCTGGAGTTGGTGGCGGACCCGGAAGCGGAAGACCGCAAGCCGCACTCGGACGAGGCGAGGAGTGCCTTCACCCCGCCCACGGGTGTCGCGCCGCCGGCCCCGGCGGCGGCCGACGACGAGTCGTCGACGACCTCGGAGTTCGCGCTCCCCCGGGGACTCGACGCGCCGCAGCCCGCCACCGCGGACCAGGGGGGCTCGGCGTTCAGCGCGCCACGCACCTACAGTGCCCGGTCCGCGCCTCCCGCGTTCACCCCGGCGACCGGCGTCCCCCTCGTCAGCCTGACCAAGGACGCGCCGTGGCAGGACCGGATGCGCACGATGCTGCGCATGCCGGTGACCGAGCGCCCAGCGCCCGAACCCGTGCACAAGGAGGACGAGCCGGGGCCCGCCGTCCCACGCGTCCTCGACCTGACCCTGCGCATCGGCGAGCTGCTCCTCGCGGGCGGCGAGGGCGCCGAGGACGTGGAGACCGCGATGTTCGCCGTCTGCCGCTCCTACGGCCTCGACCGCTGCGAGCCGACCGTCACCTTCACCCTGTTGTCGATCTCGCACCAGCCGTCGCTGGTGGACGACCCGGTGACGGCGTCCCGGACCGTGCGCCGCCGGGGCACCGACTACACACGCCTGGCGGCCGTCTACCACCTCGTGGACGATCTGAGCGACCCGGAGACCGCGATCCCCCTGGAGGAGGCCTACAGGCGCCTCGCGGAGATGCGGCGCAACCGGCACCCGTACCCCGGCTGGGTGCTGACGGCCTCCGGCGGGCTGCTGGCCGGCGCGGCCTCCGTGCTCGTCGGCGGTGACGCGATCGTGTTCGTCGCCGCCGCGCTCGGCGCGATGCTCGGCGACCGGCTCGCCTGGCTGTGCGCGGGACGCGGGCTGCCGGAGTTCTACCAGTTCACGGCCGCCGCGATGCCGCCCGCAGCGATAGGGGTCGCGCTCACGGTGGCCCATGTCGACGTGAAGGCGTCCGCGGTGATCACCGGTGGGCTCTTCGCGCTGCTGCCGGGACGGGCACTCGTCGCGGGGGTGCAGGACGGACTGACCGGCTTCTACATCACCGCGTCCGCGCGGCTCCTCGAAGTCATGTACTTCTTCGTGGGGATCGTCGTCGGCGTCCTGGTGGTGCTCTATTTCGGGGTGAAGCTCGGCGCGCAGCTCAACCCGGACGCGGCCCTGAACATCTCCGAGCGGCCGCTGCTCCAGATCGCCGCGTCGATGCTGCTGTCGCTCACCTTCGCGGTCCTGCTCCAGCAGGAACGTTCCACTGTTCTCGCGGTGACCCTCAACGGAGGCGTCGCCTGGTCGGTGTACGGGGCGATGCACTACGCGGGCGGCATATCGCCGGTGGCCTCCACCGCCGTCGCCGCGGGCCTGGTGGGCCTCTTCGGGCAGCTGCTCTCCCGTTACCGGTTCGCCTCCGCGCTGCCGTACACGACGGCCGCGATCGGGCCTCTGCTGCCGGGTTCGGCGACCTACTTCGGGCTGCTGTCGATCGCCCAGAACAACGTCGACAAGGGCCTGGTGTCCCTCACCAAGGCCGCGGCCCTCGCCATGGCCATCGCGATCGGCGTGAACCTGGGCTCGGAGATCTCGCGGCTGTTCCTGCGCCTGCCGGGCGGCTCCGCCGGCGGACGGCGGGCCGCCAAGCGGACCCGCGGGTTCTGAGTCCCGGCCCCGGAGGGCCGGGCCCGGGATCGCCCGGCGGGTGCGTCAGTTCTGCGTGGGGCCCTGGCCGTACGGGTACTGCTCGGCGTCGTACGGAGGCCGGGGGTGGGCCTGGGGGTGCTGCTGGGTCTGGTGCTGCTGGGGGTGCTGCTGGGGCTGACCCTGGTCGTAGCCCTGCTGGTACCCCTGGTCGTACTGCTGCTGGTCGTAGCCGTAGCCCTGCTCCGAGCCGTACGGCTGCTGGTACGGCTGCTGGGGCTGGTGCTGGGACTGGTGGTACTGCTGCTGGGGCTGCTGGGCCGGGTAGGCGTTGCCCTGACGGCCGTAGCCCTGGTCCTGGTGCTGACCCTGGTTCCCGTAGAACTGGTCCCGGCCCTGCTCGCCGTACGGCGGCTGCCCCTGGCCCTGTCCCTGGCCCTGTCCCTGGTTGCCGTACTGCTGACCCTGGCCCTGACCGCCGTACTGCTGACCGTGGCCCTGGCCGCCGTACTGCTGACCCTGACCCCGGTTTCCGTACGACTGCCCCTGGCCCTGATCGCCGTACGACCGGCCGTGGCCCTGGCCGCCGTACGACACGTCCTGGCCCTCGTGCACCGGCGGCACGCGCAGGGGACGGGTCGCGTCGTCCATGACCGGAGCCGCGGGGCGGGTGCCGGCGGCCTCGGGACGGCCGGGGAAGGGCTCCTGGAAGTGCGGGAAGTCGTCGAAGCCCTGGACGTCCTGGAACTCTTCCGGCTCCTGGGGCGGGTTCTTCTTGGCCTGGGAGCGGGCGCGCAGGAACTCGATCATGATCGGGACCACCGAGACGAGCACGATGAGGATCAGGATCAGCTCGATGTTCTTGTTGACGAACTCGATCTTGCCGAGCCAGGAGCCGAGCAGCGTGACGCCCGCGCCCCACAGGACGCCGCCGATGACGTTGAAGGTGAGGAACGGGCGGTACCGCATGCCACTGACGCCCGCGATGATCGGCGTGAACGTGCGCACGACGGGCACGAAGCGGGCGAGCACCAGGGACTTGGGGCCGTACTTCTCGAAGAACTCGTTCGCCTTGACCACGTTCTCCTGCTTGAACAGCCGGGAGTCCGGGCGGGTGAAGAGCGAGGGTCCGACCTTCTTGCCGAAGAGGTAACCCGCCTGGTCCCCCAGGACCGCGGCGAGACAGATCAGCGGGACCGCCCCCCACAGCGGGAAGTCCATGGCACCCGTGGTGATCAGCAGGCCGCAGGTGAAGAGCAGCGAGTCACCCGGCAGGAAGAAGCCGATGAGCAGGCCGGACTCGGCGAAGACCACCAGCAGCAGGCCCCAGATGCCGAAGTTGTCCAGGAGCGTGTTCGGATCCAGCCAGCTGGGACCTAGGGCAAGCGTCATCACGGGTCCGGGCTCCTGAGGGGTGAAGGGAGTTGCGGCGGTCCTTGCACGGGCCGGCCAAAGCTATCAACGCAATGTGCCAACGCCAGGTTCCACCCGTGACTCCAGGATGCACTGTGCGACGACTGGGACAAAGCTGTGGACCATGGGCATCGATGAATACGGCGGCGGCCAGGGTCCCCACGAGGACGTCCTGGTCGTCACGACGAACGACGTTCCCGGCCATCGCGTCGAGCAGGTCATCGGCGAGGTCTTCGGCCTCACCGTGCGCTCGCGCCATCTGGGCAGCCAGATCGGCGCGGGCCTGAAGTCGATGATCGGCGGCGAGCTCAAGGGGCTCACGAAGACGCTGGTGCAGACCCGCAACCAGGCCATGGAGCGGCTCGTCGACCAGGCACGCGCGCGTGGCGCCAACGGCGTCCTCATGTTCCGCTTCGACGTGTCGGAGGCCGCGGACGTGGGCACGGAGGTCTGCGCCTACGGCACGGCGGTGGTCCTGGTGAAGGAGTAGCGGGCGTCGGGCGGGCGGGCGGACGGTCGCGCGGTCGGGATCACGCTTTCCTGGGCTGTACCGGCTCCGGTATCGGGCTCCCGTGGCCCGCGGCGGCGGCGCCGGCCGGGATCGGGTTTCCCCGTGGCCCGGGCCGGCGCCGGCCGGGATCAGGCTTCCCCTGCGTTCCGGTCTGCGTTCGCCGTGATCGCCGCCCTCAGGTGCTCGGCCAGCCCCGGCCGCATGGAGTCGTAGAACGCCTTGAAGCGTTCGTCGGCCACGTACATCTCGCCGAGTCCCCGGTGGATCTCGTACGTGCACGTGTAGAACCACGTGCAGATGTGCTGCCGGTGCTCCTCGGCCATGTCCATGGCCCGCTCGCCGTCCGGCCGCTCCCCGGCCTCCATCAGGGCGCCGTAGCGCTCGCCCCAGGAGGCCACCTCGGCCTGCATCCGCTTCCAGTCGTCCTTGGTGTAGCGGGCCGTGCGCCGCTGCGACTCGGCGTACGTCTCCGTGCCGCCCCAGCGGCGTTCGGCCTCCTGCGCGTGCTCCTTGGGGTCCTTGTCCCCGAAGACCTCGAACTTCTCCTCGGGCGTGAGGTTGATGCCCATCGTGCGTGCCTCCATGGCGTGCTCCACGGCCGCGGCCATCCTCTGGAGCTTCTCGATCCGGGCGGTCAGCAACGCGTGCCGGCGGCGCAGCGACGCGCGCGGGTCCACGTCCGGATCGTCGAGCAGGGCGGCGACCTCGTCGAGCGGGAAGCCGAGCTCCCGGTAGAACAGGATCTGCTGCAACCGGTCGAGGTCGGCGTCGTCGTAACGCCGGTGACCCGCGTGGCTGCGTTCGCCGGGGGCGAGCAGACCGATCTCGTCGTAGTGGTGCAGCGTGCGCACCGTGACTCCGGCGAATCCGGCGACCTGGCCCACTGAATAGCCCACTTCCGCTCCTTCCTCGGTACGCCCTTCACGATGAGGCCTGACGTGGCGTGAGGTGCAAGCCCGAAGTCCCGGCCCCGTTCCGGCGACGAAACTCGGGATGTTATGTCTGATTCGCACCCTTAGGGTGAGCCCGTGACCCACGAAGCGGCTCCTCCGGGACCGGCCCACGCCCCGGCGACGCCCGCCCGGACGCTGCTGCCGCTGTTCCTCCCGGCCGTGGTCGTCGGCGCGGTCTCCAGCCTCCTCTTCGTGGGGGTGAGCCAGCTCGCCGAACAGCTCAAGGACGTGCTGTGGACGGACCTTCCGGACGCGCTCGGCATCGGCGGATACTCCTCGCTCTGGATGATCGTCATGCTCACCACCACCGGTGTCCTGGTCGGTCTGGTGGTCTGGAAGGTGCCGGGGCACGCGGGGCCCGATCCGGCCACTGTGGGGCTCCAGGCGGCGCCGCTCGCCCCGTACATCCTGCCCGGACTGCTGGTGGCGGCCACGCTGATGCTGGCGGGCGGTCCGAGCCTCGGCCCCGAGAACCCGATCATCGCCACCAATGTCGCGCTGGCGTTCTGGGCGGGCCGCCGGTTCGCGCCGGCGGCACCCGGTGAGCTGTGGGTGGCCCTGGCCGAGGCGGGGACCATCGGCGCGCTGTTCGGCACGCCGGTCGCGGCGGCGCTCGTCATATCGGAGGCGCTCGTCGGGCGGCAGGTCAGAGGCATGCTGTGGGACAACCTCTTCGCGCCGCTGACGGCCGCCTCGGTGGGCTCGATCACCACCGCCCTGCTGGGGCACGCGAGCTTCGACCTGGGTCTGCCCCCGCTCGGCAGTCCGGGCTGGGCCGACGTGCTGTCCGCGGTGGTGATCGCCTCCGCGGCGGCGGTGCTCGGCCTGTCCGGGGTCTACGCCTTCCCCTACGTCCACAAGGCGTTCGGCCTGCTGCGCCATCCCATGGCGGCCCTGCCCGTCGGCGGCCTCGTGCTCGGCCTGCTGGGCTGCCTGGGCGGGCCGCTGACCCTGTTCAAGGGCCTGGACCAGGTCGCCGAGATCGCCCGGAACCCGGACGGCTGGTCGGCCGGCCGGTTCGCCCTGATGTCGGTGGTGAAACTGGCCGCGCTCGTCGTCGCGGCCTGCTGCGGATTCCGGGGCGGCCGGATCTTCCCCGCCGTGTTCGTGGGTGCCTCGTTCGGTCTGTGCGCCCATGCGCTGGTGAACTCGGTCCCACCGTCGCTGGGACTGGCCGCGGGGGTCCTCGGCGTCCTTCTCGCGACCACCCGGCAGGGCTGGGTGAGCCTGTTCACGGCCGCCGTCCTGGTGTCCTCGCCGTCGATCATCGCCCTGCTCTGCATCGCCTCGCTGCCGGCCTGGCTGCTGGTGACCGGGCGGCCGCAGATGCAACTGCACGAGGACGGGAGCCCGGTGCGGTGAACCGCCGGGGCCCTCTCATCCGATGAACAAGTGGGACGCCCGTCCCGCCGAACCGTTGGGAGTAAGCCCATGCCGCTCCACAAGGGCCAGCAGAAGCCCGATGCCCACCCGCACTCCGTCAATCCCTTCTACGGCGAGGCCAATCCGGTCAGCGGCATGGTCGAGGCCCCTCCCAAGCACCGCCTCCCGGACGGCCCGCTGCCGCCCACGACCGCGCTCCAGCTCGTCCACGACGAGCTCATGCTGGACGGCAACTCCCGGCTGAACCTGGCCACCTTCGTCACCACCTGGATGGAACCGCAGGCCGGGGTTCTGATGGCGGAGTGCCGGGACAAGAACATGATCGACAAGGACGAGTATCCCCGGACGGCCGAACTGGAGCGGCGCTGTGTGTCGATGCTCGCCGACCTGTGGAACGCGCCGGACCCGTCGGCCGCGGTCGGCTGTTCCACCACCGGTTCGAGCGAGGCGTGCATGCTCGCCGGAATGGCGCTGAAGCGGCGCTGGTCGAAACGCAACGCCGACCGTTACCCGGGCGCGCGGCCCAACCTCGTCATGGGCGTGAACGTCCAGGTGTGCTGGGAGAAGTTCTGCAACTTCTGGGAGGTCGAGGCCCGCCAGATCCCGATGGAGGGCGACCGGTTCCACCTCGACCCCGAGGCGGCGGCCGAGCTGTGCGACGAGAACACGATCGGGGTCGTCGGCATCCTGGGCTCCACCTTCGACGGCAGTTACGAACCGATCGCGGAGCTGTGCGCGGCGCTTGACCGGCTCCAGGAGCGCACGGGACTGGACATCCCGGTGCATGTGGACGGCGCGTCCGGCGCGATGATCGCGCCGTTCATCGACGAGGAACTGGTCTGGGACTTCCGGCTGCCCAGGGTGTCGTCGATCAACACCTCGGGCCACAAGTATGGACTGGTGTACCCGGGCGTCGGGTGGGCTCTGTGGCGGAGCGCTGAGGAACTGCCGGAGGAACTCGTCTTCCGGGTGAACTACCTGGGCGGGGACATGCCGACCTTCGCGCTCAACTTCTCCCGCCCCGGGGCGCAGGTCGTCGCGCAGTACTACACCTTCCTGCGGCTGGGCCGTGAGGGCTACAGGACCGTGCAGCAGACGACCCGGGACGTGGCCCGCGCCCTCGCCGAACGCATCGACTGCATGGGCGACTTCCGGCTCATCACCCGCGGGGACGAACTGCCGGTGTTCGCGTTCACGACGGCGCCCGAGGTGACGGCGTTCGACGTGTTCGACGTGTCCCGCAGAATGCGCGAGAACGGCTGGCTGCTGCCCGCGTACACCTTCCCCGAGAACCGCCAGGACCTGTCGGTGCTGCGCGTGGTGTGCCGCAACGGCTTCTCGTCCGACCTCGCCGACCTCTTCATCGAGGACCTGACCCGGCTGCTGCCCGAACTGCGCAGCCAGCCCGGTCCCTCGATCCACGACAAGGAGGCGGCCACGAGCTTCCACCACTGAAGCCGCGCCCGGCTCGCGCTCCGGGGCTCCCGGCCCGCCCGGGAGTCGGCCCACCCGACGGCCGGCCCGGCCTCGGGGTGGCCCGGGGCCGGGCCGGTCCGGGGCCGCACCGACCGGAGGTGCCGTGCTCACCCCCAGGAGGAGCCGCGTTCCATCGCGACCAGCTCGAAGGCCGTCTTTCCGTCCAGGGACTCACGGATGATGTCGGCGTGCCCCGCGTGCCGGGCCGTCTCACGGATCAGATGGAGGGCGAGCCAGCGCATCGAGACGCGGCCCTCCGGCGGGAACCACGGGTCCGGCGGAAGCGCGAAGGTGTCGTCCAGGCTCGGCACCGAGCCCAGGAAGGCCTCCGTCTCGGCGGCGACCTTCTCCCAGTACGCGAGCTGCGAGGCGACCGTCTCGCCCTCGGCGAGGACGAAGCACTCGTGCCAGTTCGACTCGTCCCGCCGCACCGCAGGCGGCTCGCCCTTGGCGCGCGCGATCCAGCCCTGCTCGACCTCGGCAACATGCTTGAGCAGCCCGGACAGGGAGAGTTCGCTGGCGCTCGGCCTGCTCGCGGCCTGCTCCTCGCTCAGCCCGAGCAGCGACCGGCGGATACCGCCGCGCTGCTCCTCGATGAAGGCGAGCAGCGCCCCGCGCTCGTCGCCCCGCTCTTCCGCTCGCACATGCGTGACCATGACCGGCCGCCCTATCCTCGGGTCCTCCTGGCTGACAGGAAAGACGCTACGGACCCTTGCGGTCAGGTTCTGTCCGCAAGGGTCCGGGCGCGCTGAACGATCACGCGAAGGCGTGTCAGAAGGGGAAGCGGCTCCGCCCGTGCTGCACCGAGATCCACTTCGTGGTGGTGAAGGAGTCGACCGTCGTCTCGCCGTTCAGACGGCCGATGCCGGAGTGCTTCTCGCCGCCGAAGGGGACGAGGGGTTCGTCGTGGACGGTGCCGTCGTTGACGTGAAACATGCCGGTGTCGATCTGCTTGGCGAAGTTCACGCCTCGCTCGATGTCAGCCGTGTGGACGGCGCCCGAGAGGCCGTACGGGGTGTCGTTGACGATCCGGACAGCCTCCTCCTCACCGTCGAACGGGACGAGGAAGACGACCGGGCCGAAGACCTCCTGGCGGAGCAGGTCCGAGTTCTCGGGGACGCCGGTCAGGACGGAGGGCTCGACCAGGTTGTCCGTGGTCGTGCCGTGCAGCAGCGCGGTGGCGCCCTCGGCGATCGCCTGCTCCACGACGCTCGACAGGGCGTCCGCCTGCGAGGAGTTGATGACAGGGCCGATGACCGTCGCCGGGTCCTTCGGGTCGCCGGTCTTCAGCGTCCTGACCTTGGCGACGAACTTCTCGGTGAACTCGGCCTCGATCGATCGGTCCACGAGGACACGGTTGGCGGCCATGCAGACCTGACCCTGGTGGACGAAACGGCTGAAGACCGCCGCGTCGACCGCGTAGTCGATGTCCGCGTCCTCCAGGACCACCAGGGCGCTGTTGCCGCCCAGTTCGAGGACCGAGCGCTTGAAGTTCGCGGCGCAGACGGTGGCGACGTGCCGGCCGACCTTGTCGGAGCCGGTGAAGGAGATGACCTTCGGGACGGGGTGCTCGATGAAGGCGTCGCCGATCTCGGCGATGTCGGTGATGACGACGTTCAGGAGGCCGCCGGGCAGACCCGCCTCCTCGAAGATCTTCGCGACCAGGGAGCCGCCGACGATCGGGGTGTTCTGGTGCGGCTTGAGGACCACGCCGTTGCCGAGGGCGAGGGCGGGGGCCACGGACTTGACCGACAGCAGGAAGGGGAAGTTGAAGGGGCTGATGACCCCGACGACACCGACCGGGACGCGGTAGAGGCGGTTCTCCTTGCCGTCGCCGGGCGAAGGGATGATCTTCCCCTCGGGGCGCAGCGACAGCTGGACCGACTCGCGCAGGAACTCCCGGACCAGGTGCAGCTCGAAGGCCGCCTTGAGGCGGGTGCCGCCGAGCTCGGCGATGATCACCTCGGTGATCTCTTCCTCGCGCTCGTCGATGACGGCGAGCGCCTTCTCGAAGACCGCGCGGCGCGCGTACGCGTTCGTCGCGCCCCACTTCTTCTGGGCGCGCTCGGCGGCGCGGTAGGCGTCGTCGACCTCTTCGACCGTGGCTATCGTGATCGACGCCAGCTTCTCGCCGTCGTACGGGTTGAAATCGATGATGTCCCAGGAGCCCGTTCCCGGGCGCCACTCGCCGTCGATGTACTGCTGGGCCAGGTCGGTGAAGTAGGACGACATGTGCTCCCTCAATCCCTGTGCTGCCGAGACAGTCCTTGGTCCGGGTCAGCAGACATCCGATCACGGTCTGATCACATGTCATCGTACTTGTGTTTCAAGGGAGTTGCGGGAGTCCAGAGAAGTCCGCGGCCTCTCCCGGGGCAGTCGCGGGAGACGCGGGAGTCAGGAGAGCTGGAGCAGCCCGCGCAGCAGGTCGCGGCTCTCGGCGGGGCCGGGGCTGTCCTGCTGGAGCTGCTTGAGCGCGCCCTCGTACTGATTGACGTCCTCGCGCTTGTCCAGATAGAGCGCGCTGGTGAGCTGCTCCAGATAGACGACGTCCGACAGGTCGGACTCGGGGAAGCTCAGGATGGTGAAGGCGCCGCTCTCGCCGGAGTGCCCGCCGAAGCTGAACGGCATGACCTGAAGACGTACGTTGGGCCGCTCGGAGATCTCGATCAGGTGCTGGAGCTGTCCGCGCATCACCTCGCGGTCACCGTAGGGACGGCGCAGCGCGGCCTCGTCGAGGACGATGTGGAACTCGGGGGCGTTCTCGGAGACGAGGTACTTCTGCCGCTCCAGGCGCAGGGCCACGCGCCGGTCGACGTCGGCGGCGGAGGCGCCCTTCATCCCGCGCCGGACGACGGCGTGGGCGTAGGCCTCGGTCTGGAGGAGACCGTGCACGAACTGCACCTCGTACACCCGGATCAGGTGGGCCGCGCCCTCCAGGCCGACATAGGTGGGGAACCAGCTCGGCAGGACGTCGGAGTAACTGTGCCACCAGCCCGCGACGTTGGCCTCCTTGGCGAGGGAGACCAGAGAGGTGCGCTCGGCCTCGTCGTTGATGCCGTAGAGCGTCAGCAGGTCCTCGACATCGCGGGTCTTGAAGCTCACCCTTCCCAACTCCATACGGCTGATCTTCGATTCGGAGGCACGGATCGAGTAACCGGCCGCTTCACGGGTGATGCCGCGTGTCTCACGCAGGCGCCGCAGGTGCGAACCCAGCAGCATGCGCCGCACCACCGAGCCGCTCGACTCACCAGCGCTCACGTTCGTCAGCCTCCCCAACGGTCTTCCAGACGCCGAAGTCTGCCACTAAAACACTTCAAGCAGTACTCGTTCAGTTACGGAAACGGAAAGCAGCCAAAGCCGGAGCACAGAAAAGGATCAGCGAAGGGCCGACAACTGAGAATAAGGTGAAGGAAGAAATGACCAAGAAGTAGCAGACTAAGGTCCAATTCGGGCGCGTGCACGTGCATCTGCCCTTGCATCTGCTGTACGCATTCGGAACCATGGTCCCCGCGCCACCGCTGCATCGCAACGACCGCGAACACCCGGGAGTGCCTCGCATGGGGACGAATGGATCGACCATGCTCGAACCCTTACGGCAGGGACTTCCGCCTCTCGACCCCGCGGCCGTGTCCAGCGCCGCCTCGTGCGCCTTGCCCGCCCGCTACGAAGCGGTGCGCGAGGCACGGCAGTTCACCCGCGGAACGCTGGACCAGTGGGAGATCGGCGACCGTTTCGACGATGTCTGCCTCGTCGTCTCCGAACTCGTCACCAACGCCCTGCGGCACGCGCTGCCCTCGGACACCCCGCGCAAGGACGACCAAGGGCCGCCCGTACGGCTGCACTTGATGCGGTGGACCTCACGGCTGGTGTGCGCGGTGCGCGACCCCAGCCACGAGAGTCCCGTCGCGGGCGACTCGGACGACTTCGCGGCGGAGTCGGGGCGCGGCCTCTTCCTGGTCGACTCGTTCTCGGACAGCTGGGGCTGGCACCCGCTCGCCGGAACGCTCAGCGGCAAGGTCGTCTGGGCGCTGTTCCGGCTGGGGGCGCAGCCCGACACGGCCGCGCTCTCCCCCGAATAGCGAACCGCGGCGCCCTTTGGCGCCGCGGTTCTACGCGCGTTACGGAACGCAGAGTGAAGCTCACCCTCGATTGACGTCGCCGGTTCCGTGTCCGGCGCCACCCGAGCCGGCCGTTTCGTGCGCGGCCGCGACACGGCCGCCCGTTCCCCGGCCGGACCTCCCGCGGCCGGCTCGCTCGGGGCGGCCCGCGATCACGGCCGTCAGCCCGCGATCAGGTGGTCGAACTCGCCGTCCTTGATGCCCAGGAGCATGGCTTCGATCTCGGCGCGCGTGTAGACGAGCGCGGGCCCCTCGGGGAACCGCGAGTTCCGCACGGCCACGTCACCGCCGGGCAGCCGCGCGAACTCCACGCAGGAACCCTGTGAGTTGCTGTGCCGGCTCTTCTGCCAGGCGACGCCGTCAAGCTCGGTCGCAGCCATGCCGTTGTACACGAATTCAGCCATACCGTCGTACACGTCATCCACGTCGAACACGTCGTGGTCCACAGGTCGCTCCCCGGTCGTGCAGTGGCTGAGGTGGCCATAGATGCAGTAGTCAACTGACTCGGATCATAGCTCTGTTCATGTGCAGATGCATGGGCAGATGCACGTGCACGCGGGGTGGTCCTGCGGTTACAGCTCTCACCGGTCCTTGACCACCGGCTGCCGCTCGCCCGACTACGGCCGCACCTCACCGGAGGCCGGTACGGCCCGCATCCGGTCAAGCGCTTTCCCCGGAAATCGCGTCACATGCGATCCCCGGCCCCCGTCCATGATCTTCCGCGCCAACATCCGTGCGGGATCGTCCGGATCGGATCCCACGTGTATGAGGAAGAGACGCATACCGCGCCCTTACTGTTCCAGTGTTCACGCAATGGTCCAGGACGCGGACCGCCGCACGTGCGCGCCGGTCCGGCGGGCGTTGGGCGTCCACCGGGGCCCTCGGGCAAGAACGGGCAGGTCAGCGGGGCCCGAGGAGTTGGGGGCGTGGCCCCGTGAGCAACCGCACGCCGGATTCCCCGGCAGGATTCCCGCGCCCTCCTGATAGCTTGCTGCGATCGTTCGGGCGACCCGCATCCATCCCACCCTTGGGGGCTTCAGTGACCACGGCGACCTTCCCGTCCCGCCACGCGCGCATAGCGGCCGCGACCGCCGGGCTGGCGGCGGCGCTCGTGCTGAGCGGCTGCGGCAGCGGCAGCGACGACTCCGGGACCCCGTCGTCGGACCCGAGCGCGTCCGCGACGGACGGGGCCGGCACGGGCGGCGGCTCCGGCACTCCCGCGGCCGGCGGCGGCAAGCTCCAGGGCAGCTGGCTCACCACGGCGGGCGGCAAGGCCGTGGTCCTCATGATCAACGGCAAGCAGGCGGGCCTGTTCGCGACCGGAGGCACCGTGTGCAGCGGTACCTCGTCCGACGAGGCGAGCATGCGGATGATCCGGCTCGCCTGCACGGACGGCAGCAAGAAGCGCGCCGTCGGCATGGTCGACTCCGTGAACGGTACGACGCTGTCGATCACCTGGGAGGGTGGCCTCGGCAAGGAGACGTACACCAAGAGCGTGGGCGGAAAGCTGCCCACGGGCCTGCCCACGGCGAGCCTCGGTTCCTGACCGCCCCCGCCCGACCCCCTGCCGCCCGTCCGGCCCGACCCTCGGTCGCTCGATCGGCTGATCGCCTGATCGCCCGAGCTCGAAACCGTGGGTTCGTGTCGGCCCATCGCGACACGGCGGGAACGCCAGCGGGCAATTTCGGGCGATACCGGTCCCGTGCGGGTGAACGGCAGGGGGTGGGCAACCCCGGTGGGCCGCGGTGCGTGATGATCCATGCACATCGTCACGACTCCCAGGGGAACCCATGCGCGCTCTGCCCATCGCCGTCACCGTCCTCGCGGCGGCCCTCGCCCTGACCTCCTGCGACGGCGGCGGCTCCGGCACCTCGGGGAAATCCGGCGACACGGCCGCCCCGGCGAAGAAGGCCGCCGCCGGGGCCTGTGCGATCGGTGACAGCGGGATCCAGGTCGGTCCCGCGAACGCCGCCACGGCAGCCGGCGACACGGGCAACATCCCGGTGACCCTCACCAACAAGGGCGCCCGGTGCACCCTGAAGGGCTTCCCCGGACTCTCCGTGGTGGCGGGCGGCACCTCCGCCGACATCGCGGCGGACAAGTCCGCGGCGCCGGAGGAACTGACCCTGGCCAAGGGCGACACCGCGTCCTTCACCATCACCTATGTGCGGGGCGCGGAGGGCGACGCGAAGACCCTCGCCGTGAAGACGCTGAAGATCGCCCTGCCCGGCGCCGACACCACGCAGAGCTTCCCGTGGTCGTACGGCCCGCTGGCGGGCAAGGGATCGGCGAGCGAGCCGAACGCCTCCGTGACACCGTTCCAGCACGCGGGCGACTGACGACGAACATCACGACCCCGGCACCACGTTCCCGGGAAGGCGATACGGGCTCACGGCCGGCTCTACGGGGACAGGGCGCGCGGCGGGCCCCACGGCGGCGGGGCGCGCGCCGACTCTCCGGAGACAGGGCGCGCGGCCGACCCTACAGAGACGGGGCGCGTGGTCGGCCCTACGGGACGGGGCGCGCGCCGGCTCTACGGAGACGGGCGCGTGGTCGGCCCTACGGGACAGGGCGCGCGCCGGCTCTACGGAGACGGGTGCGTGGGGCCGCTACGGAAGCGGGCGTCGGCCCCTGACCTGCGCCCGGTCCGCAGCCGCCGCGCCCTCGTGCCACCCGGCCTCGTCGGTGACCCCGCGCATCCGCGTCGTGACCGTCTCCGGGAACATCCGGTCCAGGTGGTCCGCGACCGCCACGTCACGGGCCGCCAGGACCGGCAGCAACTCCCCCTCCGTGGCGGTCACCTGCTCCTCGGCGACCGAGGCGAGCCGGTCGCCGATGCGGTGCGCGTACGCGGCCAGGAACGACTGCCGGAAGGTCTTCGTACGCTTGCGCCCGCCCGCCCGCTGCGCCGCCTCCACCTTCGTCATCGCCGCCGTCGCCTGGACGAGAAGCGAGGTGTAGAGGAGCTCGACCGCCTCCAGATCGGGTTCGAAGCCGACGACGGTCGAGAAACAGAGGGCCTCGTTCCACACGGCGCGGCAGCGGTTCGCCCCAGCGACCGCGTCCAGGAGCACCGCCTTGGCCGTCTCGTAGGGCGCCTCGACGCCGATACGGCAGGCGCCGGGCGTGTCCTTCGCGTGGGTCCGGGCCGCGATCAGCGCCTCGTCGATGCTGTGCCGCGCCATCAGCTCCTGCGCCTTGGCACTGAGCGCCTCCGCCTCCTCCGGGAACCCGGTCGCCTCCGCCTTCGCGAGGAGGGCGCGGATCCGGGCGAGCATGCGCGTCTCCTGCGGGGCGGCGGCCGTGACCGGCGGCCTGGGCGCCTCCAGCGGCTCGATGGAGGGCAGGCGCAGGAGCAGACGGTAGAGCTCCAGGGTCGCGGTGGCACGCGAGAAGCGGTCGGTCCTGAGGTCGTGCGGCTCGGCCTCCAACTCCTCCAGCTGGGCCGCCCAGCGCGCACCCCGGGGCGCGCGCTCGCCCTCCCCCTCCTTGAGGATCGAGGAGATCAGCAGGCGTACGTGGACGTCGTCCAGGTCGCGCCGCACGATCCGTACGACATCGGCGGGCTGCCAGCCGCGCCGCCAGGCAGCCGCGACGAACTCCTCGCCACGCCGGGCGAGTTCGGCGTCGGAGGCCGGGTCGGCCGCGAGCACGGAGGCTCCGGTGTCGAGGGCCGAGTCGGAGTCGGCGTAGAGGGCGGCCGCGAAGGCGCGCTCCACGGTGCTGGACGTACTCATCCCCCGATCGTGTCACGGGCGGGGCGGGGGCCGGCGTACGCCCCGGGCCGGAGCCGTTCGCTCGTCCACACCCTGTGGACAGCGCGCCGGGCGGCTCTTGCGGCCTCGCGGGATCCACACGACATCAAGTGTCAACGTCGGGTTGACAGTCGCCCACTGTCAACCTAGCGTTGACACATGACGACGAACTCACCGGGCAAGGCATCCGTACGCCTCGACGACCTCATCGAGGCCATCAAGAAAGTGCACACCGACGCGCTCGACCAGCTCCAGGACGCGGTCATCGCGGCAGATCACCTGGGTGACGTGGCCGACCACCTGATCGGGCACTTCGTGGATCAGGCACGCCGGTCAGGAGCGTCCTGGACCGACATCGGCAGGAGCATGGGCGTCACCCGGCAGGCGGCGCAGAAGCGGTTCGTGCCGAAGGCGGAGGCGGACCTCGACCCCAGCCAGGGCTTCGGCCGCTACACGCCCCGCGCCCGGAGCACGGTCATGGCCGCGCACAACAGCGCGAAGGCCGCGGGCAACACGGAGGGACTGCCCGAGCACCTCGTCCTCGGCCTCCTGTCCGAGGAGGAGGGGCTCGCCGCGAAGGCGATCACCGCACAGGGCGTGACCCTGGACGCCGTCCGGGAGACGGCCCTCGCCGCACTCCCGCCCGCCGCCGACGAGGTCCCCGAACTGGTCCCGTACGGACCGGCGGCCAAGAAGGTCCTGGAGCTCACCTTCCGCGAGGCCCTGCGTCTCGGCCACAACTACGTCGGCACCGAGCACATCCTGCTGGCCCTGCTGGAGTTCGAGAACGGCGAAGGCGTTCTCAGCGGCCTCGGCATCGACAAGACCGCGACGGAGGCCTACCTCGCGCGCGTGCTGGAGGTCGTCGCGGGGACCGGACAGCAGACGGACCAGTAGGGGGCTCGGTGGTGCGGGTCCCACGATCACGGGACCACCACCCGGGGCCGCGTGGTGGTCCGGGACCACCACGCGGCCCCTGGACCCTCCCCAGGTTCCTCCCGGCGTGCTCGCGGCCGTTGTCAGACCCTCCTGCGAGACTCGGAATCATGACCGAGCGCTGGGCTCTCGCGCCGGCCGAGGACGGTGGCGCCGAGATCGCCGCCCTCGGCCCGGACGGGCTGCCCGCGGGAGAGGTCCGCCGGGAGGCGGACCTCGCGGAAGCCGTACGGACCCGGCCGCACGTGAGCCGGTGGGTATGGCGGTCGACGGCCGACGTCTATCCGCGTCTGCTCGCCACGGGGGTGCGAGTGGAGCGGTGTTACGACGTGGAGGCCGCCGAGACCCTGCTGCTCGGGCACGAGGGGCGGCTCGGCGAGCCCCGGTCGGCGGCCGCCGCGCTCGCGAGACTGCGCGGCGGCCCCGTACCACCGGACCCGCCCCAGCGGTCCGCCGAACCCGGCTCGCAGTCCTCCCTCTTCGAACCCGGCCCCGTGCGCCTGCCGCTGGCGGACCTCCTCGCGGTGTACGCCGACCAGCAGCGCCGCCACGAAGCCACCGCGCACCCGGAGCGGATGCGGTTGCTGACGGCCGCGGAGTCCGCGGGGATGCTGGTCGCCGCCGAGATGAACCGGGCGGGGCTGCCGTGGAGCGCGGACGTCCACCGGGACGTGCTGCGCGAACTGCTGGGCGACCGGTACACCGGAGGCGGTGAGCCCCGGCGCCTGGCCGAGCTCACCGAGGAGGTGTCCGCTGCCTTCGGAAGACGGGTCAGGCCCGACCTGCCCGCCGACGTCGTCAAGGCGTTCGCGCAGGCCGGGATCAAGGTCAAATCCACCCGGCGGTGGGAGATCGAGTCGATCGACCATCCCGCCGTGAAGCCGCTGCTCGCCTACAAGAAGCTGTACCGCATCTGGGTCGCCCACGGCTGGTCCTGGCTCCAGGACTGGGTGCGCGACGGGCGGTTCCGGCCCGAGTACCTGCCGGGCGGGACCGTCACCGGGCGCTGGGTGACGAACGGCGGCGGCGCGCTCCAGATCCCCAAGGTGATCCGGCGTGCCGTGGTCGCCGACGCCGGCTGGCGGCTGGTCGTGGCCGACGCCGACCAGATGGAGCCGCGCGTGCTCGCGGCCATCTCCCGCGACCCCGGCCTCATGGAGGTCGCGGGCCGGGAGAGCGACCTGTACCAATCGGTGTCGGACCGGGCGTTCTCCGGCGACCGGGACCAGGCCAAGATCGCCGTGCTCGGCGCCGTCTACGGCCAGACGTCCGGCGACGGGCTGAAGAACCTCGCCCTGCTCCGCCGCCGTTTCCCCAAGGCGGTGGCCTACGTCGACGACGCGGCCCGGGCCGGCGAGGAAGGGCGCCTCGTGCGGACCTGGCTGGGGCGGACCTGTCCCCCGGCGGCCGGTTCGGGCGCGGGCACCGGGGAGGAGGCGGGCATGCCGCAGGACGAGCCCGTCGACACGGGCGGCGACCAGGGCTGGGTGCCGGGATACGCGTCCTCCGACTCCCGCGCCCGCGGCCGGTTCGCGCGCAACTTCGTCGTCCAGGGCAGCGCCGCCGACTGGGCCCTGCTCATGCTGGCGGCACTGCGCCGCACCTGCTCCGGCCTCGCCGCCGAGCTCGTCTTCTTCCAGCACGACGAGGTGATGGTGCACTGCCCCGCCGAGGAGGCGGAGACCGTGGTGGCCGCCATCCGTGACGCGGCCGAACTCGCCGGCCGGCTCACCTTCGGGGAGACACCGGTGAGATTTCCGTTCACGACGGCGGTCGTCCGGTGCTACGCGGACGCGAAATGAGCGGACACGAAAGGAGTCGACCGGCGTCACCGGGCGGGCCGGGGCGTCGGCCGCCTTCGCGACCCGCGCGCGATCGGACCGTCTATCGTGCCAGCAGCTCGCGCAGTTCGCCGGTCACCGGGCTGTCCGTGTCCTCCAGGGCCTCCAGGGCGGACGCCCACTCCCGGCGGGCCGCTTCGATGTCACCGCGTTCCCGCAGCAGCAGGCCCGCCTGGTGTCGGGCGAGGCCTCCGGTGTAGCCGTCCGCGCGGCGGTCGGCACGGCACCGCAGCAGATCGCACTCACGCACGGCCCGCTCCCACTGACCGACACCGCGCAGGGCCCGCACCAGACCGAGCCTGGTCTGCGACTCGCCGTGCCAGTCGCCGTGGCCGCCGAGAATGCGCAGGCTCTCCTCGAAGTGGGGTACGGCGGCGGCCGGTTCACCGAGCGTCAGATGGGCGTAGCCGATGTTGCAGTGCGCGGAGTGCCGGATGATCACGTCCTGCACGGCGTCGCCGATGGCGAGACTGCGCTTGTGGTGGTCGATGGCGGCCCTCGGGTCGGTGTGCTCGTACAGGTTGCCGAGGTGGCTGTAGGTGATGGCCTCCATGTGCGGGTCGCCCAACTCCCGCGAGAACTGGAGACTTTGGAGGAGCGCCTCTCCCGACTCCGCGTGACGGCCGAGGGATTCGAGGAGCATGCCCCGGTTGTTCAGGGCCCGCCGCTGGCAGGAGCGCACTCCGAGGCGGCGCCAGATCGCGAGCGCGTCGTCGTTCAGGGTCAGCGCCTCGCCCACCCGGCCCGTCATGAAGTGCAGTCCTCCGAGGTCGCCGAGCGCGTACGCCTCGGCCGCCTCGTCGCCGAGCAGTCGCGCCGCCGCGAGCGCCGCCCGCTGGAGGACCTCCAACTCGGCCACCCGGCCGCTTCGTTGGACGTACGGGTTGAGCAGGCGGGCCAGCAGGGGGAAGTACGGGGAGGTGTGCGCGTACCGCTCGGCCAGCGCGACCACGTTCGCCAGCTCCGTGTCGCCCCAGGCGAAGGCCTCCCGCGCGGAGCAGAACGGGGGCGTGGCCGCCACGTCCGCCGCGTGCCCCGCCGGCTGCGAGGCGGTCGGCCGACTGCGGTCCTCCCGGTCGAGACCGGGTTCGAGGAGCGCCTCCAGGGAACGGGCGGCGACACCGGCGTACCAACGCAGGGCGCGCTCGGCGACGGCCACGGGTATCCGACCGTCGTCGCCGGCGAGGGCGGCGGCTCCACCGGCTCCGGGAGCGGCTCCGGGAACGGCTCCGGCGGCCGGAACGCCCGCACCGGCCCCCATCACCCCGGTCCCGAGGACGCACTCCGCTGCGCCCGCGATCTCCCGGGCGAAGTCGCGTACGAGATCGTGCGGCGCGTACCGCCCGTACGCGGTCTCCTCCAGGAGGGCGACGTCGACGAGGCGGTCGAGCGCGGCCTCGGCGCGGCGCTCGTCGGTGCCGGTGAGACGGGCGACGAGGGCGGCTCCGTAGGCGGGCAGATCGAGCGCGCCGATACGGCACAGGGCGAGCGCCGCGTCCTGATCGGCCTCCCGCTCGGAGGCCCGCAGCGCGTCGTGCGCGACGGCGAGCGAACGGCGCACGCTCAGGTCGTCGTACTCCAGATGGTGCAACCGGCCTTCTGTCGCGGCCAGTTGACCGGCGAGAACGTCGGGGGTCAGGGCGCGGCGGGCGGCGAGACGGGCCGCGACGACCCGGAGGGCCAGCGGCAGCCGGCCGGTGAGTTCGACGAGGGGGTGGCCTCCGTCGAGTCCCTCCCGGCGGCCGGAGATCGCGCGGAGCAGGGCCGCGCTGTCCTCGTCCGTCAGCGGCGCGAGCGGAAAGCGGTCGGCGCCGTCGAGGGTCGCGAGCGGCGAGCGGCTCGTCACGATCACCGCGCAGCCGGGGCCGGCCGGCAGCAGCGGCCGCACCTGGGCGGCGTGCGCCGCGTCGTCCAGCACCATGAGGGTGCGGGTGGGGGCGAGCATCGACCGGAGCAACGCCGCCGCCGCGTCGGGGTGTTCGGGGATCCGCCGGGGTTCGGCCCCCAGGTCGCGCAGGAGCGCGGCGAGGGCCTGACCGGCGGTGAGCGGGGTCATGCCGGGGGTGGCGCCGTGCAGGTTCACGTACAGCTGGCCGTCGGTGAATCGTTCCCGCAGCCCGTGGGCGACATGGAGTGCGAGCGCGCTCTTGCCGACGCCGGCCATCCCGCTGATCACCGCCACCCGGGGCATGCCGGTGGCGGGACGGGCGGGTGCGCCGGCGGGCGCGTCCGCGGAGGCCCTGCTGTCGGATGCGCCGTCCGGGTGCGCCGCGGGCGTCAGGTCCTGTGGGTGCGTGAGGCGCAGGGAGTGCTCCGGGTTCAGGATCCGGAGCAGCCGGTCGCGGACGTCCTCACGTCCGGTGAAGTGTGCCGGGGGTGGCGGGAGTTGGGCGGGCCTGGGCGGTGAGGCGGTGTCCCGTTCGGCGCGGGCGGAACCGACCTCGGGCTCCACGGCCCCACCGTCGGCCTGCACCGGACCGCCGCCTCCGTCCCGACCGGCATCCCCGCCCCGGCCACGGTCGTCGTCCTGCCGGGCATCCCGGTCTCGGCCACGGTCGGCGTCATGGCGGGCATCCCCGTCCCGACCACGATCGGCGTCATGGCGGGCATCCCCGTCCCGGCCACGGTCCGCGTCATGGCGGGCATCCCCGTCCCGACCACGGTCTCCGGCCTGCCGGGCATCCCCGTTTCGACCACGGTCCGCGTCCCTACCGGCGTCCGCGTCGAGGTCGGCGTCCGCGTCGAGGTCGGCGTTCTCGTCCCGGTCGAAGGCCCCGTCCCGGCCACTGCGGCCGGCCTGGCCGCCGTCGCTGTTCCGGCCGGCGGGGCCGTTCTGGCCGACGCTGCCGTCACGAACGCTGTTCCCGTGACGACCGGCGCCCCCGCCGCGCCCCATGCCGCTGTCGCGGCCGGCAGCGCCGTCGTCACCGAGGTTTCCGTCCCGGCTGCTGCTGCCGTCGCGACCACCCTTGCCCGCCCGGTCGGGGGTGGTGATGTCCCGGGCCGCGACCCTGTCACGGTCAACACGGCCGTGCCGGCGCCTGTCGCCGTCGTCGCCGTTCCCGCCCCGGCCGATACCGTCGCCCCCGCCGACCCCCTCGTCCCGGCGGGCACTCCCGTCCCCACCGGCGTTCGCGCCCTCCCGACCGTCGTTCCAGGCGCCGCCCCGGCCCCAAGCCCGGGTCCCGTCAACGTCGTTGTTCCGGTCCCGGGCCTGCCTGCGTCGGTCGCCGCCCCGTCTGCGGTCCGGCGCCTCACCCGGGATCCAGCCCGCGTCTCCGGTGCCCGGGGCGCCCCCGCCAGAAGCCGTCTCGTCGGCACGAAACTCCCCCGGGGTCCCGTCGTCCTCCCGCAGGATCTCCAGGTGGGCCCTGCGCACGGCGGGGCCCGGCTCGACGCCGAGTTCGTCGAGCAGGCGGGCCCGCAGGTCTCGGTGGACGGCGAGCGCCTCGGCCTGGCGTCCTGCGCGGTGCAGGACGAGCATCAGAAGCCGGTGGAACGACTCGCGGAGCGGATACTCGGCCGTACGGGCCGCCAGCTCCGGCGCCAGCCGGTCGAGCCGGGAGGCGGTCGGGTCGAGGCCCAGCTCCGCCTCGTACCCCCACTCCAGAACGAGCAGCCGGGCCTCCTCCAGACGCTGGACGAGGGCGTGTCCGCCGGTCTCCGGCGGCAGGCCGCCGAGCGGGGCGCCCCGCCACAGCGCGAGCGCGGCGGCGGACTCACGCAGCGCCCGCTCCCAGTCGCGCTCGGCGTGCGCGTCGCGCGCGAGGGCGGCGTGCCGCTCGAAGACGCGGACGTCCAACTCGCCCTCGCCGACCCGCAGGACGTACCCCGGCGGTACCGCGCGCAGGCGTTCCGGATCGTCGAGGAGTCGGCGCAGCCGGGTCACGTGGTTCTGGAGGGAGGCATGGGCGGAGGCGGGCGGCGCCCCGCCCCACAGCGCGTCCTTGAGCACCTCGACCGAGACGACCCGGCCCGGTTCGAGGAGCAGCGCGGCCAGCAGGGCACGCGTCTTGCGGCTGCCGATCGAGCCGACCTCGCCATGGGCGTCGTACAGGACCGGCGGCCCCAGCAGTCCGAACCGCAGCTCGTTCCGCATCACGCCGCTCCACGCCTTTCCGCCCGGCCGCGCCGGCCGCGCACCACGGCGGATTCACGCCCCTCAGGACGGGTTCACGCCGGTCAAGTGATCGTTCCCGAGGGAACCGTTGGCCTCATGTTAGCGATCCGTTGGCGTGGCCTGATGTGATCATTCCATCGGATCTGGCCCGACGGTGCGCGCGTACTACGCGTAACTCGGGGGAGTGTCGCCGCCGTGGCCGGATCCGGGGACGTGGAAGGCCCCGGTCGTCGAGGTGATCGACCCGGGGCCTCCGTCCGTCTGCATCCCGTACCTGGTCGCGTACCCCGTCGCACACCCGGTCCCTGACCCCGTCGCGTACCCGGTCCCTGACCGAATCCGGTCGCCGATCCCGTGCGCGATCCCGTACAAGATCCCCACGCGAACTCCATGAACCGAGCCCTCGGACGGGATTCCCGTGGCGGAATCCCGTCCGAGGACGGCCGACGGAACCGGCGGACGGGACCGCTGGACGGGACCGGCCGAAGACCGACGGCCGAGCCGATCGGACGGAACCGGCCGAAGATCCGTGACCTGGAGACCAGGACCGTCCGACGGAACCGGCCGAAGAACCGACGACGACCGGGACCGAGCCGCGGACCGTGCGGCGGACCGGCCCCCGGACCAGTGGTCAGGACCGGCGCTCAGGACCCGCTCGCCTGGTTCAGATGACCGGCGGGCGGCCGAGGCGGGTGAGTCGCCAGACCGTCCGCCACCGCATCGGGCGCCGCTCCCCGCCGGACTTGCGCAGCCCCTCCGCGAAGCCGCCGAACCAGGCCCGCAGCCCGCCGACCGAACGCGTCCGCAGGAGTGTGAGCACGATCCAGATGCCCAGGTGCACGGGAATCAGCGCGAGGGGCAGCCTGCGGCGGGTGAGCCAGACCCGGTTGCGGGCGGTCACGCGGTAGTAGATGGCGTGCCGGGCGGGCGAGGTCTTCGGGTGCTGGAGGAGCAGTTCGGGCTCGTACAGCACGGTCCAGCCGCCGTCGATCGCCCGCCAGGCGAGGTCGGTCTCCTCGTGCGCGAAGAAGAACTCGGCGGGCCAGTCCCCCGTCTCGGCGAGCATCGGCATGGACAGCGCGTGCCCGCCCCCGAGGAAGCCGGTGACCGGTCCGCCGCGCATCGGGTCCTTGGCCCCGACCCTCGGCACATGGCGGCGCTGGGTCTCCCCGTTCTCGTCGGCGATGCGGAAGCCGACGATGCCGAGCCGCGGCCGGGACGCGTACAGATCCCGCACCTTGCGCAGCACGTCGGCGTCCACGAGGAGCCCGTCGTCGTCGAGTTCGACGACCACGTCCACGTCCCCGAACTCACGCAGCCGGCTCAGGCCGACATTCCGGCCACCGGGGCAGCCGAGGTTGTCCTCCACCTCGATCGTGGTCACCTCGCCCGGCAGACCGAGGCGTTCGGCGAACTCGGGCAGCGGACAGCCGTTGCCGATGATCACGATGCGGGCCGGCGCCACGTCCTGTTTGGCCACGGAGGTGAGCAGCGCGTCGACCTCGACGGGCCGGTTGCCCATGGTCACCACGGCTACGGCGATCCGTGGCCCCTCCTCCGCCTGTGACACGACACCCACCCCATCCCGGCCGACAACTGTGCCGCGATGCTAGTCGTTCACCGGGACGACCCCTCACGTACTCCCTCGGGTACACGCGTACGTCAGCCGTACGTACGTCCTGATCTACGGTCATACGTCCGTGATCAAGAGCTCCGGTTCTCCTTGCGCCGGACGAATTTCAGCCCCGACCAGTCCTCCCCCAGGGCGGCCACCTTCACGTCGACGAGGCCCAGGGGCAGGAAGAGGTCCCGCAGATCGTTCTCGGTGATGTCGCTGCGGTGCCCGGCCGCGCGACGGGGCCAGGCGATCCACAGCATGGCCGCGTCGGACAGGTCCGCGGCCAGCCCGGCCGCCCGCGCGGCCAGCTCCGCGTGCTCGCGGAAGAAGGCGACGGTGACGGCGGCTCCTTCCGGGCCGCCCTCGCCGATCTCGCAGTCCTCGGGCAGCCCGGGAATCCCCCAGTCCGGCGGCCCGTGGACCAGCCGTACCCGGTGCCCCGCCTTGATGCCGATCTTCCGGGCCAGCGGAGTACCGGAGTACCCGCCGCCCGCCGTGCTGGATCCCGTCATCCCCGCAGGATGACACCGCCCGGCCCGGCCGGCCCTCGTACACCTGACGGCCGCGCGGGGCGCGGCTCGACTACCGGTTGTCGGCGAGCGGGTTCATGCTGGTGGGAGCGGCCCGGCTCCCCGGGCGTCCCCCGGTGATCCGCAGGATGCCCAGGCTTCCGGGCCGGGGACAGCGTGCGCCCGGTCCACCCCGGCGGGCGCCACCAGGTTCCGGAGGGCGCCATGAGCTCACCATCCGTACCGCCGCCCGCGCCACTGCCCCCGTTGGGCCCCGGCGCCACGGACAAGGGTCTCAAGGGCGGCGCCCTGGGCCTGTTCTCCAGCACGGTGATCGGGCTGGCCTCGACGGCTCCCGCCTACAGCCTCGCGGCGACCCTCGGCGTCATCGTCGGGATCGTGGGCTTCCAGTCACCGATCGTGGTCATCCTCGCGTTCGTCCCGATGTTCCTCATCGCCTACGGCTACAAGGAACTGAACCGGGCCGACCCCGACTGCGGCACCACGTTCACCTGGGCGTCCCGGGCCTTCGGCCCCCGTACCGGCTGGCTGGGCGGCTGGGGCATCGTCGCGGCCGACATCATCGTGATGGCCAATCTGGCCCAGATCGCCGGCGCGTACGGCTTCCAGCTCATCGGCGCGGACGGACTGGCGCAGAACACCTTCTGGGTCACCTTCGTCGGCGTCGTGTGGATCGCCCTGATGACGCTGATCTGCTACATCGGCATCGAGCTGTCCGCGAACCTCCAGAAGGCGCTGCTCACCATCGAGATCGTGGTGCTGTTCCTGCTGGCGATCACCGCGCTGGTCAAGGTGTACGGAGGGTCGGCACCGGGCTCGTCGTCGGAGATCTCGTGGTCGTGGTTCAACCCCTTCGAGATCAACTCGTTCGACGACCTGACCAAGAGCATCCTCGCCGGTGTGTTCATCTACTGGGGCTGGGACACGGCGGTGTCCGTGAATGAGGAGACCGTCGACCGCGACCGCACGCCCGGCCGCGCGGCCGTCATCTCGACGGTCATCCTGCTGCTCGTCTACGTCCTGGTCACCACGTCCGCGCAGGCCTTCGCGGGCGTCGGCGACAAGGGCATCGGCCTGGGCAACCCGGACAACTCCGGAGACGTCCTCTCCAGTCTCGGTGCCGAGGTCTTCGGCAGCGGGGGCTGGGGCACGGTCGCCACCAAGCTCCTGATCGTCATGGTCCTCACCTCGGCGGCGGCCTCCACCCAGACGACGATCCTCCCGACGGCCCGTACGACCCTGTCCATGGCGGCGTTCAAGGCCATCCCGCAGCGCTTCGCCCGTATCCACCCCCGGTTCCTGACCCCGACCTGGTCCACCGTGGGCATGGGGCTGGCCTCGGCCGTCTTCTACGTCATCCTGACCCGGGTCAGCGAGAACGTCCTGGCCGACTCCATCGGCTCCGTCGGCCTGATGATCGCCTTCTACTACGGGCTCACGGGCTTCGCCTGCGTCTGGTATTACCGCAAGGTCCTCACGCGCAGCCCGCGCGACCTGTGGACGCGCGGGATCATGCCGGGCCTGGGCGGTCTGATGCTGTTCTACTTCTTCGTCAACGCCTGCATCGTGTACGCCGCCGCCGACTACGGCAGCACGTCGTGGACCCTGCCGTTCCCGCCGCACTGGCAGCTCGGCGGCGTCTTCGTCACCGGCATCGGCGCCCTCCTCCTCGGAGCCGTCCTGATGCTCGCGTACAACGCCTTCCGCCCGTCCTTCTTCCACAAGGAGACGATCCCGGTCTCGGCCCACGACCCGAGCGGCCACTGACGGGGGGGCGGGGTCGGGGCGGTCGCGTGTAAGGACGCCGTCGCGCTCGAAAAAAGCAAAAGCCCCAGGTCACGGCGAGTGAGTCCTGAGGCTTCCACAGAGCCGCCTTCGGGATTCGAACCCGAGACCTACGCATTACGAGTGCGTTGCTCTGGCCATCTGAGCTAAGGCGGCGCGCTGTCCACACCTATGGTGCGATCAGCAACGTCGGTAAGTCTACACAGTTTCCCGGGGTGCTCCGCACACCGCCCGGTGCGGGGGCTCCGCGGCTGCCCGGGACGGCTATGAGCAGCGCTTTCCCTTCTCCGGAGGCATGCCCTGGAGGAGGTAGCCGTTGATCGCGGAGTCGATGCAGCTGCTGCCGCGCCCGTAGGCGGTGTGGCCGTCGCCGACGTACGTCAGGAGGGTGCCGGAGGAGAGCTGGGAGGCCAGGGACTGCGCCCAGGGGTACGGGGTCGCCGGGTCCCGGGTCGTGCCCACGACCAGGATCGGCGCCGCTCCCTTCGCCTCGATGCGGTGGGGCTCGCCGGTGTTCCTGACGGGCCAGTACGCACAGTTCAGCGAGGCCCAGGCCAGGCCCTCGCCGAAGACGGGGGACGCCTTCTCGAAGGCCGGGAGCGACTGCTCCACCTGGTCGGGGCCGGAGAAGGCGGGAGGCAGGTCGAGGCAGTTCACGGCGGCGTTGGCGGACATCAGGTTCGCGTACCGGCCGTCGGCGTCCCGCTCGTAGTAGCTGTCGGAGAGGGCGAGCAGGCCCGCCCCGTCGTTCTTCTTCATCGCGGAGGTGAGTGCGTCCCGCAGCTGCGGCCACGCCGTCTCGTCGTACATCGCCGCGATGACCCCGGTCGTCGCGAGCGCCTCTCCCAGCTTGCGGCCGTCCGGGTCCCCCGTCGGGATCGGCTGCTTGTCCAGCTGCTGGAAGAACGCCTTCAGATTCCGGCCCACCTCGTCCGGGCTCGTGCCCGCGTCGCCCAGCGGGCAGTCGCTGTGCCGCACACAGTCCTTCGCGAAGGACTGGAACGCCGTCTCGAACCCGGCCGTCTGCTCCTCGTTGAGCTTGCGCGCGTTCAGGGACGGGTCGAGGGCGCCGTCCAGCACCAGCCGGCCCACCCGGTCCGGGTACAGCCCCGCGTACGTCGCCCCCAGGAACGTCCCGTACGACGCCCCCACGTACGTCAGCTTCCGGTCTCCCAGCACCGCCCGCAGGATGTCCATGTCACGGGCCGCCTCGACCGTGGAGACGTGCCGGAGCAGCTCGGGCGAGTGCGCGCCGCAGCCCTCGGCGAACTTCTTGTACGCCGCGACGAGCTGATCCGTCTCCCGGCCGTTGTCCGGCGTGGTGTCCGTCTGCGTGAACGCGTCCATCGCGCGACCGTTGAGGCACTCGACCGGCTCGCTGCGGGCCACCCCTCGCGGGTCGACCGCGACCATGTCGTAGCGGGCACGGACGTCCGCCGGATAGCCGATTCCCGCGTACGACTGGAGGTAACCGACCGCCGAACCGCCCGGCCCTCCCGGATTGACGAGCAGCGAACCGAGCCGCTTGCCGGGTCCCGTGGCCTTCTTGCGCGAGACCGCCAGCCTGACGTCGCCCGAGCCGGGCTTGTCGTAGTCGAGCGGGGCCTTCATCGTGGCGCACTCGAAGCCGGGGACACCGCAGCTGCGCCAGTTCAGCTTCTGCTCGTAGTACGGCGCCAGCGCCGACGGGGTGGCGCGTGGCAGCGCGGTGAGCACCGCCTCGGTCGTCGCGGCCTTCGTCGTGGAACTCCCCGAGGAGGAGCAGGCGGAGATGAGCAGCGCCGCGGCGGCCAGCAGCACGCCGCTCGCACGGAGGGGTCGGATCGGCCGTGTGGTGCGCCTCATGTGCATTTCGCGAGCCTAACCTTGCGCGATGTCCCGATCACCTTCAGTCGCGGAAGCGGCTCGTACGAGTGACCTGGTCAACCGGGCGACCAGTCACCGCCGGGTCGCGGTCACGAACCGGGATCGGCGGATCAGCCCGCGCGGAGCGCCATCGTCATCGCCTCCACCGCGAGCAGCGGAGCGACGTTGCGGTCGAGCGCCTCGCGGCACGCGGCGATCGCGTCGATACGGCGCAGGGTCGACTCCGGCGAACCGCCGCGGGCCAGCCGCTCCAGGGTGTCCCCGGCCTCCGCGTTGGCGATGGCCAGGCGGGAGCCGAGCTGAAGGGCGAGGACATCGCGGTAGAAGCCGGTGAGGTCGATCAGGGCCAGATCCAGGCTGTCGCGCTGCGTACGCGTTCTTCGGCGCTTCTGCCGGTCCTCCAGCTCCTTCATGACACCCGCCGTGCCCCGGGGCATCCGGCCGCCCTGGGCCGCTCCGAGCGCCGCCTTCAGGTCCTCGGTCTCCTTGACGTCGACTTCCTCGGCGAGCTGCTTCGCGTCCTCCGCAGCCGTGTCGATCAGCTCCTGGGCCGCCTTGAGGCAGCCGCCGACGTCGTCGATCCGCAGCGGGAGCTTGAGGACGGCGGCGCGGCGCTGACGGGCGCTCGGGTCCGTCGCGAGACGGCGGGCGCGCCCGATGTGGCCCTGCGTCGCGCGCGCGGCGGCCGCGGCGACCTCGGGCTCGATGCCGTCACGGCGGATCAGGATGTCGGCGACGGCCTCCACCGGAGGGGTGCGCAGCGTGAGCAGTCGGCAGCGGGAGCGGATGGTGGGCAGCACGTCCTCGATGGACGGCGCGCACAGGAGCCAGACCGTGCGGGGAGCGGGCTCCTCGACCGCCTTGAGCAGGACGTTGCCCGCGCCCTCGGTGAGCCGGTCCGCGTCCTCCAGGACGATGACCTGCCAGCGGCCGCCCGCGGGGGACAGCTGGGCGCGCCGGACCAGGTCGCGGGTCTCCTTGACTCCGATGGAGAGCAGGTCGGTGCGGACGATCTGCACGTCGGCGTGGGTGCCGACCAGGCTCGTATGACAGCCGTCGCAGAATCCGCAGCCGGGGATCCCGCCGAGCGCGCGGTCGGGGCTCACGCACTGCAACGCGGCCGCGAACGCGCGCGCCGCGGTGGACCGGCCCGAACCGGGCGGGCCCGTGAACAGCCAGGCGTGCGTCATCTTCGACGCCTCGGGCTGCGGAGCCCTCGCGGCGACCGCCGTGACCAGGGCGTCGGCGTCACGGGCAGCGGCGGCGAGCTGCTCGCTCACCTTCTCCTGGCCCACCAGGTCGTCCCACACGGGCATGGGCTCCGCCCTTCCGTCGCACGCGCTTTTGTCTCGTGTCGTCCATTGTGCGGGTCGCCACTGACAACCGGGGCACACCGCCCGTCCGCCGGACGCGACCCGGGTCCGGCGGCCCGCAGCCGTCCGCAGCCGGCCAGACCGTCCGCCGGAGCATGAACGGCTCCGCGAGGGCCACGCCGGCCGCGACAGCCGGGCGGCCACGCGGCCGCGGCGGCCAGGGCGGTCCAGGCCCGCCCCGGCCGTCAGCCGTCAGCCGTACCGGCTAGCGTCGCCGCCCGCCCCGGCCGCGTGCCGGTCCCTCGTCCCAGTCGTCCTCGTCGTCCCGCGGGCCCAGCAGTTCGTCCGCCAGGGTCGGCAGGTCGTCGAGCGGGGTCTCCTCGGCCCAGTCGGGGCGGGGCCTGCGGCGCGGGGCGCCCGTCTCGTCCACCTGGGGCAGTTCCCTCGTACGGTCGGACGGTCCCTCGGATGCCGCCGGCCGCTCGTCGCGGAAGAAGCCCCGGGGCACCCGGTCCGCGGAGTCCCCGGACCGTCCGTCGGCCCTGCCGGCCGCGCCCCGGTCCCGTACCGGAGGAAGGACGGCCGTCTCGTCGGCCGCGTCCCGGCCCGGGGAGACGGGCGGCAGGACCGCCGTCTCGTCCGCCGCCCCGCCGGGGACCGGCGGCTTCGGCAGCGTGGCCGTGTCCTCGACGTCGGCGCGGGAGCCCAGACGCTTGGACGCACGGCGCTCGTCCGGTCGTACGGGCGGAAGCACGGCGGTCTCGTCGACCGCCGCCGGGTCGGTGACGACCGGCGTGGGCAGCGTCGTCTCGTTGTCCGGCACGGCCGCGCCCCACGAAGGCGTGGACGCGGAACGGGAAGCGGACCGAGCGGGCGCGGGCGAGGACGGAGACGCCGACGAAGACTCCTCAGCGTCACGTCCCGTCCGCGTGGCGGGCTCCGAAGCCTTCGGGGCGTCGGTCTTCGGAGCCGTCCCGGCGCCCGACACCGCGGCCTCTGCCGAAGCCGACGCGGCCGCCGAGGCGGCAGCGGCCTCGGCGGCGATCCGCCGGGCCTCCTCCGCCCTCAGCAACGCCTCCTCGGCCTTCCGCTGCTTCTCCAGACGGCGTTCCTCGGCCTCGGCACGCAGCCGCGCCTCCTCCTCGGCCTGCCTGCGCGCCCGCTCCTGCTCGGCGGCACGCGCCTGCTCCTCGGCGAGGAGACGGACCCGCTCCTCCTCGGCACGGCGGCGGGCCTCCTCGGCACGCTGCCTGGCCTCCTCCGCCTGACGCTCGGCCTCACGCCGCTGGGCCTCTTCCAGCTCGCGCTGCTTGCGCTCCTCCTCCTCGGCGCGCAGCTTCGCGAGCTGCGCCTGGCGCTCGCGCTCCAGACGCTCCTCCTCCGCCTTGCGGGCGGCCTCTTCCTCCGCCTTGCGCCGGGCCTCCTCCTCGGCCGCCCTGCGCGCCTCCTCCTGGGCCTTCACCTCGGCCTCGGACAGGGGCAGCATCACGTCGAGGCGGTGCCGTACGACCGTGGTGACGGCCTCCGGCTCCTGCGCGGCGTCGACCACCAGATAGCGGCTCGGGTCGGCGGCGGCGAGCGTCAGGAAACCGGACCGCACGCGCGCGTGGAACTCGACCGGCTCCGACTCCAGCCGGTCGGGCGCCTCGGTGAACCGCTCGCGGGCGGCTTCGGGCGACACGTCCAGCAGAACGGTCAGATGCGGTACGAGCCCGTTCGTCGCCCAGCGGTTGATGCGGGCGATCTCCGTGGGCGACAGATCGCGGCCCGCGCCCTGGTAGGCCACGGACGAGTCGATGTAGCGGTCGGAGATGACGATGGCGCCCCGCTCCAGCGCGGGACGTACGACCGTGTCGACGTGCTCCGCGCGGTCGGCGGCGTACAGCAGGGCCTCGGCGCGGTGCGAGAGGCCCGTGGACGACACGTCGAGCAGGATCGAGCGCAGCCGCTTGCCGACCGGCGTGGCGCCCGGCTCGCGGGTCACCACGACCTCGTGGCCCTTGGCCCGGATCCAGTCGGCGAGTGCCTGCGCCTGGGTGGACTTGCCGGCGCCGTCGCCGCCCTCCAGGGCGATGAAGAAGCCGTTCGTCGCGGGCACCTGGCTCGGGTCGTCGCCGCCGCGCAGGGCGTCCAGCAGGTCCTTGCGCAGCGGCACGCCGGAACGGTCGTCCACCTTGGCGAGCACCAGGGCGGCGACGGGCAGCAGGAGCGCGCCGACCAGCATCAGGGTGAAGGCGGCGCCGCCGTGCGCGAACACGAACTTGCCGCTTTCCAGCCGGTGCGGGCCGATCGCCGCGGCCACCAGCGGCGCCACGATCGCGCCGACCGCCACGAAGACGCGTACGACCGCGTGGAGGTGCTCGGTGGTGCGGGCCCGCCGGTAGTCCTCGGTCTCCTGGTCGAGCAGGGCGTGCCCGGTGTTGGCCGCGACGCCCGCGCCGACACCGGCGAAGGCGAGGATCAGCAGCACGGTGGTGACGTCCGGGACGAGTCCCGCGGCCAGCAGCGTGATCCCGGTGAACGCGATCGCGAGCGCCAGCAGCCTGCGCCGCGACAGCGAGGGAAGCAGCGAGGGGGCGGTGCGGATGCCCGCGACGACGCCGCCGGTCAGGGCCAGCACCAGCAGTCCGTACAGCACCGGGCCGCCGCCCAGGTCGATGGCGTCCAGCACGGTGACGGCGACGGCCGCGGAGATCGCCCCTGCGACGGCCGCGCAGGCCGGCACCAGGAGCGGGATCGCGCCGGTGCGGCCCCGGTCACCCGCGGTGCCCGTCTTCGGACGGCGCAGCCCTTCGAGCGGCGACCGCGCGCGCGGGGTGCGGGCGTCGGGCAGTTCGAGGAAGGTGACCACCGACAGGGAGGCCGCGAACAGTCCGGCCGCCACGTACGAGGCGAGCGCCGCCTGGTGCAGGTGGAACCAGTCGATCCCGGCGCCCAGCATGTTGCTGACCAGGGAGACGACGACCAGGGCGAGGGCCGCGAGCGGCAGCGCGACGAACGTCGTACGCAGGGACAGGCGTCGCAGCGCTTCCATGTGGTCCGGCAGCGGGCGCACGGTGGCGCCCTCGAGCGGCGGTGCGGGCAGCAGCGCGGGCGCCGCGCTCTCCCGGCAGACCGTCCAGAACCGCTCGGCGACTCCGGCCACGAAGACGATGACCAGGACGACGGCGAGCGCGTTGTCCGGGGTCCAGTCGATGAACAGGGGCGCGACGATGAGGAGCGCGGCCCGCAGGCCGTCCGCTCCGAGCATGGTCCAGCGCCGGTCGAGGGGCCCGTCCGGTGAGGTGAGCGATGTCAGGGGGCCCAGGAGCACAGCTCCGAAGAGCAGCGTCGCGAGGACGCGCGCTCCGAAGACGGCCGCCACGGCGAGCGCCGCCCCGCGGACACCACCGCCGAAGGAACCCTCGGAGATCGCCGCCTGGAGGGCGAGGACGACCAGGACCAGGAGGGCCAGGGCGTCGGCGACACCTCCCACGAGATGTGCGCTCCACAACCGCTTCAGCTGGGGTTGTCGCAGCAGTGCGCGGACGGCACGCTCGCGCGAATCCGCGACCAGGGCTTCGTCGGGGGCCCAGTTGTGGGCCGTTGGCTGCTCGGCTCGCGTCATCCTGCCAGCCTATCCGGACCCACTGACTCCCCGGAGGGTGCCCGAACAAACGGACGCCCCCACACCAAATGGTGTAGGGGCTTCCGCTCTCTGACAGGTGCGGCGGATCTCCCGCACGTCCGGCGGATCTCCCGCCGGTCGGACCGGTGGCTCAGCCTTCGGAGGGCGCCGTCTTCTTCGCGGCGGTCTTCTTGGCGGCCGTCGTCTTGGCGGCCGTCTTCGAAGCCGTCGTCTTCTTGGCGGCGGTCTTCTTGGCCGGTGCCTTCTTCGCGGGCGCCTTCTTGGCGGCCGTCTTCTTCGCGGTCTTCTTGGCCGGGCCCTTGGCACGCTTCTCGGCGAGCAGTTCGTAGCCGCGCTCGGGCGTGATGTCCTCGACGCTGTCGTCGGAACGCAGGGTCGCGTTCGTCTCGCCGTCGGTCACGTACGGCCCGAAGCGGCCGTCCTTGACCACGACCGGCTTCTCGCTGACCGGGTCGGTGCCCAGCTCCTTCAGCGGCGGCTTGGCGGCCGCGCGGCCCCGCTGCTTGGGCTGGGAGTAGATCTCCAGCGCCTCTTCCAGGGTGATCGTGAAGAGCTGGTCCTCGGCGGTGAGCGACCGCGAGTCCGTGCCCTTCTTCAGGTACGGGCCGTAACGCCCGTTCTGCGCGGTGATCTCGACGCCCTCGGCGTCGGCGCCGACGACACGCGGCAGCGACATCAGCTTGAGGGCGTCCTCCAGCGTCACCGTGTCGAGCGCCATCGACTTGAAGAGCGAGGCGGTACGCGGCTTGACGGCGTTCTTGCCCGTCTTCGGGGTGCCCTCGGGAAGTACCTCGGTGACGTACGGGCCGTAGCGGCCGTCCCTGGCGATGATCTGGTGACCCGTCTGCGGGTCGGCGCCGAGCTCGAAGTCACCGCTCGGCTTGGCGAGCAGTTCCTCGGCGAGTTCGACCGTCAGCTCGTCCGGGGCCAGGTCTTCGGGGACGTCGGCGCGCTGGTGGTTCTCGTCGTCCTTCTCACCGCGCTCGACGTACGGGCCGTAGCGGCCGACGCGCAGCACGATGCCGTCGGCGACGGGGAACGAGGACACCTCACGGGCGTCGATGGCGCCCAGGTCGGTGACGAGTTCCTTGAGACCGCCCAGGTGGTCGCCGTCGCCGTTGCCCGCCTCGGCGGCACCGGCCGTGTCGCCCTCGCCGAAGTAGAAGCGCCTCAGCCACGGCACGGCCTGCGCCTCACCGCGGGCGATGCGGTCGAGGTCGTCCTCCATCTTGGCGGTGAAGTCGTAGTCGACGAGCCGCCCGAAGTGCTTCTCCAGGAGGTTGACCACGGCGAACGACAGGAAGGAGGGCACGAGGGCCGTCCCCTTCTTGAAGACGTAGCCGCGGTCGAGGATTGTGCCGATGATCGACGCGTACGTCGACGGGCGGCCGATCTCGCGTTCTTCGAGCTCCTTGACCAGGGAGGCCTCGGTGTAGCGGGCCGGCGGCTTGGTGGCGTGGCCGTCGACCGTCATGTCCTCGGCGGACAGCGGGTCTCCCTCGCCGACCTGCGGGAGGCGGCGCTCACGGTCGTCGAGCTCGGCGTTCGGGTCGTCCGCGCCCTCGACGTACGCCTTCAGGAAGCCGTGGAAGGTGATCGTCTTGCCGGACGCGCTGAACTCGGCGTCCCGGCCGTCGGCGGACGTGCCCGCGATCTTCACGGTGACGGAGTTGCCGACCGCGTCCTTCATCTGCGAGGCGACGGTCCGCTTCCAGATCAGTTCGTACAGCCTGAACTGGTCGCCGGTCAGCCCCGTCTCGGCGGGGGTGCGGAAACGATCACCCGAGGGGCGGATCGCCTCGTGCGCCTCCTGCGCGTTCTTGACCTTTCCGGCGTACGTACGCGGCTGCGCCGGCAGGTAGTCGGCCCCGTACAGCTGGGTGACCTGGGCGCGGGCGGCCGTGACGGCCGTGTCCGACAGGGTCGTGGAGTCCGTACGCATATAGGTGATGAAGCCGTTCTCATACAGCTTCTGGGCCACCTGCATGGTCGCCTTCGCACCGAAGCCGAGCTTGCGCGAGGCCTCCTGCTGGAGCGTCGTCGTACGGAACGGCGCGTACGGCGAGCGGCGGTAGGGCTTGGACTCGACCGAGCGGACCGCGAAGTTCGTGTCCGTCAGGGCGGCGGCGAGCGCGCGGGCGTTCGTCTCGTCCAGGTGGAGCGTGTTCGCGCCCTTGATCTGGCCGAGCGAGTCGAAGTCGCGCCCCTGGGCGACCCGCTTGCCGTCGACCGAGGTCAGACGTGCGACGAGGGTGGACGGGTCGCTCGCGTCACCGGTGCGACCGGTGCCGAAGGTGCCCGTCAGGTCCCAGTACTCGGCGGACCGGAAGGCGATGCGCTCGCGCTCCCGCTCGACGACGAGCCGGGTCGCCACCGACTGGACGCGGCCCGCCGACAGCCGCGGCATGACCTTCTTCCACAGGACCGGCGAGACCTCGTAGCCGTAGAGGCGGTCGAGGATGCGGCGGGTCTCCTGGGCGTCGACCATGCGCTTGTTCAGCTCGCGCGGGTTGGCGACGGCGCTGCGGATCGCGTCCTTGGTGATCTCGTGGAAGACCATCCGGTGGACGGGAACCTTGGGCTTCAGGACCTCCAGGAGGTGCCACGCGATGGCCTCGCCCTCGCGGTCCTCATCGGTGGCGAGGAAAAGTTCGTCGGAGTCCTTCAGCAGGTCCTTGAGCTTCTTGACCTGGGCCTTCTTATCGGCGTTGACCACATAGATCGGCTGGAAGTCGTGTTCGACGTCCACACCGAGTCGGCGGACCTCACCGGTGTACTTCTCCGGCACCTCCGCGGCGCCGTTGGGGAGGTCGCGGATGTGCCCGACGCTCGCTTCGACGACATAGCCGGGGCCGAGATAGCCCTTGATCGTCTTCGCCTTGGCAGGCGACTCGACGATGACGAGTCGGCGGCCGCCGTGTGCGGTGTCGCTGGTCGGGGACAACTTCGCTCTTCTCTCCGGTCGACGCGGAATCTCCTCGGGGCTTGACTCCCGAGGGATCGGGTCATGCTGACGCTGCGGAGTGTGACGGTACATCCCGCCCCCGTGTCAAACGGGAAAAGCCCGCAACGGCCACTCGAACGGTAACCCGACTACCGCCATTCCTGCCGCCCGGAGTGTCGACCTGCCCTTCCGGGCCTATCCGGAGGGTAACTTCCCAGTTACCGGAGCCGCGGTCCTCCCGCGCGGTCTCACAGGCGCGTGAAGCACCACACCGCGAGCACCAGAGCACCGCTGCCGGCGACCCCCGCGAGGGTCGCCGATGCGACACGGCTCACACCGTGGGCGACCGGCTCGCCGTGGCGCACCCGGACCACCGTCCAGGCCAGGATTCCGCCTCCGAACAGGGCGAACACCATCCCCGCGAAGATCGCAGGACCGCTTTCCATCGCTCTTTCCTCCCACCCCGGGTTCTCAGGCTCGGGACGCTGACAGGCCCCGGCAGCCGGCACACGAACCCACGGTGAACACCGGGCAACCGACACCCCATGGGGCACCCACTCCGCCCCCTGCGTCACGGTCCGCCCTCCCTCTCCTCACCCTCCGGCACGACTCGAGGCGCTCCCGACTGTGGCGAATCCGTCGTTCCGGTCCCGTTCGATGCCGCAGGTCGATGGCACACCGCGGGCTGGGGACAGGTGGGGGCGGGCAGGGCTGGGGGCGGGGTGAGTGAGCCGGGTGGAGCGAGGTGGGGTGCGGTGGAGCGGGGTGGGGTGGGTGACGGTCCGTGGGGAGGTGGGGGTGGAAGCGGAGGCGGAAACGGAAGCCGTGGCGGATGGGGGAGCGAGGGATGGATGGAGGGGTGGAGCGGGGGCGGATGGAGGGGTGGATACGAAACGCGGTGGGAGACGGATACGGAGAGGTACATCGAGCATGGGAACGGGAGCGTTCGCCGTTCTCCGGATGTTGGCCGGATTCCCCTCCCCCTCCCCCACCCCTGCCCGCCCCACCTCACCCCCGCGTCCCCGACTACGCGACCGGCTCCAGGAATCCCTGCTCGACCAGCAGGCGGATCTGTGCGGGCGTCCGGTCCCGCAGCAACACCGGATCCTCGCCGACCAGTTGGGCGATGGCGTCGAGGATGCGCCCCGCGCTCAGCGTGCCGTCGCACACGCCGGCGAAGCCCGCGCCGACCGTGTCCACCTTGGTCGCCCGGCGCATGCCCCGGTGCTGACGCAGCACCACGTGCTCCGGGTCCTCGGCGCCGGGCAGCCCGACCTGCTCCTGCACGACCTCCGCCACGAGTCTGAAGTGGCCGGCGAGCAGACCCGCGTCATCGTGTCGTCGCAGATAGTCGATCCGGTCGAAGTGCTCACGGACGACATCGCCGAGCGGCTGCTCGACGGAGTGCGGCCACTCCTCGACGGTGATCGAGGGCTCGGCCGCCGCCGTTCTGCGCAGCGTGATCCATCCGAAGCCGACGGCCTTCACCTTGCGGGCCTCGAACTCGTCGAGCCACGCGTCGTACCGCGCCTGGTAGCTGGCCGGGTCGGCCCTGTGGTCGCCCGAGTCGCGCAGCCACAGCTCCGCGTACTGCGTGACGTCCTGCACCTCGCGCTGCACGATCCACGCGTCACAGCCGCGCGGCACCCAGGACCGCAGCCGGTCCTGCCAGTCCTCGCCCTCCACGTGCTGCCAGTTGGCGAGGAACTGGGCGTATCCCCCTTCGTTCAGCCGGTCCCCCGACTCCTGAACGAGCGTGCGGCACAGATCGTCCCCGCCCATTCCGCCGTCGCGGTACGTCAGCCGGGCGGCCGGAGAGATCACGAAGGGCGGGTTCGAGACGATCAGGTCGTACGTCTCGTCGGCACGGACCGGCTCGAAGAGGGAGCCCTGACGCAGGTCGGCGGCCGGGGCGCCGGAGAGCGCCAGGGTCAGGGCGGTGATGTGCAGGGCGCGGGGGTTCAGGTCGGTCGCCGTCACGCGTGTGGCGTGCTGTGCGACGTGCAGGGCCTGGATTCCGGAACCCGTGCCGAGATCGAGCGCGGAGTCGACGGGCTTGCGGACGGTGATGCCGGCGAGAGTCGTGGAGGCGCCTCCCACTCCGAGGACGACCCCTTCCTCCCGGCTGCCGATGCCACCCGCGCCGCCGACGGCGCATCCGAGGTCGGACACGATGAACCAGTCCTCGCCGTCCGGTCCGCCATAGGGCCGGATGTCGACGCTCGCGGCGACCTCGTCCCCGCCCGTCCGGGTCAGCCAGCCGCTCTCCAGGGCTTCCTCGGCAGGCAGCACGTCCGCCACACGTGCGTACGGAACGGGCTGTTGCAGCAGGAACAGTCTGACGAGCGTCTCCAGCGGTGTGTCCCCACGGGTCGCCCGGAGGGCGGGCACGGTCTCGCTGCGCGCCAGCGCGGCGTACGCGGGGGCGCCGAGCAGGTCGAGGAGACCGTCCGCGGTGAAGGAGGCTTCGAGCAGGGCGCTCCGCAGCCGGGCGGCGGTGTCGGCACGATCGGACGAGGGCAAGGGTGACAGGCTGGTGTGACTCACGCCTCCCATTGTGTCCGCTATCGCCCACCGGCACCCACCCCTGTGGACAGAGGCCTGCCTGTGGACAACGAGGGCGGCCTGGGCCTCAGGCGCGGCGCATGCCGAGGGCCCGGCACGCCTGCGCGCCGGGCCCCTCCTGCTCTCCTGCCGTACCGCCTGCCTGCTGCGTGCTGCGTGCTGCGTGCTGCCTGCTGCCTGCTGCCTGCTGCCTGCTGCCTGCTGCCTGCTGCCGACGGTCTCAGCCGTTGGCCGCCCCGGCGGAGCCGGACGCCGACGCCGACTTGCAGCTCTCCTGCTGGGCCATCGCCTTGCCCACGTCGCCCTCCTCCAGCTGCTTCAAAGCGTCGCTGCCGCTCTGGCTCAGCTTGCCGAGCTGGGTCGCGATGCCCTTGAGGCCCTCGGCGAACTTGGCCTGGTCCTTGGTGTCGAGCTTGGCGACCTGCGTCTTGAGTGCGGCGTACGAGGTGGAGATCCCCTGGAGCTCCTTGACCGCGTTGGTCTGCTTCGTCTTGCCGCCCTCCACGTCCGGCGGTCCGGCGTTGTCGACTGCGGTGCCGATCGCCTTGTAGGCGTCGGACATGTCCTGGAAGGCCTGTGCGTCGGTCTTCTGAACGGCATCCGGCGTGCTGTTGTCCGAGGTCTGCTTCTGGATCGCGGCGTTCGCGTCCTCGATCTTCTGCGCCTGCGGCTTCACCGCGTCGCAGACCTGCTTGGCCCAGGAGTTCAGCTTGTCGTTGCCGCTGTTGCCGCTGCTGCCACATCCGGACAGCGCGAGCACCAGTACCGCACCGCCGGACAGTGCGGCCGCGAGCTTCTTGTTCACCGGTTTGGTCCCTTCCATGGCTCTCGGCCCCGGAACATACACGCCATGTGGGCGACACCCATATGGCGAATGTCCAGTACGACACCTATTGAAGCCATTTGCACCAAGAGAGAGAAGGCTCACGAAGACGGCGTGAACAGACACAGGGCGGGCGTACGGCACATCAACACGTGCCGTACGCCCGCCCGTTGGCCCACTCCCCGACGCGGCACGGAATCCGTGCCGCGTCGGGCGCGGAACCTGTGAGTTACGAAACCACCGCAGGATCGGCCGACTTGGCGATCCCTTCGTCGTCGTCCTCCTCGTCACCCATGACGATCCCGCGCCGCTTGGAGATGTACACGGAGCCCACGATCACGATGAGCGCGAGGATGGCGATGAACACCCGCACGCCGACGCTCTTGTCGTCGCCGTACGAGAACTTGACGATCGCCGGAGCGATCAGCAGGGACACCAGGTTCATGACCTTCAGCAGCGGGTTGATCGCGGGCCCGGCGGTGTCCTTGAACGGGTCACCGACCGTGTCACCGATCACCGTCGCCTCATGGGCCTCACTGCCCTTGCCGCCGTGGTGGCCGTCCTCGACGAGTTTCTTGGCGTTGTCCCACGCGCCGCCGGAGTTGGCGAGGAAGACCGCCATCAGCGTGCCGGTGCCGATGGCGCCGGCGAGGAACGAACCGAGCGCGCCGACGCCGAGCGTGAAGCCGATCGCGATCGGGGTGAGCACCGCGAGCAGACCCGGTGTCGCGAGTTCGCGCAACGCGTCCTTGGTGCAGATGTCGACGACTCTCCCGTACTCGGGTTTCTCCGAGTAGTCCATGATCCCGGGGTGTTCGCGGAACTGCCGCCGCACCTCGTAGACCACGGCCCCGGCGGACCGCGACACCGCGTTGATCGCCAGCCCCGAGAAGAGGAAGACGACCGCTGCGCCCGCGATGAGCCCCACCAGGTTGTTGGGCTGCGAGATGTCCATCATCAGGTTCAGCGGCGCGCCCGGTCCGGAGACCTTCTCGCCCACATCGCTCGCGGCCGTGGTGATCGCGTCACGGTACGAACCGAAGAGGGCCGAGGCCGCGAGTACGGCGGTGGCGATGGCGATGCCCTTGGTGATGGCCTTGGTGGTGTTGCCGACGGCGTCCAGGTCGGTGAGCACCTGCGCGCCCGCGCCCTCGACGTCACCGGACATCTCGGCGATGCCCTGCGCGTTGTCGGAGACGGGACCGAAGGTGTCCATGGCGACGATGACACCGACCGTGGTGAGCAGGCCCGTTCCGGCGAGCGCCACGGCGAACAGCGCCAGCAGGATCGACGTACCGCCCAGCAGGAACGCCCCGTACACGCCGAGACCGATCAACAGGGCGGTGTAGACGGCCGATTCGAGACCCAGGGAGATGCCGGCGAGGATCACGGTGGCCGCGCCGGTCAGGGAACTCTTGCCGATGTCCCGGACGGGACGGCGGCTGGTCTCGGTGAAGTAGCCGGTCAACTGCTGGATGAGCGCCGCCAGGACGATGCCGATCGCGACGGCGACGAGTGCGAGGATCCGCGGGTCACCGCCCTTGGCCTTGATCGCCGCGTCCGTGACCCCGTCGAGTTCGGCGTAGGTCCCCGGAAGGTAGACGAACACGGCGAGGGCGACGAGGACGAGCGAGACCACGGCGGAGATGAAGAACCCGCGGTTGATCGCCGACATACCGCTGCGGTCGGCGTGCCGCGGTGCCACCGCGAAGATGCCGATCATCGCGGTGATCACGCCGATCGCGGGCACGATCAGCGGGAACGCGAGCCCGGAGTCGCCGAACGCCACCTTGCCGAGGATCAGCGCGGCGACGAGCGTAACGGCGTACGACTCGAAGAGGTCCGCGGCCATGCCGGCACAGTCGCCGACGTTGTCGCCCACGTTGTCGGCGATGGTCGCGGCGTTGCGCGGGTCGTCCTCCGGAATGCCCTGCTCGACCTTGCCGACCAGGTCGGCACCGACGTCGGCGGCCTTGGTGAAGATGCCGCCGCCGACACGCATGAACATGGCGATCAGTGCCGCGCCCAGACCGAAGCCCTCGAGGACCTTCGGCGCGTTGGCCGCGTACACGAGCACCACACAGGAGGCGCCCAGCAGACCGAGCCCCACCGTGAACATGCCGACGACGCCACCGGTGCGGAAAGCGATCTTCATGGCTTTGTGCGAGACGGCGGTGAGATCCTTTTCGGGCTCACCCTCCGCCGGGGTCGCTTCCCTTGCCGCGGCGGCCACGCGGACATTGCTCCGTACGGCGAGCCACATACCGATATAGCCGGTGGTCGCCGAGAACGCCGCGCCGATCAAGAAGAAGATCGACCGTCCGGCGCGCTGATTCCAGTCGTCCGCGGGAAGCAGCATGAGCAGGAAGAACACCACGGCGGCGAATACGCCGAGCGTGCGCATCTGCCGACCCAGGTAGGCATTCGCGCCCTCCTGGATCGCCGTCGCGATCTTCTTCATGCTGTCGGTGCCCTCGTCGGCCGCGAGAACCTGGCGTACCAGGATCCCGGCGACCACGAGCGCTGCCACGGCGACGACCGCGACAACCGTCACGACGAGACGGTTGCCGTCCGTCAGAACCGCGGCTGCGAAGGTTGTGGGGTGGTCAAACTGATGAGGGGTAGAAAGCCCCGCCATTCGTCCTCCTTGACGCTTGGGCTGAGCTCAAGATGTGGACGGATTCTAGGTACCGGAACCTGATCAAAACAGTACGCGGTAAGCGGAATTAGCCTTCACTTGCTCTTCAGCAAATGATCGACAGGGGCTCACGGACCCAAATGCAGTAATGCCCCAGAAGCATTGGCGCTTGATCCAATTATCGCGCCACCGGTCGTGAATCAATTCACGAAACGCCGTGCACGATCACCATATGGACGAGTGCGGGTTCCCGGACATGCCGAAGGGCCCCACCGAGTAGGGCCCTTCGGGACAAAGAAAGAGAGGCTGGTGTCAGGAAAGAGCCACGGCCGGCGGCGTGGTGGGCCAGCTCATCCTGATCAGTCCGCCGTTCTCTCCGGCGATGACTTCCACGTCGTCGACGAGGCCGCTGATGACCGCGAGGCCCATCTCGTCCTCCTCGGCGTCCGTGTCCGAGACGGCGCCGGACGCCGCCCCACCGGGCACCGAACCCGGTGACTCGTCGCCGACCTCGATGGAGAACTGCTTCTCCTCCTCGATCAGCGTCACATGCACCGGCGCCGAGATACCGCCGCTCTGGTGCAGCCCGACGGCACGAGTACAGGCCTCACCGACGGCGAGCCTGACCTCGTCGAGGACGGCCTCGTCCACTCCGGCCCTGCGCGCCACCGCTGCCGCCACCAGTCGGGCGGTCCTGACGTGCTCGGGCAGCGCGCTGAAGCGGAGTTCAACGGTGGCCATGCATCCCCCTCTGAACTACGGGCGTGCTGTCTGGGGGCCGGGCCGTGGGCCCGGTCCCCGATGTGTTCGACACCGGGCCCACGGACCCGGAGACCGGCCGTCAGTCGGTCGCGTTGACCGCCTCGTCCACCGAGGTGTGGATCGGGAACACCTTGGTGAGACCGGTAATACGGAAGATCTTCAGAATGCGCTCCTGGTTGCACACCAGACGCAGCGAGCCCTCATGGGCCCGGACGCGCTTCAGGCCGCCCACCAGTACGCCGAGACCGGTGGAGTCGAGGAAGTCGACGCCCTCCATGTCGACGACGAGGTGGAAACTGCCGTCGTTCACCAGCTCGACCAGCTGCTCACGCAGCTTGGGCGCGGTATATACATCGATTTCGCCGCCGACCTCGACGACCGTACGGTCGCCGTTGGGGCCGGACACATTGCGAGTCGACAGGGACAGGTCCACGGATCCTCCAGCACCTTGCTATCGAGCGGTCGCCCCATGGGACACCTCGGCAGAGCCCCCGGGACGGTTCGCCAGCCGCGATGGCATTCAATCACTTACCGGCAGGCGTGCACGACGCCTTGGGCCCATTGTCCGTCACGCCAGTGACACACTCGATGCCGATGGCCAAGAATCACCGATCCGATCGAACCTCGGCGGACACAGCTTCCCGCCCCTCGCCGAGCACAGTCCTGGACCGGCTCGCCTCGGGGCCGAGCCGGGCTTCGCGCATCACTCATACGGAGCACTTGCCCCCGCGAGCGGGTCGCCATGCCGTCTGGCCCGACCGGATCCGTTCGGAGGTCATCGCAGCCGTCCAGGCGGCGGGCATCGAACACCCCTGGGCCCACCAGGCCCAGGTCGCCGAGCACGCCCTGGACGGCGAGTCGGTGATCGTCGCCACCGGCACCGCCTCCGGCAAGTCCCTGGCGTACCTCGCCCCGGTCCTGACAGCCCTCCTGGAGGGCTCCGAGGCCCCGAACGGCCGGGGTGCCACCGCTCTCTACCTCGCCCCCACCAAGGCGCTGGCAGCCGACCAGCGCCGCTCGGTGAAGGAACTTTCACTCCCGCTGGGCAACGCCGTACGCCCGGCCGTGTACGACGGCGACACGCCCTTCGAGGAACGCGAGTGGGTACGCCAGTACGCCAACTACGTCCTGACCAACCCCGACATGCTGCACCGCGGGATATTGCCCTCCCACCCCCGCTGGTCCTCCTTCCTGCGCGCCCTGCGCTACGTCGTCATCGACGAGTGCCACACCTACCGCGGCGTCTTCGGCTCCCACGTGGCCCAGGTACTGCGCCGTCTGCGCCGCCTCTGCGCCCGCTACGGCGCCTCTCCCGTCTTCCTGCTGGCCTCCGCCACCGCCGCCGAGCCCTCGGTCGCGGCGCGCCGCCTGACCGGCCTCCCCGTCGTGGAGGTGGCCGACGACGCCTCCCCGCGAGGGGAACTCGTGTTCGCCCTGTGGGAGCCCCCGCTCACCGAGCTGCACGGTGAGAAAGGTGCACCCGTACGGCGTACCGCGACCGCCGAAACGGCCGATCTGCTGACCGACCTCACCGTCCAGGGCATGCGCTCGATCTCCTTCGTACGGTCCCGGCGTGGCGCCGAGCTGGTCGCGGTCATCGCCCAGGAACGCCTCGCCGAGATCGACCGCTCCCTGGCCCGGCGCGTCGCCGCCTACCGCGGCGGCTACCTCCCCGAGGAACGGCGCGCCCTGGAGCGCGCCCTGCACTCCGGAGAACTCCTCGGCCTTGCCGCCACCACCGCCCTCGAACTCGGCGTCGACATCTCCGGCCTCGACGCCGTCGTCATCTCCGGTTACCCGGGCACCCGCGCCTCCCTCTGGCAGCAGGCCGGCCGCGCGGGCCGCTCCGGTGAGGGCGCGCTCGCGATCCTGGTCGCCCGGGACGACCCGCTGGACACCTTCCTCGTCCATCACCCCGAGGCCCTGTTCGACCAACCGGTGGAATCCACCGTCCTCGACCCGGACAACCCCTATGTCCTGGCCCCGCACCTGTGCGCCGCCGCCTCCGAGATCCCCCTCACCGACGAGGACCTGGAACTCTTCGGCCCGGCCGCCGCCGGACTGCTGCCGCAGCTGGAGGCCGCGAAGCTGCTGCGCCGCCGCGCCACGGCCTGGCACTGGACCCGCAAGGAGCGGGCCGTGGACCTGACCGACATCCGCGGGGGCGGCGGCAGCCCGGTGCAGGTCGTCGAGGCCGGGACCGGCCGCCTGCTCGGCACGGTCGACGAGGGAGCCGCGCACACGGCGGTCCACGAGGGCGCGGTCCATCTGCACCAGGGCCGTACGTACCTGGTGCGCAAGCTGGACCTGGAGGACTCCGTCGCCCTGGTCGAGGAGGCCAGCCCGCCGTATTCGACGGTGGCCCGGGACACGACCACCATCGCCGTCCTGGAAACCGATGTCGAAGTCCCCTGGGGTGAGGGCCGGTTGTGCTACGGCTCCGTCGAAGTCACCAACCAGGTCGTCTCCTTCCTGCGCCGACGTGTCATCACCGGTGAAGTGCTCGGCGAGACCAAGCTCGACCTCCCTCCCCGTACGCTCCGAACCCGTGCCGTCTGGTGGACGGTCACCGAGGACCAGCTGGACGCGGCCCGGATCAACCCGGAGATCCTCGGCGGCACCCTGCACGCCGCCGAACACGCGTCGATCGGCATGCTGCCGCTGTTCGCCACCTGCGACCGCTGGGACATCGGCGGCGTCTCCGTCCCCCTCCACCCGGACACGCTCCTGCCCACCGTCTTCGTGTACGACGGCCACCCCGGTGGCGCCGGATTCGCCGAGCGCGCCTTCCACACCGCCCGCTCCTGGCTCACGGCCACCCGCCAGGCCATCGCCTCATGCGAGTGCGAGGCCGGCTGCCCCTCCTGCATCCAGTCCCCCAAATGCGGTAACGGCAACGATCCGCTCCACAAAAGAGGCGCCGTACGCCTTCTCACCGAACTGCTCCGGACGGCACCTGAAGAGCCGGCTGGAGAGCCCGCTGGAGAGCGGTCGGGGCCGGACGGGTGAGGCCGAGGGCCGGATGAGGGAGGGGCGACGGCTGGCGGCTGGCGGCTGGCGGCTGGCGGCTGGCGGCTGGCGGCTGGCGGCTGGCGGCTGGCGGCTGGCGGCTGGCGGACGAAGGTAGGGCTGGCGACCTGGTGGACAAAGGTGGGAGCCCTACGGCCGAACGGGTGAATGTCGGGTGCGTGGCGGCCAAGGTCTGGAGCTCGGACGGCCTGGATGGCTCGGACGGTTGGAGGACCCCGAAGGCCGGAAGCCCCGAGGCGCCTCGGACGCCGGCGGTTCCGCGAGTTCCGGAGGCCCTGCCCTCGATCTGACCTCGGCGGTGATCGGCCCCGTTCCGGACACTGCCGTCACGTCCGAGATCTGTCCCTCGACCGCGCACCGCACGAGCCGTGCTCTCTGCGCTTGGGCCACGCGCTCCGCGCTGGCGCAGGCCGCCGCGCCGCCGTCGCTCCAGTGATCCGCCGCGGCGAGGGCGGCCAGGTCCGCGGCTCCTGCCGCCCGGTGCCGCACTACGACGGCCTGCCCCATCGACAGCACCGCCCCGAAGACGGCACACAGCACCGCGATCGCGCCCACCGCCCAGACCGTCGCGGAACCCCTGTCGGAGGACGCACGCCACCACGCATGCCGCCTCGCACGCCACCGCGCATGGCAGTCGCTCCAGACGGGCGACCACACCCGTCGCCGAACCCGCCCACGACTCCGGCGCCTCATCTCTTGTCCACCCCCTCAGCCGAGTCCCCCACCGTCTCCTCCGCCAGCGCCACCGCCTCGTTCCTCAGTTCCAGGGACAGGGCGGCGGGACCGGGCGTCCTCGCGACGACCGTCACCCGGACCAGGTCGCCCTCCCGGCCCACCGTGACCTTCGCTCCGGACGGAGCCGCCCGGCGGGCCGTGGCCAGCACCACTTCCGACCGGTCCTGGCGTGCCGCCGACCGGGCGCCCGCCCGCGCCGCGTCCACGCACTGGATCTGCGCGGACGCGGCGAGCAGGGCCCAGACGAGCGCCATCCCGACGAGCACCAGCGACGGCAGGACCACGGCGGCCTCCGCGGTGACGAATCCCGCGTCCCGCGGCGGAGCCGGCCCAGCCCTCAACCGGGCCCGCCAGAAGCCGCGTTCACATCTGGACATTGAGCGCCCGCCCGACGATGCCCTGCAATTCCTCGCCGACCTGCCCGCTCGTCACCACCTTGTAGAGGGCCGCGGCGAAGGCCACCGCCGCGATGACACCCACCGCGTACTCGGAGGTGACCATGCCCGTGTCCCTCCGCGCCGCGATCGTCGCGGCCATCCAGGCCCGCGTCGCCAGCAGCCACGCAGTTCGGTCCCCTCGCGCCCGCGCCCCCACTTGCCCTTGCACTCGCCCTTGCCCTTGCCCTTGCTGTCGTCCGCGCCCTTGCCCTTGCCCTTGCTGTCGTCCCCGCCGTTGTGCCGGTCGGAGAACCCGCGCCGTCGCGTCCATTTCAACCTCCGTCAGATGCAGCCTTGTTGGCCGTTTCGTGTCCTTGCCGTTCACCGTCGCCGCTCGCCAATGGCGCCGCCCGTCACCCACCACCCCCTCGCAACAACCCGCCCGCCAACCCGATCACCACGGGCAGCACGCCGATCGCGAGGAAGGCGGGCAGGAAGCACAACCCCACCGGGGCGGTGACCATGACGGTCGCCCGGCGCGCCCGCGCCGTCGCGGTGCGCCCCCACTCTGCTCGCGCCTCGGCCGCGATCCGCCCGACCGGCACGGCAGCCGGCACTCCCGAGTCGCCCGCCCTCTCCAGCAGCCGCGCCAGGCCAGCGGCTCCAGGAAGGGACGCCAACCTCCGCCACGCGTCGACCGGTTCACCCCCTAGCCGTACTTCGGCGGCGCCCCGGGCCAGCCGCTCACCCACCGGTCCGCCCAGCGCATCGCCCACGGCCTGGGCGGCCGCCACCGGGCTGGCTCCCGCGGCGATGCAGGCGGCCACCAAGTCGGCGGAGAGGGGCAGTTGGCGGGCCGCGAGCGGGGTGTCGTACTCCTCAGGAGGCACCGGATTGCGTCGCCGGAGCCACCATCGGAGACCGAACCCGGCCGCCGGCCCGACCAGGACTCCGGCGAGACCGCCGATCAGGACCCAGCCGGCGCACACCACCCCCAACAGAGTCAGCCACCGCCGACCTTGGTTCCGTAATTCGTGGCGCCGCGGCGGCGGGGCGGAATCGGGGAGCAGCAGATCGGCCAGCCGTCCGCGCACCCTCCTCGCCCGCCGCACCGTCCCGAGCCAGCGGGCGGGCGATCCGACCAGGAGAACTCCGCACACGAGTACCCCCAGCCTGTGGACAACTTCCGCGCTCATGCCGTCTCCGCTCCTCGTACGATCCGCAGCGCCCACCACAGCCCCACGCCCTCCAGCACTCCGCCGACGACCAGGCAGCCAAGGCCGGGACCGGTGTGCAGCAGCACGTGCAGGGGGTCGGCGCCGAGCGCGGTGCCGAGCAGGAGACCGAGCACCGGCAGGCCCGCGAGCATGGACGCCGTGGAGCGCGAACCCGCCAACTGGGCACGCATGTCAGCTCTTTGATCGCGCTCCGCGCGGAGTGCGGCCTCCAGCCGGTCAAGTCCCGCCGCGAGCCCCGCACCCCGGTCGACGGCCACGCGCCAGCACGCGGCGAGCCCCACCAGCCCTTCGGCGCCGGGCTGTCGTGCCGCCTCGGTGAGGGCGCCCGGCACATCCCCGCCGAATCTCGCCGCGGCCAGCACCGACGGCTGTGCGCCGGCGAGGCCGTCCGAGTCGCGCGCGGCGGCGAGCAGCGCCTCGCCGGGCTGACGTCCGGCACGCACCTCACCGGCGAGAGCACCGCACAGGGCGATCACCGCGTCCCCACGCCGCTCCCGCTCGCGACGGGCCTCCGCTGTGAGCCGCACCCGGCGCAGCAGAGGCATACCGGCGGCGCCGAGAAGGAGTGGCAGGACCGAAGTGCCCAGTACGGCGATCACCGTTCCCGCCAGCAGCGACCAGGCTTCCGGCCGCAGCCGCCCGCGGAGCCGCCGCCAGTCGACACGGACCCTCTCCCATCCGGGCGGTCCGGTCGCCACTCCACCGCCGGCGAGCAGCGCCCTCGCTCTGCGTACGCCCGAGCCGTGGCCGCCGATCAGCCAGGCCGCGATCCCGGCACACGCCACCGCCGCTCCAGCGGGCGCGTCCGCCATCTCACCGATCCTCATCCCGCTCCCCGTCCGCATCCCGTTGTCCGGGCCCTGCCGGCGACCCGGCATCCATCACCTCGGAGGGTCCCCTCGCACTCCAGCGGTCCCGGCGGACTTCCTCCGACGCCGGCCCGACCGGCCCTCGACACCCGCTGACCTCGATCCCCCGGCTTCCCTCCCGCAGGAGTTCCTGGAGCCGCTCCCACCCCCGCTCGTACGCGAAGGCGTCCTCGCCCCACCGCAGTGCCGGCACCGTGACCACCAGTCCCGACGGATCGCGTTCCAGCACGTGCACTTCGGCGATCCGGCGCCGTCCGGTCCGGTCCCGAACGAGGTGCAGGACCACGGACAGCGCCGCCGCCAGTTGGCTGTGCAGCGCGGCCCTGTCCAGCCCGGCCGCGGTGCCCAGGGCCTCGAGCCGGGCCGGTACCTGTGCAGCCGCGTTGGCGTGAAGAGTCCCCGAGCCGCCTTCGTGTCCCGTGTTCAGTGCGGCCAGCAGGGAGACGACCTCGGGGCCGCGCACCTCGCCGACCACCAGTCGGTCCGGTCTCATCCGCAGGGCCTGCCGGACGAGATCCTGGAGCGAGACGAGACCGACGCCCTCCTGATTGGCGGGCCGTCCTTCCAGGCGCACCACATGGGGATGGTCGGGTCGCAGCTCGGCCGAGTCCTCGGCGAGCACGATCCGTTCCCCGGGACCCGCCAGTCCCAGCAGCGCGCTCAGCAGGGTCGTCTTGCCTGAGCCCGTGCCGCCGCTGATGAGGAACGACAGCCGGGCGTCGAGCAGGGCCCTGAGCACCCGGTCCCCTCCGGGTGGCACCGTGCCCGCCGCCACCAGTTCGTCGAGGGTGAACGCGCGTGGCCTGACGACACGCAGGGACAGGCAGGTGGAGCCGACGGCGACGGGTGGCAGCACCGCGTGCAGACGGGTTCCGTCCGGCAGTCTGGCGTCCACCCAGGGGCGGGCGTCGTCGAGCCGTCGGCCGGCGACCGCCGCGAGGCGCTGCGCGAGACGTCGTACGGCCGCCGCGTCCGGGAAGGACACCGAGGTCAGTTCCAGGCCGCCCCCGCGGTCCACCCAGACCCGGTCGGGCGCCGACACGAGGACGTCCGTCACCGAAGGGTCGGCGAGGAGTGGTTCCAGTGGGCCGCTGCCGACCAGCTCGGAGCGCAACCGCTCGGCCGCGCCGAGGACTTCGGCGTCCCCGAGCACCCGCCCCTGCTCGCGCAGCGCTTGTGCCACGCGCGCGGGGGTCGGTTCGGCTCCGCTCTCGGCCAGCCACTGCCGCACACCGTCCAGCAGCTCCGCGCCTCCGTACGGATCGCCCCTGTGCCCGTCCCACGCCTCGGTTTCCGCTGGAACGAAGCCGGCCGGGCCGCCCCGGGCTTGCTGGCGCCGGGAGAAGTGGGTCCACGCTTCGTCCGGCTCACCGACCCGCCCGGACGGATGTCGCCCGGGACGGTCCCGGGTGTCCGCCGGCCCGCGCGGAGCATGCTCGGGCTCGTCCGTGGTGTCCTTCGGCCCGGACCCAGCACGCTCGGGTCCGTCCCGGGTGTCCGTCCGCACCGGTGAACGGCCCACGTATCGGCCCATCTGTCGCCCCGGATATCGGCCCGTGCGGGTGATGCGATGCCCGGGGCCGGATCGTCCGTCGATTTCCGCGCCGTGATCCGTGGCTCCACTCGTGTTCCAGCTCATACGCCCCCTCCTTCGACCGGAACCCGCTCCCAGAAGGCCCCGCAGAACCGGGACAGTGGCCCCTTCGCCGCACTCCCCGGTGGTGGCCCGCCGTCCAACGGGAAGGAGTCCTCGGGCAGTTCGCCCACCAGGGGCAGATCGAGGAGGCGGGCGACCTCGCGGCCGTCGAGACCGGGCGCGCAGGGCCCGCGGACCACGATGCGCAAGTCGCGCAGGACCATGCCGACCACGGACGCCACCCGCCCGGCCGCCGCGATGGAGCGCAGGTCGGCGGGGACCACCAACAGCCCCATGTCGAGCTGGGCGAGGATCTCTGCGACCCCCTCGTCGATGCGGCGGGGCAGGTCGACCACCACCGCGCCTCCGCGCCGTCTGGCGGCGGCCAGCACCGCGCGCACGGCTTGCGGGGGAACGGTGACCGTGTCGCTCCGGTCCCAGCTCAGCACCCGCAGAGCGTGCAGTTGGGGCAGGGACTCCTCCAGGGCCCCTCCGCCGACCCTGCCGCGCGATGCCGCGAACGCCGGCCAGCGCAGTCCCTCGGCCGCCTCTCCGCCCAGGAGTACGTCGAGTCCGCCACCGAGGGGGTCGGCGTCCACGAGCAGGGTGCGCTTTCCCTCACGTGCCGAGGTGACGGCGAGCGCGCAGGCCAGCGTGGAGGCACCGGCCCCGCCTCGGCCGCCGATCACGCCGACGGTGAGGGCGGGCCGTCCGACTCCTTCGGCCACGTCGGCGATGCGGTCGACGAGCCATTGCTCGCCGTCCGGCAGCACCAGGACGTGATCGGCGCCGATCTCGACGGCACGCCGCCAGACTCCGGGATCGTCCTGGTCCCGGCCGACCAGGACCACTCCCCTTCTCCGCAGTGCGCCCCGGACGCGCCGTGCGGCGTCGTCGCCGACCAGGACGAGAGGTGCCGCCTCCCAGCTTCCCCGGCGTTCCGGAATCCCGTGGTGGACCTCCGGCCGGGCGCCCGCCGCGGCGCACAGACGCAAAAGGTCGTCGAGGAGGTCGACGTCCTCGGTGACGATCAACGGTCCGCCCTGCCGCCCCTCGGCGGTGGGCGGCCTGTCATGGGTGATGGCTCCTGCCACGATCTCCAGCCCCCTTCGCTGCTTCCTGCGCGGGGCCCTCCGGGACCCCGTGATTCACGCTCGTGCGAAGAGCCGGCAAGCGGCCTCCATAGGAACGGCCGATACGAACCGGCCAAACGCGTCCGACAAACGGAACCCGGCCATGAACTGGCCGCGAACGGAGCGCGTGAGAATCACGGTGCAGCGATCCTGGAAATCGTGTGGATCTTGGTCGAAAACTGTGGACAACGCCGTGGCTGTGAATATCGCCTTCACGCATACCGGTGAACGCTCAACGGCTTCCGCAGAGCACTCCGACGACTACATACAGTGACGGATCATGGGCGCGCGAAGAACTCGGCCAGAACAGTGCCGTGGAGGCTTCGGGGTCGCGCAGAAGCGGAGAAAACCCATCCGGACATGCGACGACCCCCGCCGGGGGGGAGAGCGGGGGTCGTCCCCACGGCCGACTCGGGGGGGGAGGAGTCGGACCGGGTTAGCACGGTCGCGAACGATCCGTGACTTCCATGGTGTACCCGAGAGCCTTCTCAGGCAAACCCACGCGCCTCACCTTACGCCGAATGGTGGGCCCTATGCTCAACCTCGTGGAAAACCACTCCTTGCCTCGTACAGCGGCCTTCTTCGACCTGGACAAGACGGTCATTGCGAAGTCGAGCACGCTCACCTTCAGCAAGTCGTTCTACCAAGGCGGACTGATCAACCGCAGGGCCGCCTTGCGCACCGCGTACATCCAGTTCGTGTTCCTGGCGGGCGGCGCCGACCACGATCAGATGGAGCGGATGCGCAAGTACCTGTCCTCGATGTGCCGCGGCTGGAACGTCCAGCAGGTCAAGGAGATCGTCGCGGAGACACTGCACGACCTCATCGACCCGATCATCTACGACGAGGCCGCCTCGCTCATCGAGCAGCACCACAAGGCCGGCCGGGACGTAGTGATCGTGTCCACGTCCGGCGCCGAGGTTGTGGAACCCATCGGTGACCTGCTCGGCGCCGACCGGGTCGTGGCGACCCGCATGGTCGTCGGCGAGGACGGCTGCTTCACCGGAGAGGTGGAGTACTACGCGTACGGGCCGACCAAGGCCGAGGCGATCAAGGAGTTGGCCGCGTCCGAGGGGTACGACCTGGCCCGCTGTTACGCCTACAGCGATTCGGCGACCGATCTGCCGATGCTGGAGTCCGTCGGACACCCGCACGCGGTGAATCCGGACCGCGCGCTGCGCCGCGAGGCGGTCGCCCGCGCATGGCCGATCCTGGACTTCCACCGTCCGGTCCGGCTCAAGCAGCGGCTGCCCGCCCTGTCCGTGCCCCCTCGCCCCGCTCTCGTCGCGGCGGCCGCCATAGGGGCGGCGGCGGCCACGGCCGGGCTCGTCTGGTACGCCAGCCGCCGACGCGCGGCGGCGGTTTGAGACGTCACGCGCGTGGGGTGATTCCAATGAAGTCCATTTATCACCCTTTTGAACCTAAAAGTAAAGAAGTGTGGTGAGGGGTTTCGCTTCCTCCGGACCTGGAGTACAAAGGGTTTAACGGCCCGCGAGACCAAGGACATCCGCGAGGATCACCTTCAAACGCAATAAGGCCCCACGGACCGAGCATGAACATCGAGCACCCACGCGACGTCGACCCGTCGATTACGGGCCAGCCGCACCAGGTGACGGGCAGAAGATCCCGACCTGATGGGCACTATCTCGAGGACGCTTGGTACCCCGGTGAACATGCCAGCGGCGGTACGAGAACTCGTACCGCCGCAACCCTTTTCCAGGCGATCCGCGTCCGCTAGGCGGCGCCGCGCTGTAGCGCTTCACAGACCGCGGCGGACTCCCTCGCGCCCAGTTCGACGGCCCGGCCGCAGTGCGCGATCCAGGCGGCCATGCCGTCCGGGGTGCCGGAGACGTAGCCGTCCAGTGCCGCGAGGTAGGCCGCACGGCCCTGTTCCGCGTGCCCGACCTCGGCCGGGCAGATGGACTTCGGGTCGAGGCCACTGCCGATCAGGACAATGCGCTCGGCGGCACGCGCGACCAGCCCGTTGTGCGAGGCGAAGGGGCGCAGGGCGATCAGTTCGCCGTGGACGACGGCCGCCGTGACCAGAGCCGGGGCCGACCCGCCCGCGATGATCAGCTGGGACAGGCCTTCCAGACGGCCGGCGACCTCGTCCGCGTCCGGCAGCGGCAGTTCCACCAGCGGCTCGTCGGCGGTCTCCCCCTCCCGCCTCGGACGGCCCACCGCGTCGCCGCGGTCGGCCGCCGCCACCAGGTGGAGCCGCGCCAGCACGCGCAGGGGCGACTGCCGCCAGATGGACAGGAGCTGGCCCGCCTCGGCGGTCAGCCGCAGGGCGGCGCCGACCGTCCGGTCCTCCTCGCCCGCGCTGAAGTCGGTGCGCCGGCGGACTTCTTCGAGGGCCCAGTCGGCGCCGGACAGCGCCGCGGAACCACGGGCCCCGCGCAGCGCCGCCTCGGACGTGATCTCGTTGCTGCGCCGCCGCATGATCCGGTGTCCGTAGACCCGGTCCACCGCCTTGCGCACGGACTCCACGGAATCGGCCACCCCCGGAAGGGAACCGAGGGCCGCGAGCGGATCGGCGGCCGCACCTGTCGTACTCATGAGTACGACATTACGCACCCCGGGCACCCACCCCACGAAGGAGTGGTCTTCTTCACGCGGCGCGAGCACGTGGAGCGACGATCGCACTACCCTTGGTGAACATGAAAATTGCTTTCGTCGGGAAGGGCGGCAGCGGCAAGACCACCTTGTCCTCGCTCTTCATCCGCCACCTCGCCGCCTCGGGGACACCCGTCGTCGCCGTCGACGCCGACATCAACCAGCATCTGGGGGCCGCGCTCGGGCTCGAAGAGACGGAGGCCGCGGCGCTCCCCGCGATGGGCGAGCGGCTGCCGCTCATCAAGGACTACCTGCGCGGCTCCAACCCTCGCATCGCGTCCGCCGAGACGATGATCAAGACGACCCCGCCCGGGGAAGGCTCCCGTCTAATGCGGGTCGGTGAGACGAATCCGGTCTACGACGCCTGCGCCCGGCCGGTGGAACTCGACGGCGGCGTCATCCGTTTGATGGTCACCGGCCCGTTCACCGAGGCCGACGTGGGGGTGGCTTGCTACCACTCCAAGACCGGTGCTGTGGAGCTCTGCCTGAACCATCTCGTCGACGGCCGGAGCGAGTACGTCGTCGTCGACATGACGGCGGGCTCGGATTCCTTCGCGTCCGGCTTGTTCACCCGCTTCGACATCACCTTCCTCGTCGCCGAACCGACCCGGAAGGGAGTCTCCGTCTACCGCCAGTACAAGGAGTACGCCCGCGACTTCGGCATCACCCTGAAGGTCGTCGGCAACAAGGTGCAGAACGAGGACGACATCGACTTCCTGCGCGCGGAGGTGGGTGACGACCTCCTGGTCACGGTCGGGCACTCGGACTGGGTACGGGCCATGGAGAAGGGCCGCCCGCCCCGCTTCGACACCCTGGAGGGGGCCAACCGGCGCTCGCTGCACGCCTTGCGGGCCGCCGCCGACGCCACGTACGAACTGCGCGACTGGGAGCGGTACACGCGCCAGATGGTGCAGTTCCATCTGAAGAACGCCGCCGGCTGGGGCAACGCGAAAACCGGGGCGGACCTCGCCGAACAGATCGACCCCGGTTTCGTACTCGGCGAAAGCCCGATGGCCACCGCCTGAGGGACCGCCCGCCGGGACGCCGACCGGCAGCGGCGCTTCGGGCCGAGCGCGGAACGCCCCGAAGTGCCGCCGGTCGCCCGGGCGGAAGCGCCGCCCGGCGCCAGAGCTACGGCTTGACCGCCGGAGCCCCGGGGACACCCTTAGGGGCCGGGGCGGGGCGGTGGCCGGCGAGGAAGGACGCCCAGCCCTGCTTCGGCGCCTCCCCGACCTGAAGGCCGCGGAGCCTGCCGAGGACGGCCGGGTCCTGGGCGTCGAGCCAGTCGGCCAGCTGCCGGAAGGAGACACAGCGCACCTCGGCCTTGGTGCACACACGCTCCACGACCTGGTCGACGGCACGCATATAGGTGCCACCGTTCCAGGACTCGAAGTGGTTGCCGATGATCAGCGGAGCACGGTTGCCGTCGTAGGCACGGTCGAAGCCCTTCAGCAGCCCGTCACGCATCTGGTCTCCCCACAACTGCCGCTTGGCCGGGTCGCCCTGCGTCCGCGTGCCCGACTGGTCGACCATGAAGTTGTAGTCCATGGTCAGCTGCTCGTGGGAGTGTCCGGGGAAGGGAACGAGCTGCATCGACAGGTCCCACAGCCCCTCCTTCCTCGTCGGCCAGACCTGGTCGCCGACCCCGCTGGTGTCGTAGCGGAAGCCCAGCTCGCGCGCCGCCTTCATGAAGTTCTCCCGGCCCTCCAGACAGGGAGTGCGGGCTCCGATCAGCTCCCTGTCGTAGTCGAAGGGCAGCGGCGCCGAGTCCTTCAGGCCCGCGTTGGTCCTCCAGGACTTCACGAACGACTTCGCCTGGGCGATCTCGCTCTTCCAGTCCGCGACCGACCACTGGCCGACCCCGGCCTCCGCGCCGCAGAAGTGGCCGTTGAAATGGGTGCCGATCTCGTTGCCCTCGAGCCACGCACCGCGCAGCTGCTCCACGGTGTCCTCGATGCCCTGCTCGTCGTTGAAGCCGATCTCCGAGCTGCCCGGCGAGTGCTGAGGCGGCCGGTACAGGTCACGCTTGCTCTCCGGCAGCAAGTACACGCCGCTCAGGAAGTACGTCATGGTCGCCCTGTTGGCCTTGGAGAGCCTCCTGAAGTGGGAGAAGAGCTTCTGGCCGTCCTCGCCTGATCCGTCCCAGGAGAAGACCACGAACTGCGGTGGCCTCCGACCGGGCTTCAGCCGTTCGGGCCGGGGCAGGTGCGGCTGCGCTCCGGTGTACGACGTGGAGCCGTCGCCGATCAGGCGGACCGCGGCCCTCGGAGCCGGAGCCCCCGCCGCCTTCTTGGTGCCGCGCTCACCCTGCCGGGGAACCGAGCCGCCGTCCGCGCAGCCGGCGAGCGCCGTGGCGCAGGCAGCGGCGATTGCCATTCCCGCGGCGATCCTCTGGGTGGCAACCATGTTCCGCCCTCCTTCTCTCGGTCGGGCAGTGCCGGTCATGACGCCGGCGCGATGTCGCTGAGATGCGCGGCTGCGCACCGACAACGCCGCCAAGGTTTCACGGGACCAAGAACAAAAAAGTACGACAAGCCGACTAAAAGGCCACATCACTCCAGAGAGTGAATCGATGCCCTATTTGCCCCTATTTTCGACATCAAGCCTTTACTCTGCATTACGATCCGTTTACCGAGCGTTGAAAATCCCGCCGCTGTACGCCGTGACCCACGGCCGCGACCCGCCCCCCGCCACCACGGACGGGGGATCACCTGTTCCGCGACCGCGCTGCCCCGGAGGAGACGGGAACCATGTCTGCCTGCGTCCCCACCCGCGCCACCGACCCGACTCGGCCCGCGCAGGTACACCAGCCCCACAGCCCCCCGCCGACCCCGCCCCGACGCTTCCGCGTGGCGGGCGCCGATCTGTCCGCCTCGATCGCGGTCTTCCTCATCGCCCTCCCCCTGTCCCTCGGCATCGCCCTCGCCACCGGCGCTCCGCTCCAGGCCGGCCTTGTCGCCGCCGCCGCGGGCGGACTGGTCGCGGGACGGATCGGCGGATCACCGCTCCAGGTGAGCGGACCCGCGGCCGGGCTCACCGTCGTCACGGCCGAGCTCATCCAGCACTACGGCTGGCGCGCGACCTGCGCCATCACCGTGCTCGCCGGAATCGCGCAACTCGGCCTCGGCTGCCTGCGCGTGGCCCGCACGGCCCTGGCCGTCAGCCCCGCCATCGTGCACGGCATGCTCGCCGGAATCGGGGTGACCATCGCCGTCGCCCAGCTGCACATCGTGCTGGGAGGCATCCCGCAGAGCTCCGTCCTGGACAACCTCGTCGCACTGCCGGACCAGGTGGCCCGTATGCACGCGGCGGCGGTGTCGATGAGTGTGCTGACCCTGGTGCTGCTGTTCGCCTGGCCGCGCCTGCCCGGACGGACCGGGCAGATGCTGCGCAAGGTCCCGGCCGCCCTGGTCGCCGTCGCCGGAGCCACCCTGACCGCCTCTCTCGCCGGACTCACACTGCCGAGGGTCGAACTGCCCTCCTGGAGCAGCCACGCGCTGGCCGGGCTGCCCGAGGGCCCGGTGCTCGGCGTCGCCGCCGCCGTCCTCACCGTGACGCTGGTGTGCAGCGTGCAGTCGCTGCTCGGGGCGGTCGCCGTGGACAAGCTCGTGAGCGGCCGTCCGGAACTCCAGGGGCGGGTCGGCCGTTCCCGCCTCGACCGGGAACTGCTCGGCCAGGGCGCCGCCAACGTCGTCTCCGGCGCGCTCGGCGGACTGCCCGTCGCCGGGGTCGCCGTCCGAAGTTCCGCGAACGTGCGAGCAGGTGCCGTCAGCCGGAACTCCACGATCCTGCACGGCGTTTTCGTAGTGATTGCCGCGCTGCTGATGGTCCCGATCCTGGAGCTGATCCCCCTCGCATCGCTCGCCGCCCTGGTGATGGCCGTCGGCATCCAGATGGTGTCCCTGCACCACATCCGCACGGTCACCCGCCACCGCGAAATGCTGGTGTACGTCGTCACCACGCTCGGCGTCGTCTTCCTCGGAGTCCTCGAAGGCGTGGCCCTCGGGGTCGCCGTGGCCGTCGGTGTCGCCCTGCACCGCCTCGGCCGCACCCGCATCACGCACGAAGAGAAGGAAGGAGTCCATCACGTCCACGTACGAGGCCAGTTGACGTTCCTCGCGGTGCCCCGGCTCAGCCGCACCCTGCACCTGGTGCCCCGGGGGGCGGACGCCGTCGTGCAGTTGGACGGCTCGTTCATGGATCACGCCGCGTACGAGTCGCTCCAGGACTGGCAGAGCGTCCATGTCGCCCAAGGCGGCACGGTCGATCTCGGCGGAAGAAAGGGAACACGGATCGCCGAGCCCGTGGACTCCGGACACTGCCGCTGCCGGCCCTGGACACCCTGGCGGAACCACCAGTGCGACGCCGCCGCGGAAACGGGGACCCCGCCGACCAACGCATCGTCGGACCGACAGGAGGAGACCATCGAGGCCAGACCGAGCGGACATCAACTGGCGCGCGGGATCAGCGCGTTCCAGAGAAATACCGCACCCCTGGTGCGCGACGAACTGGCCCGGCTGGCCAGGGAAGGCCAACGGCCGTCCCAGCTGTTCCTGACCTGCGCCGACTCCCGGCTCGTCACCTCGATGATCACATCCAGTGGTCCGGGCGATCTCTTCGTCGTACGGAACGTCGGCAACCTCGTGCCGCTGCCCGGAGAGGAGAGCGGGGACGACTCGGTGGCGGCCGCCATCGAGTACGCGGTGGACGTATTGAAGGTGCGGTCCATCACGGTGTGCGGGCACTCCGGATGCGGGGCCATGCAGGCGCTGCTGGCGTCCGAGCCCGGAGGAGCGCTCACGCCGCTCAAGCGGTGGCTGCGGCACGGGCAGCCGAGCCTGGACCGGATGGCCGCGGACGACAGACCGTGGGCGCGGATCGCCGGACGCGCGCCGGCCGACGCGGTGGAGCAGCTCTGCCTGACCAATGTGGTGCAGCAACTCGAGCACCTGCGGGCCCATGAGTCCGTGGCGCGGGCCCTGCGGGAGGGCGCGGTCGAGCTGCAAGGCATGTACTTCCACGTCGGGGAGGCCCAGGCGTATCTGCTGGCCGAGGCCGACGGGGCCGAACTGTTCGATCACGTAGGCGCGTTCGATCATGCGGGCGCGGTCGAGGAGCTGCGGCATCCCGCGTGATCGGGCGGTGGTGCGCGGCCCTGGTCGGCGGGGCCGCGCACCACGTACGACGTCCGCTGCCGAGGCTCCGCCGGCGGAGGCCTCGGTCCCACCGCTGCCGTAGCGCCCTCCGCGTCGGAGCTTCGGTCCCACCGCTGCCGTAGCGCCCTCCGCGTCGGAGCTTCGGTCCCACCACTGCCGCAAGGCCTCCGCGTCGGAGGTTCGGCCCTGGACCCGCCCTCGGACCCGGGCTCACCGGAGTGAACCCGGTGGCCTGTCCGTACGTGCCACAAGAGGGCGGCCTCGTGCGAAGGCATGTGGTCGCGTGAAGGGTGGAGGGGGTGTGTCACGGGGTACGGAGATGCCGCGTGGGCCGTGAACGGGATCGCGGCGACCCAGGCATAGGTCTAAACCAATTTCGGGTCGGGCCTTGTCACCGGGGCCCCGGTCTGATGAGCTGTGGCCTGGGACACAACGGACACCCTGGGAAAGGGAGATGTCGTGAGCAACGAAAGCCTGGCCAACCTGCTGAAGGAAGAGCGCAGGTTCGCGCCGCCCGCCGACCTGGCGGCGAACGCCAATGTCACCGCGGAGGCGTATGAGCAGGCCAAGGCTGACAGGCTCGGCTTCTGGGCCGAGCAGGCCCGTCGGCTGACCTGGGCCACCGAGCCGACCGAGACACTGGACTGGTCCAACCCGCCGTTCGCGAAGTGGTTCGCCGACGGCAAGCTGAACGTCGCGTACAACTGCGTGGACCGGCACGTCGAGGCTGGGAACGGCGACCGCGTCGCCATCCACTTCGAGGGCGAGCCCGGCGACAGCCGGGCCATCACCTACGCCGAGCTCAAGGACGAGGTGTCGAAGGCCGCGAACGCCCTCACCGAGCTCGGTGTCGGCAAGGGCGACCGGGTGGCCGTCTACCTGCCGATGATCCCCGAGGCCGTCGTCGCGATGCTGGCCTGTGCCCGTATCGGCGCCGCGCACTCGGTCGTCTTCGGCGGGTTCTCCGCCGAGGCGATCGCCACCCGCATCCAGGACGCCGACGCCAAACTGGTCATCACCGCCGACGGCGGCTACCGGCGCGGGAAGCCGTCCGCGCTCAAGCCCGCCGTAGACGAAGCGGTGAGCCGGGTCGACGGCGTCGACAAGGTGCTCGTGGTGCGCCGCACCGGCGAGGACGTCGCCTGGACCGAGGGCCGCGACGTGTGGTGGCACGACATCGTCGGACGGCAGTCGGCCGAGCACACCCCGGAGGCGTTCGAGGCCGAGCACCCGCTGTTCATCCTCTACACCTCCGGGACCACCGGGAAGCCGAAGGGCATCCTGCACACCTCGGGCGGGTACCTCACGCAGGCCTCGTACACCCACCACGCGGTCTTCGACCTCAAGCCGGAGACGGACGTGTACTGGTGCACGGCCGACATCGGCTGGGTCACCGGGCACTCCTACATCACGTACGGGCCGCTCTCGAACGGCGCGACGCAGGTCATGTACGAGGGGACCCCGGACACCCCCCACCAGGGCCGGTTCTGGGAGATCGTGCAGAAGTACGGGGTGACGATCCTGTACACGGCGCCCACGGCCATCCGTACGTTCATGAAGTGGGGCGACGACATCCCCGCGAAGTTCGACCTGTCCTCGCTGCGGGTGCTGGGGTCGGTCGGCGAGCCGATCAACCCCGAGGCGTGGATCTGGTACCGCAAGCACATCGGCGGGGACCGTACGCCGATCGTCGACACCTGGTGGCAGACCGAGACCGGCGCGATGATGATCTCGCCGCTGCCCGGGGTCACCGAGACCAAGCCGGGCTCGGCGCAGCGGGCGCTGCCCGGCATCTCGGCGACCGTGGTCGACGACGAGGCGAACGAGGTGCCCGACGGCGGGGGCGGCTACCTCGTGCTCACCGAGCCGTGGCCGTCCATGCTCCGCACGATCTGGGGTGACGACCAGCGGTTCCTCGACACGTACTGGTCCCGTTTCGAGGGCAAGTACTTCGCCGGGGACGGCGCCAAGAAGGACGACGACGGCGATGTCTGGCTGCTCGGGCGCGTCGACGACGTGATGCTCGTGTCCGGGCACAACATCTCGACGACCGAGGTCGAGTCGGCGCTCGTCTCCCACCCGTCGGTCGCCGAGGCGGCGGTCGTGGGTGCGGCGGACGAGACCACGGGGCAGGCGATCGTCGCCTTCGTCATCCTGCGCGGGACGGCTTCCGCCGAGGACGAAGGACTGGTCGCGGCGCTGCGCAACCACGTCGGCACCACGCTCGGTCCGATCGCCAAGCCCCAGCGGGTCCTGCCCGTGGCCGAGCTGCCGAAGACCCGGTCCGGGAAGATCATGCGCCGCCTGCTGCGGGACGTGGCCGAGAACCGCGAGCTCGGTGACGTCACGACGCTCACCGACTCCACGGTGATGGACCTGATCCAGGCGAAGCTGCCGGCCGCGCCCAGCGAGGACTGAGGCGGGCCCACCCCGCCGGCCCGGCCCTGAGGGGTGCGGGAGCACATCCACCGTGCTCCCGCACCCCTCACGCGCGCCCGCACCCCTCACGCACACCCGTAACCCCCACGCACGCCCGCGCCCTCCGGGCACACCCGCACCCCTCACGCACACCCGCACCCCTCAGGGCCGGGCCAGCACCCTCACGCCCGCCCGCGCCCTCCGGGCACACCCGCGCCCCTGACGCGCTCCCGCACCCCTCAGGCACGCGTGCACGCCCATGCGCGTCCGCACCCCTCCGCGCGGCCCCATGGACGCCCGACCGGGTACCCGTAGGCCCAATCCCCCTGGGCCGACCCCCCGTCGGCCCAACCAACAGGCCCCCCGGTCCCTCCAGCCGTACGGTGAAGATCCCCCACCGAACCGGCCGCATCGTGGGTAAGGTAAGCAAAGCGTCAAAGACGCGACAAGATCGTTCATGGTGTGCCGGGAAGTCTGGTCGGCGAGTACTCCGCCCTGCCTGCCCGACCGGAGGTCCTCACCGTGGCCACGCCCCCCAGCAACAGCAGCAGCACCACTCCGCGCAAGTTCCTGGGCCTGTTGTCCCTGCCCGAGCGGAACTTCGTGGCGGACGCGCTGCGCACCGAGACCGTGGGCGGAGTCCTGCTGCTGATCGCGGCGGTCGCGGCACTGATCTGGGCGAACACGCTGCCGCACAGCTACGAGACCGTCTCGCACTACCACTTCGGACCGGCCGCTCTCGGGCTCGATCTGTCCGTGGAGCACTGGGCGGCCGACGGACTGCTCGCGATCTTCTTCTTCGTCGCCGGCATCGAGCTGAAGCGCGAGCTGGTGGCCGGGGACCTGCGGGACCCGAAGGCCGCGGTGCTGCCCGTGGCCGCGGCGGTCTGCGGCATGGCGGTTCCCGCGGTCGTCTACGTCCTGACCAACGTCCTCGGCCACGGCTCGCTGGAGGGCTGGGCCGTCCCGACGGCCACCGACATCGCCTTCGCGCTCGCCGTGCTCGCCGTCATCGGGACGTCGCTGCCGTCCGCCCTGCGCGCCTTCCTGCTCACCCTCGCCGTCGTCGACGACCTGTTCGCGATCCTGATCATCGCGGTCTTCTTCACGGACTCCATCAACCTGGCGGCCCTCGCCGGGGCCTTCGTGGGGCTCGGCGTGTTCTGGCTGCTGCTGCGCAAGGGCGTACACGGCTGGTACGTGTACGTCCCGCTCGCGCTGGTGATCTGGGCCCTGATGTACAACAGCGGCATCCACGCCACCATCGCCGGTGTCGCCATGGGCCTCATGCTGCGCTGCCATCCCCACGAGGGCGAGGAACACTCCCCCGGTGAGCACATCGAGCATCTGGTGCGCCCGGTGTCCGCGGGCCTCGCCGTGCCGCTGTTCGCCCTGTTCAGCGCCGGAGTCGCGATCTCCGGCGGTGCGATCCACGATGTGTTCACCCGACCCGAGACGCTCGGTGTGGTGCTCGGGCTCGTCGTCGGCAAGGCGGTCGGCATCTTCGGCGGTACGTGGCTGACGGCGCGGTTCACCCGGGCCTCGCTCAGCGACGAGCTGGAATGGGCCGACGTCGTCGCCGTCGCCACCCTCGCCGGCATCGGCTTCACCGTCTCGCTGCTCATCGGCGAGCTCGCCTTCGAGGGCAACACGAGCCTGACCGACGAGACCAAGGCCGCCGTGCTGATCGGCTCGTTCATCGCGGCCGTGCTCGCCACGGTCCTGCTGAAGATACGCAACTCCAAGTACCGCTCGCTGTGCGAGGACGAGGAACGCGACGAGGACCTCGACGGCATCCCCGACATCTACGAGCAGGACAAGCCCGCGTACCACCTGCGCATGGCCGCGATCCACGAGCGGAAGGCCGCTGAGCACCGCAGGATTGCCGAAGTGGCGGGTGGGGCAAGCGAGGGTGACGACGGTCCGGCATGATCTGACAGGACCGTACAAACACATGCAGAAGAGGGAGATCGCGATGACCGCACCCGACGGGACCCCGGTCGGCGCCGAACGCAGCATCGGCCAGCTGGTCGCCGCGGCGACGACCGAGATGTCCGCGCTGGTGCACGACGAGATCGCGCTGGCGAAGGCTCAGCTCAAGCAGGACGTCAAGCGCGGTGCTGTCAGCGGCGGCGCGTTCTCGGCGGCCGGCGCGGTCCTGATCTTCTCCCTGCCCATGCTCAGCTTCGCCCTCACCTACGGCATCCGGACCTGGAGCCACTGGAATCTCGCGATCTGCTTCCTGCTTGCGTTCGCGGCGAACGTGCTGGTCGCGGCGGTGCTCGCGCTGATCGGCGTGATCTTCGCGAAGAAGGCCAAGAAGAGCAAGGGCCCGCAGAAGGTGGCCGCGTCCATGAAGGAGACGGCGGGTGTCCTTCAGAACGCCAAGCCGCACCCCCGGCCCGAACCGGTCGAGGACGCCGTCGCGGCTGTGGCACGCTCGTCCTCATGACGGACCCCGCCACACCATCGGCGCAACCCACCTCGGTCGTACGGATCGACCTTCCCGGCGGCCGGAAGGTCACGCACAGGGACGTGGCCGCCAACGGCGCCCGCTTCCACATCGCCGAGCTCGGCGACGGGCCGCTCGTCCTGCTGCTGCACGGCTTCCCGCAGTTCTGGTGGGCCTGGCGCCACCAGCTCGTCGCGCTCGCCGACGCCGGGTTCCGGGCCGTCGCCATGGACCTGCGCGGTGTCGGAGGCAGCGACCGCACCCCGCGCGGTTACGACCCCGCCAATCTCGCGCTCGACATCACCGGGGTCGTGCGCTCCCTCGGCGAACCCGACGCGGCGCTCGTCGGGCACGACCTCGGCGGCTATCTGGCGTGGACGGCGGCGGCCATGCGGCCCAAGCTCGTCCGCCGGCTCGCGGTGTCGTCCATGCCGCATCCGCGCCGCTGGCGTTCCGCGATGCTCTCCGACGTCAGGCAGACGACGGCGGGCTCGTACATCTGGGGGTTCCAGCGTCCCTGGATCCCCGAGCGCCAACTCCTCGCCGACGACGCCTCCCTGGTGGGCCGTCTGGTGCGCGACTGGTCGGGCCCGCGGCAGCCGGACGAGGACACCCTGGAGACGTACCGCCGGGCCATGAGCATCCCCTCGACCGCGCACTGCTCCATCGAGCCGTACCGGTGGATGGTGCGGTCCATGGCGCGCCCCGACGGCATCCAGTTCAACCGGCGCATGAAGCGGCCGGTGCGGGTGCCGACGCTGCATCTGCACGGCTCACTCGATCCGGTGATGCGGACGCGGAGCGCGGCGGGCTCCGGGGAGTACGTCGAAGCTCCGTACCGCTGGCGGCTGTTCGACGGGCTCGGCCACTTCCCGCACGAAGAGGATCCGGTCGCCTTCTCCACCGAACTGATCAACTGGCTGAAGGATCCGGAACCCGATCGGTGACACCCGGTCACTCTTGCGCGGCCACCCGAAAGCGCCCGGTGTGACGCCCGCGACGCGGACCGTGAACACCTGTCCTACGAACGGCCACTTGCCTCGCGCATAGGCCAATTGAAGGGCCGGGGCGAGGTTATCGACCTTGGGGCAGGGGCAGACGTCGGGGTATGGGCTGGACGCACGACTACAGTGACGTAGCACGCAATCGCCGCTCGGCAACGGGTCTGAGCTCTCGTCAGGGGGGCGCCCGGCAATGGTCGGGTACGGATCCGCGTGTGGGGATTCCGCACATTCTGCGGCGCCGGGCCCGCTGGGTCTCCGTACGGCTGCGCCATCCACGCGGCTGAGGCACGGCCCAGGCGCGGCTGAGGCCCCACCACACGCCATCGACACCGGGATCCCGCCCGCACCCCACCGACGCGGCCGGGGTCCCGTCCGACACTCTCCGACGTGACCGGAATCCCGTCCGGCGTCGCCCGACGCGGCCGGGTCGCCGCCCGCACCCCGCGTCTCCCGAAGCGGCTCGGGGTTTCGCGTCCGGCACCCTCCGACGCGGCGGAGATCCCGCCCTCCCGTCAGAGCGCGCAGCTGTCGCTGTCGACCTGCTGGTCGGCCGTACGCCCCTTGGCGATGTCCTGCCGGACCTCGTCCGCGGTGAGCGCGTAGCCGGTCTCGGCGTCGTCGAGCGACTTGGCGAACACCACGCCGTACACCTTGCCCTCGGGTGTCAGCAGCGGTCCGCCCGAGTTGCCCTGACGGACCGTCGCGTACAGCGAGTAGACATCGCGGCGCACCGTCTTGCGGTGGTAGATGTCGGGACCATTGGCCGTGATGCGGCCGCGCACGCGCGCGGGCTGGATGTTGTACGAGCCGTTCTGCGGGAACCCGGCGACGATCGCGCTGTCGCCGCTGGTCGCGTCCGCGGCGCTGAACCGCAGCGCCGGCGCCTTGAGGTCGGGCACGTCGAGTACGGCGATGTCGCGCTCCCAGTCGTAGAGGACGACCGTGGCGTCGTACTTCTTGCCCCGGCCGCCTATCTGGACGGTGGGCTGGTCGACCCCGCCGACGACGTGCGCGTTGGTCATCACGCGGCGGTCGCTGAAGACGAAACCGGTGCCTTCGAGGACCTTGCCGCAGCTCTGGGCGGTGCCCATGACCTTGACGATGGAGTTCTGGGAGCGGGTGGCGACGGGGCTCGCGGCGAGCTGGGGGTCGGGCGGCTGGACCTCGGTGATGGGCTCGTTGGCGAACGGGCTGAACACCTGCGGGAAGCCGTTCTGCGCCAGGACCGAGGAGAAGTCGGCGAACCAGGTGTTGGCCTGGTTGGGCAGCGCGCGGGAAACCCCGAGCAGCACCTTGGAGTTGCGGACCTCCTTGCCGAGCGTCGGCAATGTGGTGCCGGCCAGGGCGGAGCCGATCAGCCAGGCGACGAGCAGCATCGCCACGACGTTCACCAGGGCGCCGCCGGTCGCGTCCAGGGCTCTGGCCGGGGACCATGTGATGTACCGGCGCAGCTTGTTGCCGAGGTGGGTGGTGAGGGCCTGGCCCACGGAGGCGCAGACGATCACGACGACCACGGCGACGACGGCCGCGGTCGTGCTCACCTTGCTGTCGTCGGTCGTCCAGCTCCAGACGACCGGCAGGAGATAGACGGCGACGAGGCCGCCACCCAGGAAGCCGATCACCGACAGGATGCCGACGACGAAGCCCTGGCGGTAGCCGACGATCGCGAACCACACGGCGGCGACCAGCAACAGGATGTCCAGCACATTCACGAAGGTCACCTTGTCACGCGCGCCAGTCGAGTGGGACCTGCTTGTCGCGGTCCCACGGGCGCTCCCAGCCCGCGAAGTGCAGGATCTTGTCGATCACCCCGGCCGTGAAGCCCCAGACCAGGGCCGATTCGACCAGAAATGCCGGACCTCGGAAACCGCTGGGGTGCACGGTGGTCGCACGGTTGGCCGGGTCCGTGAGATCTGCCACGGGGACGGTGAAGACCCGGGCCGTCTCGCCGGGGTCGACGACGCCGACGGGTGTCGGGCGGCGCCACCAGCCGAGGACCGGGGTGACGACGAAACGGCTGACCGGGATGTAGAGCTTGGGCAGCACGCCGAAGAGCTGGACGCCGCTCGGGTCGAGGCCGGTCTCCTCCTCGGCCTCGCGCAGGGCTGCGTTCAGCGGCCCGTCGGTGGCCGGGTCGCCGTCCTCGGGATCGAGGGCGCCGCCGGGGAAGGACGGCTGTCCGGCGTGGGATCTGAGGGTCCCCGCCCGTTCCATGAGCAGCAGTTCGGGGCCGCGCGCGCCCTCGCCGAAGAGGATGAGCACGGCGGACTGTCGGCCCGTGCCGTTGGCCGGCGGCAGGAAGCGGCTCAGCTGGAGCGGTTCCACGGTCTCGGCGACCTGCGCGACCGGGCCCAGCCAGCCCGGCAGTCCGTCCTTGCTGAGCACCGGACCACCCTGCGTGTTGCTCGCGTCCTGTGTGTCGCCTGCGTGCTTCATCGCCACCCCCGTTCTGCTGTTCCCAACGCCCGCCGAGGCCGTGTTCGTTCCGTCATCCGGCACCCAGCGGCGGCGCGGGCATGCCGCCCGCGTCCAGATAGGCCTGCGGGGGATTGAGCCGCTGTCCCGGGAAGCCGCCCTTCTCGTACTTCAGGAGCTTCTTCGCCTTCTCGGGGTCGGTCTCGCCCTCCCCGTAGGCCGGGCAGAGCGGGGCGATGGGGCAGGCGCCGCAGGCGGGCTTGCGGGCGTGGCAGATGCGGCGGCCGTGGAAGATCACGTGGTGCGAGAGCATCGTCCACTCGCTCTTCGGGAAGAGCCCGCCGACGGCCTTCTCGATCTTGTCGGGCTCCTTCTCGTCGGTCCAACGCCAGCGTCGTACGAGCCGCTGGAAGTGGGTGTCGACGGTGATCCCGGGCCGCCCGAAGGCGTTGCCGAGCACGACGAAGGCGGTCTTGCGGCCCACTCCGGGCAGTTTCACGAGGTCTTCGAGGCGCCCGGGCACCTCGCCCCCGAAGTCGTCCCTCAGGGCCCTGGAGAGCCCTATGACGGATTTGGTCTTGGCCCGGAAGAACCCGGTCGGACGCAGGATCTCCTCGACCTCCTCGGGGTTGGCCTCGGCGAGGTCCTCGGGGGTCGGGTACCTGGCGAAGAGCGCGGGCGTCGTCTGGTTCACCCGCAGGTCCGTGGTCTGGGCCGACAGGACCGTGGCGACGACCAGCTGGAAGGGGTTCTCGAAGTCCAGCTCCGGGTGGGCGTACGGGTACACCTCGGCGAGCTCGCGGTTGATGCGGCGGGCCCGGCGGACGAGGGCGGTGTGCGACTCGTTCCGCGGCGGCACGGGGGCGACGGCCTTCTTGGAGGCGGCCTCCCCCGCCGCGAACGTCTTCTTGGAGGCACCCTTGACCGGCGCCGCCTTCTTGGCGGCAGCTTTCACGGGCGCCGCCTTCTCGGCGACAGCTTTCACGGGCGCCGCCTTCTCGGCAGCGGGCTTCGCGGATGCCGTCCCGTCGGCAGCGGATTTCGCGGGCGTCACCTTCTTGGCCGCGCCTTTCGCGGGCGTCACTTTCTTGGCCGTGCCTTTCGCGGATGTCACCTTCTTGGCGGTGCCCTTCGCGGATGTCACCTTCTTGGCCGTCCCGGGTGCCGTCTTCTTCGTGTTCTTCCCGTCGGCCGCCTTCGCCGCCGCCCCCGACACGTCCTCCACCGGCACCGGGCCTGCCGCTTTTGTCGGTTCTTTGGTTCCGTCGGGGACCTGTTCGCCCACAGCGGAATCGCGACGTACAACCACCCGCCCAGCCCCCTTGGCCTGTGCTCTCACCGGCGATTTGGACACCCGGCCAGCCTAAAGCCCGGCACCGACATCCGCCCCGGACCCTGAAGATCGGCCCCCAATTGGCCCCCTGCCGCACTCGTCGGGACGCCAGTGCGGCAGACTTGTGACTGATCACACTGTTTGGACCGTCCGGCAAGATGGGGAACACGGTCCCCTGGTACCAAGGGGGAGCACGGTCCCCTGAGCAGGTCGACAAGGAGAGAACTCGTGGACGACGTTCTGCGGCGCGCCCCGCTCTTCGCGGCGCTCGATGACGAGCAGGCCGCGGAGCTCCGCGCCTCCATGAGTGAGGTGACCCTCGCGCGAGGCGACGCCCTCTTCCATGAGGGCGACCCCGGCGACCGCCTCTATGTGGTCACCGAGGGCAAGGTGAAGCTCCACCGCACCTCCCCCGACGGGCGCGAGAACATGCTCGCCGTCCTCGGCCCCGGTGAACTGATCGGCGAACTGTCGCTGTTCGACCCGGGCCCGCGCACGGCGACCGCCACCGCGCTCACCGAGGTCAAGCTGCTCGGCCTCGGCCACGGCGACCTCCAGCCCTGGCTGAACGCGCGGCCCGAGGTGGCCGCCGCCCTGCTGCGCGCCGTCGCCCGGCGCCTGCGCAAGACCAACGACCAGATGTCCGACCTGGTCTTCTCCGACGTGCCCGGCCGTGTGGCCCGGGCCCTGCTCGACCTGTCGCGCCGCTTCGGTGTGCAGTCCGAAGAGGGCATCCACGTCGTGCACGACCTCACGCAGGAGGAGCTGGCCCAGCTGGTCGGCGCCTCCCGCGAGACCGTCAACAAGGCGCTCGCCGACTTCGCGGGCCGCGGCTGGCTCCGCCTGGAGGCCCGCGCGGTGATCCTCCTGGACGTGGAGCGGCTCGCCAAGCGCTCGCGCTGACACCGTTCGGCCGTACGACGACGGGGTCCCGCCTCCCACCGAGGCGGGACCCCGTCGTCGTACCCCGTGGACAACGGGCACCCGCGGCCGTCCGGCGTCGGCCGCGCGCCCGTAAATGATCTGCGCGACGGCGGCCCCTCCCGGCACAGTGGGCGCATGGACGTGCAGGAACACCGCGGAGGAATCGACGCCGAGGGATACATCGAGCGCGAGGGATCACTCGCGCGCGTGCCGCAGGCCTTCAGACAGGTCGTCGCGGCGGCCCGTGAACGCCTCCTGGGCGTCTTCGGAGCCCGGCTGGACGGCGCGTACCTCTACGGCTCGATCCCGCGCGGCACCGCGCGCGTGGGGCGCTCCGACCTCGACCTGCTGCTGTCCCTGCGCGCCGAGCCGACCGAGACGGACCGCGCCGACGCCCGCGCGCTCGAAGCGGCACTCGACGGGGAGTTCGCAGAGATCGACGGCGTGGGAACGCTGCTGTTCGGCCGCGAGCGGCTGCTGAGCGACCTGGAGAGACACGACCTCGGCTGGTTCGTCGCCTGCCTGTGCACCCCGCTCCTCGGCGAGGACCTGGGCGCACACCTTCCGCGCTACCGTCCCGACACACTGCTGGCCCGCGAGACGAACGGCGACCTCGCCCTGCTGCTGCCGGGCTGGCGCGAGCGGATCGCCGCGGCAGAGGACACCGACGAGGCCAGACGCCCCCTGGTCCGCTCGATGTCCCGGCACCTCGTGCGCACCGGCTTCACGCTCGTCATGCCGCGCTGGAACGGCTGGACCAGCGACCTGGGGGAGATGGCCGGGGCGTTCGGCGCGTACTACCCGGAGCGGGCGGCCGAACTGAGGAACGCGGCCGTACGCGGACACGAGCCGACCGGCGACCCCGCCGTGCTCCGCTCCTACGTTGACGATCTCGGCCCGTGGCTCGCCGCCGAGTACGCGCGCGTGCACGGCATCAAGGCGCCCCGCCCGTGAGTCCTCCCCCGGACCACTGGAGAACGCCACCAAGGCCCGGGTGACCTAGATCAGCCCGTGCTCGCGCAGATAGTCCATCTGCGCCCGCACCGACAGCTCGGCCGCGGGCCAGAGCGACCGGTCCACGTCCGCGTAGACGTGGGCGACGACCTCTTCGGGAGCCCGCAGGCCGTTCTCCACGGCGGTCTCGACCTGGGCGAGCCGGTGGGCGCGATGGGCGAGATAGAACTCGACCGCGCCCTGCGCGTCGTCGAGGACCGGTCCGTGACCGGGCAGGACGGTGTGGACGCCGTCGTCGACCGTCAGCGAGCGCAGCCGGCGCAGCGAGTCGAGATAGTCGCCCAGACGCCCGTCGGGATGGGCCACCACGGTCGTACCGCGCCCCAGGACGGTGTCCCCGGTCAGCACGGCCCGGTCGGCCGGGAGATGGAAGCACAGCGAGTCGGCGGTGTGCCCCGGAGTCGGCACGACCCTCAGTTCCAGCCCGCCGAGGCTGATCACGTCGCCGGCGGCCAGCCCCTCGTCCCCGAGGCGCAGCGCCGGGTCCAGGGCGCGCACGGAGGTCCCCGACAGCTCGGCGAAGCGCGAGGCGCCCTCCGCGTGGTCGGGATGCCCGTGCGTGAGCAGGGTCAGCGCGACGCGCTTACCGGCCTTCTCCGCGGCGCCGAGGACGGCGCGCAGATGTACGTCGTCCAGGGGGCCGGGGTCGATGACGACCGCGAGCTCGGAATCGGGCTCGGACACGATCCACGTGTTCGTGCCGTCCAGGGTCATCGGGGAGGCGTTGGGGGCGAGGACGTTCACCGCGCGCGCGGTGGCGGGGCCGGAGAGGACCGTGCCTCGCGGCTGGCCGGGGAGCGCTGCCGCGTCGCTCATGCGGAGGCTCCGCCGGTCGGGATGTGCTTGGTGAACTCGTCGTGTCCGGGCCAGGAGAGGACGACCTCGCCGTCCTCCAGCCGGGCCTCGGCCAGGACGGGGGTCAGATCACGGGCGGCCGCGCCCGCGAGGGCGTCGGCGGACCTCTCGTACTCCACGATCCCGCGCAGCGTGGCGATGGTGGGCGGCATCATCAGCAGCTCGCCCTTGTCGTAGCCCGCCGCCGCGTCGGCCGGACGGATCCACACCGTGCGGTCGGCCTCCGTGGACGCGTTCCGTGTGCGCTGGCCCTCCGGGAGGACGGCGACGAAGAACCACGTGTCGTAGCGGCGGGACTCGAACTCCGGAGTGATCCAGCGGGCCCAGGCCCCGAGCAGGTCCGAGCGGAGCACGAGCCCCCTGCGGTCGAGGAACTCGGCGAAGGACAGGTCCCTGGCGACCAGGGCCGCCCGGTCCGCCTCCCAGTCGTCCCCGGTCGTGTCACCGACCACGCTGTCCGGGCTGGGGCCGGCGAGCAGGACGCCCGCCTCCTCGTACGTCTCTCGTACGGCCGCGCACACGATGGCCTGCGCGGAGGTCTCGTCCACGCCGAGCCGCTCCGCCCACCACGCGCGCGTGGGCCCGGCCCAACGGATCTGCTGCTCGTCGTCGCGCGGGTCCACGCCACCGCCCGGATACGCGTACGCGCCCCCGGCGAAGGCCATGGAGGCGCGTCGGCGCAGCATGTGGACCACCGGGCCGGTCTCGCCGTCCTTGACCAGCATCACCGTGGCGGCACGCCGGGGCGTGACCGGTGTCAGCGTGCCCTCGGCCAGCGCCCGAATCCGCTCCGGCCACTCCGCCGGAAACCATTGCCCATTCCCCATGGCCGGAGGCTATCCCGAGCCGGGCGGATGTTCGAGGCCCCACCGCCCCAGAGGCGACAGTGGCCCCTCCGTCCCATCCCCCGCCCCTGGAACGCCGGAGGGGCTGAAACTCACGCACGTGAGGGACGGCACCCAAGCCACAGCACTCCCGCAGCCGGGATGGGACGCGAGGGGCCGTGCCGGTACATCGATGGCCGTCGCCACCGACGGTCACTCCTCACCCAACGGCGACGGCCTGATGCACCGGCACGGCTCCGACCCACCCACCGGACCGAACCCGCAGCCGGGTCAGGCGACACCCGGAAGGGCTACGCGTGCGTCAGCTCCACCTGGATCTCGACCTCCACCGGAGCGTCCAGCGGCAGAACAGCGACACCGACCGCACTCCGCGCGTGCACGCCCTTGTCGCCCAGCACAGCCCCGAGCAGCTCACTCGCACCGTTCAGCACACCCGGCTGCCCCGTGAAGTCCGACGCCGAGGCCACGAACCCCACGACCTTGACGACACGCGCGATGCGATCGAGGTCACCCACGACCGACTTCACCGCCGCCAGGGCGTTCAGCGCGCACGTACGGGCCAGTTCCTTGGCCTCCTCGGCCGTGACCTCGGCCCCGACCTTCCCGGTGACCGGGAGCTTCCCGTCCACCATCGGAAGCTGCCCGGCGGTGTACACGTACACGCCCGACTGCACGGCGGGCTGGTACGCGGCCAGCGGCGGGACGACACCGGGAAGGCTCAGCCCGAGTTCGGCGAGCTTCGCCTCGACAGCCCCGCTCATGCGGACTTCTCCCGCTTCAGGTAGGCCACGAGCTGCTCGGGGTTGTTGGGCCCGGGCACGACCTGCACGAGCTCCCAGCCGTCCTCGCCCCAGGTGTCCAGAATCTGCTTCGTGGCATGGACGAGCAGCGGCACGGTGGCGTATTCCCATTTGGTCATGTGGCCGACTGTAGCCGCTGGCGACCACCGGCTCCCGCCCGAGCCACCCCCCGCCCCGCCGCCGCAGGCACGGCTTGTCCACAGCCTCCTGCGTACTCCGGCGGCGGACTGGTTAGGCTCGAATACGTGAGCAGGCTCCAGGTCGTCAGCGGCAAGGGCGGTACCGGCAAGACCACGGTAGCCGCCGCCCTCGCGCTCGCCCTCGCGACCGAGGGCAAGCGCGCCCTTCTGGTCGAGGTCGAGGGCAGACAGGGCATCGCGCAGCTCTTCGAGACAGAAGCGCTGCCCTACGAGGAGCGGAAGATCGCCGTCGCTCCAGGTGGCGGGGAGGTGTACGCCCTCGCCATCGACCCCGAACTGGCTTTGCTGGACTACCTCCAGATGTTCTACAAACTGGGCGGCGCCGGCCGCGCCCTGAAGAAACTCGGCGCGATCGACTTCGCGACCACCATCGCCCCCGGGCTGCGGGACGTCCTCCTGACCGGCAAGGCCTGCGAGGCGGTGCGGCGCAAGGAGAAGAGCGGCCGCTTCACGTACGACTACGTGGTGATGGACGCGCCGCCCACGGGCCGCATCACCCGCTTCCTGAACGTCAACGACGAGGTCGCCGGCCTTGCGAAGATCGGCCCGATACACAATCAGGCCCAGGCCGTCATGCGTGTCCTCAAGTCCCCGGAGACGGCGGTCCACCTGGTGACGCTGCTGGAGGAGATGCCCGTACAGGAGACCGCGGACGGGATCGCGGAGCTGCGCGCGGCGAAGCTCCCCGTGGGCCGGATCATCGTGAACATGGTGCGCCCGGCACTCCTCGACAGCGTCGATCTGGAGCTGGCGAAGGACGCTCCCCGTTCGGCGATCGCCAAGTCGCTCTCCTCGGCCGGTCTCGGCGGCGCGCGCCGCGGCGGGCTCGCGGAAAGGCTGGTGGACCCGCTTCTCCAGCAGGCCGAGGAGTACGGCGAGCGGTACACGCTGGAGACCGAGCAGCGGAGCGTGCTGGCCGAACAGGGCCTGCCGTTGCGCGAACTCCCGCTGCTCGCCGAGGGCCTGGACCTGGCGGGCCTGTACGAACTGGCCGCACTGCTGCGCAAGCAAGGGATGTCATGAGCCTGGACCCGGCACGCGTCCTCGATCTGGACCCGCTGCTCGACGACCCGGAGACCCGCATCGTGGTGTGCTGCGGCTCGGGCGGTGTCGGCAAGACGACCACGGCCGCGGCTCTCGGGCTGCGGGCCGCGGAGCGCGGCCGCAAGGTGGTCGTGCTCACCATCGACCCCGCGCGCAGACTGGCGCAGTCCATGGGCATCGACTCCCTCGACAACACTCCGCGCCGGGTGAAGGGGGTCGAGGGGAGCGGCGAGCTGCACGCCATGATGCTCGACATGAAGCGCACGTTCGACGAGGTCGTCGAGGCGCACGCGGACGGCGACCGGGCGGCCGCCATCCTCAACAACCCCTTCTACCAGTCGCTTTCGGCGGGCTTCGCGGGCACGCAGGAATACATGGCGATGGAGAAGCTCGGCCAGCTGAGGGCGCGCGACGCGTGGGACCTGATCGTGGTCGACACACCGCCGTCCCGTTCGGCGCTGGACTTCCTGGACGCCCCGAAGCGGCTCGGTTCCTTCCTCGACGGGAAGCTGATCCGGCTGCTGACTGCGCCGGCCAAGCTGGGCGGCCGGGCCGGCATGAAGTTCCTGAACGTCGGGATGTCGATGATGACGGGCACCCTGGGAAAGCTGCTCGGGGGCCAGCTCCTGAAGGACGTGCAGACGTTCGTCGCGGCCATGGACACCACCTTCGGCGGTTTCCGTACGCGCGCCGACGCCACGTACAAGCTGCTCCAGGCGCCCGGCACCGCGTTCCTGGTCGTGGCGGCCCCCGAGCGGGACGCGCTGCGCGAGGCCGCGTACTTCGTGGAGCGGCTGGCCGCCGAGGAGATGCCGTTCGCCGGGCTGGTGCTCAACCGGGTGCACGGCAGCGGGGCCACCCAGCTCTCCGCCGAGCGGGCACTCGCCGCCGCGGAGGATCTCGACTCCGCGGAGGCGGAGAACCCCGAACCGGGCACCACGGAGCCGACCGAGCCCGGCGCATCGGATTCCGCCGACGCAGAAAATCTTGCCGACGCCCGCATTGTGGATCAGGCGGACGGGAAGGCTGGACTTCGTAACTCTCCTGGCACGTACGGCAGTTCAGAAGTACCGGGTTCCGGTGCTTCAGCTCCTGACGAAGGCTCCCCCGCCATCACGGACAGGACCGCCGCCACGGCCCCGGAACGATCCGTCGACCAGCTCACCGCAGGCCTGCTGCGACTCCACGCCGAGCGGATGCAACTGCTCTCCCGCGAGCAGCGCACGCGTGACCGCTTCGCCGCCCGCCATCCCGAGGTGCCGGTGGCCGAGGTGGCCGCGCTGCCCGGCGACGTGCACGACCTCGCGGGACTGCGGGACATCGGCAACCGCCTCGCGGCCCACCGGCCGGAGCTTCCCGAAAGCTGAACGCGGAGCTGAAGCCGGACGCGGAGCGAAAGCCGAGCACGGAGCGAAAGCCGAGCGCGGAGCTAAAGCCGAGCACGGAGCCCCCGAAGGGACGCTTGTGGAGCCCCCAGGACGCTTCGTGGTGCCCTTGAGGGCGCGTTGGAGGCCCAGCCCGGCCCCCGCGGGCCTCCGACGGGCCGGGTGGGCCCGTACGAGTCCGAGGGGCCCTGGAGCGGCGCCCTGGCCGCGTGCGCATGAACGCGACGCCCTGACCCTGACCACGGTCCTGACCCTGACCACGGTCCGAAGCGGCGTCCCCGTCCCGATGGACGAACCCCCACCGGACGAACTCACCGCGCCGGAGAAATCCCCCGCGCCGGACGGACGCCCCACGATGAGCGACCCCGCCCACGACGGGCGAGTTCCCCTCACCCCACCGCCGCGTAGCGCTCGTACACCTCTTCCTCGTCGAGGGGCAGCAGCCCCGCCCCGCGTTCGTACTCCGTACGCGCGGTCTCGAGCAGGCGCCGCCACGAGGTGACGGTCGGCCGCCGGCGCAGCAACGCACGGCGCTCGCGCTCGGTCATGCCACCCCACACGCCGAATTCGACGCGGTTGTCGAGCGCATCGGCGAGGCACTCCGTGCGAACCGGACATCCGGTGCACACTGCCTTGGCCCTGTTCTGCGCTGCTCCTTGAACGAACAGTTCATCTGGATCGGTAGTGCGGCAGGCCGCCTGCGCACTCCAGTCGGTTACCCAGCCCATACCGGCGCCGTCCTCTCCCGAATCGAGGCTCCCCCACGGCGGCAGCGGCATATTCACCGCCGCCAGTTGAGGACGTTACGGAAGGTGGGCACAGCGCAACACCCCCTTCGGGCCCAATCTTGAATGGCCCGAACGGACTATGCGTAAGCGGCAGATCACCCGGGGGAGTGAGCCGAGGACATGCGCGACCATTCCGGCGAACCGGGACAGTCAGGTCGAGTCACAACGGACGCCATGTGACACACAAGGCTGATTCGGACACGCGCTCCACAAGAACGCGGAACCTCCGGAACGATTCGGGTTCGCCGGACGTATTGATACGTGGCCGCACTGCTGTGACAGTTGAGAGCAGCTTAGGCCAAGGCATATACGCGTGTCCGGCGAATGAGAACGTAGGCTGCCCTCATGCCAAAGAAGCGCTCGGGCGGTGGTCTGTCCCCTACGCAGCAGGCCGCCAAGTTCCTCGGTGTCAGCGTGCTCGCGGGCGCCGTCATGGCCGGAATCGCGCTGCCCGCCGCGGGCGCGCTCGGTCTCGCGGCCAAGGGCTCGGTCCAGGGGTTCGATGACATTCCGGACAATCTGAAGAGTCCGTCACTGAGTCAGCGGACCACGATCCTGGACAGCAAGGGCGGTCAGCTCGCGACCGTGTACTCGCGCGACCGCACGGTGGTCGACCTCAAGAATATCTCGCCCTACATGCAGAAGGCGATCGTCGCGATCGAGGACTCGCGCTACTACCAGCACGGCGCGATCGACCTGAAGGGCATCCTGCGCGCGGTCAACCAGAACGCGCAGAACGGCGGCGTGGCCCAGGGCGCCTCCACCCTGACGCAGCAGCTGGTGAAGAACTACTTCGTGGAGGAGGCGGGCGACGACCCGACCAAGGTCGCGCAGGCCACCCAGCAGACCATCGGCCGCAAGGTCCGTGAGCTGAAGTACGCGATCCAGCTGGAAGAGAAGCTGGGCAAGAAGAAGATCCTCGAGAACTACCTGAACATCACGTTCTTCGGGGAGCAGGCGTACGGCATCGAGGCCGCTTCCCAGCGCTACTTCTCCAAGCCCGCCAAGAACCTGAACCTCCAGGAGGCGGCGCTCCTCGCGGGCATCGTCCAGTCGCCGAGCCGGTACGACCCGGTGAACGACGAGGAGGAGGCGATCAAGCGCCGCAACACCGTGCTCCAGCGCATGGCCGAGGTGCACGACATCTCCCAGGAGCAGGCCGACGCCGCCAAGGCGACGAAGCTCGGGCTGCACGTCAGCCAGCCGAAGAACGGCTGCATCACGGCGGTCGAGGGCGCCGGCTTCTTCTGCAAGTACGTGGAGAACGTCTTCCTGAGCGACCCGGTCTTCGGCAAGACCAAGGAGGACCGGGCGAAGATCTGGAACCAGGGCGGCCTGACGATCCGTACGACGCTCGACCCGCAGTCCCAGGCGTCGATCCGGACCTCGCTGAAGAAGCACGTCTGGAAGACCGACAAGGTCGCCGCGGCGGCCACCCTGGTCGAGCCCGGCACCGGGAAGATCCTCGGGATGGGCCAGTCGAAGCCATTCGGCTACGGCAAGAACGAGACCGAGTACAACTACTCGGTCAACTACGACATGGGCGGCTCGAACTACGGCTTCCCGACCGGTTCGACGTTCAAGCCGTTCGTGGCCGCCGCGGCGCTGGAGCAGGGCCGGCCGGCGACGCAGGAGTACTCCTCGCCGAACTCGATGCTGTACCCCAGCCCCGTCCAGACGTGCGGCAGCAAGCCGTGGACGAACCAGGCGAACGAGCGGGTCCCGAACGAGAGCGCGTCCGAGAAGGGCCCGTACCAGCTGAAGGAGGCGATGGCCAAGTCGGTCAACACCTACTTCGTGCAGATGATCTCCGACATCGGCCTGTGCCCGGTGATGAACCAGATCGACAAGCTCGGCGTGGTCCAGGGCAACGGCGACAAGCTCCCCGAGGTGCCCTCCATCGCCCTGGGCGCCAAGGGCATCTCGCCGCTCACCATGGCGACGGCGTACGCCGCCTTCGCCTCCCGCGGCATGTACTGCACCCCGGTGGCCATCGAGTCGATCAGCCAGAAGATCGGCGGCCGCGAGAAGTCCCTGGACGTGCCCAAGTCGACCTGCTCGCGGGCCATGTCCGAGTCGACCGCGGACACCGTCAACAGCCTGCTGAGCGGTGTGATCGACTCCGGTACGGGCCAGCAGGCCGGTCTCACCGACCGCGCCAACGCCGGTAAGACGGGTACGACCGACGAGCGCAAGAACGCCTGGTTCGTCGGCTACACGCCGAACCTCTCCGGCGCCGTCTGGGTCGGCAGCGCCACCCAGCGGGTCCACATGGTGAACATCCAGATCGGCGGCGTCTACCAGGCGAAGGTGTACGGCGGTCAGGTCCCGGGCCCGATCTGGCGCGACCTGATGACCGGCGCCCTCGTGGGCAAGGACGCGCCGTCCTTCAACCTGATCAACATCCCCGACCCCGACAAGAACAAGGGCCAGGGCCAGGACGACAACAACAAGGGCCGCGGCCGCCACGGCGGAGGGAACGGCAACACCACCGACGGCAACACCATCAGCGGTCTGACCGACGGCGGAGTGACGTTCCCGTCGCCCACGTTCTCCCTCCCCAACGGGTGGATCCAGGGCAACACGAACAACGGCAACGGAAACGGCGGCCAGCGCTGACCCGTACACCGCGAGCCGGCACGTGAACGCGTGAACGCCCCGTGGCCCAGGAGTCGATCCTGGGCCACGGGGCGTTCGGCGTAAGGGGTGTTGCGGGGCGTCCCGTACGGAGACGGGAGCCTGCGTCAGCCCGCGAGCAGCTGCTTCACGGCGGCGGCGACACGGCCGCCCTCGGCCTGCCCGGCCACCTTCGGGTTCACGATCTTCATGACGGCACCCATCGCGCGCGGGCCCTCGGCACCGGCCGCCTTCGCCTCCTCGACGGCCTGGGCCACGATCAGCCGAAGCTCGTCGTCGGACAGCTGCTTGGGCAGATAGGCGGCGAGCACCTCGCCCTCCGCGAGCTCACGCTCGGCCGACTCGGGACGCCCGCCCTGCGCGAAGGCCTCCGAGGCCTCACGCCGCTTCTTCGCCTCGCGGGCGATCACCTTCTGCACCTCGTCGTCGGAGAGTTCGCGCTTGGTCTTGCCCGCGACCTCCTCGTTGGTGATCGCGGAGAGGGTGAGCCGGAGCGTCGAGGAGCGGAGCTCGTCGCGCCCCTTGATCGCGGCGTTGAGGTCTTCCTGCAACTTCGACTTGAGCGTGGTCATGCCGTCAAGTGTCGCAGGTGCGGTGACGCGGACGCCTGTTGATTTCGCAGCGCGCCCGCCCGAGCACCCAAGTCCCGTACATGACCGTCTCCCCCGCGGTCCCCGAGGGCCGTACGTGACCGTCTCCCCCGCGATCCCGGAGGGCCGTACGTGACCGTCTCCCCCGCGATCCCGGAGGACCGTACGTGACCCTCTCCCCCGCGGTCCCGGAGGACCGTGTGCGACGGTCTCCCCCGTGCTCCCGTACGGGACTTCCGGACTGTCCACAGCCGGGTAAGAGCGCTCACCGGAGTCTGACACGATGGACGTATGCGCGCGCGATACGGAGTACCCCTGGGAATCACGGCGGTGGGCGCCGCCGGTCTGCTGTACTCGGCGGGGTTCGAGGCCCGTTCCTTCCGCCTGCGGCGGGTGACCGTCCCGGTGCTGCCTGCCGGGATGCGTCCGCTGCGCATCCTCCAGGTCTCCGACATCCACATGGTGGGCGGACAGCGCAAGAAGCAGCGCTGGCTGCGCTCCCTGGCGGGTCTGCGCCCCGACTTCGTGATCAACACCGGGGACAACCTCTCGGACCCGGAGGCAGTGCCCGAGGTGCTGGACGCGCTCGGCCCCCTGATGGAGTTCCCCGGCGCCTACGTCTTCGGCTCGAACGACTACTACGGCCCCACGCTCCGCAACCCCGCCCGCTACCTCTTCGAGAAGGCGGCGGGCCGCCACGGACTGAACGGCAACAAGCCGGTCGTGGGCGCCGTCCACAACCCGTGGGAGGACCTGCGCGAGGGTTTCGACACCGGGGGCTGGCTGAACCTGACGAACACCCGCGGGACGCTGAAGATCGAGGGCGCGGAGATCGAGCTGACGGGCCTCGACGACCCGCACATCAAGCGCGACCGCTACGCACGCGTGGCTGGCGGCCCGTCCGCGTCCGCCGACTTCTCGATGGGCGTGGTGCACGCCCCGTACCTGCGCGCCCTGGACGCCTTCACCGCCGACGGATACCCCCTGATCCTGGCGGGCCACACCCACGGCGGTCAGATCTGCCTCCCCTTCTACGGCGCCTTCGTCACCAACTGCGACCTCGACACGGACCGCGTGAAGGGCCTCTCCCGGCATACGGCGGAGGACCACACCTCGTACCTGCACGTCTCGGCCGGCTGCGGCGCGAGCCGCTACACCCCGGTCCGCTTCGCCTGCCCGCCGGAGGCGTCGCTGCTGACGCTGGTGGAGCGGGGCTAGGAACCCTCGGAGATCCTGTCCCGGCCCCGGTTCTGCGTACTGGGCGTACGCGGGCCCGGGGCCGGAAACGTTCCGGAGCGCGACCGGCCGCACGGAGCGGACCGGCCCCACCCGTGTCACGGCCACCGGGATGACGGAGACGACGTCCCGCACGCCCCCGTAACCCACCCAGTCGCCCCATATCGCCCGAATGCCCTGATCCGCTTAGCGTGAGGGCATGATCAACCCCATACCGAGGGACATACCCGATCTCCCCGCGATACCGGGCATGATCCCTTCGACCCGCCCCTACGTCCCCGCGACGGCGGTGGTGGCTCCCGCCCGGCGCCCCGCCACGGCGGCGTACCGCGTCCTGGTGGCGCTCGCGGCCGCGACGGGCGTGGCCATCGAGATGAAGCTGGGCTCCCCGGTCCGGGTGCTGAGCTACTTCACGATCCAGACGAATCTGCTCGTCGCCGTCGTCTTCGCGGTGTCGGCCCGCCGGGCCTGGTCGGCGCGCAGGCCCCTGCCCGGGGTCCTGGCCGGCGGCACGTTGATCTACATCTCGATCACCGGTCTGGTCTACCACCTGATCCTGGCGAACGAGTCGACCCCGTTCTCCATGACCGGAGGCAACGGTGCGCCCTCCGGCTGGCAGGCGCTCGCCAGCCAGCTGCTGCACACGGTCACACCGATCGCCGTCGCCGTCGACTGGCTGCTCCTGACGCGCCCGACCCCCCTGGCACTGCGCGACGCGGCGACCTGGCTGATCTACCCCCTCGCCTACCTGACCTTCTCCCTGGCCCGCGGTGCGGCGCTGAGCGCCGGAACACCGGCGCGCTACCTCTACCCCTTCGTCGACGTGGACCGACACGGCTACGGCGGCGTCCTCGGCAACACCGCCGTGCTGGGCGTCGCCTTCTACGCCCTGGGCCTGTTCATCGTCGTCCTCGACCACCTGCGCCCCGACCCCGTCCGACGCCGCCTGCGGCGCCCCGAAAACCGGATTTCGTCTCAGGCCAGCGGTGGGCTAAAGTAAACGACGTCGCCGCGAGAGCAGCGACGATCGGGGTGTAGCGCAGCTTGGCAGCGCGCTTCGTTCGGGACGAAGAGGTCGTGGGTTCAAATCCCGCCACCCCGACAGCTGAAACACCAGGTCAGGGCCGGTTTTCCTTCACGGGGAACCGGCCCTGACTCGTTTCTCGTCCGAGAGTTCGTCGGGTGACCGCGCTCGGAGTCCTGCGCCCCGGCAGCATGGGAGCAGCCGTAGCCGTCCAGGCCCTGCGTTCCGGTGCTGAGGTTCTGTGGTGCTCGGGCAACGGACGCAGTACGAGGACCAGGGACCGGCGTCTCCCCCGCGACGATGGTCAACATCAGCGGCATCTTGCAGCGCTCCGGGGCGATCGTGGTGGACGGCTCCGTAGTCGGCACTCCGCCGTCGGATTCGAAGAGTCCTCGCCTCTACCTCGCTGGACCGACCAAGGCTCTGCCGTCAGTCGTTTCCACCGGTCCGAATGCAGGCATCGACGCCCCGGCCCCTTCGTACGCCGGATCGGAGCCGACGACATCGCCGAGACCACCCGGGCGATCCCCAACGAGCACTCCCCCGTCCTGGGCATCACCAACAACCCGATAACTTAAGGAAGTTGATCAAGTCCTGCGCCAGTGCAGCACCCACGAGAGCAACGACCCACGGACAGCCGGCAGACTTCACCTCACCGCGTGAAGATCACCAAGTGCTGGAGTACTGGGGCACCAGCACCCGAACGGGCGACCCGATCCCGCCTGTCGCCACACCTCAGGTTTCGCTCAACCGTGCGAGCGGAGGCGGGAGTCGGCGCTAGGGTCTCTCCTCGGCGGCTGTAGAGGCCGTTGTCGACCAAAGAAAACCGAGGGGAAACGCGTGAGCCGAATTTCGCGAATCATGTCGGCAGGCTGTGTCGCAGGGGCACTGGCCGTCATCAGCTCCACACCTGCATCCGCGGCTGTGCCCATGAGTTGCCCGATGACCAAGGGCTACGATTTTTCCGGCAGTTACAACTACTACCGGGACCTGGAACCCCGTTCCGGCGGCGACAGCGGTACCACGATCAGCATCACCTTCCACAAGGGCAAGACGACGACGTCCACCGTGGGCGGATCGATCTCGGGCGAAGCGAAAGTGGTCTTCGTCAAGGCGTCGGCGACGTTCGACTACCACTACGCATGGCAGTGGACGAACGGCACGACCCACACGTGGTCGTGGACAGTGCCGAACAACATGCGGCACGGTTACCTCCACGCGGGCGTGAAGGTCCGGTACACGAAGTGGAACTACAACCAGACGCAGCCCAACTGCTCCACCAAGGTGCTGCGCAGCGGATCGGCGCGGCTGGTCTACAAGGGCCAAGAAACCTGGCACGGAAAGAGCTAATGCGCAGAAGACATCTGGCCGTACTGCCAGTCATCGTCATCCTGGCCGCCGGGTGTGGGGGAGGCGGAGGGGGAGGGGGAAACCGGGCTCCTGTGGGCAGCCCGCCGACATCAGTTCTGGTGTCTGATCCGGACCGTCCAGACAGCGGAAAGGCGACGCCGGGCCATCTCGGGCCCGGGACGGTCAAACTTCCTGTTCCTGTTGACCGGATCGCCGAACTGGGCGTCCGCTACGACTGTCTCGGACCTGGCGGTCTCACTGTCACCAGCGGAACCGGCCTCAGCGCCGAGGCCGGTGGCTGCGACGACAGCGCCACGTTCGGCGCCCGCATCAAGGCGAAGGATTTGCACGGCAGAAAATTCGCCGACACGGTCACCGTCACGGTCGGCAAGGGTACGAGGTGGCGTATGTCCGTGGACATCACCACCAAGGACGGTATCAAGCAGACCGTCCACGGCTGATCGCGTGACGACACCCCCGCTGATGCTGATCTCTGGCTACGGGCTGACGCGGGGGCGACAACGTTCCAGGCCGGCTCCGGCCAGGAAACCGATGAGGAGTTCGGGGTGGCGCTGGGCGTAGCGCAAGGTGCTCTTCGTGGCCCAGTACTCCAGTCGTACTTGGTGATCTGACGGATCAACGGGGTGGCGGGTTCAGTCGAGGTCGGTGCGGCGTCGCTTGCGGTGGGAAGCCGCATCTCAACCGTTCTCGCAACCTGCCGGCCCCACGGGCTGCGCCACAGTGCGGCGTCGGGCTGCGCCTTCGCCCTCGTCGGCGTTGGCCGGGCTGAGCCGCTCCGCAAGATGCGACACGACGAGGTCGGGGTCTCCGGCTGTTCGCGCCGGCGGGTGTCCCAGGGATGGGGCATGACAGCGCATGCCGGGGCGGCTTCAACGGTGCGGCCTGGGCTTCCAACCACTCCGCAGCCCATCCGCAACAGCGGAGCTTCGACTCCCTCTCGGTAATTCCTTGTCCACGCCGAGTCAAACCGAATTCCGCCCGCTATCAGCGCGCCCATGTGACCGGTCGTCAGCCGATCGGGCCGAAGCCGGGCCGTCCATGGGGCGTCCGAGGTTGCCCAACAGCGGCCACCGCGACCAGGCGCACCATCCCACCGCCCCCGAGACGGGAAGCGGCCGGTCACCAGGATCTCCGACAAGACCCGGGGCAGGACGACAGATCTTCGCTGCCCATGGCGACTCCGCCGGCTGCTACAACTGCCGCGGATCTGCCCCCAGGACGGCGGGGTCTTCGGAGCGCAGGCGGAATGTCGCGGTGACACCCAGGCTCTTTCGAGCGGTGAGGTAGAACATGTCGCGTTGCTCCTGGAACTGCCTGAAAGCCCGCGTCCAGTCCTCCGGTGTTCCCGAGCGCTGGTCACGAGCGAAGTGCTCCAGCACCCAGGCGTGGCGCTGTAGTGCCCTGGCCGCCGAGATGGTTTCGGCGTCCCCCATGAGGAGGACGGCCTCGAACGCGTAGCCCCGCTCCAGCTCTGCGTCGGCCAGCATCGCCAGGCCGGCTTCCTGTCCGAGCGGCTGGGGAAGATCGAACAGTCCTTTGCCCGCGGCCAGGCGCCCCGCCAAGGACGTGAATCTCTTGATCGCGTCCGCGTACCGGAGGTAGGACTCCAGGCGGCGTTCATCCCATCGCGTCGAGAGTTGGCGACGCCAGCGCGACCTTTCCATGAGGGCTCCGCCCACGTAGGACGCTGCGGCACCGACGAGCACGCCTATCAACGTGAACAGTTGCCCCGACATGGCCCCCCCTGTCGACCGGTTCGTTCCCGGGACGACCTTACTGTCAGCTTCGATCGTCCACGCGCTGACGAGCAGTGGTCCAGCAGGGCTCCCTTCAGGCGCCGCGGGCTCGGAGGTGTCCGGAGCGGGCGGGTGCTCAAAGGATGTGCGAACAGGTGCAGTTGGCGGCATCGGCCCGTTCCGGAAACCCCTTGCTGTCCTGTCGGTGGCAGGCACTAGAGTTCGACCCGTTGCGTCATGTTCACAGCAACCGTACAGAGAGCGCGGCCGGCCTCCGGATGTCCGGGGCGGCGAGGCCGCGCCGTTCCCGTGGGGGGAAATCCAGCAGTGAGATCACGCTCTTTGGTGTCGGCGGCCCTGTCCGCCGCACTGGGCGCCGCGCTCCTCGCCGCGCCCGCGCTGGCGTACGCGGCGGACGGCGGCACGCCCGCGCGGAACGCGGCGGCCGCCGCGACCGCGGACGAGACGCCCGGTCCGACGCCGACGCCGACGGACACGCCCACCCCGTCCGACACTTCCTCGGACACCCCGGCCCCGTCCGACACACCCTCCGACACCCCGGCCCCGTCCGACACACCCTCCGACACCCCGGCCCCGTCCGACACGCCCTCCGACACCCCGGCCCCGTCCGACCCGTCGGCCACCACCCCCGGTCCGCCCGTCGACGAACCGTCGCCGACCCCGACCGACCCGAGCGGCACCCCGACGCCCGACCCGAGCGGCAGCGCGCCCGGCGCCGGCGTCCCGGTGTTCGGCGACGTCGGCTCCGACCCTTCCGACACCGGCTTCCTGACGGTCGCCGTCTCCTCCGACTCGCCGATCACCGAGGTGTCCGCCGACCTCACCGAGCTGCACGGCGCGAACCCCGCGACCGTCGCCGTCACCGGCTTCACGCTCGTCTCCGGCACGCCGCAGGACGGCGTGTGGCGCTCGCCTCGCATGTCGCAGCTGCCTTCGTACGGCACCTACGACGTGACGGTCGGCGCCGAGGACAGCGACGGCGACAGCACCACGGCGGCCGGCGTCACCACCGTGGACGTCGAGCCGAAGCCGGTCTTCGCCGACCGCAGCATCAGCCCCGCCGTGCTCGACGTGGAGCACAAGCACGTCCAGCTCAGCGGCCGTATCTCGCTCTTCGACCCGATCACCGGCGACACCTCGCCGCTGGCCGGGAAGGCGCTGAGTGTGGTGGCCGAGTACTCCTACAGCGCCGTCACCGCCGCCGACGGAAGCTACGCGATCGACGTGGCGCCGCGGCTGAACGGCGAGAACGCCACCTCCGTGCCGGTCTCGCTCTCCTTCTGGATCGCCAACCCCGACGGCACGAACACCTATGTGCTCGTCGACAGCAAGACCCTGCCGGTCAAGGTCAGCCCGAGCCGGATCCGGCTCGACCACGCCGGCGCGCAGATCAAGTTCGGCGCCAAGGCCTCCGCGTCCGGTGTCGTGGAGTACCTGTACGACGGCACCTGGCGCCCGGCCAAGGGCGTCGCGGTCGACATGGGCTACTACGCCACGGCGACCAGCGGTACCGGCGGGCGCTTCACGCTCACCGATCCCTACATGCCGTACGACGACGCCACGTACACGGTCGGGACGAGCCGCGACAGCTACCTGGCCGACCCGTATCTGACCGCCTCGCACGCGCAGTTCAAGGTCGACGTCATCAACCGGACGAACATCTGCTTCTGTTCGAGCTGGATCGACGCGTACTCCAACCTGCACGTCCAGGGCAGCATGAGCGCCAGCAACGGCAAGGTGCCGCCGAACCACAAGCTGTACCTCCAGCAGTCGGCCGACGGCAGGACCGGCTGGAAGTCGCTCGGCTGGTTCACCACGAAGTCCGACGGGACCTTCAACCTCGACGGGTACGTGGCGGTGCCGAAGGGCTACTGGCGGCTGTACTCGGCGGGTTCGTCGGACTACCAGCCCGGCTACTCCAACTCCGTGCACTTCAACCGCACCGCCACCAGGATCACCGGCTTCAACGCCGGTCCCGAGCCGGTGCGCAAGGGCCACACCGTGACCGCCACGGGCACCTTGCAGCGGCTGAGCGGCACGAAGTGGGCGGCGTTCGGCAAGCAGCGCGTCTACATCCTCTTCCAGGCCAAGGGCAAGAAGTCCTGGACGCAGCTGGGTTCGGTCAAGACCGACTCGCACGGCCGCTTCACCGCCCGCTTCACCGCGAAGCAGGACGGCACCTGGGTCGGGGTCTACCTCGCGTCCGGCTCCTACGTGGACGCCGAGAGCTACCACGACTACGTGGACGTGCGCTGACCGGGACGTTCTGACCACCGACGCGAAGGGCGCCCCGGAAACCTCCGGGGCGCCCTTCGCCGTCACGGCCGACCGGCCGCGCACCGTCTCAGGTCTAACGCCCGCGCCGGCGGCCCCCCTTGGAGCGCCCCGGGTACGGGAAGAGGCGGGGCCGGCGCTTGGCGGCCACGTCCTCGATCCAGCCGAAGAGCACGATCGCCAGGCAGATCAGCGGAACCGCGACCGCCAGCGGGGTCCACTGGCTCACCAGCAGCCACTGCGCGTGGTCGTAGAAGAAGGTGTTGTTCCACAGCTGGTCGATCAGCGGCTCGGTCAGCACCAGCGCGAACGAGTGCCACAGATAGACGGTGACCGCGCGGGAGTTGAGCAGGCTGATCACGCCGTTGAACCTCTCCAGCGGCTTGGGCCACTGCTCCCAGGACGGGCTCAGGTGGAGCAGCAGCATCACGGCGCCGAACGACCAGATCGCCTGGGCGACCGGCACCGCTTCCAGGTCGTGCCCGATCCGGGGGTTGTCCACCGGCGCCCGCAGCAGCCACCACAGGCCGAACATGAGCACCAGCGGCGCCACGGACGGCACGATGTACTGCGGGATCCTGCGGAGCAGCCCCTCCTGGTGGGCCATGCCGAGCAGCCAGCAGGAGCCGAAGGTGGTGAAGTCGGTGGCGGCTTCCATCAGCCGGCCGGACTGGTCGATCAGTCCGGAGTTGATGAGGAACGCGAGCGCCAGCGGCACCAGCAGGGTGACCCAGGGCATTTTCCGCATCGCCTTGAGCAGGAGCGGCGACAGCAGTACGTACCAGAGGTAGGCGCGCAGGTACCAGAGCGGCACACAGATCTGCTCGGCCCAGGAGCTCGGCAGGTGCCCGCCGAAGGTGTGCAGCGTCGCCCCGAAGGGCGGTTCGCTGAACGGCAGGACCCAGTACGCCAGATCGGCCCACCACCAGTCGGGGTGGTGGGCGGCGTCGGGCCGCCAGCCCTGGAGCAGCATCAGCGGGACCACGACCGCGCCGAACAGCCACATCGGCGGCAGCAGACGGCGCAGCCGGCCGCGGATCACGCTCAGCGCCGGCCGGTTCAGGGAGCGCACCATCAGCGAGCCGGCGAGCGCGAACATCACGCCCATGGAGGGGAAGACGATCGGCAGCCAGGTCCAGCTGAAGTTGTGGTAGACCACCACGCGGACCAGGGCGAGCGCCCGCAGCAGGTCGAGGTAGCGGTCACGGCCGGGCTTCCGCGCGGGTGCGGGGGCGGCCTCCTCGGGCTGCGGGGCGCGCGGCGTGGGTATCAGGTCGGGGTCCACCCTCAGGGCGACCGTGTCGGAAGGGCCTCGGGTGCCGTAGGCACCCCGTTCTGCGGTACTCATGAAGTCATCGCCCCCGTTGTGACATCGAGCCCCACCTCGCCGGTGCGCTTCAGCTTCTGCCAGCGCAACCGGCCTCCCGTCAGAGCGGTGATGGCGGACTGCATCAGCACCATGTACATGAGCACGCGGTAGACCACCTGCTGGGCCGGCAGCGTGATCAGATGCCACGCCTTCTCCTTGTCCAGCCGGAAGGACCACCAGGCGCAGACGGCCTGGAGGGCCATCACCGCGAACCACGCGGCCAGGGTCTTGTAGGCGTCGACGAAGACCACGCCGTAGACCATGCCGATGTCGAAGGCGGGCGCGAGCAGCGGGGTGACCACCATGAACAGGGCGACGAACGGCAGGCCCACGCGGCCGAAGTGGCCGGCCGCGCCGCGCTCCAGGAGCGCGTGCCGGTGCTTCCACATCGCCTGCATGGTGCCGTAGCTCCAGCGGTAGCGCTGCGACCACAGCTGCTTCATGCTGACGGGCGCCTCGGTCCAGGCCCGGGCGTTCTCCGCGTAGACGACCCGCCAGCCGGCCCGGTGCAGGGCCATGGTCACGTCGGTGTCCTCGGCGAGGGTCTCGTCGCTCATGCCGCCGGCCTCCTCGAGCGCGGAGCGGCGGAAGCCGCCCACGGCGCCGGGGATGGTCGGCATGCAGTTGAGCACGTCGTACATCCGGCGGTCGAGGTTGAAGCCCATGACGTACTCGATGTGCTGCCAGGCGCCGATCAGCGTGTCGCGGTTGCCGACCTTGGCGTTGCCCGCGACCGCGCCGACGCGCGGATCGCCGAAGGGCTGCACCAGTTCCCGCACGGTGGACGGCTCGAAGACCGTGTCGCCGTCCATCATGACGATCAGGTCGTACGAGGCGGCGGCCACACCGGTGTTGAGGGCGGTCGGCTTGCCGCTGTTCGGCTGCCGGATCAGGCGGACCATCGGCAGGTCGAGTTCCTCGACGATGGCGGAGGTGTCGTCGGTCGACCCGTCGTCGACCACGATGACCTCGATGGGGTAGTCGCTCGCGGCCAGCGAGAGCAGGGTGTTGGTGATGCACTCCTGCTCGTTGTACGCGGGGACGACCACGGTGACCGGTTCGGTGACCGGATCACCCCAGGTGAAGCCCGGTTTGCGGATGCGCCGTACGTGGATGGCCGAGAGCAGCAGCATCAGCACGAACCGCGCCATGACCAGCGCGCCGACGACCGCGAGCAGCCCGACCAGGAACGGCATCAGCCACACCGAGAAGGTGGTGCACCACAGGAACGCCTTGCCGACCCACAGGTTGTAGCTGGTGACCTTCGTATTGGCGGAGCCGGTGCCGAGCGCCTCGCCGGTGGTCTTGAAGGTGTAGCCCTGGGCCTTGAGCTTCTCGATGATGATCGGCAGCGCGGTCAGCGTCTGCGACCGGTTGCCGCCCGCGTCGTGCAGCAGGATCATCTCGCCCTGGCCGGGCAGGTCGGGCATGGCGGCCTTGACGATGGAGTCGACGCCGGGGCGCTTCCAGTCGTCGGTGTCCTTGTTGATGAAGGTGGTCAGGTACCCCTCGGACCCGGCCTGCTTGGTCACCGGCCACGACCAGTCGTCCAGCGCGTCCACCGTGGAGGAGTAGGGCGGGCGGAACAGGCTGGAGTGGATGCCGGCGACACCGGCCAGCGCGAGCTGGGTCTCGCCCAGTTCCCAGGTGAGCCGGCTGCCGGAGTGCAGCGCGAGGTCGGGGTGGGTGAAGGTGTGCAGGCCGATCTCGTGGCCGTCGGCCACGATCCGCCGGATCAGCGCCGGGTTGCGCGTGACCATCGAACCGGTGACGAAGAAGTCGGCGCGGACGTGCTCGCGCTTCAGCACCTCGAGGATCTTCGGCGTCCACTGGGGGGACGGTCCGTCGTCGAAGCTGAGGACGACCGTCTTGTTCGGGATCGTGTAGCTGACCGGCTTGCCGTTCTTGTCGCCGCGCGCGTCGACGACCGGACCGCCTTCCAGCACGCTGGTCGGGACGGTGACCTTGTCCACGGAGGTGGCGATGCGCTCGTCGTGGAAGACCTCGTTGTTCGCCATGCCCCGGAGCACCATCAGGGCGAGCAGGGTCGTCAGTACGGTCACCGGCAGAAAGAAACGCAGGGGAGGCGCGGCCAGGCGGCGCGGTCGCGCGAGGGACTGCCGAGGGCGCTGATGGCGGGAGCGGGACATGGACTTCCTGGTCGGTCGCGTCTGGCTACTGCGCGGTGGCAGTCAAGGGGCTCGACGCCGCCGTACCGGCTGTCGTCGTCGCGGGGGCGTCGGTCGTGGAGCCTGCCGCCGTGCCGGCCCCCGTTGTCGCGGTGGCCGACGGGAGGCCGCCGGTGACGGACGCGGTGGCGTCGGAGGTGGCCGCCGTGGCGGGGGTGTTGCCCGCGGCGCCGGGAGCCGCGGGCAGCGGCGCGTTCAGGTACTGGCTGGGCGGTGTGGTGTCGGCGGAGGCGGGGACGGTGAGCGCGGGTGCCTGCGACTGCGTTCCGACCAGGCCGGAGACCATCGCCACCACGCACCCGGCGCAGAGGATGCCCACCAGCCAGCCGAGTCCTCGCAGGCGGCGACCGCGCTGACCGGTCTGGTCCACAAAGACGGGAGCGGGCTCGACCTCCGTGGAGGTACTGGTCATCGACAGCCTCGAGCCTTCGTTCATCGTGTTACGTCCGCCGCTTCGGCACGCCGAGGGCAGCGAGTAATACGGAAAAGTGATGTATGCGCGAGGAAAGGGAGATCATTCAACCAACCCCCGTCATGCGGCTAGATTAGTATGCAGATTCCGTGAATGTCACGCAGGTCTCGTAGAGTCCCGGCGACGTCGCTTGCTTTCTGCCCGATGGGACCTGACGCATGGCCATAGCCAGCCGCCGCAGCCGCCTGACGGTCGCCGCGATCCTCATGATCGCCGTCTCGCTCCTGGCGGACGCCTGCGGCGGCACGGGAAGCGGGAGCGGCGCGAAGACGGGTGCGACCACCGCCCCGGCCGCGCACTTCCAGGTCACGTCCCTGCTCAAGCCGTCCGGCCGCGCGCTGGGTGTCGTCGACGACAAGACGCCCTGGCAGTACGGCATCGTCACCACCTTCGCCAAAGAGGCCGGGCGGACCCCTGACATCCGCGAGTACTACAGCTCCTGGGGCGACGACTTCGACACCGAGGGCAACGCCTTCCTGTGGCAGCACGGTCAGCTGCCGATGATGGCGCTGGTGCCCTCCGACACCTCGCTCGCCGACATCGGCAAGGGCCAGGACGACGCGTACATCCGCCAGTTGGCGAGCCAGATCGCCGCCTACGACGGCCCGTTGGCCCTCTCCTTCGCCGGCGAGATGAACGGTCCGTGGAACTCCTGGGGTCCCGGGCACGCCAAGCCCGCCGACTTCGTCGCGGCCTGGAAGCACGTGCACGACGTCTTCGCCGCGCAGGGCGTCACCAACGTGATCTGGGTGTGGACCCCGCACGTGGTCGACTCGGGAACCACCGCGAAGTTGCGCCCCTACTACCCGGGCAGCGCCTACGTCGACTGGGTCGGCCTCATCGGCTACTACGGGCCCATCGACGGCGTCGCCTTCTCCAGCCTGTTCGCCCCCACCCTGCGCGAGGTCGCGGCCTTCTCCGGCAAGCCGGTGCTGATCGCCGAGACCGGGGTGGCGCAGAGCGAAGGCAAGGAGGCGCACATCCGTGACCTGTTCCAGGGCGCCGCGAAAGCCGGCGTCATCGGGCTCGTCTGGTACGACCAGCGCAAGGACTGGCCGGGCGGAAAACAGCTGATGGACTGGCGTATCAGCACGTCGGTGGGCTCGCTGGCCGCTTTCCAGGTGGAGTCGACCCGGAGCAAGTTCGGCCATTCGTTCAAGAACGGCTGACTCCTCACAATTACGTGAATTCGGGATGAATCCCGCAAGAAACATCATTTATCACGGCGCATCACTGCGGCTGGCGCAAGCGGATGCCCGACCAGGGGGGAACACGGAGATGACGACGGAATCGTCACCGGGCCAGGGGGCTCCGCAGGAGGACCAGGGCTGGGCCTTCCGGCCGCGCACGTCGGCTCCCGGTCCGCAGCCGTACCGGGAGGAACGGCGGGCGTACCGGCAGGAGCAGCGCGCGTACGGCGACGACCGGCGGACCTACCGCGACGACCAGTCGGCGTACCAGGAGGAGCGGCAGACGTACCGCGACGAGCAGCCGGCTTTCCAGGACGAGCAGCAGACGTACCGCGACGTGCAGCCGACCTACGAGGACGAGCGGCAGAGCTACCGCGACGAGCAGCAGAGCTACCGCGACGACCAGCGGGCGTACCAGGATCAGCGGCAGGCGTACCGCCACGGCCAGCCGACGTATCCGGACCAGCGGCAGGCGTACCGCGACGACCAGCAGCCGTACCAGGACCAGCGGCAGAGCCACCGGCACGGCCAGCAGCCGTACCAGGAGGAACAGCCGACGTATCGCCGCGAGGAGCAGCGGGCGTACCAGGGCGAGCAGCGGACGGCGCCGGCCGGTCAGCGGGACGACGGGTGGCCCGCCCCTCCGTACGGCGCGTCCCCCGGCACCCGCTGGGACACCACCATGCCGATGCGGGCCCCCGAACCCCGCACCGGCGCCCACGACGCCCTGGACGAACAGGATCGCCGGACACCCCGGCGCGCCCGGCGCGGTGACGGCTCGGCCGACCGCTCCGGACAGCCCTCGGCGACGGCCGGCGTTCCCGCCCCCGCGGCCCCGCGCCGCCCCGAGCCGGCCGCCGCGCAGCCTCAGCCCCGTACCGGCTCGGGCGGTGAACCGGCCGCGAAGCCCAGGTGGGTGGGCAGGATGGCGCTCGCCCTCGTCGTCCTCGTCGCCGCCGGCGGGGCCTCCGCCGTCCTGTTCGAGGAGGAGGACGCCGCCGCCGTCGCCTCCAAGCAGCTGACGCAGGAATGGCAGATTCCGGCGCCCGCCGCCGACGACGCGCTGATCGGCAGCTGGCTCACCGACAAACTGCTCGTCCGGGCCAGCAGCCGGGGCGGTCTGCGGGCCTACGACCTGACCGACGGCAAGCAGGTGTGGAGCGCCAAGTTCCCCGCGCCCGCCAAGTCCTCCGCATCCGCGGGGTCGTCCGGCACAGCCACGTCTTCCGGTACCACCACGTCCTCCGGTACCACCACCACATCCGCCGGCACCGCCAGTCCCTCCGGCACTGCCGCCGAAGCCGGCACCGCCACGCCCTCCGGCACCGCCTCGTCTTCGGACACCTCCGCCGAGGCCGGCACCGTCCCCTGCGCGATGTCGCCGACGCTCGGTGCCCACGGCATCGGCACGGTCGCCTTCGGCAAGGACGGCAGCACCTGCACCCGGCTGGCCGGTGTCGACGCGTCCACCGGCAAGATCCTCTGGTCCATGCCGCTGACCAGCACCAAGCACCCGGCGGCGGCGACCGCCTCGACCTACGTGCAGGGCAACGTCGCCACCATCGTCAGCGAGAACTTCCTCGGCGGTGTCGACCTCCGAACCGGCAGCCGCGTATGGGGCTACAAGGCCCGCGGCCACTACTGCAACGCCTACGACTGGGGCACCGCAGGCACCGTGCTGGTGGACGACTTCTGCCTCGACCAGAAGACCCGGTTCACCCTCACCGCGTACGACGGGAAGACCGGGAAGGTGATCTGGCGGAAGCCCGAGAGCGCGCACTCGGACGTGACGCACATCCTGTCCGGCTCCCCGCTGATCGCCTCCGTCCACACCGCCCGCCAGGACGCCGTACGCGTCTTCGACACCCACGGGACCGGCCGCAAACTGGCCGTGGGCAACGACGAGCTCACGTCCGGCAACACCACGGGCGCCGACCACTCCGCCCGGCTCTACGGCAAGGTCCTGGTCACCCCGGCCTCGGCCGCCGGCAGCACGCTGATCGACGCCTTCGACACCACCACCGGCGCCAAGCTCTGGACCGCCCGCTCCGCCGCGCTCGCCGTTCCCGCGTCCGGCGCGCACGACAAGGTGTACGCCGTCACGCTGTCCGGCTCCCCGCAGCTCATCGGCATCGACCCGCGCACCGGTCGCACCACCCCGATCGCCGGACTGCCGGTGGGGACCGGGAAGTGGAGCTTCACCTCGGGCACGGTGTACGTCACCCCGGACGGCGGTGTGCTGGTCCTCAACGCCCTCGGCTCGAACGGCGGTGTGCGGCTCTACCGGTAGGGCCACCCGCCGACAGGGCCGAGGCCCTCCGCCCATCTCCCCGTGTCCGAAGGGACTTCCCCCTGGGAACCACCGTCCCCGTGCGGCAGTCTTCTCCTTCGTGGGGAATCTTCCGTCTCAGAGTCCGCCGGGTGACACCGTCGAGCACATGGTGGTGGCCGGGGACGACGCCCTGGCCCACCGGCTGGCCGCCGAGCTGCGGGGGGTGTACGGCGAACGGGTGACCCTGGTCGTGCCGCCCGCGCAGGGCGGTGTGCGGCCGCCGGTGGTCGGACGGCCGCGGGCCACCGCCCTGTTCGACCGGGTCTCCGCGGCGGTGAACCGGGCCTCCGGGAACGGGAACGGGGGCGGCAACGGAGGCGGAGGAGCCGATGAGCCGCCCGCTTCGGAGCGACTCGTGGAGACCGCCGAACTCGGCGAGGCGGCGCTCGCCTACGCGGGCGTCGAACGGGCCACCGCGCTCGCCCTCGTGTACGACGACGACGAGACCAACATCCGGGCCGCGCTCACCGCCCGCCGGCTCAACCCGCGGATCCGGCTGGTTCTGCGGCTCTACAACCGGCGTCTCGGGCAGCACATCGAGGCCCTCCTCGACCAGGCCTCGGCGCTGGCCGCCGCGCACTCCGCCGGGGGCGCACCCGGGACGGCCGGCTCACCGGACGGCGGGAACTCCGAGGCCTACGACGCCTCCACCACCGTCCTGTCCGACGCCGACACGGCCGCCCCCGCCCTCGCCGCCACCGCCGTGGCCGGGACGAGCAAGGTCGTCCAGACCGACGGGCTGATGCTCCGGGCGGTGGAACGTCCGCCTCCCGGTCCCGGCCAGGTCGCCGATCCGGGTCTGTGCACGCTGGCGTTGCTGTCCGCCACGACCAACGACCCGGCTGGCGCGGACGGTTCGGAGAGCAGCGGCGCACAGGGCCCCCAACTCCTGCCCGACGAAAGGGCGGTGGCCGCCGCCACCGGACGCGGAACCGTCGTCCTGGAGAACGTGGCGTACTCGGGGCCCGAACTGAGCTCGGGGCGGGGCGTCATGCCGTGGTTCGGCTCGCTGATGTCCCGACGGCTGCGCCTGTCGTTCGCGGGGCTCGTCGCGTGCGTGGTCGGACTCGCCGTGGCGTCGATGCTGGTCACCGGGGAGCGCCCGCTCCAGGCGACCTATCTGACGCTCCTCGACCTCTTCGCCATCAACAATCCGGCCATCGGGGAGCCGCTGGGGCGCCAGATCCTCCAACTCTGTTCGGGAATGGTCGGGTTGCTGCTCCTGCCGGTGCTGCTCGCCGCCGTCCTGGAAGCGCTCGGCACCTTCCGCAGCGGCACCGCACTGCGCAAGCCGCCCCGCGGACTGTCCGGACACGTGGTGCTGCTCGGGGTCGGCAAGATCGGCACGAGGGTGCTGGCCCGGCTGCGTGAGCTGCGCATCCCGGTGGTGTGCGTGGAGGCCGACCCCGAGGCCCGCGGGCTCGCGCTGGCGCGAAGTCTGCGGGTGCCCGTGGTGCTGGGCGACGTCACCCAGGAAGGGGTGCTGGAGGCCGCCAAGATCCACCGGGCGCACGCGTTGCTGGCGTTGACCAGCGCGGACACGATGAACCTGGAGGCCGTGCTCTCCGCCCGCACCCTGCGCCCCGATCTGCGGGTCGTCCTGCGGCTGTACGACGACGACTTCGCGACCGCCGTGTACCGCACCCTCCGGGCCGCGCATCCCGGCGCGCTCACCCGGAGCCGCAGCGTGTCCCACCTGGCCGCGCCCGCGTTCGCGGGGGCGATGCTGGGGCGGCAGATCCTCGGGGCGATTCCCGTCGAGCGGCGGGTGCTGCTGTTCGCGGCGATCGACGTGGCCGGGCATCCGCAGCTGGAGGGGCGCACGGTGGGAGAGGCGTTCCGGGCGGGGGCCTGGCGGGTGCTCGCGCTGGACACCGCGACCCCCGAGGAACGCCGGGCGGCATCGGCGTCCTCCCCGGGCGGTCCCCGGCTGGTGTGGGACCTGCCCTCCACCCATGTCCTGCGGCCCCAGGACCGCGTGGTGCTCGCCGCCACCCGCCGGGGCCTGGCCGAACTGCTCGGCCGACGGCCCCGGCAGCGGGCGGGGGCCTAGGGCCGGTCCGGCAGGTCCCGCCTCCCGGCGACGCCCACCGCTGCCTCTGACGCGCTGCCCCGCCCGGACCCGCGGACAGCCGGCGGGTGCACAGCCGGCGGGCGGGCCGGCGCGGTCCCGGGCGTCTCCTGAGCCCGGGCCCTCCCCGCGTCACCTCGGGGTCAGCGGCCCAGGTGCCGCTCCGCGAAGTCGAGCTCCAGGCGGACCTGCTTGATGCGTTCGTCGACGACCAGGGAGCCGTGGCCCGCGTCGTAGCGGTAGACCTCGTGGACGGCGTCGCGGGCGGCGAGACGGGTGACGTAGTTGTCGATCTGGCGGATGGGGCAGCGGGGGTCGTTGACACCGGCCGAGATGTACACGGGGACCTTGACGGCGTCGACGTAGGTCAGCGGGGAGGACGCCTCGAAGCGCTCGGGGACCTCCTCGGGGGTGCCGCCGAGGAGCGTGCGGTCCATGGCCTTCAGCGCCTCCATCTCGTCGTGGTACGCCGTCACGTAGTCGGCGACCGGGACGGCGGCGATGCCGAGGGCCCAGGCGTCCGGCTGGGTGCCGACACCGAGGAGCGTGAGGTAGCCGCCCCAGGAACCGCCGGTGAGGATCAGCCGGTCGGGATCAGCCAGTCCGGACGCGACCGCCCATGCGCGGACCGCCGCGATGTCCTCCAGCTCGATCAGACCGACGCGGTGCTTGAGCGCGTCGGTCCACGCGCGGCCGTAGCCGGTGGAGCCGCGGTAGTTGACCCGGACCACCGCGTAGCCGTGGTCGACCCAGGCCGCCGGGCCCGCCGCGAACGAGTCGCTGTCGTGCCAGGTCGGGCCGCCGTGGATCTCGAAGACGGTGGGCAGCGGGCCGGTGGTGCCGGCCGGCTTCTGGACCAGGGCGTGAACACGGCCGCCCGGCCCCTCGACCCACACGTCCTCCACGGGAACGGATCCCGGGGACTTCTCCCCGGGCGGGTCCAGGACGATCTCGCCGGTCGTCGAGCGCACCGCCGAGGGCTCGGCCGCCGACGACCACAGATACTCCACCGTGCCGTCCGGGCGGGCCGTCGCTCCGGAGACCGTGCCCGGCGGGGTCGGGACCTCGGTCAGCTCGCCGGTGGCGAGGTCGTAGCGCCACAGGTCGCTGCGCGCCTCGAAGCTGTGGGCGATGAGCAGGCCCGAGCCGTCCGGATACCACTCGGCGGCCACGTCACCGGGGAGGTCGAGGCCGAGGTCGGTCTGCGCGCCGGTCGCCACGTCCCACACCAGGGGTTCCCAGCGGCCGCGCCGCTGGTGCCCGATGAGCAGTCGGCTGTCCCCGTCCACGGGGGCGAAGCCCAGCACCTCCAGGCCCAGCTCGACCGTGCCGCCCTCGGTGTCGTCCAGTTCGGCGACCGCCGAACCGTCCGGGCGCAGCACCCTGAGCGCCGAGTGCATCGCGTCGCCGTGCTCGGTGTGCTCGACGGCGATCAGCGAGCCGTCGTGCGAGAGGTCGCCGACGCCGGCCGACTCGCGGTGGCGGTAGATCTCGACCGGGGTCTCGCCGGCGCGGGCCACGTGGATCGTCGATCCGTCGTCGTCCGTCGAGCGGCCGACCACGGCCGTACGCCCGTCGCGGCCGATGGCCAGGCCCGCCGGGTACGAGGGGTCGAGGCCGGGAACCGCCGGCTCGTCGACATCGCCCACGACCAGGGGCGCCTCGAACGGGCGGCGCCGCCAGACGCCGAACTCGTCGCCGTCCTTGTCGTCGAACCACCAGATCCACGCGCCGTCGGGCGAGAGCACCCCGTCCGTCGTGCCGTTCGCCCGGTGGGTGACCTGGCGCTGCTCGCCCGTCTCTCGGTCCCACGCGTACAGCTCGTACGTCCCCGTCGCGTTCGAGACGAACAGGGAACGGTGCGGGGCGTCCTCCGCCCAGTCCGGCAGCGACACCCTCGGTGCCCGGAAGCGCTTCTCCCAGTCGGGCATGTCCTGCTGCTGCGGCTCGGTGGACCTGGTGCTCTCAGTCATGGCCCCATAGTGCCTGGCCCGGCCCTCCTCGCGCCGACGAGGTCCCCAGCCTGTGGAAAACTTCGCGGACCCCGCGCCCACCTGACGCCCCGGACCCCGAGCCCACCCGACGTCCCGGACTCCGGGCCCTCCACCGGACCGGGGCCGTTGTCAGTGGCGGGGTGCAGACTTTTTCGCATGACCGATCTGCGCAAGGCCGTCGAGAGTTACTGGGCCGCCGCGGACGCCCGGGACTGGGAGGCGTTCGCCGACCTGCTCGCCGAGGACGTCGTCTACACCCTGCCGCAGACGCGCGAGCGCATCAGCGGCAGGGAGCGGTACGTCGAGTTCAACCGCGAGTACCCGGGCGACTGGCACGTCCGGACCGAGCGCGTCCTGGCCGAGCCGGGACAGGCCGTCACCTGGACCCTCTTCACGGTGGGCCTGGAGGAGATGCACGCGATCACGTTCTTCACGGCCGACGAGCGGGGCCTCATAGCCACCGTGACCGACTTCTGGCCCGACCCGTACGAGCCTCCGGCGGGCCGGGAGCATCTGGCCGAGCGGTACTGAGCGGGCCCCACGGCCGAGTCCGGCTCGGCCGCCCCGTACCGTGGACGGCGTGTACCGGTTCCTGCTGACGCCCCGCTGGTGGGGGATCAACGTCTTCGTGCTGTTGGCCATCCCCTTCTGCATCTTCATGGGCTCGTGGCAGTTGGGGCGGTTCGAGGACCGGGTGCGCGACCACCGCACGGCGGAGGCGACGGCCTCGACGGCCAGGACCGAACCCGCCCGGCCGCTGGCCACGATGCTCCCCGTGACCACGGAGACGTCGGGCAAGCAGACCATCGCCAAGGGGCGGTACGGCAAGCAGCTCCTCGTGCCCGGCCGGGAACTGGACGGCAGGAGCGGGTACTACGTACTGACGCTGCTGCGGGTCGACGGCGGCAAGGCGCTGCCCGTCGTCCGGGGCTGGCTGCCCGGCACGGCCGATCCGGCGAAGGCCCCGGCCGCGCCCACCGGCGAGGTCACGGTCACGGGCGCGCTCCAGGCGTCCGAGAGCCCCGGGTCGAACGGTGTCAGCACCGCGGGAGGACTTCCGGCGGGGCAGACGGCCGCGATCAGCGCCGCGTCGCTGGTGAACCTCGTGCCGTACACCCCGTACGACGCGTGGATCACGCTCGACAAGGCCGACTCCGGGATGAAGGCGGTGCCCCCGGCCGCGCCGGACAACACCGGCCTCGACCTCAAGGCGTTCCAGAACCTGGGTTACACCGGCGAGTGGTTCGTCTTCGCCGGCTTCGTCGTCTTCATGTGGTTCCGTCTGCTGCGCCGCGAGGTGGAGTTCGCCCGTGACGCCGAACTGGGACTGCTCCCGGAAACGCAGGGAGCCGAGGGCTCCGCGGAAGCCGGGGAGAAGGCGTCCGAGGAATCGGGCACCACGCCCGCGACGCCGTCCGCCACGGCCTGACGCACACGATCTGACCCGCACGGCTTGGCGCGGACGTTCCGACCTGCACGGTCCGACACCGACGGCGTGACGACCACGGCCTGACACGACCACGGCCTGACACGGCGAAACGGACCCCGGGCCCGGGAACAAGCCCGGGGCCCGGAGTCCGGAAGCCGGAGTCCGTCAGGACGAGGCCAGGATCCCCGTGTGGTAGACCGTGCCCGCGCAGGCGTCGGCCACCGTCACCGACGCGCCGGCGCCACCCGTCGAGGCCGTGCTGGAGACCACGACGCTGCCGTCCAGCGTGCCCTCCCCGAGGAAGAGCTGGGGTGCGGGGTTGGCGACCGCGGAGCCGGTGGTCGTGCCGCCGGTGTCGGTGGTGCCCTGTGTCGGGGTCGGGTCCGGCGTGGGCTCCGCGGCCGTCGGACACGTCGACGAGGGAACCCAGGCGAACTTCACGACGTACGAGGCGCCCGGCTGGAGCACCATGGACGTGACCTCGGTGGAGGGGTCCGGCAGGCCGGTGGCCGCGTCGCCCCCCACATGCGTCGCCACCCCGACCTTGGCGGGGTCCGCCGCGCCCTGGGCGAGCGCGGTGACCGTGCCGGCGCCGGTGACCGTGCAGGCCGTGGCGGAGACGTTCGAGACGGTGAACGAGCCGTAGACCGCGCCGGTGGAATCCGGTGCGGCGGCCGTGCCGGACGCCCCGCCGAGCTGGTCCGCCGTGCACGTGAGGGCGGCGGAGGCGGAGGCCGAGGGATCGGCACCGCCGGTGACGGCCCCGTTCGCGCCCTTGTCCGTGCCGCCCGGAGCCTGCGTCCTGCTGTCGGAGCCGTGGTCCTTGGAGGTGCCGCCCGAGCCGCCCGCGTCCTTGCCGGAGCCGCCGTCCGAGTTCTTGCCCTGGTTCGCGCCGCCCTGGGCCTGTGAGCTGTTGGCCGCGATGGACGGGTCGGGGTTCGACCCCGAGGAGTTGGAGACGTGCACGAACGCGGGGATCGCCGTGCCCATGAAGAGCGCCGCCGCCGCCATGCCGACCACGGCCTGCCGCTTGCGGGCGCGCCGGGCCGGTACCGCGCGGCGCAGATGGTCCAGGGTGCCGTCGGCGGGTTCGATCTCCTGAACGGCCTGGTGCAGCAGCCGGCGCAGGGCCAGCTCGTCTCCGCCGAGCCCTTCGGGTCCCAGTCCGTCCATGTCCGGTGTTCCGGGCTGTTCGTCGGGGCCGTGGTTCACATTTCCGTTCCCAGCGTGCGATTGCTTGTGCTCGTGTTCCGGGCTCCCCTGGTCCTCGGGGTGCCGCCGGTCGTCGTTGCCATTCATGCCGAAGCCCCCATGGCGACGCGGAGCGCGGCGATGCCCCGCGAGCCGTACGCCTTCACCGAGCCCAGCGAGACACCGAGCGTCTCGGCGACCTGGGCCTCGGTCATGTCCGCGAAGTAGCGCAGGACCAGGACCTCGCGCTGACGGCGCTGGAGTCCCTTCATCGCCTTGATCAGGGCGTCGCGCTCCAACTGGTCGTAGGCGCCTTCCTCGGCGCTCGCCATGTCGGGCATCGGCTTCGACAGGAGCTTGAGGCCGAGGATGCGCCGGCGCAGGGCCGAACGCGACAGGTTGACGACGGTCTGACGCAGATAGGCGAGCGTCTTCTCCGGGTCCCGGACGCGTTTGCGCGCCGAGTGCACCCGGATGAAGGCCTCCTGGACGACGTCCTCGCAGGAGGCGGTGTCGTCGAGCAGGAGCGCCGCGAGACCGAGGAGGGAGCGGTAGTGCGCCCGGTAGGTCTCGGTCAGATGGTCGACCGTCGTGCCCGCCGCCAGGCTGTCCTGGGCGCCGTCACGCTGATTCGGGATGCGGGCGGGCCGCGCTGAGGGCATGGGCGCGATCACCGGCATGCCGCCGGGCGCGCCGGGGCTGCGGGGTCGGCGGGGTGGACGCAGGGCCATGCCCCTCGTCTGGACCGCGGTGAATTCGAGTACCTCTGCCACGCCAGTTGGACACACGTCCCCCCGGCAGGGTTGTACGCGACGGGCATCACATTCGCGCCGGACACCACTTCGGCCGGAATCCTCTCCCCCGGAACGCCCCCCGGACCCCCCGCCGTTACGCCGCCGCGCCGACGCGACAGTGCATCAGATGCCCTCATGCGTAACAGCTCTTCTCCTGTGCCCAATGCTCCGCCGCCCCCCGGACGCCCCTGAATGGCGACGGCGAAGACGCTCCCCGTCCGCCGCGCGGTTGCGGGGACGACACCGAAATCTTCGAACGCCGACCCGAGTCCGTTCAAGTGGTCAGGACCATTAAGTTGATCACTGAACCGATAGAGATCCTACAAAGCCGTCCTTCGCGGGGCACCGGATTTACGGTCCCAGAGCACAAGGAACCCTCACCCGCGACGCTCTGACCAGCGACGACGCCGAATCCTGCGGGTCCGGGACCGGCGGAGGGCAGGCGCTAAGGGGTCTTGATGATCTCCGCCGCCACCAGCTCGGCGATCTGAGCGGTGTTCAGGGCGGCGCCCTTGCGCAGGTTGTCCCCGCAGACGAACAGTTCGAGGGCGGTCGGGTCGTCCAGCGCACGGCGGACCCGGCCCACCCAGGTGGGGTCGGTGCCCACCACGTCCGCGGGTGTGGGGAACTCACCGGCGGCCGGGTTGTCGAAGAGGACGACGCCGGGCGCGGTGTCCAGGATCTCCCGGGCCTTCTCGACCGTCACCTCGTCCTGGAAACGGGCGTGCACGGTCAGGGAGTGCGTGGTGACGACGGGAACGCGGACGCAGGTGACCGCGACCTTCAGCCGGGGCAGCCCGAGGATCTTGCGGGTCTCGTCGCGCACCTTCATCTCCTCCGAGGACCAGCCGTCCTCGGCGAGCGACCCGGCCCACGGCACCACGTTCAGGGCGACCGGCTCCGGGAAGGGTCCCGTGTCGTCGCCCACGGCCCGGCGTACGTCACCGGGGCTGTTCCCCAGTTCCGTGCCCGCGACCAGGGACATCTGCCGCCGCAGGGTGTCGATGCCCGCGCGGCCGGCTCCGCTGACCGCCTGGTACGAGGAGACGACGAGTTCCCGCAGCCCGAACTCGGCGTGCAGGGCACCCAGCGCCACGATCATGGACAGGGTGGTGCAGTTCGGGTTGGAGACGATCCCGCGCGGGCGCACCCGGGCGGCGTGCGGGTTCACCTCGGGGACGACGAGGGGCACCTCCGGATCCATCCGGAAGGCGCCCGAGTTGTCGACGACGACCGCGCCCTTGGCGGCGGCGATCGGCGCCCACTGGGCGGCCACCTCGTCCGGGACGTCGAACATGGCGACGTCGACCCCGTCGAAGGCCTCCTCCGACAGGGCCGCCACCTCGACCTCCACACCGCGCACGGCCAGCTTGCGGCCGGCCGAGCGCGGCGAGGCGATCAGTCGGATCTCACCCCAGATGTCCGCGTGCTGGGACAGGATCTGGAGCATGACCGTGCCGACGGCTCCGGTCGCTCCCACGACCGCGAGCGTCGGTCGCCGGGTCATCGCCCGGTGCCTCCGTAGACCACGGCCTCGTCGCTGTCGGAGTCGAGGCCGAAGGCGCTGTGCACGGCGCGGACCGCGTCGTTGACGTCGTCGGCGCGGGTGACGACGGAGATGCGGATCTCGGAGGTCGAGATCAGCTCGATGTTGACCCCGGCGTCCGTGAGCGCCTCGAAGAAGCCGGCCGTGACACCCGGGTTGGTCTTCATGCCGGCGCCGACGAGGGAGATCTTGCCGATCTGGTCGTCGTAGCGCAGCGACTCGAAGCCGATCACGCTCTTCGCCTTCTCCAGGGCGTCGATGGCCTTGCGGCCCTCGGTCTTCGGGAGGGTGAAGGAGATGTCCGTCAGGCCCGTGGTGGCCGCCGACACGTTCTGCACGATCATGTCGATGTTGATCTCGGCGTCGGCGATGGCGCGGAAGATCGAGGCGGCCTCGCCCGGCTTGTCCGGGACGCCGACGACCGTGACCTTGGCCTCGGAGGTGTCGTGAGCGACACCGGAAATGATGGCCTGCTCCACCTTCTGGTCCCCTTGCTTCATCGGTGCGCTGCTGACCCAGGTGCCCTGAAGTCCGCTGAAGGACGACCGCACGTGGATCGGGATGTCGTAACGGCGGGCGTACTCCACACAGCGGTGGAGCAGCACCTTGGAGCCGGAGGCGGCGAGCTCCAGCATGTCCTCGAAGGCGATCCAGTCGATCTTCTTCGCCTTCTTCACCACGCGCGGGTCGGCGGTGAACACGCCGTCCACGTCGGTGTAGATCTCGCACACCTCGGCGTCGAGCGCCGCGGCGAGCGCGACGGCCGTGGTGTCGGAGCCGCCGCGGCCCAGCGTGGTGATGTCCTTCTTGTCCTGCGAGACGCCCTGGAAGCCGGCGACGATGGCGATGTTGCCCTCGTCGAGCGCCGTACGGATACGGCCCGGGGTGACGTCGATGATCCGCGCTTTGTTGTGGACCGAGTCGGTGATGACGCCTGCCTGGCTGCCGGTGAAGCTCTGGGCGCTGTGGCCCAGGTTTTTGATCGCCATCGCCAGCAGGGCCATGGAGATCCGCTCTCCGGCGGTCAGCAGCATGTCGAACTCTCGTCCGCTGGGCATCGGAGATACCTGCTCGGCGAGATCGATCAGCTCGTCCGTCGTGTCGCCCATCGCGGAAACGACGACGACCACCTGGTGGCCGTTCTTCTTCGCTTCCACGATCCGCTTGGCGACGCGCTTGATGCCCTCGGCATCGGCTACGGAGGAACCTCCGTACTTCTGCACGACAAGGCCCACGTGCGCTCCTCGCTCAGTCCGTCTCTGCACCGCACTACTGCGGTCGGCTCAGTCTAACGAGCGGCCGGATTTCCCTTCCGGGGTATCGCATCGTGAGATGTCCCGCTCACGACGTGATCACTCCGGGCTGTCAGGTGGATAGGGAGATCCGGCCGCTCCGAGACGGCACCTGCCCGTGCCGGCGCCCCGCCACTCCGAACGTGCCTCAGCTCACACCGGGTGCGGGCCGGGAAGGGGGCGGCGGGGCCGGGAGGGGACGGGCTACTTGACCGTGCGCAGGCCGAGCGGTCCCGCGATCTCCTCCGCCATCACCTTGCCTGCCTCCTCCGCGAGCACTTCCTCGCCGAGGTCCTGGTCGGTGTCGAGGCCGTCCAGCTCCTCCAGGGGCTGGTTCAGCCGGACGTGGGCCACCACGGACTGGAGCGCGCGCAGGGTCGCGGAGGCGGTGGAGCCCCAGTTCGAGAAGTAGGAGAACTGCCACCACCACAGGGCCTCCGTGGTGCGGCCCGCACGGTAGTGGGCCATGCCGTGGCGCAGGTCGGCGATGACGTCGGCGAGGTCGTCGGAGATACGGGCCGGGACCGGGGCCTTGCGGGGCTCGTACGGGTCGAAGACCTCGGAGTAGACGTCGATCGGCTCCAGCATCACGGCGAGCCGCTCGCGCAGTTCGTCCACGTCCGCCTCCGGGCCGAGGTCCGGCTCGTAGCGCTCGTCGGGGACGATGTCCTCGTGCGCGCCGAGACGGCCGCCGGCCAGCAGGAGCTGGGAGACCTCCAGCAGGAGGAAGGGCACGGCCGAGTCCGGCTCGTCGCCCTTGGCGACCTCGGCGACGGCGACCAGGAAGCTCTCCACCTGGTCCGCGATCTGGACCACGAAGTCGTCGGGGTCCGGGCTCGTCTCGTGCAGCGTGGCGTCAGACATCTAGAAGTCGTCTCCCCTCGAAGGCGCGGCCGAGTGTGACCTCGTCCGCGTATTCCAGGTCGCCACCCACCGGGAGGCCGCTGGCCAGGCGGGTGACCTTGAGGCCCATGGGCTTGATCATGCGGGCGAGATACGTGGCCGTGGCCTCGCCCTCCAGATTCGGGTCCGTGGCCAGGATGAGCTCGGTGACCGTGCCGTCGGCCAGACGGGCCAGGAGTTCCCTGATCCGCAGATCGTCCGGGCCGACCCCCTCGATCGGGCTGATCGCGCCGCCGAGCACGTGGTACTTCCCCCGGAACTCACGTGTCCGCTCGACGGCGACCACGTCCTTGGGCTCCTCCACCACGCAGATGACCGTGAGGTCGCGGCGCGGATCGCGGCAGATGTTGCACAGCTCCTCCTGCGCGACGTTGCCGCAGGTCGCGCAGAAGCGGACCTTCGCCTTGACCTCCATGAGGGCCTGCGCGAGCCGGCGGACGTCCGTGGGCTCCGCCTGGAGGATGTGGAAGGCGATCCGCTGCGCGCTCTTGGGACCGACGCCGGGGAGCCGCCCCAGTTCGTCGATGAGGTCCTGGACAACGCCTTCGTACAACGGACTGCCTTCCGATTGCTCCGGTACCGCCTGGTCCCGTCCCGCTTGTCTTCCTGCTGTTTCTTCCTGGTGCGTACGGTAGTTGGATGCCGCCGGTCTTAGAAAGGCAGACCGGGGATGCCGCTGCCGCCGCCGAGCCCCTGGGTGAGCGGGCCGAGGGTCCGCTGCTGGAGGTCCTGCGCGTTCTCGTTCGCCGCGTGGACGGCCGCGACGATCAGATCGGCGAGCGTCTCGGTGTCCTCGGGGTCGACCGCCTTCGGGTCGATCACCAGGGCGCGGAGCTCTCCGGAGCCCGTCACGGTCGCCTTCACCAGGCCACCGCCCGACTGGCCGCCGACCTCCGTCCGCGCCAGCTCCTCCTGCGCGTTCGCCAGGTCCTGCTGCATCTTCTGGGCCTGCTGGAGCAGCTGCTGCATGTTGGGCTGGCCACCACCGGGAATCACGATCAGCTCCTGGTTACGAGTACGGCTGTCCGAGCGTTTTTTCCTGTCCAGCACGAGCCTACGTGGTCCACGGGCCCGTCGCCCAAGCACTCTTTCGAGTGACATCACAGCCGCTCCTATACCTGATCAAGGCCCTCTTCCGGGCGGAAAAGCCGGTAAACCCGGTCCATCGCCACCCATTGGGCGGTAGGAAGGGGGCGGCGCAAATGCACCACGTGTCACAGGACGTCACGCAGTGTCAGTGCCGTCACCGTCGTCACCGTCGTCCGTCATCACCGTCGTCAACTAGGGAGTGCCGGGTGAGTCAGCCGGAGATGCAGCCGGAGGGGCCGCTCCAGGACGGGCGGAACGAGTTCGCGGCGGGGCTGCGGCCGGGGGATCTGCTCGGCCGGCCGTTTCCGCTCGGCGACTGGGAGGAACCCGCCGAGCGGCTCCACGAGCTCTACCGATGGGTGGAGCAGGGGGCGCTCGACACGGCCGCCTGGTATCTCTCCGACCGCGTGTGGAAACGGCGGGCGGCGCGGGCGCTGCGCTGCGGTGCCTCGCTGGGGGCCGTCGCCGGGGCCGCGCTGCCGCTGCTCGACCTCACCGGCTCGCTGCGCGGGGTCGCTCCCTGGGGCTATCTGGCCCTGCTGCTCGCGGTCTCCTGCGCGGCCGTCGACCGGTTCTTCGGCGTGACCTCCGGATGGATAAGGGACGTGGCCACCGCGCAGGCCGTACAGCGGCGGCTTCAGGCACTTCAGTTCGACTGGGCGTCCGAGAGCGTCAGGGAGGTCCTCGGACCGGCCGACGGAACGGCCAGCGAGGCGGCCGACCGGTGCATCGGCGTGCTGCGGAGGTTCTCCGAGGACGTCACCGAGCTGGTGCGCACCGAGACGGCGGACTGGATGGTGGAGTTCCGCACCGGACCCGCGCCGCTGGGGATCCAGTCGGCGGCGGGAGCGCCCCGGCCCGAAGGCCCGCCGCTGAACGGCCGCACACCGCTGCCGCCCGGCACGCGCCCGAACATGCCCCGCCAGCGCCCGCCCGAGCCGCGCTAGAGGGGCTCGGGCGTCTCACCCGGCCCCGCAGATCCTCAGCCCGACCGGTGTCCCGCAGGGCAGATGGCCATGGGTGCGGACGACGTCCTGGCCACTGCCCCGGCCGATGTAGGAGAGGAAGCTGGAGGCGAGGGAGTCGGCGGGCGGCTGCCCGTAGGTGTAGGCGTACTCGATCTCGCGGTACGGGTAGTCCGAGGTGCCGTGCTCCAGGTCCTCGACGGAGGCCGCGTGACCGTCCAGGCCGATCCTGTGCAGGCCCTTGTGGCCGGTGGCGTCGTTGAGCTCGCTGTAGCCGATCGCGCCGCGCAGCCGGGCGACCGTGGCCAGCACCTGCTCGGTGGAGTCGAGTTCGCAGCGCACGAGCGGCGCCGTCGCGTCGTCCTTGTGGACGCAGTCCAGCGAGGAGTTGGCGATCTCGCCGCGCCCGAGCACCCGGCGCTGGAACACCTGCCGGGTCCCGGAGTCGGCGTCCCTGCTGACCAGCACGACGGGCAGGTCGGGGCCGCCGAGCTGGTCCCAGTTCCCGATCTCGCCGCGGTACAGCCGCCGTACGTCGGTCAGCGACAGGTTCCGGACCGGCACGGCGTCGTTGACGACCAGCGTGAAGACGGAGACCGCGATCCGGTTCTCCCGCAGTCGGGGGAAGTCGCCCGGCTTGGGACCGTCGGAGAGCGCGACCAGCGCCGGAGACCCCTTCTTCGACGCGCGCCCCGCCGCGTCGAGTTCACGCACGCCGGCCGTGCTGCCGTGGGCGTCCACCGTGATGGTGGAACCCTGGCAGTCGTGCTCGTACTTCTGCGCCAGTTCGCGGGCCACCGGCTCGAAGGCGGTCGAGCCGGTGACGGCCAGCGTGCCCCGCTCGCAGCCGATCGGGGGCGGGGTGCCGTCGCGCAGGACGACGATCAGGGCGAGCGTGACGACGCACACCGTCAGCAGCACGGTGAACAGCCGCGCGGCCCGGCTGAACAGCGGCGGCTGGTCGTCCGGTGTCGTACTGCGGTTGGGCCGGACCTCGCCGTCCCGGATGCCGCCGACGATCCGGACCGGACATCCCACGTCGCCGCCCGACAGCAGGACGAGCAGCTTGAAGTGCTCGCCCCGGTTCAGCGGGACCCGCGGGATGCGCAGCGTGCCGTTCTCGTAGCCGAGCCCGGCGGCCGGGGTGAAGTGGTCCATCAGATGGTCGGTGCCGGGTGGCTGGGTCACGGACACACCGCGGATGGTGCGGTCGGTGAACACCGCGGTCAGACCGTGCCGTTCGTGGCTGGTGTAGTCCTCCCCGGCGATGCTCTGCGAGCCGTCGTTCTCGATCCGCAGCAGCACGAGGGTGGCGTCGGACATGCCGGGCGTCTCGTCGAACAGCCCGAGCCGCACGTTCGCGCGTCCCGAGCGGACCCCGTCACCGATGGGGTTGTCCATCTGGACGCGGTAGCCGACGGTCTTGCGGCGCGGCACCCTCCGCTCGTACCAGACCATCACGGCGGAGGAGACGACGCCGATGACGGCGGTCCCGACGGCCACGACGTTCTCTGCGCTCAGCCACTCCACGTGAGCCACTCCCCCGAGCACTGCCCTGCGGTGCGGTCACCGTACGGCCCTGGCCGGAAACAGCCCACATACGGGGAGTGAACTTCGGCGGCCGCGGGCAGCGCGGCCGCCCGGGGCTCAGCCGCTCTTCGTGTAGGTCAGCTCGGCCTCGGCCGCCGAGCCGGTCTTCGCCCGCCGCAGCCGGCCGTCCGGCAGGAGGCTGACCTCGGAGGCGTCACCGGGCTTGCAGGACGGCGGTCCGCCGACGGTGACCGAGGAGGGGCCGATCTCCAGCGGCCCGCTCGGGCCCGGGGCCGAGGAGAGAGCCGCCTCGAAGACACAGTGGTAGCCGACCGAGCCGTCCGCGACGATCGTGAGCACCGTGTCGCCGACACCGCCCTGCTGGATCGTCATGCGGCGCGTGTGGTGGCCGGTGTCGTTGTCGATCACCGCGTCCCAGGTGCCGAGGAACGCCTGCGGGATCGTGCCGCCCGGGGTCGCCGGGGCACTGGACAGCAGCGGGGAGGCGGTGGTCGGCACCTGCGAGGCGCTCTGCCCCGGGGTCGTCCCGCCGGCGGCCGTGCTGGACGCCTTGGGGTCGTCCGTGCCGCCCCCGTTCCCCCGGCCGTTCAGCAGCGCGAACACACCGCCGCCCGCGCCGAGCGCGACGACCAGGGCCACGGCGACGAGCAGGGCGGTGGACCTGCTGTTGCGGTGCGGGGCCTCCGGGCCGAGCGGGGCGACACCGTGACCGTACGGAGGTGTCGGTCCGAAGGGCGGGGTCGCGCCGCCGGGACCGTACGGGTTGGCCGTCACGCCCGGACCGTAGGGAGGCGTCGAGCCGTACGGGGGCTGGGTGCCCCAGCCCGCCTGCGGATAGCCGTACGCGGGGTGTGCCGGGCCCTGCCCCGCGGGCTGCGGGTGCTGCTGCGGATAGCCGTAGGCGGGGTGCGGACCGGCCGGAGCCGCCGGAGGGGGCGTCGCGCCCGAGCCCGCGATCATCGTCGGCAGATGGTTCACCGGACCGGGCTGCCCCGGGGCGGGCGGGGTGGCGCCCCCGTCGGCGGGCGTGGACGCGTGCTCCGACGACACCTCGGCCGACGCGGCGGGCGCCGAGGAGGAGGCGGAAGGCGTCGAGGAGGAAGCCGAGGACGAGGAGGCGGAGGACGATGACGCGGGCGCGGGCGCGCCGGACGGCGGCTTGGAAAGGTCGGGGGCCGCGGCCGGGGCCGGCGGCAGGGCGAGCGCGGCACCGGGGGCCACGGCGCCGGGCGGGAGCTGCGGCGGTCCCGCGTCGGGGTTCTCCGTGTCGAGCAGCTGCACGGCGTGCCGCCCCAGCTGGGCCACCAGCGAGCCGGGCAGCCACGGGTCGAGGGTGCGTCCCTCGGCGACGGTGTCCTCCGCCCCCGTGCGCTCCAGGATCTCGTCGAGACCGGGCCGGGCGCCGGGATCCTTGCGCAGACAGTCCCGCACCAGGTCGGCGAGGCCCTCGGGCACCCCCGTCAGGTCGGGGTCCTCCTGCGCGATGCGGAACATCATGGCGTGCACACCGCTGTTGGCCGCGCCGAACGGAAGGGCGCCGGTGGCCGCGTACGACAGGACCGAGCCGAGGCAGAAGATGTCGCACGCGGGCGTGACCCGGTCGCCGCGCACCTGCTCGGGGGCCATGAACCCGGGGGAGCCGACGAGCGCCCCGGTGTGGGTGAGGCCGCCGTCGGTCACCGTCTCCAGCGCGCGGGCGATGCCGAAGTCGATGACACGGGGGCCGTCGATGGTGACGAGGACGTTCGAGGGCTTGAGGTCGCGGTGGATGAGGCCCGCGGCGTGGATGTCCTGGAGCGCGTGCGCGAGGCCCGCGGCGAGGATGCGCACGGAACGCTCGGGCAGCGCCCCGTGGTCCCGCCCGACGACACCCTGGAGCGAGGGACCGGCGACGTAGCCGGTGGCGACCCACGGGATCGGGGCCTCGGTGTCCGCGTCCAGGACGGGCGCGGTCCACAGTCCGCCGACCCGGCGGGCGGCCTGCACCTCCTGGCGGAAGCGGGCCCGGAACTCCTCCTGCTCGGCGAGTTCCGGCCGGACGAGTTTGACGGCGACGGTACGTCCCCGGTCGGACCGCGCGAGATAGACGTGGCCCATGCCGCCGGCGCCGAGTCTCGCCAGCAGTCGGTACACGCCGATCTGCCGCGGATCCCCTGCCCCCAGTTTCTCCATGACGGTGCCCACCCTCCCCCATATGTGTGCAACAGACCGAGGATAGTGCGCCGTTGCGGGAGGCGTGCCGAGCGGTGTCTACGGTTCCGTCACGACTGGTGCCGTTTTGGTAACGGCTCCCCCCGTTGTCCACGAGGTCCTCCGCCGGGAAGCGCACGGCAGCTGTCACCCAGCGCTCGCGGCGCCGTACGCGCCGGTGTGCGCGCCGGTGCCGCCGGTCCCCGCACCCGCGGCCAAGCCCGACAGTCTGTCGCGGAAAGCCCCCGACCGCAGACAGGACGCCGATACCGCGCCCGGTCCGTGGACATTTACGCTTCGCCGCATGACCCCTCAGCCCAACCCCCAGGCCGGCGCCGCCGTGAAGGCCGCGGACCGCGCGCACGTGTTCCACTCCTGGTCCGCGCAGGAGCTCATCGACCCGCTCGCCGTCGCCGGTGCGGAGGGGTCGTACTTCTGGGACTACGAAGGCAAGCGGTATCTGGACTTCACCAGCGGGCTCGTCTTCACCAACATCGGCTACCAGCACCCGAAGGTCGTCGCCGCGATCCAGGAGCAGGCCGCCACCCTGTCCACCTTCGCACCCGCCTTCGCCGTCGAGGCGCGCTCGGAGGCGGCCCGGCTGATCGCCGAGCGGACCCCCGGCGACCTGGACAAGATCTTCTTCACCAACGGCGGCGCGGAGGCCGTCGAGAACGCCACGCGGATGGCCCGGCTGCACACCGGCCGTCCCAAGGTGCTCTCCGCCTACCGTTCGTACCACGGGGCCACCTCCACGGCGATCAACCTCACCGGTGACCCGCGGCGCTGGCCGAACGACATCGGCGCGGCCGGTGTCGTCCACTTCTGGGCGCCGTTCCTGTACCGCAGCCCCTTCCACTCCGACAGCGAGCGGCAGGAGTGCGAGCGAGCGCTCCAGCACCTGGAGGACACGATCGCCTTCGAGGGACCGGGGACCATAGCGGCCCTGATCCTGGAGACGATCCCGGGCACCGCGGGCATCATGACGCCGCCGCCCGGCTACCTCGCCGGAGTGCGGGAGATCTGCGACCGGTACGGGATCGTCTTCATCCTGGACGAGGTCATGGCCGGGTTCGGCCGCACCGGCAAGTGGTTCGCGGCGGACCACTACGAGGTGACGCCGGACCTGATGACCTTCGCCAAGGGCGTGAACTCCGGCTATGTGCCGCTGGGCGGTGTGGCGATCTCCTCCGCCATCGCCGAGACCTTCGCCCGGCGGCCCTACCCGGGCGGGCTCACCTACTCCGGCCACCCGCTGGCCTGCGCCGCCGCGGTCGCGACGATCAACGTCATGGAGGACGAGGGGATCGTCGGCCAGGCGGCCGCCATCGGCGAGACCGTCCTCGGACCGGGTCTGCGCGCGCTGGCCGAACGGCACCCGAGCGTCGGCGAGGTACGCGGCACGGGCGTCTTCTGGGCCCTGGAGCTGGTGAAGGACCGCGAGACCCGGGAGCCGCTGGTCCCGTACAACGCCTCGGGCGAGGCGAACGCCCCGATGGCCGCGTTCGGTGCCGCGGCCAAGGCCCGTGGTCTGTGGCCCTTCATCAACATGAACCGCACCCACGTCGTCCCGCCGTGCAACATCACCGAGGCCGAGGCCAAGGAGGGTCTGGCGGTCCTGGACGAGGCGCTGTCGGTGGCGGACGAGCACACGCTGTGAGGCCGTAGGACGCGTCCGCGCCCCCGTGGGGGCCGGCCGCCCGGCACCCCGCGCCCCTTCGGGGGTGCCGGGGCACCGGGCCGCCGGCCCCCACGGCGTATGGTGGCCTGCTCGACGGGATACGCGAGCGGACACGCGCACCCAGCGACGCGACGGGGAGTGAGAACACCACCATGGCCGGGACCGGCGGCAGCGGCGCCGTCACACGCAGCACCCTGCGGCAGCAGATCGCGGACGCGCTCCGCGACGAGGTGCTCGGGGGTCGCCTCCGGCCGGGCCAGGAGTTCACGGTGAAGGAGATCGCCGAGCAGTACGGCGTCTCCGCGACCCCGGTCCGCGAGGCCCTGGTCGACCTGTCGGCCCAAGGTCTCCTGGACGCCGACCAGCACCGCGGCTTCCGGGTCCACGAGTACTCCGGCGCCGACTACCGCGGCATGATCGAGGCCCGCAGCCTGATCACGGAGGGCATGTTCCAGCACCTCGTGGCCAGCGGGATGCCGCAGGCCGACGACCCCGGGGCGCTCGCCGCCCTCGCGGCCGTACGGCGCCGCGGCGAGGAGGCCCAGCGCGCGGCCACCGCGGGTGACCTGAACATCCTCATCGGCTACGACCTCCGTTACTGGCGCGAACTGAGCAACCTGTTCGGCAACACCTACCTGGCCGACTTCCTGCACCGGATGCGGGTCCAGTCCTGGGTCTGCACGGTCCAGCACCTGCGCCACGTCTCGGACCTCAAGGGCCATCTGTGGTCCGGCCACACCCAGTTGGTGGACGCCCTCGCCCGCCGCGACGCCGACGGGGCACGGGCGATCGTGACGGCGTACAACGAGCACGCCCTCACCCTGATCGAGCGCCTCGACGCACCCTGAGCCACTGCCCGGGGCGGCGGCCCGCCGGTCCCGCGTTTGAGGACGCCCTCCGCGGGCGATCGAGGGGATGGGGGCGCGACCCCGGGGACGGACAACCCCGGTCCCTCGGGGGACGTACTTGTGTACCGGCCTCTTCACAGGACCGCCACGCGCATTACGCTGCCCTGACCACCCTGCACCCCAAGGAGCAAGAGGAGCCGTCTGTTGGCCTGTGACCTGTGGTTGGTCCCGCTCGTCGACGTGCTGTGCCACACCCCCGACAACCCCTTCGCCGAGGAACTGGCGCTCTACGACAAGGTGCTCGCCGAGGCCGGGCTTCCCCCGGTGCCGGTGTACGCGTACATGCCGGGCCTGTCGGGCGACGTGGCCCCGGTAGCCGGCTTCGACTACGACGCGCTGCACTTCCTGCGCCGCGCCTACCTGCTCCAGATGTGCGGGCTCGCGGTGGCGCCGGTCGACGAACTCGGCGGCGACTACGAGCAGTTGCTGGAGATGTTCGAGACGAACGCCCAGCAGTCCCATCTGGTCTGGCACTACGACCACGCGGGCGCCTACGTCCCCGTGGAGTTCCCCCACCCGCTCGCCAACGACGAACTCCTCGCGGGCGGCGGCCCCTTGGGCTCCTCGCAGGTTCTCCTGCGCGAACTCGAGTTCGTGGCGCCCTCCATCGGCATCGACCCGGCCAACCCCCCGGCTCCGCCGCTGCCTCCGAGCGCCCCGACGGAGCTGGAGGAGCCCGCGGCTCCCGCGCCCTACGACTCCAGCCCCTTCGCCCGCGAGCGCCATGTGTGGCTCGGTCTGCACGCGGCGGCGACCCGGAGCCTCGCCCAGGGCTCCATGATCGTCTTCAGCTGATCCGCGCTCCCGGCGTCTCCGGCTGCGGGCCCTCTTGTCCGGCCCCGCACCCGGAGACGCCGTGCGCCCGGATGTCAGCCCAGCTGCGACAGGCCCTTGTGGAGGTCCTCGGGGTTCATGACGGGCGCGAGATCGATCTTGGCGCCGAGTTCCATGAAGAACGGCTCGGCGATCACCGGGATCTGGCTGGTGTCCTCCAGGTCGAAGACCATGTAGCAGGCGCGGCTGCCCTCGTGGGTCGTGAAGTAGGACGCCTCCGGCTTGAGCCGCTCCATCGTCCGCTGCATCAGTTGCGGGAGCTTTCCGCTCCGGATCAGCTCATTCGCCTTCTCCGTGTCCATGGTCGCCCTGAGCATCACGCGCATCGCAGTCTCCTAGTCCGTCGGCCGACGCACGCAGAAGCACCCGCACGTGCGCTTTCAGGCTGTTCCCCCCACGGACGACCTCCTCACGGCGGCGGCCCGGACGTCACTCTCTCCAGTGAGGTCCGGGCCGTGCCGGTCAGGGGTGGCGCGTCGAGCGGGCGGGTCAGAAGACCGGCGTGCCGCCCTGGGTCAGCTTCCAGTTGACGGCCGCGAAGTCGGCCGGGTTCAGGGCTCCCTTGGCGATGACGTAGGCGATCATCAGGTCGCGGACCTGGTCCGGGGCGCTGAAGGCGGTCTCCGCGGCCGCGATGTGCGGGTAGCCCGAACCGCCGTTGGCGCGGTAATTGTTGACCGCGACGACGAAGACCTGGTCGTCGGCGACGGCCGCGCCGTTGTGGGTGAGGTTCTTGATCCGCGAGCCCTCGGCCGCGGCGATGTCGATCTCGTAGTCGACGCCCGCCGCGGTGTCGTACATGTAGTCCCAGAAGCTGTTGGCGTTGGTGAGGGTGGCGGTGTCCACGGCCGTGCCGGCCGGCACCTGGTGGTAGTACTTCGCCGCGTACTCCAGGTAGTCCTTGAGCTGGGCGCCCGTCAGCTTCTTGCCGTAGAGCGTGTTGTCGTAGATGTACAGCCCGGCGATGTCCTTGATGGTGACGCTGCCCGCCGGGATGTCCGCGGTGCGGCTGAAGGGCGCGGCGACCGAGATCAGCGGCAGCGCCGCGTCCGCGGTGGACAGGCCCGCCTTCACGGCTTCCGTCTGGACCTCGTGGATGAAGTCCATGACCGGGACGTCCTTCCAGCAGGACTCCGCGGCCGAGAGGTCCTCGGTGCAGGTGCCGACCGCCGTGTTGACGTACTTCACGACGAGCTCGTGGTCGGCTTCCAGGTGCTTCTTGATCTGCGGGTCCTCGTCCACCGCGGCGGGGTTGAGGGTCTGCGCGGTCTTGCCGACGACCTTCCAGCGGCCGTGCTCCAGCTCCATCTCGAAGTCGAAGACGCTCAGCCGGTAGCCCCAGCAGTAGGGCTCCGAGAGCAGGACGTCCTCGCCGGTCTCCGCGTTCTTCACCGTGTAGGAGGGGACCTCCACGTGGGTGTGGCCGACCAGGATCGCGTCGATGCCGGGCACCTGCTCGGCGACCAGGTTCGAGGCATTCTCCACGTACGGCAGCGCGTCACCCCACGACGACGAGCCGTCGAGGCCCGAGTGGTCGGTCAGGAAGACGACGTCGCAGCCGAGCGCACGCAGCCGGGGCACGTACTTCTTCGCCTGCTCGACCAGGCCCGGGAAGACCATCCTGCCGTTGACGTTGTCCTTGTCCCACAGCGCGATGCCGGGGTTGGTCAGGCCCATGATGCCGACCTTGATGTCGGGGGCCCCGGGCACACGGATGTGCTTCACGGTGTACGGCTGGAACGCGGGCCGCAGCGTCTTGGCGTCCAGCGCGTTCGCGGCGAGCAGCGGGAAGTCGCACTGGCTCTCGAACTTGCGCAGCGTCTCGATGCCGTAGTTGAACTCGTGGTTGCCGAGCGCGGCGGCGTCGTAGCGCATGAGGTTCATCGCCACGGCCATCGGGTGCTTGGGGCCCTTCTTGCCCTTCGCCCCGGTGATCGGGTCGACCCGCGCGAAGTAGTAGCCGAGCGAGGTGCCCTGGATGATGTCGCCGGCGTCGACGAGGAGCACGCGGTCCTCGCCCTTGGCGGCGCGCTGCTGCTTGATGAGCGTGGCGACCTTGGCGACGCCGACGGAGTTGCCCTTGGTGTCGGAGTAGGCGGCGTCCTTGTAGTAGTCCCAGTCGAAGACGTGGCTGTGCAGGTCGGTGGTGCCCAGGATCGAGAACGACCACGTCCGCGGCTTCTTGGGCGGCTTGCGGTCCGCCGCCTGCGCGGGCGTCGTCAGTGCGGCGCCGCCGACGGCCACGGCCGCGCCGGTGACGGCCGACGTCTTGACGAACTCCCGGCGGTTCAGGGGATTGACGGGCATACGGGCTCCTGGGACTGGGGTGTCGGGGCAGGGGGACGTGCCGTGCGTGCCGTGCGGAACTACACGCGTAGAGCGTGGTCGCCCGCTTGCCCCTCGAAAACCAGGAGAAGCCCATCTCCCGGTCAATAAAAGGTCAGTTCACGGCTCCACCGGACGCCGGAGACCGGGATGTCGAACCGTGTTCACCCCGATTCACCCCGTTGGCACACACCTTTGTGCCGCCGCGGTCGTCGACCGCTCGCACCGCGCCCCCGACTCCCGTGCCGCACACCCGCCTTCACCGGCATACGCGTGCGCCCCCGGCCGACGGCCGGGGGCGCACGCGTGGAACTGCCGGACGGACCCTAGATGAACGAGTTGATCTCGATCGTCTCGTCGCGGCCCGGTCCGACGCCGATCGCGGAGATCGGGGCGCCCGACATCTCCTCCAGCGCCTTCACGTAGGCCTGCGCGTTCTTCGGAAGGTCACCGAAGGTCTTCGCCTTGGTGATGTCCTCCGACCAGCCGGGCAGGGTCTCGTAGATCGGCTTCGCGTGGTGGAAGTCGGTCTGGGAGTACGGGAGTTCCTCGACGCGCTTGCCGTCGATCTCGTACGCCACGCAGACCGGGATCTCCTCCCAGCCGGTCAGGACGTCCAGCTTGGTGAGGAAGAAGTCGGTCAGCCCGTTCACGCGGGTCGCGTAGCGGGCGATGACCGCGTCGAACCAGCCGCAGCGCCGGTCACGGCCGGTCGTCACACCACGCTCGTGTCCGATGCGCCGCAGCGCCTCGCCGTCCGCGTCGAACAGCTCGGTCGGGAACGGACCCGAACCCACCCGGGTCGTGTACGCCTTGAGGATGCCGATGACCCGGCTGATCTTGGTCGGGCCGACACCGGCACCCGTGCAGGCGCCGCCCGCGGTCGGGTTCGACGACGTCACGAACGGATACGTGCCGTGGTCGATGTCCAGCAGCGTGCCCTGGCCGCCCTCGAAGAGCACGACCTTGTCCTGCTCCAGCGCCTGGTTGAGGATCAGGACGGTGTCCGCGACGTACGGCTTGAGCCGGTCCGCGTAGCCCAGCAGCTCCTCGACGACCTGGCCCGCCTCGATGGCGCGCCGGTTGTAGAGCTTGGTGAGCAGCTGGTTCTTGACCTCGAGAGCCGCTTCGACCTTCTGGGTGAGGATCGACTCGTCGTAGAGGTCCTGGATGCGGATGCCCACGCGGTTGATCTTGTCCGCGTATGTCGGACCGATCCCGCGCCCGGTGGTGCCGATCTTCCGCTTTCCGAGGAAGCGTTCCGTCACCTTGTCGACAGTGACGTTGTAAGGCGTGATGATGTGAGCGTTTCCGCTGATCAGCAGCTTGGAGGTGTCGACGCCGCGCTCGTTGAGCCCGTTCAGCTCGGAGAACAGGACGGACGGGTCGACGACGACTCCGTTTCCGATCACCGGAGTGCACTCCGGCGTGAGGATTCCGGAAGGGAGGAGGTGGAGGGCGTATTTCTGGTCGCCCACGACTACCGTGTGGCCGGCGTTGTTGCCGCCCTGGTAGCGCACCACATAGTCCACGGATCCACCGAGCAGGTCGGTGGCCTTTCCCTTGCCCTCGTCACCCCACTGAGCACCGAGCAGCACAAGTGCGGGCACAGGCGTACACCCCTTCCGGGCGGGGCATGTCCAAAGTCGGGGCGTACGCGGCCGGATCTGGCTGCGACTGCGTACACCGGCGACCACCATTGGCCGCGACCGTCGGACCGGATGCCCCGGAATAGACGAAGCCCCTGGCGCAAAGGCGCAAGGGGCTCTTGCAGAAAGATGCTACCCGAGGAAGCGAGGCAGGACCGAGGTGGCGGCTTCCGACCAGCTCCTGGTGGTCATCGACCCGGTCGCCCGACGGACGGACGGCGAGTCCGTCCGGATCGCGAAAGACGTGCTCAGCGCGGGTGCGGCGACGAAAGTGTGCCTCCCGGAGGGGCCCGAGGAATTCGCTCGGGCACTGATCCGACGGGGTGCCCGCAGACCCGTGGTCATCGGCGACGACGGCGCCCTGCTGCGGGCGGTGTCCCTGCTGCACCGGCGGCGGGAACTCGCCGCCTGCGCACTGTCCTTCGTACCGGTCGGGGGTGCGCTGTCGCTGTCCCGGTCGCTCGGGGTGCCGATGGGGGCCGTCGCGGCGGCCAGGGCGGTCCTCGACGGGGCCGAACGACGGCTCGACCTGCTCGTCGACGACAGTGACGGCGTGGTGCTCGGCGCACTGCGCATCCCCTCGCTGCCCGCGCTGCCCTCCCGGCCCACCGCGACCGCGTTCGCCGACCTGCCGGGGGAGGAGGCCGGCGGGCATCCGTGGCTGCGTACGTGCCAGTCGCTCGTACGGACCCTCGCCTCCCGGCCGTCCCGGCTCGCCGCGCCCCCGACGGGGCCCTCCCGGCTGCGGATCGAGGTCGACGGCGTGTGCGTCGTGGACCTGGACCAGCCCGTGGAGGCCGTGTCCGTGACACCGGGCGGCTCGGGAACCGGTGCCGAGATCGAGGTCCGCGCGGTGTCCCCGGGGGCCGCGCCCTCGCCCCTGCGGCTGCTGGGCCACAAGGTCACCGTCTCCGGCGCGGACTTCCGCTACGGCGCGGACTCCGTGGTGAGCGGCCCTGTCCGGACCCGGACCTGGACGGTGAGGGAATCGGCCTGGGGCCTGACCCTGCCGGCCACGACATGACAACACCCCCGCCCTGCCCCCTGACGTGGCCCTGAAGGGCCGGGCACCGCGGATAGGGGGCCCCGGGCCTCTGGGCGCGCCGGGGCCGGGCCAGGGCTCGGTTCTGGACGCCCCGGGCCGGGGCCGGGCCGACGGCACCGCAGGTGGCGCGAGCAGTCCGACGCGTCGGGGGTGGTCCATCCGGGGGGCGGGGCATCTGGATGGGCGGGCTTCCGGGCGCGCGCTGCCGGGAGCCCTGGTCACGCGCGTTGGGCGGCAGTCCACCAAGGGATGCTCCACCCGGGGGGCGGGGCGCCTGGGCGGGCGAGGCGTCCGGGATGCCCGGGCTACCGGGGGCGCTGTTGGGCTCGCCCCCCCCGTCAGGCATCGTCGTCGGCCAACCGCTCCCGTTGCGGCGCCCGGGCTGCCGGGGATGCGCTGCCGGAGTCCCCTGGTCAGGCGCCGTCGCCGAACAACTGCTCGCGGTGCGCTCGCCAGTGCTCCATCATCGCCGCGATCTCCCCCTCGACGAACTCGAAGAACGCGAGGGTCTCGGAGAGCCGCCGGCCCGCGGGCGTCGCGGAGCCGAGGGAGTCGACACCGGCCCGCAGGGCGAGTTCCCACCGCTTGAGCACCGCGTCACGGTTGGTCAGGGCCTCGTACCACTGGTTGCTGTGCACGCGGTACCGCTCACGCCGCGAACCGGGTTCACGCTCGCGCGCGACCATGTGCTGCTGCGCGAGATAGCGCACCGCGCCGGACACGGCCGCAGGGCTGACCTGGAGCTGCTCGCCGAGTTCTGCGGAGGTCATGGCCCCGGAGTCGGAGGCCAGCAGCGCGGCGAAGACACGTGCGGGCATCCGCTGCATCCCCGCCTCGACGAGCTGGGCCGCGAAGCCCTCGACGAACTGCGAGACCGCCTCCGGGTCCCGTTCCGCCGCACTCGGTTCCGCCATCTGCCGATCATCTCCCCTGCTCACGCATCGCCGTCGAGTGTATCCAGGGTTTATACGTTTCCTTAACTTCACAAACTTCTGAAGGAAGCGTACGTTCGGGCCATGACGAAGGCAATCAGCGTCGCCGGACTGCACAAGTCGTTCGGCAGGACGCACGCACTCGACGGCCTGGACCTTGAGGTCGGGGCCGGCGAGGTGCACGGCTTCCTCGGCCCCAACGGCTCCGGGAAATCCACCACCATCCGGGTCCTGCTGGGCCTGCTCCGTGCCGACTCGGGCACCGCCCGGATGCTGGACATGGACCCCTGGGCGGACGCGGTCGAACTGCACCGCCGGGTCGCCTACGTCCCCGGCGACGTCACCCTGTGGCGCAACCTCTCCGGCGGCGAGGTCATCGACCTGTACGGGAGGCTGCACGGCGGAGGCCGCGCCCGGCGCGGTGGACAGGGCGGCGGACGGACCGGCGGCCTCGACCCGGCGCGGCGCGCCGACCTGATCGAGCGCTTCGAACTCGACCCCACCAAGAAGGGCCGCACCTACTCGAAGGGCAACCGTCAGAAGGTCGCCCTCGTCGCCGCCTTCGCCTCGGACGTCGACGTCCTCATCCTGGACGAGCCGACCTCGGGCCTCGACCCGCTGATGGAAGAGGTCTTCCAGAAGTGTGTCCGGGAGGAACGCGACCGCGGCCGCACGATCCTGCTGTCCTCGCACATCCTGAGCGAGGTCGAGGAACTCTGCGACCGCGTCAGCATCATCCGCAAGGGCCGGACCGTCGAGAGCGGCACCCTCGCGGACCTGCGCCACCTCACCCGTACCAGCGTCACCGCGGAGCTCACCGGCCCGCCGAACGGACTGGCGTCCCTGCCCGGAGTCCACGAACTCGACGTCCAGGAAGCCGGGTTCCGGCACGACGGGGTCAGCTGCCGGGTCCGGTTCCACGTCGACACCGACCAGCTGAACGCCGTACTGAAGTCACTGACCGACTCCGGCGTACGGTCCCTCACCTCGACCCCGCCGACCCTGGAGGAGCTGTTCCTGCGGCACTACCAGGAGGACGGCGTCAGGGCCGGGGACACCCAGGAGCACGACGGGCACGCGGACGGATCCGAGGAGACGGTGACCCGATGACCGCCACGACCACCTCGGCCGCCGGCCCCTCCACCGCCCGCGTCGGCGGCTCCCGCCCCCTGGCCGGCACCGGAACCCTGCTGCGCTTCGCGCTGCGCCGCGACCGCGTCACGACACCGCTGTGGATCGGCGTGACCGCCCTGATGGTGCTCTCCCTGCCGGCCTCGCTGAAGAGCGTGTACAGCACCCCGGCCGAACGCGCTTCCCTGGCACGGCAGATGCTCGCCAACAACTCCCTGCGTGCCACCTACGGACCGGTGTTCAGCGACTCGCTCGGCGGACTCACCGCCTGGCGCATCGGGGCCTACGCGGGTGTCCTCGCCGCCATCATGAGCCTGACCATCGTCGTACGGCACACCCGGGACGAGGAGGAGAGCGGGCGTCAGGAACTCGTCTCCGCCGCGATGGTCGGGCGACGGGCCCCGCTGACGGCCGCCCTGCTCGCGGCCCTCGTCGCCAACGGCGTCCTCGCCCTTCTCGTCACGGGCGGCCTCGCCGGACAGGGCGCTTCCGGGGCGCTGGCGCTGGGGCTCGCGATCGGCGGAACCGGAATGGTCTTCGCGACCATGGCGGCGATCGCCGCCCAGCTGACGGAGAGCGCCCGGCTCGCCAAGGGACTGACGGGCGGTCTGATCGGCGCCGCCTTCGTCCTGAGGGCGGCCGGCGACTCCGCGACCGACGACGGATCGTCGGTGCTGACCTGGATCTCGCCGGTGGGCTGGCTGGAGAACGTACGCGCCTACGCGGACGAACGCTGGTGGGTCCTGCTGCTGTTCGTCGCGGCCGTGGCCGCGCAGGGTGCCACCGCCTACGTACTGGCCGGCCGGCGCGATGTCGGCATGAGCTTCCTGCCGACCCGTCCCGGACCCGCGACCGGTCGGCTCGGCTCGGCCGGAGCACTGGCCTGGCGGCTCCAGCGGGGTGCGGTGCTCGGCTGGAGCCTCGGCTTCCTCGCGGCGGGCGCCGCGTTCGGAGCCATCACGAAGGGCGCCGCGGACCTGGTCGGCGGGAACGCCAAGACCCGCGAGATCGTCGAGCGGATGGGCGGACAGGCCGGGATCACCGACGCGTTCCTCGCCGCCATGGTCGGCATGCTGGGCATGGTCGCCGCCCTGTACATCGTCTCCTCCGTACTGCGGCTGCACGGCGAGGAGACCTCTCAGCGCGCCGAGCCCCTGCTCGCGACCGCCGTCGGCCGGCTGCGCTGGGCCGGCGGCCATCTCGTCCCCGCCTTCGGCGGCACGGTTCTCATCATGCTGCTCGGGGGACTCGGCCTCGCTCTCGGCTACGGCTCCGCATTCGGCGCCGTCCTCGGCGCCAGTCTGGTCCAGGTCCCGGCGGTCTGGACCGTGGGCGGTCTCGCGGTCCTGCTCTACGGACTCTCGCCCCGGGTCGCCCGCGGCGCCTGGGCCGCTGCCGGCCTCGCCCTTCTCCTCGGCTGGATCGGCCCCGCCTTGAAGATCCCCCAGGCCGTCATGGACCTCTCCCCCTTCGGTCATCTCCCGAAGCTGCCGGGCGGCACCATGACCTGGACACCGGTCCTGGTCCTCACGGCGATCGCGGCGGCCCTGACGACAGCGGGACTGGCCTGCCTGCGCAGACGGGACATGACCGCATAGGAATCCGGTCCTGGAATTGGCAGGGCGGTTGCAAGTTCGAGCACTCCCCCTCCTGGGCATCACCAACGGTCCAGGCACCCACGGAACTTGATCAAGCCCGGTCCTTCAGGGACTGCCACAGGCCTGCCAGGGACACCTGCGCATCGAGGTGCCCCAGCTTCGCCCGGCGGAACCACGAGATCGCGTTGTCGAGGTCACCGAGATCGACGTAGACGAGCCCCAGGTTGTACTGAGCGTTCACGCTGCCGGACTCCGCCGCACGGAGGTACGCGTCACGCGCTTCCGTCAGTCCCTAAACGCAGAAAACCCCCGTACCGGTATCCCCGGCACGGGGGTTTTCTCAAAAATTGTTCGGCGGCGTCCTACTCTCCCACAGGGTCCCCCCTGCAGTACCATCGGCGCTGTGAGGCTTAGCTTCCGGGTTCGGAATGTAACCGGGCGTTTCCCTCACGCTATGACCACCGAAACTCTATGAAACTGTCAACCGGAGCCGTGGCATGGCTACGACGGTTGTTCGTGGTTTCAGAACCAACACAGTGGACGCGAGCAACTGAGGACAAGCCCTCGGCCTATTAGTACCAGTCACCTCCACCCGTTACCGGGCTTCCAGATCTGGCCTATCAACCCAGTCGTCTACTGGGAGCCTTAACCCCTCAAGGGGGTGGGAATACTCATCTTGAAGCAGGCTTCCCGCTTAGATGCTTTCAGCGGTTATCCCTCCCGAACGTAGCCAACCAGCCATGCCCTTGGCAGGACAACTGGCACACCAGAGGTTCGTCCGTCCCGGTCCTCTCGTACTAGGGACAGCCCTTCTCAATATTCCTACGCGCACAGCGGATAGGGACCGAACTGTCTCACGACGTTCTAAACCCAGCTCGCGTACCGCTTTAATGGGCGAACAGCCCAACCCTTGGGACCGACTCCAGCCCCAGGATGCGACGAGCCGACATCGAGGTGCCAAACCATCCCGTCGATATGGACTCTTGGGGAAGATCAGCCTGTTATCCCCGGGGTACCTTTTATCCGTTGAGCGACGGCGCTTCCACAAGCCACCGCCGGATCACTAGTCCCGACTTTCGTCCCTGCTCGACCCGTCGGTCTCACAGTCAAGCTCCCTTGTGCACTTACACTCAACACCTGATTGCCAACCAGGCTGAGGGAACCTTTGGGCGCCTCCGTTACTCTTTAGGAGGCAACCGCCCCAGTTAAACTACCCATCAGACACTGTCCCTGATCCGGATCACGGACCCAGGTTAGACATCCAGCACGACCAGACTGGTATTTCAACGACGACTCCACCCGAACTGGCGTCCGAGCTTCACAGTCTCCCAGCTATCCTACACAAGCCGAACCGAACACCAATATCAAACTGTAGTAAAGGTCCCGGGGTCTTTCCGTCCTGCTGCGCGAAACGAGCATCTTTACTCGTAGTGCAATTTCACCGGGCCTATGGTTGAGACAGTCGAGAAGTCGTTACGCCATTCGTGCAGGTCGGAACTTACCCGACAAGGAATTTCGCTACCTTAGGATGGTTATAGTTACCACCGCCGTTTACTGGCGCTTAAGTTCTCAGCTTCGCCACCCCGAAGAGTGACTAACCGGTCCCCTTAACGTTCCAGCACCGGGCAGGCGTCAGTCCGTATACATCGCCTTACGGCTTCGCACGGACCTGTGTTTTTAGTAAACAGTCGCTTCTCGCTGGTCTCTGCGGCCACCCCCAGCTCATGGAGTAAATCCAATCACCAGTGATGGCCCCCCTTCTCCCGAAGTTACGGGGGCATTTTGCCGAGTTCCTTAACCATAGTTCACCCGAACGCCTCGGTATTCTCTACCTGACCACCTGAGTCGGTTTAGGGTACGGGCCGCCATGAAACTCGCTAGAGGCTTTTCTCGACAGCATAGGATCATCCACTTCACCACAATCGGCTCGGCATCGGGTCTCAGCCTTAATGTGTGACGGATTTGCCTATCACACGGCCTACACCCTTACCCCGGGACAACCACCGCCCGGGATGGACTACCTTCCTGCGTCACCCCATCACTCACCTACTACCACCTTGGGTCGGCGGCTCCACCACTCCCCTCAACTCCGAAGAGATCAGGGCGGCTTCACGGCCTTAGCATTAATGGGCTCGATGTTTGACGCTTCACAGCGGGTACCGGAATATCAACCGGTTATCCATCGACTACGCCTGTCGGCCTCGCCTTAGGTCCCGACTTACCCTGGGCAGATCAGCTTGACCCAGGAACCCTTAGTCAATCGGCGCACACGTTTCTCACGTGTGTATCGCTACTCATGCCTGCATTCTCACTCGTGAACCGTCCACCACTGCCTTCCGGCGCGGCTTCACCCGGCACACGACGCTCCCCTACCCATCACAGCGGGCGTTGGCCCTATTGCTGCAATGACACGACTTCGGCGGTACGCTTGAGCCCCGCTACATTGTCGGCGCGGAATCACTAGACCAGTGAGCTATTACGCACTCTTTCAAGGGTGGCTGCTTCTAAGCCAACCTCCTGGTTGTCTCTGCGACTCCACATCCTTTCCCACTTAGCGTACGCTTAGGGGCCTTAGTCGATGCTCTGGGCTGTTTCCCTCTCGACCATGGAGCTTATCCCCCACAGTCTCACTGCCGCGCTCTCACTTACCGGCATTCGGAGTTTGGCTAAGGTCAGTAACCCGGTAGGGCCCATCGCCTATCCAGTGCTCTACCTCCGGCAAGAAACACACGACGCTGCACCTAAATGCATTTCGGGGAGAACCAGCTATCACGGAGTTTGATTGGCCTTTCACCCCTAACCACAGGTCATCCCCCAGGTTTTCAACCCTGGTGGGTTCGGTCCTCCACGACCTCTTACAGCCGCTTCAACCTGCCCATGGCTAGATCACTCCGCTTCGGGTCTTGAGCGCGCTACTGAATCGCCCTGTTCGGACTCGCTTTCGCTACGGCTTCCCCACACGGGTTAACCTCGCAACGCACCGCAAACTCGCAGGCTCATTCTTCAAAAGGCACGCAGTCACGAGGCAAGCACAAGTGCTTGCCCGACGCTCCCACGGCTTGTAGGCACACGGTTTCAGGTACTATTTCACTCCGCTCCCGCGGTACTTTTCACCATTCCCTCACGGTACTATCCGCTATCGGTCACCAGGGAATATTTAGGCTTAGCGGGTGGTCCCGCCAGATTCACACGGGATTTCTCGGGCCCCGTGCTACTTGGGTGTCTCTCAAACGAGCCGTTGATGTTTCGACTACGGGGGTCTTACCCTCTACGCCGGACCTTTCGCATGTCCTTCGCCTACATCAACGGTTTCTGACTCGCCTCACAGCCGGCAGACTGTGAAAGAGAGATCCCACAACCCCCCAAGCGCAACCCCTGCCGGGTCTCACACGCTTGAGGTTTGGCCTCATCCGGTTTCGCTCGCCACTACTCCCGGAATCACGGTTGTTTTCTCTTCCTGCGGGTACTGAGATGTTTCACTTCCCCGCGTTCCCTCCACATACCCTATGTGTTCAGGTATGGGTGACAGCCCATGACGACTGCCGGGTTTCCCCATTCGGAAACCCCCGGATCAAAGCCTGGTTGACGGCTCCCCGGGGACTATCGTGGCCTCCCACGTCCTTCATCGGTTCCTGGTGCCAAGGCATCCACCGTGCGCCCTTAAAAACTTGGCCACAGATGCTCGCGTCCACTGTGCAGTTCTCAAACAACGACCAACCACCCATCACCCCCGGTTACCACCGGAGTTCACTGGGGCCGGCACTGAAGGCAGCCGATTCGGCCGTACCTTCAGACACCCAACAGCGTGCCCGACACCCTCGCCACTCGTGATCAGCTTTCCACGCTCCGAAGAGCAGTACTGGCAGCCCGAGATGACTGAAAGTGCCGAATAATCAACGTTCCACCCATGAGCAACCAGCATCGAACATTCGCCGATGTACTGGCCTCTGACCGAGCGAACTCGGTAAGAAGTGCTCCTTAGAAAGGAGGTGATCCAGCCGCACCTTCCGGTACGGCTACCTTGTTACGACTTCGTCCCAATCGCCAGTCCCACCTTCGACAGCTCCCTCCCACAAGGGGTTGGGCCACCGGCTTCGGGTGTTACCGACTTTCGTGACGTGACGGGCGGTGTGTACAAGGCCCGGGAACGTATTCACCGCAGCAATGCTGATCTGCGATTACTAGCAACTCCGACTTCATGGGGTCGAGTTGCAGACCCCAATCCGAACTGAGACAGGCTTTTTGAGATTCGCTCCGCCTCACGGCTTCGCAGCTCTTTGTACCTGCCATTGTAGCACGTGTGCAGCCCAAGACATAAGGGGCATGATGACTTGACGTCGTCCCCACCTTCCTCCGAGTTGACCCCGGCAGTCTCCTGTGAGTCCCCATCACCCCGAAGGGCATGCTGGCAACACAGAACAAGGGTTGCGCTCGTTGCGGGACTTAACCCAACATCTCACGACACGAGCTGACGACAGCCATGCACCACCTGTACACCGACCACAAGGGGGGCACTATCTCTAATGCTTTCCGGTGTATGTCAAGCCTTGGTAAGGTTCTTCGCGTTGCGTCGAATTAAGCCACATGCTCCGCTGCTTGTGCGGGCCCCCGTCAATTCCTTTGAGTTTTAGCCTTGCGGCCGTACTCCCCAGGCGGGGAACTTAATGCGTTAGCTGCGGCACCGACGACGTGGAATGTCGCCAACACCTAGTTCCCACCGTTTACGGCGTGGACTACCAGGGTATCTAATCCTGTTCGCTCCCCACGCTTTCGCTCCTCAGCGTCAGTAATGGCCCAGAGATCCGCCTTCGCCACCGGTGTTCCTCCTGATATCTGCGCATTTCACCGCTACACCAGGAATTCCGATCTCCCCTACCACACTCTAGCTAGCCCGTATCGAATGCAGACCCGGGGTTAAGCCCCGGGCTTTCACACCCGACGTGACAAGCCGCCTACGAGCTCTTTACGCCCAATAATTCCGGACAACGCTTGCGCCCTACGTATTACCGCGGCTGCTGGCACGTAGTTAGCCGGCGCTTCTTCTGCAGGTACCGTCACTTTCGCTTCTTCCCTGCTGAAAGAGGTTTACAACCCGAAGGCCGTCATCCCTCACGCGGCGTCGCTGCATCAGGCTTTCGCCCATTGTGCAATATTCCCCACTGCTGCCTCCCGTAGGAGTCTGGGCCGTGTCTCAGTCCCAGTGTGGCCGGTCGCCCTCTCAGGCCGGCTACCCGTCGTCGCCTTGGTGAGCCACTACCTCACCAACAAGCTGATAGGCCGCGGGCTCATCCTTCACCGCCGGAGCTTTTAACCCCCACCCATGCGGGCAGGAGTGTTATCCGGTATTAGACCCCGTTTCCAGGGCTTGTCCCGGAGTGAAGGGCAGATTGCCCACGTGTTACTCACCCGTTCGCCACTAATCCCCACCGAAGTGGTTCATCGTTCGACTTGCATGTGTTAAGCACGCCGCCAGCGTTCGTCCTGAGCCAGGATCAAACTCTCCGTGAATGTTTTCCCGTAATCGGGACGACACCACGAGAGCGGAACCGGAGGGAGGAATAATCCCTCGGTTCACAGCGTCCTCGCTGTGCGCCTACCCCAGAGGGGCAGGACTTTTTCAAAGGAACCTCGCCCCAGCCATGATGGCTGGAGACGGGGTATCAACATATCTGGCGTTGATTTTTGGCACGCTGTTGAGTTCTCAAGGAACGGACGCTTCCTTTGTACTCACCCTCTCGGGCTTTCCTCCGGGCGCTTCCCTTCGGTCTTGCGTTTCCGACTCTATCAGACTCTTTCGGGCCTGACTCCCGGTCAGCGGGGTTTGTCTTCCCGGCCGTTGGGCCGTTCCGACGTCTCAAACTTTAGCGGATCTTCCCGGCAGTTCCTAATCGGGCCGCCGGACCCAAATCGAATTGAATTCGGGCACGCCGAATTCATCCCGGCTGGGAGATCGTGCTGGTGGTTTGATTGCCGCTACAGCGGCGGAGGTGCCGTCGCAGAACCGTTCCGGTCCCGCGACAACTCGAAGAACTCTACGGATCCGCCAGGGCCGTGTCAACCGCCCCTGTCAAGATCTTTTACAGGGGCGGTGAACGGCGGCGCGGCCCTCAGACCTCGACCGTCAGGCCCTCCAGGCCGCGGATCACGAAGTTCGGCTTGCGGACCGGTTCCTCGGCGAGGCTGAGGCCGGGGGCCTTGGTCAGCAGCGCCGTCATCGACGCGGCCAGTTCGAGCCGGGCCAGCGGAGCACCGATGCAGTAGTGGATGCCGGCGCTGAAGGAGATGTGCGGGTTCTCCGTCCGGGACAGGTCCAGCGTCTGCGGGTTCCCGAACGCCTCGGCGTCATGGTTGGCGGAACCGAAGAGCATGGCGATCTCGGCGCCGCGCGGAATCGTCGTACCGTCGATCTCGATGTCGTCCAGCACCCAGCGCTCGAAGAGCTGGAGCGGGGTGTCGTAGCGCATCAGCTCCTCCACCGCCGTGGGGATCAGCGCGTGGTCCGCCCGCAGGGCCGCCAGCTGCCCGGGATGACGGAACAGGGTCCACCAGCCGTTCACGGTGGCATTGACCGTGGCCTCGTGCCCCGCGTTCAGCAGCAGCACACAGGTGGAGATCATCTCCTGCTCGGTGAGCCGGTCGCCCTCGTCGTGCGCCGCGATGAGCCCCGAGATCAGGTCGTCCGCCGGTTCCTTGCGGCGGGCCTCGATCAGCCCGCGCAGATACTCGGTGAATTCCTCCGACGCCCGCACCGCCCTGCGTGCCACGTCCTCGGACGGATTCAGCTCGTACATTCCGCAGATGTCCGCCGACCAGGGCCGCAAGGGTGCCCGCTCGGAATCCGGGACACCCAGCATCTCCGCGATCACGGACACCGGCAGCGGCTCCGCCACATCGGTCAGCAGGTCCCCGCCGCCGGCCTCCACCAGCCGCTCGACCAGCTCACCCGCCAGACCCTCCACATAGGGCTTCAGCCGCTCCACCGTGCGCGGTGTGAACGCCTTCGACACCAGCCGCCGGATCCGTGTGTGGTCCGGAGGCTCCAGATCGAGCATCCCGTGGTCGTTGAGCACATGGAACGGCTCGTGTTCTGGCGGCGGCGCCGTCCGCCCGAAGTCCTCGTGCGTGAACCGGTGCTGATAGGTCCGGCCCAGCCGGCGGTCCCGCAGCAGTGCCGAGACATCCGCGTGGTGCGGCACCAGCCACTGGTTCGTCGGCTCGTAGTAGTGCACCCGGCCTCGCGCGCGCAGTTCCTCGTACGCCGGGTACGGGTCGGCCAGGAAGGCCGGATCCCACGGGTCGAAGGCCCGCGAACTCTCCATAGCTGCCATGAACGGACGCTAGCCCGGCCCGGCACCCGCTGACCAGGGCCGACCCGGACCGCGAGCGCCGGACGCCGTCAGCGGGGAGTGACCAGCCGTGCCTCGTACGCGAAGACCGCGGCCTGCGTGCGGTCCCGGAGCCCCAGCTTCACCAGGATGCGGCTCACGTGGGTCTTGATGGTCGACTCCGCGACGACGAGCCGCTCGGCGATCTCCGCGTTCGACAGCCCCTGCGCGATCAGCACCAGCACCTCCGTCTCCCGGTCGGTCAGATCCCCGTACGCCCCGTGCGCCGCCGACATCCGGGGCTCCTCCGCGAGCTTGGAGAACTCCGTGATCAGCCGCTTGGTGACCGAGGGGGCGAGCAGCGCCTCCCCGGCCGACACGACCCTCACGCCGTCGGCGAGCTGGCGGGCCGAGGCGTCCTTGAGCAGGAAGCCGGAGGCCCCCGCGCGCAGCGCCTGGTACACGTACTCGTCGAGGTCGAACGTCGTGAGCACCAGCACCTTCGCGGCTCCGTCCGCGGCGACGATCTCCCGGGTCGCGTCGATGCCGTTCATCTCCGGCATGCGGATGTCCATCAGGACGACGTCCGGTTGCAGCTCGCGGACCCGGTCGACGGCCTCCCTGCCGTTGACCGCCTCGCCGACCACCTCGATGTCGGGCATGGCGCCGAGCAGGACGGAGAAGCCCTCGCGGACCATCATCTGGTCGTCGGCGATCAGCACACGGATCGCCCGACTCGTGCCGCCCGTCATCCGCTCTCCTCCCCCGAGGGCACCGGCAGGAACACCGCCACCTCGTAGCCTCCGTCGTCCATGGGGCCCGTCGTCATCTCGCCGTCCAGCATGGTGACCCGCTCGCGCATGCCCGTGATGCCGTGTCCCGCGCCGTGCGTCGACTTCTCCAGGTTCGTCACCGGTGCGGGGCCGTTGACTATGCGCAGGCCCAGTCCGCCCAGCACATAGCCGATCTCCACACGGGCCGAGGCGCCCGGAGCGTGCCGCAGGGTGTTGCTGAGAGCCTCCTGCACGATCCGGTACGCCGAGAGCTCGACGCCCTGCGGCAGTTCGCGCACCGCACCGGTGACCGCCTTCTCCACGCTCAGACCCGCGTCGCGCACATTGGCGAGGAGTCCGTCCAGATCGGCGAGGGTGGGCTGCGGCGCGTCCGGCGCCTCGTAGTCCTCGGCCCTGACGACACCCAGCACCCGGCGCAGCTCGGTCAGCGCCGCCACCGCGTTCTCCCGGATGGTGACGAACGCCTGCTCCAGTTCCGGGGGCGGGTTCTCCACCCGGTAGGGCGCGGCCTCCGCCTGGATGGCGACCACCGACATGTGGTGGGCCACCACATCGTGCAGTTCGCGGGCGATCGTCGTGCGCTCTTCGAGCAGGGTGCGCCGGGAACGTTCCTGTGCCGTCTCCGACTGCTGGGCCGTGACCTCCTGCGCCGCCTCCTTGCGGATGTTCCTGACCGTGACGATCAGGAGGATCAGCGCGGACACGAACAGGAGCGGGAAGGAGTTGGCGCTGTAGTACCCCCCGCCGAAGAAGGTCTCGGCCGTCAGGCTGTACGCGGCGGTCAGCAGCCACATCCAGACCGCGACACGAGGACGCGACCGCAGGGCGACGACCGTCAGCACGGTGACGTGGGCCACGAAGCTGCCGGGCGCCCACGGCCAGTCGCCCCACGCGCCGTCGAAGACGGAGACGACCGGGACCGCCGCGATCGAGAACCAGAAGGCGCCGATCGGACGGACGAGGGTCGCCAGGACGGGGAGCAGGGCGAGGAGCCCGCACAGCAGGGACGCGAACGGTCCACTGCCGGGGCCGCCGGCGGCGGTGGAGCCCGCGGCCATGGCCAGCAGGCCCAGCGCGGCCACCACCGCGTGCGGGGTCCAGGCGGCGTACCTGCGCAGGCCCGGAGACAGGCGACGGGTGATGGGGCCGTCCGTGCGCATGCGGGGCAGCGGGCGGTAGGCGAAGGCGTCGTGGAACATGTCCTGCCGCAGGCCGCGCACGGCGTCCGCCGCGAGGCGGTACTCCGGGCTGTGGGGCTTGGCCCCGGCGCCGCCGGGGGGCGGGGACGTCGTCTGCGTCTGGGTCGTCTCGGTCACGTTCAGAACGGTAGGCCGGACGGGGGCCGCGGTCGTCACCTGCGAGGAGGGTCCTCGGGGATCCGTCTCAGGTACTACGAGGTGGGGGTTCGCCGGACGCGGACCACCCGGGAGGGGCGGCCGGCGGGGCGGCGGGGTGCCCGCTCGTGGACGCTGAAGGCGAACCAGCACAGGGTGAGGGCGCAGCCGAAGACGGGCAGCCAGGCGGCTCGCGCGGCCACCCAGACCAGGGAGTCGGGGACGGTGTGCAGGCCGGGAAGCCGGCCCGCGAGCAGGCCGAGGGCGGTCACCGCCATCAGGGACGTCTGGTGCCAGAGGAATATCGTCATCGCGGAGAGGTTGGCGAAGGCGATGCCGGCCCAGAGCACGGGCCGCCGCATCCCCCGGCGCAGCGGTTCGCGCAGCAGCAGTGCGAGGCCGCACTGGGCCAGTCCGAAGGTCACCGCGGCCAGCGTCGGCGGGTCCAGGTTGGAGACCGCGGCTCCCGGGACGCCGACCATGGACGCCGGATAGCCGGCCCACGCCACGAGGGCGGCCGTGCCCACCGCGCCGCCGCCGAACAGCACCCAGCCCGCACGCCGCCGCTCCAGTTCGCCGCGTGTCCAGGCGGCGCCCAGGGTGTACGGCACGAGCCAGCCCGCCGCGACGTTCACCCAGCCGAGCCAGGCCGGGCCGCCGAAGCCGAAGCGGACGACGTCCACATGGAGGACGACGGCGAGCGGCCACAGCGGGTTCAGCCGGGTCAGCAGGGGTGTCGCCGCGGTCAGCCCGGCGAAGACCACCAGGAACCAGAGCGGGGACAGCGCCAGTTTCACCAGGGTGTGGACCGTGCGGAAGTCCGCTCCGGACAGGAGCAGGCCGGCGGTCGCCACCGTCCAGAAGGTCAGCACGGCCGCCACCGGCCGCAGCAGCCTGCCCATGCGGGCGCGCAGCCACCGGCCGTACGTCGTGCCGCGGGCCCGCGCCGACGTGTAGCTCCTCGTCGCCACGTGGCCGCCCACGAGGAAGAAGACGGCGAGCGTCTGGAAGGCCCAGGACACCGGGGTCAGCCAGGGCATGTACCCCAGCGGGCTCGCCGTGCGCAGGGCGCCGCCGTCCGCGACGAGCGCGGTCACCAGCCAGTGGCCCAGGACGACGCCGAGGATCGCGAGGGCGCGCAGGGCGTCGACGGCCCGGTCCCGGTGCGTGGGGGTGGCCCGGTCGATACGTCGGATCGCGGCCCGTAAGCCGGTCGGGGCGGGCGTGCCGCTCGTACCCTTCCGTGCGGGCGTGCCGGGCGTGCCTTTCCGTGCGGGCGTGCCGGTCAGATCACGCACGGGTCACCTCCGAGGTGTCGCCGAGGACGATGCGGGTGAGGTTGGCCAGGGATGCGGACCCCGGCGCGAAGTAGTCGCTGTGGCCGGCGGCGCCCGCGTTGAAGACCCGGGCGCCGAAGGCGGGGGACACCGGGTCGGTGCCGAAGCCGACGGTCGTGCCGAAGAGGCCGAGGCTCGTGTGCGGGACGTGCGCGACCCAGTCGGCGGAGCCGCGGGCGGCCCAGACGCGGGCCCGGGTGCGCAGGGCGGCGGCCGAGGGGGCGCCGGTGCCGGGACTGCCGATGACGACGAGGTCGCTCACGTCCAGGCCGGGGGCGGCCCGGCCGCAGACCACCGAGCCGTACGAGTGGCAGAGCAGGGAGATGTGCGCCGCCGGGCCGACGACTCCGCGCAGTCGGTGCAGGAACGCCGTCAGCAGGGGAGCGGCTTCCTCGGCACGGCCGGGCGTCAGGACCGTCGTGCTGACGGTGCCGGGTGTCTCGTAGCCGAGCCAGGCGAGGACGGCGCCGCGCGGGCCGAGGCGCCGGTGCAGAGCGAGGGCGCCGGCGCGGAACCGGTCGTAGGTCTCCAGAGAGGTGTCCGAGCCGGGGACCAGGACGGCCACGCGGTCGGCGTGGGCGAGATCGCCGAAGACCTCGACGGCCCGGCCCGGACCGCGGCCGTCGTAGAAGAGGAGACGGCGGGAGGGCGCGGCCATGGCGCGGTCGGCGGCGGCGCGGGTGCGGTCGCCGTGGGCGGCGGCCATCCGGGCCGCCTCGGCGGCGTCCGCCCGGTTGGCCGCGTACGCCCCCTCCAGGTTCGACGCCGTCGGCGGTGGCAGGACCGCGGGCGGCGGTGCGGGGATCCGGGGGCGCGCGGCGGCGGACACCGGGACGACGACGGCGGCGGTGACGACCGCGGCGAGCAGCGCCCGCCGCAGCCGCCGGACGAGTCCCGGCCGGCGCCGCCGACCGGCGAGTCCCGCAGGGCCCGGGGTGTCGGTTTCGGGGCGGGGGTGAGGGGGCGCGGGGGCGTTTCCCCTCCGCACGGTGGCCGGTGTGGAGCGGTGATCCATGGTGTCCGTCCCTCCCCGTCCGCCCGGTCATCGGGCGTCGCTGGGAGGGAAATTACGGATCGTCACCTGTCGCCCGCGTCCCGCTGCGGACCCCATTCGAGACATACCTCTCAGGTACTACGGGTATGACAGGGTCGAGCAAAAGCCCTGGCTACCAGGCCAGTTGGGCGATCTCTTCCGCCACCACGGCGCAGGCGTCGGCCGCCGGGTCGATCAGCGGGAAGTGGCCGACGTCCTCCAGCAGCGTCAGCCCCACCACCTCGCCCGCCTTGGCCGCCGCGTCCGCGTACGACTCGGCGACCGCCTGCGGGACGACGACGTCGGTGCGGCCCTGGACGAGCGTGGTGGCGATGCCGGTGGGCAGCAGCCGCACCGGGTCGGCGTAGGGCAGCCGCTCCGCGAACGTGGTCTCGTCGCCGAGGAGTTGACGGGAGGCGCCGCCGCACACGGAGAGCTTCTCCGCGACCTCGAAGTCGGCGATCGGCGCGAGGGCGACGACGCCGCGCAGGGGTGCGGGGCGGTCCGTGTGCCACGGCGCGTCCTCGGGCAGGAGGTGACGGGCCGCGACCCAGAGCGCCAGGTGACCGCCCGCCGAGTGGCCGGTGATCACGATGCGCGCGGGGTCGGCCTGCGGGAGCGCGCGGCGGACGAGCGCGGGCAGCGCGTCGAGTGCGGCCGCGACGTCGTCGAAGGTGTCGGGCCAGCGGCCTGCCACCGGGGCTCCGGCGGCCGCGTCGGTCCCGGGCGAGGCCGCGGCGTCCGCGGGGCCGCTCTGCGCGGGGATCACGGACCCGGCAGGAGCAGGGGCCTCCCCGCGGCGGTACTCGATGTTCGCCACGGCGAAACCGCGTCGGGTCAGGAAGTCGGCGAAGGGGGTGATGTGGCGCCGGTCGTACGGGGCCCGCCAGGCACCGCCGTGCAGAACGGCCACGACGGGGGTGGGGACCGCCGGGTCGGGATCGCGCGGGGCGTAGAAGTCGATCACCTGGTCGGGGTGGTCGCCGTAGGCCAGGGTGACGTCCGGGTCCACGGCCGGGTGCGAGAAGGCGGACGCCTCCTCGGCGGCGTCGCGCGCGATGGCGGCGGCGTCGGCGTCGCCGTCCCGGGATGCGGCGTCGTCCTGCATGCTCCAACCTCTCAGCGGTGAAACGGATTTGGCGGGCGAGGGCACAATTCGGCCGTTTGCGGGGACGGTATCAGGCCGGTGACATGGGCCGAGCTGTTCGGGTATCCGGCGTACGGGTAGGGGCGGAGGGGATTTCGCCCCCTCCGCCCCTACCCTTCCCGTACCTGGGGCTCCGGCCCCGGACCCCCGCTCCTCAAACGCCGGAGGGGCTGAAACGTCCCCGGCCGGGGCTGAACTCAGCCCAGCGTCTCCGCCAGGATCCTCGCCGCCCGTTCCGCGTCCGCGAAGCCGACGTACAGGGGGGTGAAGCCGAAGCGGAGGATGTCCGGGTGGCGGAAGTCGCCCACGACACCCCGCTCGATCAGGCGCTTCATGACGGCGCCCGCGTCCACGCAGCGCAGGGCCACCTGGCTGCCCCGTTCCGCGTGGGCGAAGGGGGTCACCGACTCGACCCGGCCCTCGGGCACGTACGCGGAGACGCACTCCAGGAAGAAGTCCGTCAGGGCGAGCGACTTGGCACGGACGCTCTCGACGGAGACGCCGTCCCACACCTCGAGCGCCGCTTCCAGGGCCAGCATCGAGAGGATGTCCGGTGTGCCGACCCGCCCGCGCAGCGCACCCGGCGCCGGCTCGTACGACGCGCTCATGGCGAAGGGCTCGGCGTGCGAGTTCCAGCCGGGCAGCGGGGAGTCGAAACGGTCCTGGAGGTCCGCGCGGACGTAGAGGTACGCGGGCGAACCCGGGCCGCCGTTCAGGTACTTGTAGGTGCAGCCGACCGCCAGGTCCACCCCGTGCTCGTCGAGGCCGACCGGCAGGGCGCCCGCGGTGTGGCACAGGTCCCAGACGGCGAGCGCGCCCGCCGCGTGGATCTCGGCGGTGAGGGAGGGCAGGTCGTAGCACCGGCCCGTGCGGTAGTCGACGTGGTTGAGCAGCACCGCGGCCGTACGGGGGCCGAGCGCCGAGGACAGCTCGTCCGGGTCGACCGGGCGCAGTTCACAGCCCGTCATCCGTGCCGCCGAGGCGGCGATATACCCGTCCGTCGGGAACGTCGTCGCGTCGACGAGGATCTCGTCGCGGCCCTCGCCCGCCAGCCGTACCGCTCCCACCAGGGCCTTGAAGACGTTCACGCTGGTCGAGTCGCCGACCACGATCTGTCCGGGCGCCGCGCCGACCAGCGGGGCGATCCTGTCGCCGATCCGCTCGGGCGCGGTCCACCAGCCGCTCTCCTCCCAGGAGCGGATGCGCAGTTCGCCCCACTGCCTGCGCACGACGTCCTCGACCCGGCCGGGGACCTCGACGGACAGCGCGCCGAGCGAGTTCCCGTCCAGGTACACCACGTCGTCGAGCACGAACCGCTTGCGCAGCGCGGCGAGTTCGTCGGCCGCGTCCAGTTCCGCCGCCCGCGCGGCGAGCGCGGACGCGTGGGCTCGCTCAGACATAGGACCTCGCTGTCCACAGCTCGGGGAAGACGTTCTTCTGCGCGCGCTTCTCCAGCCAGGCCACTCCCGCGGAGCCGCCGGTGCCGGTCTTCGAACCCATCGCCCGCCGGGTAGCGACGAGATGGTCGTTGCGCCAGCGCCACACCAGCTCGGCCACATCGGTCAACGCCTCGCCCAGACGGGCGAGTTCGTCGCTGTCGTCACCGGAGTACAGGGACGTCCAGACGGCCTGCACCTCGGGCACGGGCTCGTAGCGGAGCGACACGTCACGGTCCAGCACCGAGGCCGGGATCGCGTGGCCGCGCCGCGCGAGGAGCCGCAGCACCTCGTCGTACAGGCTCGGCTCGTGCAGCGCCTTCTCCAGCTCGGCGTACACGCGCGGCGCGCCCCGGTGCGGGACGAGCATCGACGCGGACTTCTCGCCGAGCAGGAACTCCATGCGCCGGTACATCGCCGACTGGAAGCCGGAACCCTCGCCGAGGGCCGAGCGGTAGGAGTTGAACTGCGCGGGGGTGAGCTGTCCGAGCGGACGCCAGGAGGCGTTGAGCGCCTCCAGCTCACGCACGGACCGCTTCAGCGCGGCCACCGCGACGGGGATGTCGTCCGCGCGCAGCGCCTTGGCCGCGGTCTCCCACTCGTGGACGATGACCGTGAACCACAGCTCCATGACCTGGGTCGTCACCAGGAAGACCATCTCTCCGGGGTCGTCGGAGAGGGTGTGCTGGAGGTGGGTGAGCACGTCCGCCTGTACGTAGTCCTCGTACGGGGTCGTGCCCTGGAAGTCGAGATGCGGGGTCTCGGGCTCCTGAGCCTGCGCGGGCTGAGCCTGGTGGGACATCGCTGTCTCCCTGAATCGTGCTCCGGGTAGCGGTCCGCCCCTGCCGTTACCGACACGGGGGCCCCGGTCCCCACCGGGCATCCTCCACAATCGTCCCCCGAAACCGCAAGGTCCGCCTGGTCACACCAGACGGACCCCCTTCGGGAGGCCTCGCGGAGAGGCCCCGCACAGGCGCGCGGCCTAGCCCAGGGTCTGGGCCGCCGTCGGCGAGGAGTCCTTCAGGAACTGCGAGCAGCGCTCGTACTCCTCCTGCTCGCCGATCGCCTGCGCGGCGCGGGCGAGGCCGTGCAGGGCGCGCAGGAAGCCGCGGTTGGGCTCGTGCTCCCAGGGCACGGGACCGTGGCCCTTCCAGCCGTTGCGCCGCAGGGAGTCAAGACCGCGGTGGTAGCCCGTACGTGCGTAGGCGTACGACTCGACGACGCTGCCCCGCTCGAACGCGTCGTCGGCGAGCTGCGCCCAGGCGAGCGAGGAGGTCGGGTACTTCGCGGCGACATCGGCGGGGGCCGTGCCGTTCGCGAGGAGCTCGCGCGGCTCGGGGTCGTCGGGGAGACGGGTCGGGGGCGGTCCCCCGAGGAGGTTCTCGTGAATCGTCATGGGTTCCAGTCTGCTGCATCCTGCGTGATCGGTGACGGTTGCCCGGCGTGGTGGGGGAACGATCGGTTCCGCGGCCGGACCGCGATCCGCGCATGCCGGACGTGTTCACGCCCGACCAGGAGAGCACCCGGACCCGCCCACCGGACCGACGGATCCGGCGCGGTCACGAAGCTGGATCAGTGCTGGACGGCCCGGCGCTCCGGGGACCCGGGGTCCCGAGGGTGCCTCGGGAGCGTTGCGGTTCCAGCGGGGGTGCCGTCAGGGAGCCGTGTCTGCGGCACTCGGGGCGCAGGCAGCCCGGCGGCGGGCGGCGCACGGTCGTGAAGGCCAGCACCGCGCCGACCACCAGCACCCCCGCGCAGAGCGGCATCGCCCGGCGGAAGGCCGCGTCGAAGGCGTCCGCCGAGCGGTAGGCCTCCGGACCCATCCCGGTGAGCAGCGGCAGCGCGGCCACGGCGACGAGCCCGGCCGCGCGGGCCGCCGCGTTGTTGATCCCGCTGGCCAGACCGGCCCGCCCGGTGTCCACGGAGGCCAGGACGGTCGCGGTCAGCGGCGCGACCAGGGTCACCATGCCCAGGCCCATCACCAGCAGCGCCGGAAGCACGTCGGCGACGTACGACGCGTCCTTGCCCACCCGCAGCATCAGCAGCATGCCCGCCGCGCACAGCAGCGGTCCGACGGTCAGCGGGATGCGCGGCCCGATGCGCTGGGACAGTTCGCCGGAGCGGGCCGAGAAGAGCAGCATCAGGACGGTGGTCGGCAGGAGGGCCGTGCCCGCCTGGAGCGCCGAGTAGCCCGCCACGACCTGGAGCTGGAGCGCGGTCAGGAAGAAGAAGCCGCCGAAGGCCGCGTAGACGCACAGGGTCACCAGGTTGACGGCCGTGAACTGGCGCGAGGCGAAGATGTCCAGGGGCATCATCGGGTCGGGGCGCCGCCGCTCGACGTACACGAAGGCCACGCCCGCCGCCACGCCCGCGACCGCCGCCACCGGAACGAGCGGGGAACCGCCCTTGGCCTCGATCAGGGCGTACGTCACCAGGGCGAGCGAGAGCGCGCCGAGGACGGCTCCGAGGACGTCGAAGCCGCGATGGGGCGTCGCCTGCGCACCGGTCTTGTCTCCGGCCCCGTCCCCGGCCCCGTCTCCGGCCCCGTCCCCGGCCCCGTCTCCGGCCCCGGTTCCGGCCCCGGACCTGCTTCCGGCCGCGCGGAAGCCCGCCCCCATGGACTCCGGGACGTGGCGCAGGGCGACCGGGGCACACACCAGCGCCACGGGGATGTTCAGCAGGAACACCCAGCGCCAGCCGGGACCGTCCACCAGCCAGCCGCCGAGGAACGGCCCGACGGCGGCGCCCACGCCCCCGAAGCCCGACCACAGGCCGATGGCGCGGGACCGGTCGTCCGGATGGAAGGAGGCCTGGATGATCGCCAGCGAACCGGGGGTGAGCAGCGCCCCGCCGACGCCCTGGAGGACACGGGCCGCGATCAGCACGCCCACGTTCGGGGCGAGCCCGCACAGCAGCGAGGCGGCGGCGAACCACATCACCCCGAGGACGAAGATCTTCCGGCGTCCGAAACGGTCCCCGAGCGAACCGCCCAGCAGGATCAGCCCGGCCAGCGACAGCATGTAGCCGTTCACGGTCCACTGGAGGGCGGCGAGGCTCGCGTTCAGGTCACGGCCGATGGTGGGCAGGGCGACGTTGACGACGGTCGAGTCCAGCAGAGCCATGCTGGAGCCGAGGACGGTGGCCAGCAGGATCCACTTCCCCGTAGGGGAGGCGATCCGTACCGCAGGTCTGCCGTCCGCAGACATGCCGTCCTCGGGTCTGCCGTCCGATGCGTCCCGCGCGGGCACAGCCATACCTCGGAGCATACGGAAGGGCCCGGCACCATGGCAGGTGCCGGGCCCTTCCCGGGGGACGGTCACGAGGCGGTCGTACGACCACCGGACGGTCCCCGGCCGACTACTTGAGGCGGGTGCCCGTGGAGCGCAGGGCGGCGCAGGCCTCGGTCACACGCTGGGCCATGCCGGCCTCGGCGAGCTTGCCCCAGGTGCGCGGGTCGTACTTCGACTTGGTGCCGACCTCGCCGTCGACCTTCAGGACACCGTCGTAGTTGCGGAACATGTGGTCCACGACCGGACGGGTGAAGGCGTACTGGGTGTCGGTGTCGAGGTTCATCTTCACGACGCCGTTCTCCAGCGCGGTGGCGATCTCCTCGGCGGTGGAGCCGGAGCCGCCGTGGAAGACGAAGTCGAACGGGCTCGCCTTGCCGTACTTGGCGGCGACGCCCTCCTGGAGGTCCTTGAGGAGCTCGGGGCGCAGGACGACGTTGCCCGGCTTGTACACGCCGTGGACGTTGCCGAACGACGCGGCGAGCAGGTAGCGGCCCTTGTCGCCCAGGCCCAGGGCCTCGGCGGTGCGCAGCGCGTCGTCGACGGTCGTGTACAGCTCGTCGTTGATCTCGTGGCTGACGCCGTCCTCCTCGCCGCCGGTCGGGGTGATCTCGACCTCGAGGATGATCTTCGCGGCGACGGCCTTGGCGAGCAGCTCCTGGCCGATGGCCAGGTTGTCGGCGAGGGTCTCGGCGGAGCCGTCCCACATGTGGGACTGGAACAGCGGGTTCTCGCCCTTGGCGACGCGCGCGGCGGAGACGTCGAGCAGCGGACGTACGTAGCCGTCCAGCTTGTCCTTGGGGCAGTGGTCCGTGTGCAGCGCGACCGTGATGTCGTACTTGGCGGCGACGATGTGCGCGAACTCGGCGAGGGCGACGGCGCCGGTCACCATGTCCTTGTTGTGCTGGCCGCCCAGGAACTCCGCACCACCGGTGGAGATCTGGATGATGCCGTCGCTCTCGGCCTCCGCGAAGCCGCGCAGCGCAGCGTGCAGGGTCTGGGACGAGGTCACGTTGATGGCCGGGTAGGCGAACTTGCCTGCCTTCGCCCGGTCGAGCATCTCGTTGTAGACCTCGGGGGTTGCGATGGGCATCTGTCCGCTCCTTGTATGTGCGGGTCTGCGTACTGCTGCTGCGGTACGACGGGACTGGTGCTTCTGGCCCTGACCTAGGGGGGCGACGTCATCGTCGGCCCCATCTTTCCAGACATCGCCGGATGCTCCAGCCCCCCATCCGACATGCGGGACCCCACCGTCGGCGGGGTCCCGCGGGAGCTTCGTCAGTCGAGCCCCAACTCGCCCTTGGAGTAGGCGAAGAGGTACGGGACACCGGCTCCGGCCTCGATCTTCTCGGCTGCGCCGGTGGCGCGGTCGACGATCGTGGCGACGCCGACGACCTCGGCACCGGCCTCCCTGACGGCCTGGACGGCCTCCAGCGGGGAGCCGCCCGTGGTCGAGGTGTCCTCGACCACGAGGACGCGCCGGCCCTTGATCTCGGGGCCCTCGACACGGCGCTGGAGACCGTGCGCCTTGGCGGCCTTGCGGACGACGAAGGCGTCCAGCCGGCGGCCCTGCGCGGCGGCGGCGTGCAGCATCGCCCCGGCGACCGGGTCGGCGCCCATGGTCAGCCCGCCGACCGCGTCGAAGTCCAGGCCGGCGGTGAGGTCGAGGAGGACCTGCCCGACGAGCGGGGCGGCCTCGCCGTCCAGCGTGATCCGGCGCAGGTCCACGTAGTAGTCGGCCTCGAGACCCGAGGAGAGGGTCACCTTGCCGTGCACCACGGCCTTGTCCTTGATCTGCTTCAGCAACTCGCCACGTACTTCACTCATGGACGTCAGCTTAGAGGCGCCGCCAGCTCCAGGCCGTGGTGGCTTCGAGGGGTTCGATGGGTGTGACCAGCCGGGGGTGGGTGTTGAGCCCGTTCGGCGGACCGGTCTGCGGCTCCACGCACACGGCGGCCTCCTGCTCGTCGTAGACGACGACCCACCGCTCACGGCTCGCGACCTTCAGCTCCAGCCGGCCCGGCCAGGTGAGGGTGACGTCGACGCCCTCCGGCATGCCGAAGCAGTCGTCCCAGGGGCCGGGTGCCGGATCGACGCGGCGGCCGGTGGGCAGGTGGTCCTCGCCCCGCTCCTCCTGCCAGGCGGGGTGGAAGTCGACCCGGACGTCCTCGCCGCCGTCCCCCAGGTTCCTATTGAACCAGGGATGCCAGCCGATCTGCGCCGGGAACGACTCCCCGTACGTCTCCACCGACATGGTGACCGTCAGGCCGTCCGCGGTCAGCGCGAAGGCCTGGGTGACGCGGGCGGGGTGCGGCCAGGGCTCGACCAGGTCGTACGTGATCACGGCCTCGTCCGCGGTGACGCGCGCGGTCTTCCAGGCACCGTCGCGGGCGGTGCCGTGGATGGCGTGCGGCGGGGAGTTGAGCGGCATCTGCCGGACCGTGGCCCCGTCGAGGAATCTTCCGTCGCGGATCCGCCCGCACCAGGGGACCATCGGGAAGCACCCGAACTTGGCGCCCTGCCGCAGCAGTTCGGCGCCGCCGACCCGCAGACTGCCGATCCGTCCGCCGTTGCCCGGCGACACGGTCACCTCCGCGTCACCCGCGGTCAGCGTGATGTCTTCGTTACTCACGGGGTCGACCCTACTGGGGCGGGGGCGCCGCGGGGTTTCCCGCCCTCAACGACGTTTGCGCAGTGCCCGGGACAGGGCGAACGCCGAGGCCAGCGCGAGGGCCGCGGCGGGGGCCGCCCAGCGCAGGGTGGCGCGCGCGGTGGTGGCCTCCGGGGGCGGTACGGGGGCGTAGCGGCCGCGCGGAGGGGCGTGGTCGACCTCCTCGGCGCTGCGTCCGATCATCGTCCGGCGCGCGTGGGCGGCCTCGGCCATGGCGTCCGCGCGCCCCGGCACCGCCGCTTCCGCCACGAAGTCCTCCCCGTCGAACGCGCCGCCCTCGCCCGCCGGATCGGGAGACCGGGACGTCACGTCCGCCTCGAAACCCGCGGGGGTGTCGGTGTCGGCTTCGAGTTCGGCTTCCGTGTCGAACTCGGCTTCGGCGTCCGGCTCGGGTTCGGTTTCGACATCCGGCTCGGGCTCGGGTCCGGCGTCGATTTCGGGGCCGCGTCCCGGTCGCGCTTCGGGCTCCGTGCGGGCCGCAGGCTGGGCCTCGGCGTCCGGTTCGGCGCCGAGGCCCTGTCCGGCTTCGGGCTCGGGCACGGAGCCGGGTGACGGGGCGAGGTCCGTGGTCAGGGATTCGGCGAAACGGGTCAGCAGGCGCAGGCCCGTCGAGGACACCGCGTCGTGCGGGAGTTCCGCCACCCGGCCGTCCCCGGAGGCCGTGCCGCCGAACACGAGGGTGGTCCCGCCGTCGGCGGGAAGGAGCCGCAGGGTCAGCGCCAGCTTCACCGCACCGACGCCGCGCACCTCCGTGGCGTCGCCCTCGACGGCGTACGTGTCGCCGTCCTGCGCGATGACGCGGAACGCACCGCGATAGGTGATCGTGTGACCGGCGACGCGGACCTTCAGCCGCCCGGCGACCCGCGCGTCCCGCCCGGCCCCGGAGGCGGAGGCGGGCGGCGAGCCCGGGGCCGCGGACCCGGCGCCGTCGGTGACCGCCGACGCGTCCTGCTGGAGACCCGGGACGGCGCGGGCGACGCGGACGGGATCGGCCAGCGCCTCTCTCAGCCGCCCGGCCGGAAACGGAACGAACACCTCATGCTCCATGTCAGCCGAGCCTACCCAGCACGACCCGGACCGCACCCGCGTATCCGGGATTCCCCGGCCTCTCCCTCAGTCGGTGTAGCGCGGATGCACCAGCGTGGAGGGCGGGAGCGGACGGCGGGGGCGGCCGCGGGAGGCGGTGCGCGCGTCCGCCGTCAGGGCCGCCTGGGTGAGGGTGCGCGGGCGCGGGCAGGACGGGTCGAGGCGCAGGGGCGGGGGCGTACGGGAGGCGAGGACGAAACCCCAGTCGTTCCCGGACGGGCCCGTGCCCGCGGGACCCGGGGTCCGGCCCGGGCGGCGGCCGATCCCGGCCGAGGGGCCGGGGCGGGCGACTCCGTAGGGCCTGGTGGACAGACCCGCCGCGCGGATCGTGGCGTCGACCGTCCAGAAGGCCCGGTTCCGGCCGGCGAGCGGGCCCGCGTGGACCACGAGCCGTCCGCCGGGGGCGAGCGCGCGCCGCGCGAGGCCGTAGAACTCCTGCGAGTACAGCTTGGTGGCGGCGGTGACGCACGGGTCGGGCAGGTCCGAGATGACGACGTCGTACGTCGACCGGTCCCCGCGCAGCCGGCCGAAGGCGTCGGCGGTCACCTCGTGGACCCGGGGGTCGTCGTACACATGGCGGTTGAGGGCGGACAGCGCGGCGTCGTCGCGCGCCAGCCGGACCACGTCGGCGTCGGGTTCGGCGATGTCGACGCGGCGCACACCGGGATGGCGCAGCACCTCGCGGGCGGCGAGTCCGTCACCGCCGCCGAGGATGAGCACGCGCGCGTGCGGGCCGTTCATCGCGGGGTGGACGAGCGCCTCGTGGTAGCGGCGTTCGTCGCGGCCGGTGAACCGCAGCCGGCCGTCGAGGAAGAAACGGAGCGGACGGCCGTGGCCGCCTCCGCTGAGAACGGCCTCCTGGGCGCCGGTGCGCTGCGCGACCCGCGCGTCCGCCCCGTACAGCGCGTGCCGCGCGGCCCGCTCGAAGTCGTCGACCAGCATCGCGGCCGAGGCGAGGAGGCCGAGCACGACGACGTTGGCGACGACCAGGGTCCAGCGGGCGCGGCGGGTCAGGTCGCCGCGGAACAGGCCGAGCACGAGGGCGGCGCCGGCGACCACGTTCACCGTCCCGGTCAGCAGGGCGCCCGTCAGCTGACCGAGCCGGGGCAGCAGCAGGAACGGGAAGGCGAGGCCGCCGAAGAGGGCGCCGACGTAGTCCGCGGCGAACAGGTCCGCGACCGCTCCGCCGGGGTCCTGGCGGCGGATGCGCTGTATCAGCTCCATGAGGAGCGGCACCTCGGCGCCGATGAGCAGGCCGATGGTGAGCGCGAAGACCACGAGCAGACAGCGGGGCCCGTCGGCCCACAGGCCGCCCCATCCGCCCGTCCACGCGAACACCGCGTACAGGGCCATCGCGCTGCACCCGCCGACCAGGGCGAGCACCGCCTCGACGGCGCCGAATCCGGCGGCGGCGCACGGTCGCAGCCGTTTCGCGGCGAGGGAGCCGATGCCCATGGCGAAGACCATGACGGAGAGCACGACGGACGCCTGGGTGACGGAGTCGCCGATCAAGTACGAGGCGAGGGCGACGAGTTCGAGTTCGTACACGAGTCCGCAGGCCGCGCAGACGAACACTCCCGCGAGGACGAGGAACCTGCCGATGCCCGGACGGACGGGCAGCCGCGCCTGGCCCTGGACGCCCCAGGGCGGCGGCGCGCCGGGTGGGGCTGGCGCGTGCGGTTCGATCACGCCGTGAACGCTACGTCACGCCGCCACTACGTCTCGTCACCCACACGTGTGGAAAGCATCGCCCTTGGTGGGGTGCGGAGTTGACTTGGGCGGCTTCCCGCCACACCCTGCCCGAACTCCTTTGCCGCGCACGGCCGTCCGGCCCGCACCTCGGCGCCCGTACCTCCACGCCCGTGCCTCGCGCGCGCACCTCGCCGTGTCCGCCCGCGCGCTTCGCGGTGTCAGACGCCGGACGGGCTGAGGGCTTCCTTCCGTACGCCGACTCGCGTACGCGTCGCCACCAACTGGCCGTCCTGCGGGTACGCGTGCCACGTACGCCAGTGGACCTGGCCCTCATGACGCTGGGCGAGCATCGCCGTGAACGCGTGCGGGCTGCCGGGGAAGACACCGGCGAGACCCTGGGGGTGGTCGGAGACGAGGGCCAGCAACTCCTGGGCGCGGCCCGCGAAGGAGCCGGGCGACAGGATCTCGACGCGGGCCGCGAACTCGTACTCCCAGTCGCCGAACCTCTTCGCGACGCCGAGCGGCAGGGGGGTGCTGCTGCCCGCGATGCACGCGACGGTCTCCGAGCAACTGCCGCGCTCCTCCTCGAGAAGGACCTGGTGGGAGGCGCCGAGCAGTCTCAACTGGAGTTTCGCCCCGGCCAGTTCGAGATCGAGGGTGGCGAGGGCCGGCAGCGGTTCGCGGCCCAGGGCCCAGGCGAGATCGGCCGCGCGCGTGTCGGTGTACGAGGTGTTCAGGGTCGTGAGCATGGGTCGGCTCCGCTAACACGCAAAGGTGAGGTGGGGTTCATGCGCACCCGGTCAGCACCGGGGGAACGGCCCGGCCGGCCCGGCCGGAAGGGCATCCGGCGGACGCGTCCGATAGGACCATCCGATGGACTTCCAAGGCCTGTCGGCCCAGGGCTGCTTGGTGATGTACCAGGGCCGCTTTGGTGGTTTAGAGGGAATCATGAACTGTGCTGCCGCCACAGCGTTTTTACCCAACTTCGTGGGGTTTCCATCCCCCCGAGGGCTCCACAGCTCAACTGTTCAACCACGACGTGCGCCCGGCGCGCGAACGCGCCCGCCGGCCGACCGCCGACGGGCACCTCCGTGCTCCGGACGCGTGTGCCACCGGGAGACCGGCCGCCCGGTGTCAGTTGCCTCCGCCGCACCCGCCGCCACCGCACGAGGACCCGCCCCCGCAGGACGAACCTCCGCACGACGAGTGCCCCCCGCAGGAGTGACCCCCGTGTCCCCCGCCCCCTCCGTGGTGCCCGCCCCCTGAGTGGTGCCCGCCCGACGAGGCACCGCCGGCCCACCAGCTGCTGTCGCCCCCGCCCCCGCTGCCCTCGGACCGGCGCCTGCCCTTGGCGGAACCGCCGAAGGCCTTCATCACGACGACCAGCACAACGACCCCCAGGATGATGCCGAAGATCATGGCGCCACCCTCCTTCCATTCCCTGGAAGCGGCCCCCCGTGGGCCGTTCTCCTCGAATCCGCTCTCGCGTGACAGGGGGATGCCCTCATGCTTCCGGCCCCAAAACAGAGTTGAGGAAGTCCTGAGGATGTAATCGCGGGCACCGGCATGCCCCTTGTACCCCCACACGAAAGGCGCCACCCGGACCCTTTGGTCGAGTGACGCCGATGGTGCCCCCGGAACTCGGCTCCGGGGCGGTTGCCGATCAGGTGGAGGCCGATTTACCCCTGGAGCGATTCGTCTTCGCGAGCAGGAAGAAGACGACCAGACTGGAAACGAGCGTGAACGCGTATTCCGGCCAGCCGTCCGCGAGTACGAACTTGTTGACGGAGTAGAGAACTGCCGCCCATGCGAAGAATATTGCGAGCTTCAACACAGTTGACGCCTTTCATGGCCTCCCGGCCGAGATCAGAACCTAGCCGGCGAGAGCCGAGATGCAGGCGGTCGCACCCGCGGCCACGGTGTTCCGGGCTATCTTCTCGGCCAGGTCCTTGTTGAACCGCCCCACGATGAGGGCTCCGGCCCCTGCGACGGCTCCCTTGATCAGGCAGTCCTTCGCCTTCTTGGACATTTTGAGACCCTTGATCATGATCTCGCAGGACTCTTTGTCGCCGTAGTAGCACTTCCCGGCCGCAATATCCTGCCAGGTGTCGATCGCCACGACAGAAGAGGTCCGTCTTCCCGGCGCCTCGCCCTGAGTCTGGGCAGCGGCAGGCGCAGCTCCGAATGCCAGCGCACCCAATACGGCCATGGAAACGAGCTTGGTCTTCATTTTTCCCCCAGTTTTCTCTTGTACGGCGCGAAACGCGCCCACACTGCTCCGTGGTCAGCGGTGCAGTGGATGGGATCAACCTAGGAAGCCGACGCACGCAAGATCAACTCAATTGATCAATATTTGAGGTTGCCCCGGGCAACGGGAGAACACGTGACGAAGGCGCCCCCTGATCAGAGGCGACGCACGGCGCACTCGCGCAGGCCGCCGTCGCCACAGGTGAGTTGAGGAACTCCGGAGCTTGGGCGGAGGATGGCCGGTATGACCTCCAGCGTGCGACCCCTTTTGAACCGTCGGCTCGCCGAGTTCGGGACGACGATCTTCGCCGAGATGTCCGCCCTCGCGCTGAGCACGGGCTCGATCAACCTCGGCCAGGGCTTCCCCGACACGGACGGGCCCGAGGAGATCCGGGAGGCGGCCGTCCGCGCACTGCGGGACGGGCGCGGCAACCAGTACCCGCCGGGTCCCGGCGTGCCCGAGCTGCGCACCGCGATCGCCGAACATCAAAAGCGCCACTACGGCCTGTCGTACGACCCCGACACCGAGGTCCTGGTCACGGCGGGTGCCACCGAGGCGATCGCCGCCTCGCTGCTCGCGCTCCTGGAGCCCGGCGACGAGGTGATCGCGCTGGAGCCGTACTACGACTCGTACGCGGCCTCGATCGCCATGGCGGGCGGGACGCGCGTGCCCGTGACCCTGCGTCCCGACGAGGCCGACGGCGACGGCCGTCGTCGTTTCCGGCTCGACCTCGACGAACTGCGCGACGCGATCACCGGACGGACCCGGCTGCTGCTGATCAACACCCCGCACAACCCCACCGGTACCGTCCTCACCCGCGCGGAGCTGACGGAGATCGCGCGGATCGCCGTCGAGCGAGATCTGCTCGTGGTGACGGACGAGGTCTACGAACACCTCGTCTTCGACGACGCCGAGCACGTGCCGATGGCGAGCCTGCCGGGGATGCGCGAGCGGACGGTCACCATCGGCAGCGCGGGCAAAACGTTCTCGTTCACCGGCTGGAAGGTGGGCTGGGTGACCGCGCCCCCGGCCCTGGTCGGCGCCGTACGGTCGGCGAAGCAGTTCCTGACGTACGTGGCGTCGGGGCCCTTCCAGTACGCCGTCGCCGAGGCGCTCGCACTGCCGGACGCGTACTTCGAGGACTTCCGCGCGGACATGCTGCGCAAGCGGGACGTGCTGACGGCGGGTCTCACCGAGGCGGGCTTCGCGGTCTTCCGGCCGCGCGGGACGTACTTCGTCACCACCGACATCCGGCCGCTCGGCGAGAGCGACGGCTTCGCCTTCTGCCGCGCCCTGCCCGAACGCGCCGGTGTCGTGGCCATCCCGAACGCGGTCTTCTACGACCACCGCGAGGCGGGCGCGCCCTTCGTCCGGTTCGCGTTCTGCAAGAGGGACGAGGTGCTGCACGAGGCCGCCGGGCGGCTGCGCAGCCTGTCGTCCTGAACCCGGCTGCCGTCATGGACTCCCCCCGGCCCGGCGGGACCTGGGCCGGGGGGACGCGTCCCGCACCTCAGTGGAAGGCCCAGGCCAGGGCCACGGCGCCGCCGAGGACGAGCAGCGCGGGACCGAGCGGGACACCCCGGACGCGGCCCGAAACGGCTTCGGTGGGCCGCAGTTCCGGGTGGTCGCGGAGCGCGGCGACCTCCTCGGTCATCCGGACGTAGGAGGGGTTGCGGCCGAAGCGCCGTTCCAGCATCGGCATGCCGAGGCCGGGCAGCCGCCAGTCGTCGCCGTACGGCATCCCTATCTCCACGCCCCCGTCCCTGGTGTAGCGGGCCGACCGCAGGTGTTCCCACGGCAGGTGCCGCAGCTTCCACCCCCCGGACAGCCACAGGCCCGAACTGTCCGCGGTGACACGCCAGTTGAGCAGTTGCGCGGCGGTCGCGAGCAAGGACAGGAGGAGAAGCACGTAGAGGGCCGCCTTCACGCCGAACCCGTCCGTCACGAGCGTGCGGGCGTTCGCGGCGGCCCCCACGATCGCGACCAGGGCCAGGGCCGCGCCGACGGAGCGGCCGAGGTGGCCCGGTCCCCAGCTCAGCGGGCGTCCCGTCGTGATCAGAGTCGCCGGAACCGCGGCGGCGACGCCGCCGGCCGCCGCACGGGCCTCCGTTTCCGGGTCGGCCTGCGGTTCCCGGCCGGGGCGCGGCAGCCGGACGGGTCCGCTCGTCCGGACGACGGCGCTCCCGCCGTCGCGGAGCGTGGTGACGAGCAGCAGTTCACCACCGTCGCGGGGGGCGCCGAACATCACGGCCTCGCGCGGGAGCGGGGAAGCAGGGTTCAGCTCCTCCCCGCCGCCGGGGCGGACCCGTCCGCGTGGGTTCGGTGCCTCCTCGCCGCCGGGGCGGAGCCGTCCGCGCTCGTCCTCGCCCGGCGCCTCGGCGACGAAGCGCGCGGTGAGAACGGGCCTGCGGGCGGAGGTGTCGTCGCCCGCGTAGATCCACAGGAGGCCGTCACCGTCCCTGCGTTCCAGCACCCGCAGGACCGGGACAGGACCCCGTCGCAGGGCGGCGGCGCGGCGCCGGGCGAGCAGGCCGGTGACGAGCAGGGAGAGGCCGGGAAGACCGGCGGCCAGAAGCCCCAGCTGAGGGCCGGTGGCGTCGTACGGCTCGGCCGCCAGGCGCCGCCACGACCCGTCCTCCAGGACGGTCGGCGCGCTGCCCTTGCTGTAGTCCTCCGGAGAGAGCGAGTCGAGCCGCAGCAGCCGTCCGTCGTCGGTACGCACCCGGACCGACTCGTCGTCACGGCCGACCACCTCGGCCGCGGTGCGGACCGCGCGGTCCGCGTGCCGCGTGTCGTCGTGGACGCCCGCGATTCCCTCGGCCGCGCTGAAGGCGGCGACGGCCAGGAGCACGAGGCCCGCGCCCGTGGGGATCAGTCCGCGCCACAGCGGGGCGAGGGGCCCGGGGACAGGGTGCCGTGCGGTCGCGGCGGCCTCCGCCAGGTCCCGCTGCCGGCGGCGGGACGCGAGCCGTTCCGCGGCGGCCGCCCAGCCGAAGCCCAGAGCCGCGAGGACGCAGAGGTTCGCTGCCAGGGAGTTCGGCCCCGCGTCCGGTAGCTCCAGCCGGGCCACGATCGCGGCCAGGACGGGGGCCGCGACCAGCGTCACCTCCGGCAGCCGGGCGAGCCAGTACAGCAGCCCCGCGGCCAGACCCGTCTCCGTCATGCCGAGCCAGTCCGCACCGCACGGCGCCGCGTCGGTGCACGGCGGTTCCGGCGCGGCCGCGATCGCCCACACCACGGTGATCAGCAGCGCGAGCACCGACCAGAGCGGGCGCGCCCAGGGCCCGGGGCGGGCGCGCGACCAGCGGGCCGCGTCGCCCGAGGACCAGACGCCCGTGTCCGCGGGAACGGACGGGAGCGGTGGAGGAGCCGGGGCGGGGATCGGGACCGGTATGGGGGCCGGAGTCTCTGACACGCGAGGATTATGCGGGATCCCGTCCCGCCCGCCACTGCCCGGGGACGGCAGCGTTCCGGTCCCCACGGCTGCCCGAGGACGGCAGCGCCCGGGAACCCGGGAACAGCAACGCCCGGGAACCCGGGAACTGCCCGGGAACAGCAGCGCGGGAGGGGGCGGGATAGGGCGTTCCGGACCCCGGAGCCCCCCGGGAGACAGCAGCCCGGGAGGGGACGGGAAGGGGCCGGGACAGCAGCGTTCCGGGCCCCGGAGCCGCCGGGGACAGCAGGTCGGGACGGGGCGGGAAAGGGGCGTTTAGCATTGTCGGCACCCCGTCCCCGGGCGGCGCGCCGAAGGCCCCGCGACGGAACCCGCACGGACGATCAAAGCTCGCGAATACCCCGTACGGAACGCACAGTTCGGGGTGTGACCCACCCGAGTACCCTCGCTCGCCCCGCTCTCCAGGAGCCCCGCGACCGTGCCGTCCGCCCGTCCCGCGCCGCACGCAGCCTGCCGTACGCCGCGATCACGGCGCTCGGACTGTTCGCCGCCGCGCGCCTGGCCGGCCTCCTCGTGCTCGCCGGGACGGCCTGGGCCACCGGCAGACACCCGGTCGCCCTGCTCGCACGGTCCTGGGACTCGGCCTGGTACCTGGGCATCGCCGCGCACGGCTACGGCAGGACGCTCCACTTCCACCCCACGGTCGTCCACAGCGACCTCGCGTTCTTCCCGCTGTACCCGGCCCTCGTCCGGGCCGTGACCACGCTGACCCCGCTGACCGGGGGCTCGGCGGGCCTGCTGGTCTCCTGGGCCGCGGCGGCGGCCGCCGCGTGCGGGATGTACGCGATCGGCGCCCGGCTGCACGGCCGGGCGGTCGGTACGGCGCTGGTGCTGCTGTGGGGGCTGCTGCCGCACTCGGTGGTGCTGTCGATGGCGTACACCGAGCCCGTACTGACCGCGTTCGCCGTCTGGTCGCTGTACGCGGTGCTCGACGGGCGGTGGCTGTGGGCCGGCTCGCTGGCCGCGCTCGCGGGACTGTCACGGCCGAACGGCTTCGCGGTGGCCGCGGCGGTCCTCGTGGGGGCGGCGCAGGAGGTCTGGCGTCACCGCGGAAAAGTTTCCCACAGGGTGTGGACGGGCGCGGCGCTCGCGCCCGCGGGCTGGACCGGCTATGTGCTGTGGGTGGGCCACCGCGAGGGCCACTGGCTCGGCGGCTACTTCCAGGTGCAGCGGCTGTGGGGCTCGCGCTTCGACCTCGGCCGGGGGTCGCTCCACTTCGTCAAGCACCTGCTGCTGCACGGGGACCGGTTCGTGTTCCCCATGACGATGGTGATCGTCGCCGCGGCCGTCCTGCTGTACGGGCTGCTGATCGCGGACCGGGCACCCCTGCCGCTGCTGGTCCACAGCGGCGTCCTGCTGCTGATCGCGCTGGGCGGTTCGGGGTTCTTCGAGTCGAAGCCGCGCTTCCTGCTCCCGGCGTTCCCGCTGCTGCTGCCGCTGGCCCGCGCCCTGGTGCGCACGGCGAGAGCCCGGCCCTGGCACGCGACCCTGGTGGTCGGTGCCCTGGCCGGGCTCTCGTTCGCCTACGGCGCGTATCTGGTCGTGATCGCGCACACCCCGCTGTAGGACAGGGCATGGTGCCCGTCCCAGGGGCCGGTGCACGCGTGGAGAAGCGCCGCCGCGGGGGACGGACGGCCGCGGGAGGCGGACCTACTCGTCCTCGTCGTCCTCGGGCTTGTCCGCCTCGTTGATCTCCTGCTCGAGGCCGAGCTGCTCGACGAGCCACTTGTCGAACTCGATCGCGGCGCGCACCCAGCTGACCGTGGAGGACACGAAGTGCTCCAGGCTGACGCCGGTGCCGATCAGCATCTGCGCCTCGCCGATCAGGCGGACGGTGCCGTCGTCGTGGGTGTGGCTGTAGACCTTGGGCCACAGCGTGCGGCGGTTCCAGTCGTCGATCGACTCAAGGAGCGCGGGCTTCTCCTCGAGCTGGTGCGGCCGGTCGTAGAACGTCCGCACCGAGAAGACCTGCTGGTCCGCCTCGCCACGGAACATGAAGTACGTACGGAACTCCTCCCACGGCGCCGCGAGGTCACCCTCGTCGTCGACGACGTACTTCAGCTCCATCTGCTCCAGGAGCTGCTTCACGAGGTCCTGATCCGGGACCACGGGGCCGGCGGGGCCGCCGGACTGCGGCTCGGGCTGGCCCCCGAAATTCGGAATCGAGGACGGGTCGATGCTCACCGTGTATTTCCCTTCGTACGGATACCGCCATCCTCTCTCATGACGGGCGGGGAGTGGCAACCTCTGGCGGGCCCTGTCCGCCGGGGGCTGACAAGATCCGGTCACTCCCGGGCCTCGGAGCGGCACGAGGGAGGGCCCGCGGCGGTGTGCCGCGGGCCCTCCCAGGGCCCTCCCTCGCAGGTGCCTGTGCCCGGCCCCTTCCGGCTCCCGGTGCCCCTGCCGGCTCCCGGTGCCGGTGGCCGGTGCCTCTGCCGGCGCCGGTGCCTCCGTCGGCTCCCGGTGCCGCTGTCGGCCCGTGGTGCCGGTTACAGGGTCTTGCCCGTGGCCGGGCCCACGATCAGGCCGTCGCCGAAGGCGTCCACCCGGACCGTGTCGCCGTCCTTGACCTCGCCGGCCAGGATCTCCTTGGCCAGCCGGTCGCCGATGGCGGTCTGGACGAGGCGCCGCAGCGGGCGTGCCCCGTACGCCGGATCGTTGCCCTCCTCCGCGAGCCAGGCCAGGGCCGCGTCGGTGACCTCCAGGGTGAGCCGGCGCTCGGCGAGCCGCCGCGCCAGGGAGTCGATCTGGAGCCTGGCGATGCGCTCCAGTTCCTCCTGGTCGAGGGCGGAGAAGACCACGAGATCGTCCAGCCGGTTCAGGAACTCCGGTTTGAAGGAGGCGCGGACGACCTCCAGGACCTGCCGCTTGCGCTCCTCGTCGGAGGCCGACGGATCGGCGAGGCTCTGCCCGCCCAGGAACTGGCTGCCGAGGTTCGAGGTGAGGATCAGGATGGTGTTGCGGAAGTCGACCGTACGGCCCTGACCGTCCGTCAGCCGCCCGTCGTCCAGCACCTGGAGCAGGATGTCGAAGACCTCGGGGTGCGCCTTCTCCACCTCGTCGAGCAGGATCACGCTGTACGGGCGGCGGCGCACGGCCTCGGTGAGCTGGCCGCCCTCCTCGTAGCCGATGTACCCGGGCGGCGCGCCGACCAGCCGGGCCACGCTGTGCTTCTCGCCGTACTCCGACATGTCGATGCGGACCATGGCCCGCTCGTCGTCGAAGAGGAAGTCGGCCAGGGCCTTGGCGAGTTCGGTCTTGCCGACGCCCGTGGGGCCGAGGAAGAGGAAGGAACCGGTGGGCCGGTCGGGGTCGGCGATCCCGGCGCGGGTGCGCCGCACGGCGTCGGACACCGCTCCCACGGCCTCGGCCTGGCCGATCAGCCGACGGCCCAGCTCCGCCTCCATGCGCAGCAGCTTCTGCGTCTCGCCCTCCAGGAGGCGGCCGGCGGGGATGCCGGTCCAGGCGCCGACGACGTCCGCGATGTCGTCGGGACCGACCTCCTCCTTCACCATCGTGTCCTTGGAGACCTCCTCCTCGGCCTGCGAGGCTTCCTCCAAGTCCCGCTCCAGCGTGGGGATCTCGCCGTACAGCAGCTTGGAGGCGGTGTCGAAGTCGCCGTCGCGCTGGGCGCGTTCGGCCTGGCCGCGCAGTTCGTCGAGCTTCTCCTTCAGCTCGCCGACCCGGTTGAGGGACTGCTTCTCCTTCTCCCAGCGGGCGTTGAGCCCGCGCAGCTCCTCCTCCTTGTCGGCGAGGTCGCGGCGCAGCCGCTCCAGACGCTCCCTGCTGGCGGCGTCCGTCTCCTTGCCGATCGCCAGCTCCTCCATCTTCAGCCGGTCCACGACCCGCTGGAGTTCGTCGATCTCGACCGGCGAGGAGTCGATCTCCATGCGGAGCCGCGAGGCCGCCTCGTCCACGAGGTCGATGGCCTTGTCGGGGAGGAAGCGGGAGGTGATGTAGCGGTCGGACAGGCTCGCGGCGGCGACCAGCGCCGAGTCGGCGATCTGGACCTTGTGGTGGGCTTCGTAGCGCCCCTTGAGTCCGCGCAGGATGGCGATGGTGTCCTCGACGGTCGGCTCGGCGACCAGCACCTGCTGGAAGCGCCGCTCCAGCGCCGGGTCCTTCTCGATCCGCTCGCGGTACTCGTCGAGGGTGGTGGCGCCGACCATGCGCAGCTCGCCGCGGGCCAGCATGGGCTTGAGCATGTTGCCGGCGTCCATGGCGGAGTCGCCGCCCGCGCCGGCGCCCACGACGGTGTGCAGCTCGTCGATGAAGGTGATGATCTGCCCGTCGGAGTCCTTGATCTCCGCGAGCACGGTCTTCAGGCGTTCCTCGAACTCGCCGCGGTACTTCGCTCCGGCGACCATCGCGCCGAGGTCGAGCGAGACGAGCCGCTTGTTCTTCAGGGACTCGGGGACGTCGCCCTTCACGATCCGCTGGGCGAGGCCCTCGACGACGGCGGTCTTGCCGACGCCGGGCTCCCCGATGAGCACGGGGTTGTTCTTCGTGCGGCGGGACAGGACCTGCACCACCCGGCGGATCTCGTGGTCCCGGCCGATGACGGGGTCGAGTCTGCCCTCACGCGCGGCGGCGGTGAAGTCGGTGCCGAACTTTTCGAGCGCCTTGTACTGGCCCTCGGGATCCGCGGTCGTCACCCGGCGCCCTCCCCTGGTCTTCTGGAACGCGTCGAGCAGCTTCTTCGCGCTCGCTCCCTGCTGGGAGAGTACGTCGGCGATCCCCCCGCCCTTCGCGGCGATCCCGATGAGCAGGTGTTCGGTGGAGATGAACTCGTCGCCCAGCTCCTTGGCGCGCTCGGCGGCGTCCGCGATGACGGCGAGCGCCTCGCGGTTCGGCTGCGGGGGCGCGACGGTGGAGCCGGTCACGCTGGGCAGGCCCGCGAGGACGCGCTCGGCGCCGGCGCGGACCGAGGCCTGGTCGGCGTCGACGACCGCCAGCAGATCGATGATGTTCTCGTTGTCCTGCCCCTCGAGCAGAGCGAGCAGCAGGTGGGCGGGGGTGAGGTCCGGGTGCCCCTCCCGTACGGCGCGGTTGCTGGCCGCGTTGATCGCGTCCCGGCTCCTGTTGGTCAGCTCGGCGTCCACGTTCGCGTTCTCCTCCTCCTGGCGTTCCTGACCGTTCCCTGACTCATCCAGCGTACACAAAGTTGAGTCTATTCCGCTCAAGGCTGGAAGAGCCGGAAAATGGACAGCCACAGGCGTAGATTCAGGCCTCATGGCTTCCCATGCGGTGGACCCGCGGCGGCCCGACGCCGCCTATCTGAGCTTCTGGCGCGAGCGCCGTCTGTGCACGCTGACCACCCTCAGATCCGACGGCAGCCCCCATGTCGTACCGGTCGGAGTTACATACGACCCCGAGGCCGGTCTCGCTCGGGTGATCACGAACAAGTCCAGCCGGAAGGTCGCCCACGTCCTGGCGGCCGGGCCGGACGGGGCGCGTGTGGCGGTGTGCCAGGTGGACGGAGCGCGCTGGGCCACGCTGGAGGGGCGGGCACGGGTCTCCACGGACCCGGCGCGCGTCGCGGAGGCGGTGCGGCGCTACGCGGAGCGCTACGAGCGCACGCCGTCGCCGAACCCGTCGCGTGTGGCCATCGAGATCGAGCTCACGGCGGCGATGGGCCGCGGATGAGGCCGCGGACCAAGATCCGGCGGCCGGTCGCGGCCCCCGCGGGAACGGGCCGAAACCCGCTCACGCCCCCGGAAACTACAGCGGCGTCACCGTGTTCAGGTCACGGTGACGCCGCTGCGGGGGGAAGTACCTGCGCGATCTACTACGACGGGGGAATCGCGTCAGGCACTGCGGGGGGTGGCTGCGATGGTCTCGACGTCCGGGACATCGGGTCCGGTGAGCTGGTGGTCGCGCTGGTCGAGGTTCACGAAGATCATGCCGTAGCGGATGGCGCACCGGACGGGCTGCGGCGCCCCCCGAGGCCGCCGCAGACACCGGTACGCCCGTACGTCCTCGTCGTCGTCGCGGGTGACGACGACGGGCTCTCCGAAGACGGTCACCATCAGCGAGTCACCGCTGTAGGGGATGGCGGTGACCAGGTCGATGAAGTGCCAGCCGGACCGGTAGGCCGTCGCCATCTCGCGGCGGAAGGAGCGGTCGTCGGGAGGAATGCTCATGCTTCTGCGCTCGCGGAGACGATCGTCCAGCCGCTGTCCGACAGAGTCGTGGCCTCGGCGCCGTTCCAGCCGCTGTCCGCCACGGTCGCCTTCACGCTGTTCCAGCCACTGTCGCCCGGAAGCGCCGCGGCCTCGATGTCGGTCCAGCCGCTGTCCCCCGGGACCGCCTCGGCAGCGGTCCAGCCGCTGTCCGCCACGGTCGCCTTCACGCTGGTCCAACCGCTGTCCGGAACGGCCCAGGTCCGGGCACCCCCGGCATCAAGACCCGAGGCCCCCAGGGAGCCGGACGCCACAGCGACAGAGAAGACTGCGGCAAGCACTGAACCAAGCAATCTCGCTCGCATAGTCGGCTTCGTCCTCACTTGATGGAATCTTCTCCCCCGTCGTCACAAGACGATGGCTCATTCAGGCACGTCAATGCCACAGCAGCGATGCATCATGTTCCTGCACGTTCAGGACCCTGGGGGGTGGAGATTTGCCCACAAAGAACTCACAACCGACACATCCCCACGCTGTCACCACGTTGTGTGACGAAGGAACACGCCTTTACGCCAGTGCGTTGCACTCCGGCCGCATCACTCGGGTCGAAGTGGAAACGGCCCCTTGCCTCTTGGAGTTCGCGCTGCTTCATCCCGATCCCGACGACGAGAAGTGGCTGCGTCCCGTTCCGCCGTCCGTCGCGCTCGCCCAACGCCTCCAGCCCCTGGAACGGGAGATCCAGGAACGCCGGCGGCTCGCGATCGAACTGACCGACTCCTTCGACCCGTTCATCGCGATCAGCACGCAGAGCACCGCGAGCATCCACGCGATCACGGTCCTCGAGGGATTCGACCGGATCAACGCGGCACTCAATTCGGCCACCGCCGAGTGCCAGACGGAGATGCTGACGATCCAGCCGGGCGGCGGCCGGCCCGCCGACGCCCTGATGCAGGCCCTGGAGCGCGACCGGCCGCTCACCGACCGGGGGGTGCGCATCCGGACGCTGTACCAGCACACCGCGCGGCACAGCCAGGGGACGCTCGCCTACGTGGAGCGCATATCCGGCGGCCGGATCCAGGTCCGCACGCTGGAGGAACTCATCGAGCGGCTGATCGTCTTCGACCGGACCGTGGCCTTCATACCGGCCAGCGACGACCGGCGGGTGGCCCTCGAACTCCGCCACCCCGGACTGGTGCTGTATCTGAGCAAGGTCTTCGAGCAGCTCTGGCAGCGCGCGGTCCCGCTCACCGAGGACGTCCCGAACGACGTGGGCCCCAACGGCATCACGGGCGTGCAGCGTTCCATCGCCAAGCTGCTCATCGAGGGGCATGTGGACGAGGCCATAGCCCGCCGCCTGGGCATGAACGTCCGCACCTGCCGCGCCCACATCGCCAAGCTGGCCTCCGCGCTCGGCAGCGGGAGCCGGGCTCAACTCGGCTTCCTGATAGCGCAGTCGGGGCTCCTGGACCAGGCAGAGGGAGGGGAGTGACCCCGGCCGGCGGCACCTCGCGCGACCCGGCGCCCGCCGGGCCCCGCCACCGCGGCCCCGCCCCGGACGACCCGGCCGGGCCACCGCCGTCAGCGGCCCGCCGCCGATCCGCGATCCGGGACGGCGGGGGCCGCGGGCGCGGCCTCGGCGACGGCGCCGGACCCGGGAACGGGCCCCGGAGAACGCTGCGGTCCGTCGAGGCCCGCCTGGGCGATCCGTACGCCGAGCTGGGTCCGGCTCGCAGCGCCCAGTGTCTCCGACAGCCGGGCGATGTGCGCCCGGCACGTCCGCACGCTGATGCCGAGACGCTCCGCGACCACCGCGTCCTGATGACCCTCGGCCAGCAGCGCCGCGATGGACCGCTCCCGGTGGGTGATGCCCTCGATGCCCGTCTCGGGCATGGGTGAGGTCAGCGGGATCCCGAGGCGCCAGAGCCGCTCGAAGACCGTCACCAGATAGTCCACCAGCGCGGGGTGGCGCAGTTCGAGCGCGATCGTGCGGTCCGCGTTGGCGGGGATGAAGGCGACCGTGCGGTCGAAGAGGATGAGCCGCTCCACGACCTCGTCGAGGGTACGGGCCTCGGCCGCGTCGCCCATCAACTCCATGTAGTTCAGGAGGCCTTGGCCGTGCCGGGCCACGTGGGTGTACAGATCGCGCATGCGCACCCCGCGCCGGCGCATCTCCAGCGCCCGGTGCAGGCCCTCGACGAGTTCGTCCTCGCGCCGGATGCCGCCCGGCTGCACGGTGAGGACCTCGCGGGTGCACTCCTCGGTCGCCTTGTCCATGGCCGCGTGGATCCGCGGCAGTCCGTCGAGGACACGGATCGCCACGCCCTCGGCCGGCGCACGGACCCGGCCGCCGAGCCCCGCGTACCACTCGAAGGCCGACACCGCGTCGCCCACCCGGGCCTGGCTCGCGCTGACCTCCTCGTACACCCCGCGCAGGAGCCGGGTCATGACCTCCTGCGGCGAGGTGGGCACCAGCCAGCCCATGTCGTCCGGATCGGGGTGCAGCAGCGCCAGTTCCAGCAGGCAGGGCACCGGCTCGGCGTCCTCGCGGGGCACCCGGCCCCGCCGCACGGCCCGGGAGTACACCCGGTCGCCCGCGTCGCACAGCCGGTCAGCGCCGTGCGGATGCCTGTCCGTCCCGTGCCCGGCCATCTCCCACCCCTGGCTCCAGCTCCAACCCCTGGCGTGAGCCCCGCGTCAGGGCGTCCTCCGCAGCGCAACTATGCGCGGACGCGTCCGGCATCGCAACAAGGCTGCGTCGCCGCAGGACGTCCGTTCGCCCCCGCTCGTCCCCATAGATCCTGACCTCCGCGGCGCCTCTTGCAACAAGCTGAAGGGCCGCCGTCCTGACGCCGGGACGGCCCGCGGAACACCTTCCGAGCACTGCGCCGGCGCCCTCCCCGACCCGGCCGGGGAAGCACAACTCGGTTCTTCTCCAAGGGACTTGCGGTGGCCGCGCACTGCTCCGCCGGGGGCACCGGCCGATCCTTCGGCCCGCGGGCGGAAACCGCGAAGGAGGGGGCGGTGACGGAAAGTTCACAGGACCCGCAGATCGCGTGAGCGGCATCGGCGGGCCGGCGGCCGGCGTCACCCCTCGGCCGGACGATCGACGAACCCTCAGGGGCACCCGGCGCGACGGCCGGAAATCGACGGTGCGCCCGCGCCGCCGCGCCGACGCCGTCCGCGGCGGTATAACATCCCGCGCCCTCCGCCCCCGGGGCGCCGGCGTGGACGCGGCGCCCGGGCGAAGGCACGCGAAGACACCGAGGACACCGCGGACGCCGAGAACACCGAGGACGCCGAGGGCGGCGCGGGGAGCCCGGTGGACGCCCGGTGCGGGGAGCCGTGGGTTCCGGGTCGTCGAGGGGCCCTGTGGGGCCTCTGAGGCGCGTGGGGCCCTTGAGGGTGGATCGGCAACGGAACGGCCCCGGTCGGGGACGGGCGCCCGTGGCGCACACCCCCGACCGGGGCCGGAACCGTGTCTTCTTCGGCCCGCCGCCCCGGAACGGGACGGGGGCGGAACGTCCTACTTGATGCCGAGCGAGTTGCAGAGCGACTTGTAGGGCGCCACGCAGATCTTGCTGACGGGGTAGATGCCGTCCTGGACCACCGTGTTCTCGATGTTGTCCTTGGTGAGGGCGACAACGGGCACGAGCTGGGACGGGATGCCCTTGTTCGTGGGGCTGTCGACCTTGTCGCGGGTGAGCGCGTCGAACTCGATCGAGCGGCCCTGGACGCGGGCGACCGCCATCTCGGCGGCGGCGTTGGCCTCCTCCGGGTACGACTTGTACACGCTCATGAACTGGTCGCCCTTGATGATCCGCTGCACGGCGACGAGCTCGGAGTCCTGGCCCGTGACCGGCGGGATCTTGCTGACGCCGGCGGCCTTGAAGGCGTCGATGACCGCGCCCGCGATGCCGTCGTTGGCGGCGTAGACACCGGCGATGTTGCTCAGCCCGATGGCCTGGATGGACTTCTCCATGTTGACCTTGGCGTTGGCCGGGTCCCAGTCCTTGGTGTCGTACTGGGCGGCGACGATCACCTTGTCCTGGAGCTCCGACTTGGCGCCCGCCTTGAACTGCGCGGCGTTGGGGTCGGTCAGCGAGCCGTTCATCATGACGATCTTCTTCGAGGCCGAGCCGGCACCCAGCGCGCCGACCAGGGCCTTGCCCTGGGTCTCGCCGACCAGCTCGTTGTCGAAGGAGATGTACGCGTCGATCGGACCCTGGGCGAGGCGGTCGTAGGCGATGACCGGGATACCGGCCTCCTTCGCCTTGCGCACACCCTTGGCGATCGTCACCGAGTCCACCGCGTCGACGAGGATGACGTCGACCTTCTCGTCGATCATCTGCTGCATCTGGCGGAGCTGCTTGGCAGCGTTCTGCTCAGCGTTCAGATAGACGACGTCACCCTTCTTCTCGGTGAGCTTCAGAACCTGATCCCTGATGATCGGGTAGTCGAACTTGTCGTAACGGGTGTTCTGCTTCTCCGGAAGGAGCAGCCCGACCTTGATGTCATCACCCTTCGTGGGGCTGGCCGAGGTACCGCTCCCCCCGATGCCCAGGCCGCAGCCGGAGACGGTGACGGCCATGGCGGAGGAGGCCACGGCTATGGCGGTACGGCGGAGGCCGGTGTTACGAGTCTTCACATCAGGTGCCTTCCGGGCGAGGTTGCAGCATTGCGACCCAGGTGGCTGAAAGCCAACGCGGCGATCACCTCAGCGTCAAGGAGTAACCACTTAACGAGATGGCAACGGCGTTTCGTGTTCCACAAGTGAACACGACGGGAAAAGACTACGCCCATCCATCGACCGATCCCCTCAGCTTCACCTTCCGTCATTCACAGGTACAACCAACCTCCGTTCACAGGAGTCGTGATCGTCGACGGTTTTTAACTGCCGTTGACGATCAGTCAGACGAGAAGGAACGCATGTACAGAGCCACCGGCACGCGGGGCACCCTCGCCTCGGCCCTCGTGCTCGCCACCGCGGGCGGCCTGCTCGGCGCGGCCGGCCCAGCCGCCGCCGCAGTGACCAACTGCACATCGCCCGTCTATAAGCGGCAGTTCTACGCGAACACCACGTTCTCGGGCACACCGAAGAAGACGGACTGCGACTCCGCGATCGACCAGAACTGGGGCTCGGGCGCGCCCACGGCCGGTCTGCCCGCCGACAACTTCGGCGTCCGCTGGACCGTGACGCGCGACTTCGGCTCGGGCGGCCCCTTCTCCCTCCCCGTCACCGCCCAGGACGGAATTCGGGTCTATCTGGACGACATACGCAAAATAGACCTCTGGAAGAACGTCTCGGCCACACGGTCGAAAACGGTCGGCCTCGCCATTCCGGCGGGAAAGCACACCCTGCGCGTCGATTTCGCGAACTGGACAGGCAAGGCAAACGTAACGTTCGCCTACAAACCCGTCACGTCCGCGAAGACCGACAAAATCAAGCCACTTGTTCCCACCGGTTCCTCGGCGTCCTACGACACCGCGACCGGCAGGGCCAGGGTGTCCTGGTCCAGGAGCCCGGAGATGGACCTCGCCGGATACCGCGTCTACCGCCGCCCCAAGGGCAGCACCACCTGGACCCTGCGCACCACGACCACCGCCACCTCGTACACCGACACGTCCCTCCCGGCGACCGGCGCGACCTACTACTACGAGGTCCGCGCCCACGACCGGGCCGGCAACGAGTCCGCGGGCACGGCGGACCGCCCGGTGACCACCGCCGACCGCACGGCCCCGGAGCGCGTCACCGGTCTGTCGGGCCGCGGCACCACCGCGGGCAACGGCCTGTCCTGGCAGCCCTCGTCGGCGGACGTCGACCACTACGAGGTGTGGGCCGCGCCCGTCGGCGGGAGCGACCCCGACGGGCCTGAACCCGTGTTCGGGACGTCCTACACGGACCCGATCGCCCCGGTGGGCACCGACTACCGCTACACCGTCCACGCCGTCGACCGAGCCGGGAACGTCTCCCCCGTCTCCGACACCCTGACGCTCATGCGCCCTGAGGACTCCACGGCGCCCGCGCCGCACGCGCTCCTGGCCACGCCCGCCGACGCCTCCACCCGCGTCGACTGGACCCCGGCGGACGACCCCGAGGCGATGGTCACCGGGTTCCGCGTCTACCGCCGTACGACCGCGCTGGGCAGGTGGACCCTGGTGGGCGGCACCGACGCGACGGGCTCCTCCTTCGACGACACCTCCGCCCCGAAGGGCACCGCGCACTACTACGTCGCCTCGGTCGACGTCCGGGGAGCCGAGTCGAGCCCCTCGGCGCAGACCACCGTCGAGCGGCTCACGCCCGCCACCTCCACCGGTCCCGCCGCCCCGCTGCTGACCGTGGTCTCCGAAGGCGGGACCCGCTTCCCCGTCCAGGTCGGGATACGGCCCGGAACGGGCGACGGGGCACGGCTGCTCAAGGGGTACGCGTGGGACGTCTCCGGCGCCTGCGGCAGCAGCGGTCCGCGGTTCACCACCTCGGACACGGTCTCCTGGACTCCCTCGTACACGGGCCCGTGCACCGTCACGGTCCGCGCCGTGGACGTCTACGGCCGGACGGGCGAGGAAGCGGCCTCCGTCGAGGTCATGGTCGCCCGCTGACCGTGCGACGGCACGCGGAAGGGGCCCACCGGTTCGGACGAACCGGTGGGCCCCTTCGCTTCGAGAACTAGTCGGACGCCCGCTTGGGGCGCCACACCACCAGGGCGCTGGTCTGCTGGACCTCCTGGTACGGGACCAGGTCGCGCCGGTAGGAGGCGTGCACGGCGGCCTCCCGCTGCTGCATGGCGGCAGCGGCGCCGTCCAGGGCCGACTCCAGCTCCGCGACGCGGGACTGGAGCGCGGCGACCTGGTTCTCCAGTTCGATGATGCGCTTGATGCCGGCGAGGTTGATGCCCTCGTCCTGCGACAACTGCTGCACGGTGCGCAGCAGCTCGATGTCGCGGGCCGAGTAACGGCGGCCCCGGCCGGCCGTGCGGTCGGGAGAGACCAGACCGAGCCGGTCGTACTGACGCAGGGTCTGCGGGTGCAGTCCGGAGAGCTGGGCCGCCACCGAGATGACGTAGACCGGGGTCTCCTCGGTCAGTTCATAGGGGTTGCGTCGACGACCGGTCGTGTCCATGGCTCCGTCATGCTCCCTTCGCGGCCTGGAACAGCTCCGTCCGCGGGTCCTCACCCGCGGTCGCCTCTCGGTACGCCTCCAGGGCGTCGCGAGCCTTGTCGGACAGGTCCTGGGGGACCGTCACCTCGACGGTGACCAGCAGGTCGCCCCGGGTGCCGTCCTTGCGGACCGCGCCCCTGCCCCGGGCGCGCATGGTGCGCCCGTTCGGAGTGCCCGGCGGCAGCTTCAGCGTCACCGGAGGACCGCCCAGCGTCGGGACCTTCACCTCGCCGCCGAGCGCCGCCTCCGCGAAGGTGACGGGCACGGTGACGGTGAGGTTGTCGTCCTTGCGGCCGAAGACCGGGTGACCGTCCACATGGACGGTGACGTACAGGTCACCGGCCGGACCTCCCCGCTCTCCGGGAGCGCCCTTGCCGCGCAGCCGGATCCGCTGGTTGTCGCTGACTCCCGCGGGGATCCGGACCTGCATCGTGCGGGACGACTTGGCCCGGCCGCTGCCCGCGCACTCCATGCAGGGGTGCTCGGCGATGAGGCCGCGGCCCTTGCAGTCGGGGCACGGGTCCGTGAGCGAGAATCCGCCGCCCGAGCCACGCGCCACCTGGCCGGTGCCGACACAGGTCGGGCACACGCGCGGTGTGCCGTTCTTGTCGCCGGTGCCCGAACAGGCCTTGCAGGCCGCCTGCGAGGTCATGCGCAGCGGAACGGTCGCGCCGTCCACCGCCTCCGTGAAGGAGAGCGTGACCTCGGTGTCGATGTCCTGGCCGCGCCGGGGCTGCGTACGCGTGCCCGGTCCGGCGCCGCCGCGGTTGAACAGGCCCCCGAAGACGTCACCTATGCCGCCGCCGAAGCCGCCGGCCCCTCCCGCTCCCTGGCCCTGGGCGCCGCCTCCGAAGAGGTCACCCAGGTCGAAGTTGAAGTTGCCGCCGCCGGCGCCGGGACCCGGACGGAAGCCACCGCTGCCGAAGAGGGCGCGTGCCTCGTCGTACTCCTTGCGCTTCTTGGGGTCGCCGAGCACGTCGTTGGCCTCGGAGATCTCCTTGAAGCGCTCCTCGGCCTTGGCGTTGCCCTTGTTGGCGTCCGGGTGGAACTCGCGGGCGAGCTTCCGGTACGCCTTCTTGATCTCGGCCTCGGTGGCGTCCTTGGGGACGCCGAGGACCTTGTAGAAGTCCTTCTCGATGAAGTCCTTGGTGCTCATCCCCGACGTCCCTCCTTCCTCGTCCGTTCAAGCTCAGCCCTCGTCCGGGCCACCGCTCTCCTTGTCGTCGGCCGCCTCGCCCGAGTCCTCGGCCTTGACCGTCTGCGCCCCGGGCTGCGGTTCGGCGACCGCCACCCGCGCGGGGCGGATGGTGCGCTCGCCGAAGCGATACCCCGGCTGGAGAATCGCCACGCACGTCGTCTCCGTGACGTCCGGCGCGTACGAGTGCATCAGGGCCTCGTGGATGGTCGGGTCGAAGGGCTCGCCCTCCTTGCCGAACTGCTGGAGCCCCATCTTCGCCGCGACGGTCTCCAGCGATTCGGCGACGGACTTGAATCCGCCGACGAGCTCGCCGTGATCCCGCGCGCGGCCGATGTCGTCGAGCACGGGCAGGAGCTCGGTCAGGAGGCTCGCCACGGCGACCTCCCTGACCGCGATCCGGTCGCGCTCGACACGGCGGCGGTAGTTCTGGAACTCGGCCTGGAGCCGCTGGAGGTCCGTGGTGCGCTCGGTCAGTGCCATGCGCGCCTGGTCCAGCTGGGCCGTCAGGCCGGTCAACTGTGCTGCTGCGTCCCCGTCCGGGGCCGCCGCCCCCTCCGCAGAGGGGGTGGCGGTCTGCGGCTCGGCGTCGTCAGAGGTGGCGCCGGAAGGGACGTCGGGCTGCTCTTCGAAGCCCGGGGTCTCCTCCGTCACGCGGCACCGTCCCGGCGGTCCTCGTCGACGATCTCGGCGTCGACGACGTCGTCGTCGGCCTTCGGGGCCTCGGAGCCGTGGGCGTCGCCGCCGGTGGCCTGGCCGGCCTGGGCGTCGGCGTACATGGCCTGGCCGAGCTTCTGCGAGACCGCGGCGACCTTCTCCGTGGCGGTGCGGATCTCGGCGCTGTCCTCGCCCTTGAGCGCGGCCTTCAGCTCCTCGACGGAGGCCTCGACCTCGGTCTTGATCTCGCCGGGGACCTTGTCCTCGTTGTCCTTGAGGAACTTCTCCGTCTGGTAGACGAGCTGCTCGCCCTGGTTGCGGGTCTCGGCGGCCTCGCGGCGGGCGTGGTCCTCCTCCGCGTACTTCTCGGCCTCCTGGCGCATGCGGTCGACCTCGTCCTTCGGCAGCGAGGAGCCGCCGGTGACGGTCATCTTCTGCTCCTTGCCCGTGCCGAGGTCCTTCGCGGTCACGTGCATGATGCCGTTGGCGTCGATGTCGAAGGCGACCTCGATCTGCGGGACACCGCGCGGGGCCGGCGGCAGACCGGTCAGCTCGAACATGCCGAGCTTCTTGTTGTACGCCGCGATCTCGCGCTCGCCCTGGTAGACCTGGATCTGCACGGACGGCTGGTTGTCCTCGGCCGTCGTGAAGATCTCGGACCGCTTGGTCGGGATCGTGGTGTTGCGCTCGATGAGCTTGGTCATGATCCCTCCCTTGGTCTCGATGCCGAGGGACAGCGGGGTCACGTCGAGGAGCAGGACGTCCTTGACCTCACCCTTGAGGACACCGGCCTGGAGGGCCGCGCCGATGGCGACGACCTCGTCCGGGTTCACACCCTTGTTGGCCTCGTTGCCGCCGGTCAGCTCCTTGACGAGCTCGGCGACGGCGGGCATACGGGTGGAGCCGCCGACGAGAACGACGTGGTCGATCTCGGACAGCTGGATGCCGGCGTCCTTGATGACGTTGTGGAACGGCGTCTTGCAGCGCTCCAGGAGGTCGGCCGTCAGCTGCTGGAACTGGGCGCGCGTGAGCTTCTCGTCCAGGTGCAGCGGGCCCTCGGCGGAAGCCGTGATGTAGGGCAGGTTGATCGAGGTCTCGGTGGACGAGGACAGCTCGATCTTGGCCTTCTCGGCGGCCTCCCGCAGACGCTGGAGCGCCATCTTGTCCTTGGCGAGGTCCACACCGTGGCCGGAGCGGAACTGCTGCACCAGGTAGTCGACGACGCGCTGGTCCCAGTCGTCACCACCGAGGTGGTTGTCACCGTTGGTGGCCTTCACCTCGACGACGCCGTCGCCGATCTCCAGGAGGGACACGTCGAAGGTGCCGCCACCGAGGTCGAAGACGAGGATCGTCTGGTCGTCCTTGTCGAGGCCGTACGCCAGCGCGGCGGCGGTCGGCTCGTTGACGATACGAAGGACGTTCAGACCGGCGATCTCGCCGGCCTCCTTCGTCGCCTGACGCTCGGAGTCGTTGAAGTACGCCGGGACGGTGATGACCGCGTCGGCCACCTTCTCGCCCAGGTACGCCTCGGCGTCGCGCTTCAGCTTCTGAAGGATGAAGGCGCTCATCTGCTGCGGGTTGAAGCTCTTGCCGTCGAGCTCGATCTTCCAGTCGGTGCCCATGTGACGCTTCACCGAACGGATGGTCCGGTCCACGTTGGTGACCGCCTGGCGCTTGGCGACCTCGCCGACGAGCACCTCGCCGTTCTTCGCGAAGGCGACGACGGACGGCGTGGTCCTGGCGCCTTCGGCGTTGGTGATGACGGTGGGCTCGCCGCCTTCGAGAACGCTGACGACGGAGTTAGTCGTGCCCAGGTCGATGCCGACCGCACGTGCCATTTCGATTCCTCCAGCAATGACTTGAGTGGAACGGACTCAAGTGTGCACGACGTCCGCCGCCTGGTCAACAGACCTGAGTCGCCGGGGCTCAACTCTTATCCGCTCCTTACACGCATGGAGCCTCTGAGCTGCGGGTTTATCTCAGAGTCAGTGAACCTTCACCGCCCCAGGCGCCTCCGGACGGGGACGCCCAGGCCGTCCGAGCGACCTCGGGACGGGTCCCCCGGGGGCGGGGATGGCATGCGGATGGGCACGGCGCGGACGGGTCCCGGGACGCAGGGCCCCGGCGACGGCGACCGCCGCCACGGCGCCCACCACCCACCAGGCGGCTCCGGCCCCCAGCCATCCGAGGTCGATGCACAGCCCCACGGACACGGCCGCGAACGCGGCGAGACCCGTCACGACGAGGACCCCCTGCCGGGTGAGCCCCGCCCGCCGCAGCCGGTGCACGAGATGGTCCGGCGCCGGGCGCAGCAGCGGCCACCCGGCCCGCCTCCGTGACACCAGGACCAGGACGGCGTCCGCGCAGGCCACGGCCGTCAGCGCGAAGGCTGCGCCGAGACCGGGCCCGGCCGGCCCCTCCGCGTGCACCCGCACGACCGCCGAGGCCAGCAGGAAGCCGGCGAACAGCGACCCGCACCGCCCCGGCGCGATCCGGGCGGGGGGCCATCCCTGCATCAGGAAGCCGGTGAGGGCGGCGGCCAGCACGCTGAGCAGCGCCGCGAGCCCGTCCATGAGCCGGGCGGCCGCGCACCCGCTGAGGGCGAAGGCGGTGATGACGCCGACCGTCCCCATCACCCCGTCGGCGTGGTCGAGCGAGCGGAAGGCCTGGGTGACGAGGACGATCCAGAGCACGGCCAGCGCCCCGGCCGGCAGGCCGAGGTCGTCGAAGGGGACCGTCAGCGCGGCGGCGACGGCGACACCCGCCCCGCACACCACCGGGGGCACGGGCAGCAGATCCGCGGCAAGACCGAGCAGGGCGACCGCGATTCCGGCGGCCAGCAGGCGCCCGGCGTCCGCTCCGAGCGGGGCGGCGCCGGTCCAGTTCCCGGCCCAGCCGACGAGCGCGGTGGCGCCCGCCACGGCGATGCCGCCGAGGAGCGGGACGGGCCTCGGCCTCGTGGGGGCGGGCGCCCGGGGTTTCGCCCGGCGGTCGGGAAGCCCCGTCCCGTCGGCCGGGCCGAGGCGCAGGGAGAGCGACCGCAGCAGCGCGGCGAGCGTGGCGGTCAGGAGCAGAGCGGCGGTGGCGGCCGTGATTCCGTACAGCACGTCGCCAATTTAGGGGTAATTGTCACAGTATTGGGTGAATAACACGATCGGGTTTACGTGTCCTGTCGTCACGGGGTGAAACGGACCCCGTGCCCGCCCGCCGGGCGTCCACTCAGGCATCCCTCAGCGACGCAGATCACCGCACCGCTGACTACAGTGCGGCGGAGGAAGTGGGTAGTCTCAGACGGACTGCATAAGTTACCGCTTAGTAATCACCTTCGAGGTCACCTCGAAGAACACCTCGCAGGCCCGAGGAGCCCCCGAATGCAACTCGCCGCGATCATCGTGTCGCTGGTCCTGACCGTGGTCGGCGTCGCGCTGATCGCGCGGGCCGTCGCGCAGATCTACCGGTTCATCAAGCTCGGCCAGCCCGTACCCGCCGGCAGCCGCACCGACGACTGGAAGGCCCGCAGCGTCACGCTGGCCAAGGAGTTCGTCGGCCACACCCGGATGAACCGGTGGGGGATCATCGGCGTCGCGCACTGGTTCGTGGCCGTCGGCTTCCTGACCCTGGGCCTGACGATCGTCACGGCCTACGGCCAGCTGTTCAAGGCCGACTGGACGCTTCCGGTGCTCGGCGGCTTCCTTCCGTACGAGCTCTACACCGAGTTCATCGCCCTGTTCACGACGCTCGGCATCCTCGTACTGATCGCCGTCCGCCAGCTGAACCGGCCCTCGAAGCCCGGCCGCAAGTCCCGCTTCGCCGGCTCCAAGACCGGCCAGGCCTACTTCGTCGAGGCCGTGATCCTCGTCATCGGCCTCGCGATCATGACCCTGCGCGGCCTGGAAGGCGCGATCCACGGCGTCGACCACTACGAGGCCGCGTACTGGGCCTCGTACCCCCTGGTCGCCGCCTTCAAGGGCCTGAGCCTCGGCACCCTCCAGAACCTGGTCTACCTGACCGCCATGATCAAGCTCGGCGTCACCATGGGCTGGGCGATCACGGTCGGCCTCAACACCAACATGGGTGTCGCCTGGCACCGCTTCCTCGCCTTCCCGAACATCTGGTTCAAGCGCGACGCCAAGGGCGCCACCTCGCTCGGCGAGCTGCTCCCGATGACCAGCGGCGGCAAGGCCATCGACTTCACCGACCCCGGTGAGGACGACGTCTTCGGCGTCTCCCAGGTCGAGCAGTTCTCCTGGAAGGGCCTGCTCGACTTCTCCACCTGCACCGAGTGCGGCCGCTGCCAGTCGCAGTGCCCCGCCTGGAACACCGGCAAGCCGCTCTCCCCCAAGCTGCTCATCATGTCGCTGCGCGACCACGCGCACGCCAAGGCCCCGTACCTGCTGGCCGGCGGCGGCAAGGACATGGAGGGCAACGAGAAGGCGTCCGAGGAGCAGCTCAAGGACGTGCCCGCGGCCGCCCTGGCCGAGGCCGAGCGCCCCCTCATCGGCACCGCCGAGGAGAACGGCGTCATCGACCCGGACGTCCTGTGGTCCTGCACCACCTGCGGCGCCTGCGTCGAGCAGTGCCCGGTCGACATCGAGCACATCGACCACATCGTCGACATGCGCCGCTACCAGGTGATGATCGAGAGCGCGTTCCCGTCCGAGGCGGGCACGATGCTCAAGAACCTGGAGAAGAAGGGCAACCCCTGGGGTCTGGCCAAGAAGCAGCGCCTGGAGTGGACCAAGGAGGTCGACTTCGAGATCCCCGTCGTCGGCCGCGACATCGAGGACCTCAGCGAGGTCGAGTACCTCTACTGGGTCGGCTGCGCCGGAGCCCTGGAGGACCGCGCCAAGAAGACCACGAAGGCCTTCGCGGAACTGCTGCACATGGCGGGCGTCAAGTTCGCGATCATGGGCGGCGACGAGAAGTGCACGGGTGACTCCGCCCGCCGCCTCGGCAACGAGCCCCTGTTCCAGGAGCTCGGCATGGAGAACGTCGCCGCGCTGAACATGGCGTTCGGCGAGGACGACGAGGACGAGTCGACCAAGAAGCCGCGGACGGCGAAGAAGATCGTCGCCACCTGCCCGCACTGCCTCAACACCATCGGCAACGAGTACCCGCAGCTCGGCGGCGACTACGAGGTCATCCACCACACCCAGCTGCTCCAGCACCTCATCGACGAGGGCAAGCTGCTCCCGGTGACCCCGGTCGAGGGTCTGATCACGTACCACGACCCCTGCTACCTGGGCCGCCACAACAAGGTCTACACGCCCCCGCGCGAGATCATGTCCGCCGTCCCGGGCCTGCGTCAGCAGGAGATGCACCGCCACAAGGAGCGCGGCTTCTGCTGCGGCGCCGGCGGCGCGCGGATGTGGATGGAGGAGCGGATCGGCAAGCGCATCAACAACGAGCGTGTCGACGAGGCCCTGTCGCTGAACCCCGACATCGTCTCCACCGCCTGCCCGTTCTGCCTCGTCATGCTGACCGACTCGGTCAACGGCAAGAAGAACGAGGGCAAGGCCAAGGAGTCCGTCCAGGTCGTCGACGTCGCCCAGCTCCTCCTGGAGTCGGTCAAGGCACCGGTCGAGGAAGAGCCCCCGGCGGGCGCGGCCGAGTCGGAGAGCGAGCCGGAGCCGGAGCCGGTGAAGTAACCGGCGCCGCCGGTCCCGGAAGGCCCTGCCGTCCGGGACCGCCGCACGGCCACGGTCCGACACGCCTGTCTGACGCTGCCGCCTGACCCGGCCGTCAGGCACCACCGACCGGCCCGGTCCGATCGGTGCACCGACGCCCCCGCGCTCTCCGGAGCACGGGGGCGTCGTCGCGCCCGCCACCCACCGGTCACGGCCGGCCGCCGGTCACCCCGGGCAGCAGGCCGCCGGTCGCCGGTCGCCGGTCGCCGGTCGAAACGGAACCGAACTCACGTGCAACCCTTACCCCACTCCAGTGGTCTCCTGTTCGCCGATCAGTCAGTGAACTGCCGTACAACTCCAGGCAAACGCGGACGGCCGGCTCCCTATCGACAGGGGATGTGCGCACAGCGTCCCCGCATGCCGCAGGAGAATCCCGCATGCCCAAGCGTCACCCGCACCACGTGCGACTCGCCCTCGCGACCGCGACGGCCGCAGCGCTGACGGGCGGTCTGCTCACGTTCTCGGCCGCGACCGCGACCGCCGCCGACTCCACGAGGGTCCCGCAGGCCGACTTCAACGGCGACCACATCGGCGACGTGGCCCTGTCGGCCCACGGCGCCTACGTCAGCGGCCACGCCGGCGCGGGCCAGATCGTCGCCCTCTACGGCTCCGCCACCGGTGTGTCGTCCGCCAAGCGCTCCACGATCAGCCAGAACACCACCGGCGTCCCCGGCACCGCCGAGGCCGGCGACGCGTTCGGCGCCGAGACGGCGTACGCGGACTTCAACGGCGACGGATACGACGACCTCGCCGTCGCCTCCCCCTCCGAGAAGGTCGGCACCGACACGAACGGCGGCGCCCTCGCCATCCTCTGGGGCTCCCCGAGCGGCCTCACCGGCAAGAGCATCGACGTCCCCGACCCGTCCCCGTCCTCGCACGACTACTGGGGCAAGGACCTGGCCGCCGGCGACTTCGACGGCGACGGGAAGGCCGACCTCGCGGTCGGCAGCTCGGCGAGCACGATCTACGTCTACAAGGGCGGCTTCGGCACCTCCGGCACCCCCGGCGGCCGTACGACGATCAAGCCCCCGATCCAGTCGGGCACCAACGACAACCCCTACGGCCCGCTCAGCCTGACCGCGGGCGACGTGAACGGCGACGGCAGGACCGACCTGATCGTCGACGGCTTCGAGACGCAGACCAGCACCGGCTGGAACACGAACTACTACGTGCCCGGCACGGCGAGCGGACTGAGCGTGGCGTCCGCGAAGGCCCTCAGGCCCGGCATCGTCACCGGGATCGGCGACATCAACGGCGACGGCTTCGGCGACATCGTCAGCGGCGCCGGCTGGGACGCCACCCTGGACGACGGCACCCCGATCCCGGACTCCGCCAACGGCGGCAAGGTGAACATCACCTACGGCTCGGCCTCGGGCCCGGCCGGCACGACCGGGGTCACCCAGAACAGCGGCAGCGTCCCCGGCACGTCGGAGAAGGGCGACGGTTTCGGCTGGGACCTGGACATGGGCGACGTGAACGGCGACGGCTTCCAGGACCTGGTCGTCTCGGCGCCCGACGAGGACATCGACGGGGTCACCAACACCGGCATGGTCACCGTCCTGTACGGCTCCGCGGCCGGTGTCGACGTCTCCTCCGGCGCCCAGGCCTTCGCGCAGAGCACGGCGGGTGTTCCCGGCAACGACGAGAAGAGCGACCTGTTCGGCGCCGACGTCAAGCTGGACGACGTCACCGGCGACGGCAGGGCGGACCTGCTCGTCGGCTCGTACGAGAACGCCGGGAACGGCGCCGTGACGTACCTGCCCTCCAACGGCAGCAAGATCACCACGACCGGCTCCCGCAGCGTCTCGCCGAGCACCTCGGGCGTCTCGACCTCGGGCACCCCGCAGTTCGGCGCCGTCTTCGCCGACTGATCCGTCCGGACGGGCCGCCTGTCACCCTGCGGCCCGTCCACCAGGGCATTCGGTCGAACAGGGCTCCCGTACGGGCCGGTCGCGGTGTCCCTTAGGGGATGTCACAGCTCGGACCCAATGCCGGGCCCGTTGCCCCGGCCCCGGCACGTCACTCTTCGGGACCAGGTACGTTCGATAACGTGGCTGGATTCAGGATCGGACGCGGGGGCCGGGACAACCGCGCCCCGCAAGGGCGACCGCAACAACAACCGTACGGACAGTCCTCCCAGGGGAGCGGGCAGCAACCCCCCCAGGGAGGCGGGCAGCAGCCGTACGGCTACCCGCCCGCGCCCTCGCGGCCGCAGTACGGGAGACAGCAGCCGTACGGCGGACAGCCGCAGTACGGCGGGCGGCAGGGCGGACAGCCCCACCCCGGCGGGCAGCAGGGCTGGCCCCAGGGCGAGCCGGAGTACTTCGGCGACGGCCACCCGCAGCAGGGCCCGGACCCGTACGCGGCGAACAGCCCCGGCCACACGCAGGCCTTCTCGATCGGCGAGGACCCCTACTCCCAGGGGGACACCTACCGGGCGGGCCAGGCCGCCGCTCCGCCGGTCGGCCCGCGGCTGCACTGGAAGGACCTGCTCAAGGGCATAGTGACGGCCCCGAACCGGACCTTCCTCCAGATGCGTGACTACACGATGTGGGCCCCGGCCCTGATCGTGACGTTCCTCTACGGTCTGCTGGCCGTCTTCGGCTTCGACGGCGCCCGCCAGGACGCGATCAACGCGACCCTCTCCAACGCCGTCCCGATCGTCCTGACGACCGCTGTGGCCCTCGTGCTCAGCACGTTCGTCCTGGGCGTGGTCACCCACACCCTGGCCCGCCAGCTCGGCGGCGACGGCGCCTGGCAGCCCACGGTCGGCCTCTCCATGCTGGTCATGTCCATCACGGACACCCCGCGGCTGCTGTTCGCCATGTTCCTCGGCGGCGACGCGTCGTTCGTCAAGCTCCTCGGCTGGATCACCTGGGTCGCCGCGGGCGCCCTGCTGACCCTGATGGTCGGCAAGTCCCACGACCTCCCGTGGCCCAAGGCGCTCGCCGCGTCATCCATTCAGCTGATCGCCATCCTGTCGATCATCAAGCTGGGCACGTTCTGACGCCGACGACGGCACACGCGCCCGCGCAGGGCACACGAGAAGGGGCTCCCGGCACATCGCCGGGAGCCCCTTCCCCCATCACCCGTCCCGCCCGCCAACGGCCGCGACGACACCACCGGCCTACGAGTCGAGCACCTGCCCGTCGCGGCGGACCACCGGGGGTTCGACGCTCCACGGGAAGTTGATCCACTCGTCCGTGCGCTTCCAGACGTACTCGCACTTCACGAGCGACTGGGTCTTCTCGTAGATCACGGCGCTGCGGACCTCGGCGACCTCGCCCACGCAGAAGTCGTGCACGAGCTTGAGCGTCTTGCCCGTGTCGGCGACGTCGTCGGTGATCAGGACCTTCTTCTCGGAGAAGTCGATCGCGTTGGGGACGGGCGCGAGCATGACCGGCATCTCCAGCGTCGTCCCCACCCCCGTGTAGAACTCGACGTTCACGAGGTGGATGTTCTTGCAGTCGAGCGCGTAGGCGAGCCCGCCCGCGACGAAGACGCCGCCCCGGGCGATCGAGAGCACGATGTCGGGCTCGTACCCGTCGTCGGCGATGGTCTGGGCGAGCTCGCGTACGGCGACGCCGAACTTCTCGTAGGTGAGGTTCTCGCGCGCGGCGGACATGGTCATCGCCTCAGACCTGGGTGCGGTGGAAGTTCAGGAAGGACCGCGAGGGGGTCGGCCCGCGCTGGCCCTGGTAGCGGGAGCCGTAGCGTTCGCTGCCGTACGGGAACTCGGCCGGCGAGCTGAGCCGGAACATGCACAGCTGCCCGATCTTCATTCCCGGCCACAGCTTGATCGGCAGGGTGGCGAGGTTCGACAGCTCAAGGGTGACGTGCCCGGAGAACCCGGGGTCGATGAACCCCGCGGTGGAGTGGGTGACCAGGCCCAGCCGTCCCAGGGAGCTCTTGCCCTCGAGCCGCGAGGCGAGGTCGTCGGGCAGCGAGATGACCTCGTACGTACTGGCGAGGACGAACTCTCCAGGGTGGAGGATGAACGGTTCGTCGCCCTCGGGTTCGACGAGCCGCGTGAGGTCCGCCTGCTCGACCGAGGGGTCGATGTGGGGGTAGCGGTGATTCTCGAACACCCGGAAGTAGCGGTCGAGCCGCACGTCGATGCTCGACGGCTGCACCATGGATTCGTCGTAGGGATCGATCCGGACCCGCCCGGCGTCGATCTCGGCCCGGATGTCCTTGTCAGAGAGAAGCACGTCCTGAGGATACGCAAGGCGCGCGGGGCCACGACAATCGTGACGACCCGCGCGCCCGAACCACGGCAACTGCTCGCGCGTCCTACTGCTCCGACACGGCCGCCCTCTCCAGGGCCACCGGCACCACACTGCGGAGCCGGGCGCACCGCGGACACCGGAGCAGCCGGCCGGGGCCGAGCCGCTCGGCCTGCTGCATCGGGAACGAAGCGGTGCTGAACACGTGCCCCTCGGCACAACGGACGACGGTGCGCTCCATCAAGTCCCAGAGTCCCTTCCCCAAGAGCTGCGTCGGGCTGATGCCCTGACAACGAAAGCCACATTACGGGATCAAAGGGATGGCTCTCCAGGCGGCACTCCGGCCCCGCCCGGGCCCACTTGAACGCCCCCACCGTACGCCCCAACTCCGGTCCCCCGCAGCCGCATCCACGCTCCGAAACGCGCAGCGGCCCCCGCGGCTTCGACGCCCGGGGCCGGGCATGAGGTACAGTGAGCGGGCATTGGACACCGGCCCAACCGGCGTCTTACGCGGGTGTAGTTTAGTGGTAGAACATCAGCTTCCCAAGCTGAGAGTGCGAGTTCGATTCTCGTCACCCGCTCCATGACAGAGGCCCAGGTCACCGACCCGGGCCTTTTTTGCTGTCCGCCGCGACTGGGAAGTCTGGCGGCCTCATGCTCTGTGAGCGAGAGGACGATGGCCGCCGGACCTGCCGACAAGGCCCCGGGTCGATCACGTTCCGGGGACCTTGCCGGGCAGCGCGATGATTGTCTGGGGTTGCCACGAGAACGTGCGGGTGCGGCGGGCCGTGGTGTGGGGTCGCGTGGTCACGGGGTGCCCCGGCGTCGGTGGTCCGAGGGTGGCGGCCGGCGCCGGGGCGTTCGTCATGCCGGTGTGCAGTTACCGGTGGCCGTGGTCGGCCGGTCGTGGCCTGACTTCCCGTGACCCGGCTTGCCGTGATCGGACTTTCCGTGACCCGTCTTGCCGTGGCCTGGGCAGGGCACGACCCCGATCGCCACCCCGAACGGGAGGTCGCCTACGGGGATGGTGGCGACGACGGTGTTGGTGGCGGTGTTGATCACGGACACCGTGTCGGCGTTGGCGTTGGTGACGTAGGCGCGGGTGCCGTTCGGCGACACCGCCACCTCTCGAGGCGCGTCGCCGACGGGGATGGTGGCGACGACCGCGTTCGTCGCCGTCTTGATCACGGACACCGTGTCGGCGTCGGCGTTGGTGACGTAGGCGCGGGTGCCGTTCGGCGACACCGCCACCCCCTGGGGCGCATCGCCGACGGGGACGGTGGCGACGACCGTGTTCGTCGCCGTTCTGATCACGGACACCGTGTCGGCGTTGAAATCGGTGACGTAGGCGCGGGTACTGTTCGGCGACACCGCCACCCCGAACGGGAAGGCGCCGACAGGGACGGTGGCGACGACCGTGTTCGTGTTCGTCTTGATCACGGACACCGTGTCGGCGCCGGAATTGGTGACGTAGGCGCGGGTACCGTTCGGCGACACCGCCACCCCGATGGGAGCATCGCCGACGGGGACGGTGGCGACGACCGTGTTCGTGTTCGTCTTGATCACGGACACCGTGTCGGCGCTGAAGTTGGTGACGTAGACGCGGGTGCCGTCGCGCGACACCGCCACCCCCAGGGGCTCAAGGCCGACGGGGACGGTGGCGACGACCGTGTCGGTCGCGGTGTTGATCACGGACACCGTGTCATCGGCGCGGTTGGTCACGTAGGCGCGGGTGCCGTTCGGCGACACCGCCACTTCCCACGGCCCGGCGCCGACGGGAACCGTGACCGCCACCGTGTTCGTCGCCGTGTTGATCACCGACACCGTGTGGGCGTTGAAGTTGGTGACGTAGGCGTAGGTGCCGGGCGGCACGGCCTGGGCGGGCTGCGGGGCCACCATGGGCAGGGCCAGGCCGGCCACGACGACGAGACCTGCCACCACCGCCCGCAGCAACCCGTCCCACCATGAGCGACGCACGCGAAGATCAGGCGGAGCCGACGACGGGAGGGTCTCCTGCGCGCCCACCCCCCTCACGGTTTGACAGACAGTCACAGCAATCCTCTCGACCCGACCGACGGAATGCGACGCATTATGACAGTTCGTCATATTCGGTACGGCGGAGACGCGCGTCGGCAGCCGTCGAGGCTTGAGCCGGTCGACCGCCGGATGGCCCGGCTCAGGCCGGCAGGGGTACGGGGAGGCACACGGCCGACCGACCCGCCATCGTGGCCGACCGCCGTCGGCCGAGGCCCGGACGCTCCGCCGCGCAGCTCGGCTTCCCCAGCCGAGCGTGCGCGTTCGATTCTCGTCACCCGCTCCATGCGAAACCCCCGGGTCGATGACCCGGGGGTTCTTTGTTGTCGAGGCTCGCCGACAGCCCTAGAAAGCGACGTGAGGGCTCGTCAGTGCTGCTCCGAAGTAGCCCTTCACACCGTGAACGGTGATGCCGGCGCTCGTGCCGCACAGGCTGGCGGAGCCCCTGAGGACGGGTCCCGTGGTCGAGCCGCGGGCGATCCACAGGCAGCCGTCACTGTTCTCCGTGGGAACGCCGACGACCGTCTCGGCCTTGCCGTCCTTGTTGAGGTCGGCGAGGTGAACCGCCGCTCCGAACTGGTCGCCGGTCTCGGCGGTGCCGGGCACGTCGGCCGTGTTCTGGGTGTATCCGACCGCCTTGGTCGTGGTCAGACCTGTGGCGGAGCCGCGCAGCAGGACGGCCGAGCCTGCCGTCCCGTGCGCGCCGACCCCTTCACCGGGGACGCCGACCAGGACATCGGCGTACCCATCGGCGTTGACGTCGCCGACGCTGAGCGACTGACCGAAGCGGTCGCCGTTCTCCGCGGTGCCGGGAACCCCCGCCGTGTCCTGGTGGAAGATCTTCGGCCGCTGGTCGGCGGTGATGCCTTGTGCGCTTCCGTAGAGAACCTGGATCTCGCCGCCGCGGTGTGCGGCACCGGGCACGTTCATCGTGAAGTCGTCGTCCGCGATGCCGGTGACGAGGTCGCCGTAGCCGTCGCCGTTGACGTCGCCGATCTGGCCGGCGTGACCGTCGGCGAGTGGCAGTTTCGTGGGCCAGGTCGCCATGGGATCGTCGCCGATCGGGCCGTTGTCGACGAGCACGGTTCCGCGGATGTCGTCGTCCGAGGGGCCCGGCAGCCAGAACCGTTCCGCCCTGCCGTCGCCGTTCACGTCGCCCATCACCAGAGCGCGGGCGTTGGCCCGCCATTCCTGGTACTGGCCGGCGGCCTTCCCGGTGCGGGTGAAGGGGCCGGTGTAGGAGGCCCCCTCGCAGCGCGAGCCGATGCCCATTTCCGGGGCACCGTCCCCGTTCATGTCTCCCGTGGCCAGGGACAGCCCGAATCCGCAGGAGGTCATACCGTCCCCGAACCCGGAGGGAGGGGAGATGCTCGAACCGCCCTGCAAGCCATGGGCCCCACCCCACACGACGGTCACGGAGCCGCGGGACTTCTTGCCGTCGACGTCCTCGGCGGGAGTGCCGACGATCAGATCCGCGTACCCGTCCCGGTCCAGGTCGGCGCCGGCGACGGCCGAGCCGAACCCGTCCCCGTCCTCGGGTGCACCGGGGATCCCGGCGGTCGCCTGCGTGATCACGGTCCGACGCGTGGCGCTCACGGATGACGCCGATCCGTACAGGACGACCACGGCACCGGCTTCCTGCACCGAACCATTGGCGGCGTAGGGGGCACCGACGACCAGGTCGCGATAGCCGTCACCGTTGAAGTCGTCCTGCACGGCGGCGGTGTTGGCCCCCTTGTAGGGAGCGGCCGCCGAAGCCGTGGCCGGAGTGAGAGTGACGGCGAAGAGAGGGGCGAGCACGGCCATGGCCGTGACTGTTCTGCGCAACGGAATTCCTCGTTCGGGACGACGGAAGGGGATCGGCGGGCTCAGCTGGTGAAGGTGAAGTACTTCCAGGAGCCGTGCGTGGTCGAGTTGACGGTGTCGTTCGAGGAGTTGTTGATGTAGGACGACCGCACGCGCATCGAGTAGCCGGTCTGGTGCGTGCCGCCCAGTTCCACCAGCGACTTGCCCTTGGAGTCGAGCAGGAAGTAGTCGTACCCCCCGGACCGCCAGGCACCGCCGTAGTAGGTCTGGATCTCCAGCTTCTGCGCGCGGCCGTGGTACGCCGTCATCGTGGTCGTGAAGAGCGGATCGGTCTTCTTGTGGAAGTAGTACCTGGTGTGTCCGCTGACCGTGGCCGTCTTGTAGGAACGGCTCAGGCTCAGTGACACCTTGACCTGTGCGCCCACCCAGCTCGTGGCCGTCTTCGGGGCGGTCCGCGCGTCGCCGGAGAAGGTCGCGCTCACCGTGGTGTCGCGCTTCAGGGGCAGGGTGACCGACAGGTTGCCCGCGCTGTTGACCGTGCCGGTCTTGACCAGATACTTGGCCTTGCCGTCGCCGGCGGTGTCCGCGTAGAGCGAGAGCTTCCGGTTCTTGTACGTCGTGCCGAGGTGGGCGGTGAACGCCACGCTGCTGCCGTACGCGTAGGTGTTGCCGTTCTTGTTCACGGTCAGGGTCGCGGAGTTCCGGGAGACCTCGACCGTGTCGGACGCGGAGGCGGCCGTGCGGTCGGCGCCGCCGGCGTAGGAGACCTTGTACGTGACCTTGCTGCCCGCGGGCGGGGCGTCGGTGAAGGAGTAGGTCCCGTCCGCCTTCACCGTCGCGGCCGGGAGCGCCTTGCCGTTCGGGGACTCCAGATCCGTCCGGGTGACCGAGACGGTGGTCCCCGCGGGTATCCCGAGCGTGTTCGTGACCTTGCCGGAGACGGTCAGCGACTTGGCACGGACCCCCGTCGCCGGGGCGTTCACCGTGACGGTGGTGACGGCCTTGGCGGGGTCGGTGACGACACGCAGGCGGTAATAGCTCTGGAGGTCGCGTGTGACCGCGAAGAGCCGGCTGCTGTCGGGCGCGAAAGCGAGGTCGCCGTGGTCGAGCAGGGTCTCCTGGGCTACTCCACCTCGTTCGTCGGTGAAGTCGGCGGTCCGCCTCGGGGCCGTGCCACCGGGCTGGTAGACGGACACATGCGGGAGGAACATCGCGTAGGTGTCGGAGCCCACCGCGACGAGGCCGTCCGGCGCGACGGCCACCGACCGCTGTGCCCAGTAGGTGCTCGGATACCTGATGGTCTCCGACAGGTCCGAGGTCCGGAAGACCTGCTGGAAGTCGCCCGCCGTGGTGGCCACCACCAGCTCCGTGCCGTCCGGGGTGAGCGCCAGGTCCTCCGCGGTGTTGCCGATGGCGGCGTCCTGCCCGCCGAGGAACGCGGTCCGGCCGGCCGTGCCGGACGACACGTCGTAGATGCCGAGGGTGAAGTAGTACTGGCGCGAGCCGGCCGCCAGGGTGTTGGGAGCGCCGGGTACCGAGTCCAGCAGGGGGGCGTCCTTCCACGTCCCCTCGGACTCCTGGGCGAGCGAAACCCGCGTCTGCCCGCCGGACAGGTCGAGGGAGCCGATGTTGCCGTGTCCGTCGCCGCCGTAGCCGAACCAGAGTTTGCCGCCCGCGAGCGCCAGGTGCTGCGGGTCCGTGCCGTCACCCGTCGCGTACCGCCCGGCCACGGTGAGCGTCGCCGTGTCGACGGCTGCGATCTCGTCGGTTCCCGGCACGGCGACATAGAGCGTCGCCGAGTCCGCGGAGAGCTCCAGGCCGTCGGCCTGCGGCAGCGAGGTGATCGTCCCGACGACCTTGCCGCTGTAGTCGGTGGCGACGACCTTGCCTCCCGACGGGTCACTGATGAAGACCCGCTGGTGAACGCCGTCCACGACGATGTCGCCGCTGGACCTGATGGGCAGCGCGGCGCTGCTGTCGGCGACGGCGACGCCCGCGGCCGACCCCATCAGGACGACGGAACCGAGGGCGACCGCGAGCGCCGTCCCGGCCGAAATGCTGCGCACACGCACAGTGATGCAACCCCCACTAGGAAGAAAAGACTGCCCACAAGACCACTGGAGCCCCTCCAGGGTTGTACGGCACCACCGCGCTGATCAGCGGACGTCGACGAAGTCGCCGCCGGACGTGGCGGCCGCGGTGGTGGACGTGGCGGTGAAGGCGTACCGCCAGTAGCCGTCCGTCGCCGCCTTCACCGTGGTCTTCAGACCTCCCGTGCTGCTGGTGGAGATCGTCTTCACCGTCGTGTACGTGGACGCCCCCTTCTTGCGGAACTGGAGCATCACCTTCTGTCCGGCGTATCCGTGGTATCCGCCGAGCGTCTCCCAGTCGGCGCGCGCGAGCTTGCCCGTGATGGTGAGCGTCTTGCCCTTGGTCACCGGCTCGGGAGACGCGTTGGCCGTCACCGTCGCGTCGCGCAGCACGGACGGAGACGTGGCGGCGTGCAGATCCACGTGCCCCGTGCCGTCCGCGGACTCGGCCCAGACGGCCAGCTTCCAGGGACCGGCGAGGGAGTTGCGGCCGAGGGTCCAGCGCGGCTGGATGTAGGCGAACTGCGTCTCGCAGGTGGACGTGGTCGCGTTCGTCCTGGTGCAGGTCGCCGTCCAGGTGCCGTAGACGACGGCGTCGGGGCTGGTGTACGAACCCCGGTAGAGGTACATGTCGCCGTTCGCGATGCCCGACGGGTCGGTCGCGGTGAACCTCGCCTTGAAGTCCTGGAGCGGCTGGTCGGTCAGCTCCACCGGCTTTCCGCCGTTCACCACGACGTTCGAGATGCGGGTCGCGCCCACCGTCTCGTCGCGCGGCGCGGCCGGGCCCCCGAACGCCCGCACGATGGTGCGGCGGAGGCTGCCGCCCCGGTCGTCGTCGGCGGTGACGCGCAGGGTGACGAAGGAGGCGGTGGCGGGTACGTCCAGGGTGGCGGAGCCGTCGGCCGCGACGGGCAGGTCGGTCCAGCCGGTGCCGTCGTCCGTGGAGTACGCGAGACCCGTGACCTTGGTGTTCGCCTCGGCCGCGGCCGTGTTGCGGGTGCTCGCGCTCGCGTCGATCCGGACCGTCCCGGCGGCCGCACGGCCCAGGCCGTCGAGCCCCGAGACCTTCAGCCGGGCATCGATCAGCGGGAGTTCCCTGCCCTCCGCGTAGCCCGAGCGGAACGTCCACTCGTTGTGCACGTCCGTGGACAGGGCGGAGTACGGGACGTGGCGGTGCACGGTCTGGTCGAGGGCGTACGTCTTCTCGAACGACGGCAGGCTCGACGACATCAGGCCGTGGGAGCTGTCGAGTCCCGAGGCCTGGGCGTAGGTGACGCCGTCCGACGTCAGCTTGTAGGCATAGGTCGCACGGAAGTCGGAGCCCGTGTCGCCCGCCGCGTCGCCGAAGGTGTTTCCCTCGTACAGCGAGATCTTCCCGTAGTACCGCTGCGAGCCGATCCACGGGCCGCGCACCGGCTGGAGCGGGGCCGCGCCCAGGACTTCGCCCGCGCTGGTCCCGGCGGGCAGGGTGCGATCCGGAAGGTTCAGGTGCAGCTCGCCGGTGCCGTAGTCCAGAAGACGGCCGTAGGTGACACCGGGGGTGGCGTACTCGGTGAGCGAACCGGCGGCCGGCACCGAGCCGCCGATGAACACGCCCGTCCACTCACCGAAGGCGGGGGTGCTCTGGAGGTACGCGGTGGTGCGGGTACCCGGAGCGCTGATCTTCGTGACGGTCTTCGCCAGGGTGGAGGTGCGGACCGTGCTGACGGGCGAGGCGGGCACGGTGGTGGTGTAGCTGTGCGTGAGGTCGTAGCGGTAGGGACTCGGGACGCTCGCGGAGGAGCCCTTCTTGGCGAGCACCTCGTGCAGGCGCAGCGAGACACCGGGCATCGAGAACGGGGTGACGTACACCTTGTCGGGCCCGCCGCCGGCGAAGCCCGCCAGGTCGCCGCCCGGGACGCTGATCCACACGGCCGAGGAGTCCCGCGTGGCGGTGGTGTCGTCGGCGCGGATCGCGGTCTCCTTCGCCGCGCTCTGGTCGAAGGAGACGGTGGTGGCGGCCGAACCGACGGTGAAGGCGCGGGTGAGCAGGTAGCTCGGCTCCATCCAGTCGTTGTGCAGCGCCACCGAGAAGTAGTCGCCCGGCGGCAGCTTCACGCTCGCCGTGCCGCCCGCGCTGTTGCTGTCCACCGCGTACGACGCCCAGGTCCTGCGGTCCCAGACGTAGAAGAGCTTGGACCTGACGTCGGCGTGCGTGATGCTCAGTTTCACCGTGTACGTCGAGTCGGCGGCGCTCGCCGTCATGAGACCGCTGCGTACGGTGCCCGTCGCCGCCAGCGGCAGCTTCGCGGCCGTACGGTCCGTCCCGGACTTCCCCGCCGGCTGCACGGACAGCGTGCCGTTCGTCGCGGCGACCGCGTAACGGGCCGGGTGGCCTCCGGAGCCCCGCGGTTCCGCCGTGACCCGGACGTCCCGTCCGCCGACGAGTTCGACGCGGCCGCCGTTCCCCAGCGCGGCACTCGGCGCCCGGTGGTGTGCCGAGTCCGGCGCCGCGGAGACCAGGCCCACCGTGGCGGGGCCGCCGTCCGTGGCACTCGCCATGGGTGCGAGCAGCACCGAGGCCGTCACCAGCGCCCCGCTCACTCCCGCCGCGGCGGGTCTTCGGAACCGCCCACCCCAGAATCCGGACATCGAGCCGCCTCCTGTTCCCTCCCCTGGAGAACCACCTCGCGGCGCGGTTTTCCAGGGCTGTTTCGATCTCTGTAGTCCCGCCCTGACCGGGCGAGGCCGCCGGACGGTGAAGGTCTCGGAGCCGGGACGTGTGTGTGACAACGAAGTGGCCCAAAGGGTTGTGCGGGGCAGGGGGGATTTCGGGGCGTCCGTGGTCCGTCCGAGGCGTCGCCCGCGGGACGGCCGGTGCCGTGGTGGGCCGCGGACGGCAGCGGGGACAGCCGGCGAGAGGGCGGCTCGGCCCCCGGTCCGGCGGAGGGCCGGGCCGGGGGTTCACAGGTCGGCGGGTGCCTCGGATCGGTACAGCGGTCCCCTGGCGCCCAGGACGCCCGGGACGCGCTGCCAGACGGCCGTGCCGTTCTCCCGCTCCCACCGCGCCGTCGCCCGGGACCGCGCCCATTGCGTCACGGCGACGGGAATCAGCATGAAGGGCGGCATCAACTGGTGGGACGCGAGACCGATGAGCACCATCCAGCAGACCACCACCGCGACGAATCCGGCCGTGCGCCGGAGCGAGAGCCGTCCCGCCTCGTCCCGGCCCGCGCCCGGTTCGCCCACGGTGTCGATCCACACGGCCTGTTCGTACCTGCGGCGGAACCCGGCCGGCAGGAGGAAGGCGAAGGGCAGCCACACCACCGACATCACGGTGACCACGACCGCGCCCACCAGCAGGGACTCCAGCCGGCGGGGCGTCGCGATCAAAGCCAGCAACAGCCCCTCGGACACCACCGCGCCCGCGGCCGTCGTCAGCGCGACCGTCCGCCCGAAGCGCGCCACCCGTATCAGCCCGGCCCCGGCGTCCGCAGTCATCGTCCCAGCTCTCTGCCCGAACACCCGCCCGGGCAGGGAAGATCCTGCGCCGTGCGGTACCCGGGGTCAATCGGCGGAGCGTCAGAACATCATCAAGATCGACCGGCCCGGCACCGCCGGCTCCGTGACCCGTCTGAGCGAGCGTGCGGGCACCCTACGAAGGGTTCCCGGGACGCACGATCAGATAGGTCCAGCCGGTCCAGGCGCTGGTGGTCCGGGCATGGGTGGCCGGGGGCGTGTAGTGGCCCCGGATGCGGTAGCGGTCGTTGCCGGTGAAGAGCTTCAGGGCTCGCACATAGTCGTACCAGTCGTCCTCGTACCAGGGCACGCAGCTCTGTGAGGTCGTCGGATGCCAGGCTCCCGAGTAGTAGTGCTCCACGTACACCGTCAGGCAGCCGCCGGGCTGGCGGGGCGTGACCCGGACGTCGTAGCCCAGGTTGATCTCGGACTTGTAGAAGACCTGGTAGGTGGTGGATCCGACGCGGGTGGTCGTGAGCGGGTACTGCGTCCGCGTGCGGGTCGTCGGGGCGACGGTCACCCCGGTCGTGACCGTGCGCGGCGCGTACCGGCCGTCGCCCGTGAAGGCCGCGCTGAAGACGGTGTTGCCGGAGATCTTGAAGGACGCGACGAGGTTCCCGTGCGCGTCGACCCTGCCGGTCTTCAGCTGTGTCCTGCTCCCGCCCGCGAGCTGGTCGTACAGCGTCACGGAACGGGAGGTGTAGGTGGTCCCCAGATGCGCGGTGACCTTGACGGTCGCGCCGGAGTGGTACGACTTCGCGTCGGTGGCGACGGTGAGGGCCGGCGTGGCCCTCGACACCTGGACCGTCGCCGACGCCTTCGCCGGCAGGTAGGAGGTGCCGCCGTCGTAGGTGAAGGCGTAGGTGTTGGCGGCGCCGGTCGCCGGGGTGTCGTGGAAGGTGAACCCTCCGTCGGCGGCGACCTGCACGGTGCCCGCCGAGGAGCCGGACGGGTGCGCCAGATCGGTCTTGACGACGTGGACGGCGCCCGTCGTCACATGGTCGTGCGGCCAGGTGAGCTTCCCCGAGATGGTCATGGGCGCGGCCCGGCCGGCGGTGGAGGGCGCGGTCACCTCCATGGTGGGCGCGTACTTCGCGACGGGGATGTCGAAGGTCCGGCTCACCGGGCGGTAGCGGCCGCTTCCGGAGTAGTCGACGCGGAAGCTCAGCGGGCCGCTGAGGGGCGCGGTTCCGGTGACGTGGTAGGCACCGAAGAAGTCGGCCACGGAGGCACGGGTGGTCGTCCAGTCCGTGATGGGCACGCCGTCCGGATCGGCGTCGTCGTAGCGGGTGATCCGTACGGTGCCCGGCATCATCGTCTGCCCGGCGTCGAGGGACAGCGGCGAGTCGAAGCCCGCCCGGAACGCGTAGGCCTCGCCGGGGGCGAGCGGGGTGGCGGTGACGCCGTAGAGGTGGACCCAGGCAGTCTCCGGGTCGCGGCCGATGTGCAGTGTGGGCGTTCCCCCCGAGGCGTCCACACCCACGGAGTAGAGCCGGCTCCCGTCCGGTGCCCAGGCGAGCCCGTGGGCGGCCATCCTCACCGGAGAGTCGTACGCGTACTCCTCGTAGAAGCCCTCGCCCGTTTCCGGGAACGCCTCGAACGCGTCGCCGCCACAGCCGCAGCCGGCCAGGGTGCCGTCCGGGGCCACGGCGACGGCCTTGGCGGCGACCGGCATGGCGAACCGGCCGTCCGCGGTCAGGTCCGAGGTGCGGTACCGGTCGCCGGTCGGGTGGGCCCAGGACGAGACCGCCAGGTGCTGTCCGTCCGCCGTGAGCGCGAAGTCGCTCAGGTCGGGGACGGGCAGGGCCTTCTCGGCCTGGCGGGTCAGGGTGCCGTCCCCGGCCCGGTAGGTGACGAAGGCGGAGGTGGTTCCCGTCTGCGCGGCGGCGGCCAGCGCGCCGGAGGGCGTGGGCGTGGTCGCCAGCATCGGCGGAGCGGGCCAACTGCCCGGATCCTGGCGCAGGGTGACCGTGCCGTCGGCGGACAGGGATCCGATGCCGCCGGCGCCCGCCGAGCCGTAACCGAACCAGAGGGTGCCCCCGGCGACGGCCAGCGAGTCCGGGTGGGTGTCGGCGCCGGTGCCGTAGCGGGCCGACTCGGTCAGGCTCTCCGTGCTGATCGCCGCGATCGCGTCCTGGCCCGGGAGAGCCGCGTACAGCGCGGATCCGTCGCCGGAGAGGGCGAGGCCGGTGGCGCCGGGCTCGCCGCCGATCGTCGTCGGGTTCGCGCCGTCGAGGTCGGTGACGACGATGCCGTCGGTGCCCGCCCCGCCGCTGATGAACAGGTGCCCGTGCCGGGCGTCGACCACCAGGTGAGAGAAGTGCGCGATCGGCAGCGGTGTGCCGGACCCCGCGTGCGCGTCCACCGCGCCGGGACCGACCACGGCCGTCAGTCCCACCAGGACCGCCGCGGCCGGAGAAGAGAGTCGTGCGCGTTTCATGAAAGCCCCCACCTTCACGATCAAGGAGCGCAACCTAGCACGAGACTGACAGGTCCCTTACAAGGGAGGCACGGTCACCGCCCTCCGCCGGTCGCGATCAGCAGGAACAGTCCGGTCGGGGCGGTGGGGACGACGGCTGTCAGCCCGTACGGGGCGTCCTCGGGGCCGATGGCCGGGAGGAGGGCCGCCGTGACCGCGGCGGTGAGCAGTCCGGCGCCGACCTGGGCGGCGAAGGCCGCGCGGCCCCCGTGACGGCCCTGCCCGCAGGGCCCAACAGCCCCTCCGGGCGCGGTGGTCGACGGTCGACGCGCTTCGGTCCGGGCCCGCGCCGACCGCTCGCCGCCGGGCGCCGAGCCCGCCCGCTCTGCCGACGGGACGGACAACTGCCCAGCTCCCCACCGAAGATGGGGCGCACGGGTACGAAGGGGGCGCGTGCCAGGACTCGCGCCTCTCCCCGGTTCCGTCCGGACCGAACCTGGGGCCGTTCGGCCCTATCGGCCGCGGGCGGCGAACTGATCTTCTGGCTCGGCGGCCGGGTGCCCGCCCTCACAACTCCCGTTCCCCCCGTACGGGATGGGGCCGGAGCACTCGGTACGCGCCAAGAACGGCTCCGGCCGGTACGGACCGCACCGGCCCGGTGAAGGCTGCCGAAGACCAGCCGGTCCGCAGGGAGGCCCAGTTGCGGCGCAGCTTCATCACGATCCTCATGGCGCTGGCGATCGGCGCCACGATCGCTTCACTCGCGTACCCGGTTTTCTACTCCTACCCCCACCGCTTCGACGCGGTGAAGGCCGCCATCGCCGACCCCGGCCCCGTGGTGAACACGCCCTGGGGACCGCTGAGCACGGCCGACCGCGACCTCGTGGCGCAGGTGGAGGTCGACGGGCTGTGGGAGATCTCCGCGGGCCGGCAGGCGGTCGACCGGGCTCCCACACCGGCCGTCAAGGAGGCGGGCGCCGAGCTGGTGGCCGGCCACACCGATCTCGACAAGCGCGTACGCGCCGTGGCGGCCAAGCTCGCCATCACGCTGCCGACCCGGCCGACGGTGGAGCAGCAGGGCTGGCTCGCCCAGCTGACGGCGGCCCAAGGAGACGCCTACCGCCGGGAGTTCGCGAATCTGCTGCGCGAGGAGCACGGCAGGATCTTCCAGCAGCTCGCGCAGGTGCGCAGCAGCACCCGCAACACGCTGGTACGCGACCTGGCCACGGTCACCAACCGGACCGAGCTCGAACACCTCTCGGCGCTGGAGAAGACCGGATACGTCGACTTCGACGGCGTCGCCGAGGACACGACGGCCTCTCCGGCCGCGGTCCCTGCACCGTCGGCGTCCTGAGCGCCGGCCGGTCACCCGTGGACCCCGGGAGGGTCGGTCGCCGGCGGCCCCGCCGCGCCCCACCGTCGGGGCGGCGCGGCGCGGCGGGCGAGCGGGTCCGCGGACCGAGCCGAGCCGGGCCGGGCTGAGCCGAACTGAGCCGAGCCGGGCCGAGCCGGGCCGAACTGAGCTGAGCCCAGCCGAGCCAGGCCGGGCCGAACTGAGCTGAGCCCAGCCGAGCCAGGCCGAGCCGAACTGAGCTGAGCCCAGCCGAGCCAGGCCCGGTCGAGCCGAGCCCGGCCGAGCTGAGCCGGGCCGGGCCGGGCCGTTTCAGTGGGCGATCGAGCAGTTCCCCCAGGCGGTGGCCAGGGCGTGGGGTATCGCCGGGATGTCACCGCAGCCGTGCGGACCCGCGGGGAAGCCGTCGCTCGCGACGTAGACCCAGCCACCGCCCGAGTCGCGGAAGTACTTGGTGGCGCCGCCCTCGTCCTGGAGGCCCACGAGTTCCGCCTGGGTGGCGCCCGCGGAGGGCTGGAACGGGGCGGCGGCGTAGCGGACGGTGCCGCACCGGCCGTAGAAGAACCGGTGCGGCACCGGTTCCATGTGGACGAAGTGGGTGACGTCCTGCCGGTATTCCCGGGTCACCTCGGCCTTGACCCGGGCGCCCGCGACCAGGCCCCGGCAGCCCGCGACGGGCGTGGCCGAGCGGCCGGCCGGGGCGGAGGCCCGGCCGGATGAGCCGGTCGCCGGGGCGCGCGAGGGTGTGGACGTGCCGGCGGGGCTCGCGGCCGGTGACGCGGCCGGGGCGGGAGTCCGCTCGGCCGCCCGGGCCGGGGAACTCACCGAGGACGGGCCGGTGTCCGCGGCGGAACCCGCGCCCGCCGCGTCCTGACATCCCGTCAGCACCATGATTCCGCCCACCAGCGCCAGCACCGACGTACGTCCGGGACCGGACATGACCCCTCCTCGTTCTCGACGACTTTGCCGGACAGGACAGCCCGGGACCGCGCGGTAGTTGCAGGTTGAAGGACGCGGGACGGTCTCGATTCCGCATACGGGACCACCGTCGCGGCGATCGCTGCGCGACGCAGAAAATCTGATTCCCGGGCATCGCGAAATCTGTGTTTGTCACGGTAGACATCGGGCGTCGCCGTGATTAGGGTTTCCTGTACAGACCTTGCCGGTCCGGTGGAGTTCGCTCCCGGTCCGGCGAGAGATCGGCTCCGAGGCAAGGACGGAGGAAGCAGACGCCATCAGGATCGCCCGGCCCCGGAGCAGCACGGCCGGGTACGCACGAACCCGGATGGGACGGTGGTTCCCGGTCACGGCATTCACGATCCCCGCTCACCCGCCCGCAGTCGGGCCCGGTAGCGGAAACAGACGGTCGGCTCCGCAGTAGAGCCGGCAGATGGTGTTCAATTTCCTTCGGGGCCCTGGTGCCGTACGGCAGCGGGGCCCCTCGACGCGTGCCACGACGAGGTGAAATGACAGCGGACACTCCACTCAGTGGTCGTCTCGACGACGACGACTATCCCGCGTACACGATGGGCAGGGCCGCCGAGATGCTCGGCACCACACCCGGCTTCCTCCGGGCCATCGGGGAAGCCCGCCTGATCACTCCGCTCCGGTCGGAGGGCGGCCACCGCCGTTACTCCCGCTACCAGCTGAGGATCGCCGCCCGGGCGCGGGAGCTCGTCGACAGGGGGACCCCGATCGAGGCCGCTTGCCGCATCGTCATCCTGGAGGACCAGCTCGAGGAAGCTCAGCGCATCAACGCGGAGTACCGGCGCGCCGCGCAGGGTACGCCCGAGGCATCCAACGCCGGCTGAACGCTCCACCCCCGCGGACCGCTTCCGGAAGGTCCGCCCCCGAACCCGCCGCCATCCCATCGCCCCAACGCGCCCCGCCGGTACGACGTACAGGAAAGTGGCCAACGATGATGTACGACCAGACACGCGCCCAACAGCCTCCGGACGGGCGGCCCGGCTCCGCCGGACGTCGTACGCCGGGCCCGGAGCCACTGCTCGGGGCGGACGAACGGGCCGATGTCACCCAGCGGCTCCTCCACGCGCTCAACACGTTCTCGACCAGCCCGCTGGAGGCCCTGGAGGAGGCCGAGACCGCGTTCGACGAGGCCGCGGCCCAGCTCATGAGCGCCCTCACGGAACGCCGGCGCGCCCTCCACGAGGGCTGGCACGGCCAGGACCCCGAGACCCAGGGCGAGGAACTGCGCCACGCGCTGCGGCAGTACCGCGAGATGACCCAGCGGCTGCTGCGTATGTAGCCCCCGGCCGCCCCGGCCCGGACCGTGTCCTCGGGCCGGGTCTTACGGTGCGGTGACGTGGAGGGCGTGGTGACGCCGCCGGACGGGGCGGCGGTCCTACCGTGCGTCTCATGCGTGTACTGGTCACCGGCGGAGCCGGGTTCATCGGAAGTCGGGTCGTCGCGGCGCTGCGCGCGCGGGGGCACGAGGCGGTCGTGTTCGACCTGCGGCACGGAGACGACGTGCGGGACGCACGGGCCGTCGCGGCCGCGCTGGACGGCGTGGACGCCGTGTGCCATCAGGCCGCGATGGTGGGCCTCGGCACGGGGTTCGGCGACGCGGTGGAATACGTGTCGCGCAACGACCTCGGTACGGCCGTGCTGCTCGCCGGAATGGCGGACGCGGACGTGGGGCGGCTCGTGCTCGCCGGGTCGATGGTCGTGTACGGGGAGGGGCGGTACGCGTGCGAGCGGCACGGGGTCGTGCGACCCGGTCCGCGCGCCGTCGCCGATCTGGAGGCCGGGCGCTTCGAACCGCGGTGCCCGAGCTGCGGTGAGGAGCTGACGCCCGGCGTGGTGGGCGAGGACGCGCCCGTCGACCCGCGCAATGTGTACGCGACGACCAAGCTGGCCCAGGAACACCTCGCGTCGGCGTGGGCCCGTTCGACCGGCTTCACCGCCGTGTCGCTGCGCTATCACAACGTCTACGGCCCCGGGATGCCCCGCGACACCCCGTACGCCGGCGTCGCCTCCTTCTTCCGGTCCGCGCTCGCCCGCGGCGAGGCCCCGCGCGTCTTCGAGGACGGCGGACAACGGCGGGACTTCATCCATGTGTCGGACGTGGCGGCCGCCAACGTGGCCGCGCTGGAGGCGAGTTCGCCGGACGGATCGCTCACGGTCTACAACACCGGCAGCGGCGAGGTCCGTACGGTCGGAGAGATGGCGTGGGCGCTGTCGCGGGCGTACGGCGGGCCCGATCCGGTCGTGACCGGGGAGTACCGGCTGGGCGACGTACGGCACATCACCGCCGACTCGGCCCGGCTGCGGGCCGGGCTCGGATGGCGGGCGGAGACCGGATTCGCCGAGGGGATGCGGGAGTTCGCGGCGGCGGCACTGGACGGGGAGCGGAGCGTCCGGCGGCCCGCCGCGCCACCGGCCACGTCCTCCGCCGACGAACCCACCCCGGACGAGGCGCTTCCGGCCGTCCCGGCCCAGGAGACGGTGACACCCCCGGCCCGGGAAACCCCGGCCGTCCCGGCCCAGGAGCCGGTGTCCCCAGCCCCGGAGACCTCGGCCTCCCCGACCCGGTAAGCCTCGGCCGTCCCGACCCAGGAGACGGTGGCCTCCCCGACCCGGTAAGCCTCGGCCGTCCCGGCCCAGGAAACTCCAGCGGCCCCGGTCCGGGTGACCCGGGCTGCCCTCGCGGTCCCGGCGGTGCCGGACCCGGAGAGGTCAAGCCCGGAGGCGTCGGCCCCGGAGGCGTCAGGACCGGAGAGGTCGGGCCCGGAGAGGCCGGATCCGGAGGGCTCGGGACCGGAGGGCTCGGGACCGGAGGCGTCAGGACCGGAGGGGTCGCGCTCGGTCTCCCGGCCCAGGAGACTCCGCGGCCCCGGTGCAGGCTCCCCGGACCGCCCTCGCGGTCCCGGCCGTCCCGGATCCGGAGGGGTCGGACCCGGCGGTCCCAGACCCGGACGAGTGAGGCCCGGAAAGGGTCAGACCTGGAGGGCGGAGGGATCGGGGCCCGTCACGCGCTTGCTGTCGGGAGGGTGACCTCGAAGCGGCAGCCGCCGGGGACGTTGTGGACGGCAGCGACGCCCCGGTGGGCCTCCACGATGCCGCGGACGATGGCGAGGCCGAGGCCCGCACCGGCGGGTGGCGTACGGGCGTGGGTGCCGCGCCAGCCGGTGTCGAAGACCCTCGGCAGGTCCTCCTCGGGGATGCCCCCGCAGCCGTCGGTGACGGACAGGACCACCCCGGCGGCGGAGCGTTCGGCGGCGACCGCGACCGTGCCGTCGGCGGGCGTACGGCGGATCGCGTTGACCAGGAGGTTGCCGAGCACCCTGCTCATCTCCTTGCCGTCCACCTCGACCGGCACCTGCTCGATACGGCTCCCGACCAGCCGCACCCCGTGCTCGCGGGCCAGCGGGTCCGCGCCCGCGAGGGCGTCACCGACGAGGTCGTACACGGAGACGCGGGAGGGGGAGAGGGCAAGGGCGCCCGCGTGGATCCTGGAGAGTTCGAAGAGGTCGCCGACCATGCCGTTGAGGCGTTCGACCTCCGTGCGCATCTGGCGCAGATAGCGGGGCGGATCCGCCGCCACCCCGTCCTCCAGCGCCTCGGACATCGCGCGCAGCCCGGCCAGCGGGGTCCGCAGGTCGTGCGAGATCCAGGCGACGAGTTCACGGCGCGAGGCCTCCAGGGCCCGTTCGCGTTCGCGCGACTCGGCCAGCCTGCGGCTGGTGGCCGCCAGCTCCCGGCTGAGCGCGGACAGTTCGGCGGTCGCCGGTCCGTCGGGGGCGGCGAAGTCACCGCCGTCGCCGAAGGAACGGGCGGCCAGGGTCAGCGCCCTGCTGCCGGCGACGACCCAGCGCCCCAGGAGCACCGCCGTGGCCAGGGAGACGACGGCCGCCATGGCGACCACCGTCGTGACCACGCTCAGGTCGTGCGGGGACAGGAACATCGCCCACGCCACCGCCAGCGTTCCCGCGAGCATCGCGCCCACGGCCACGGCCGCGACGACGGCGACGGACGCGGTGAGCGAGCGGCTGCGCAGGAACCGGAGCGCGGCCGCCCCGAGCAGGCCGGCCGCGGCGGCGCCCAGGAAGGCGAACAGGGCCATGACGAGTATGTCGTTCACGATCGGGCCTCTCCCTCGGGCGCGGGACGGTTCTCTCCGGCGGCGGACGGGCCCGCGGCCCCGGTGCCGTCGAAGCGGTAGCCCACGCCCCACACCGTCTGGATCAGCCGGGGCCGTGCGGGGTCGTCCTCCACCTTGCCGCGCAGCCGGCGCACGTGGACGGTGACCGTCGAGAGGTCGCCGAAGTCCCAGCCCCACACCTCGCGCATCAGGTCCTCGCGGGCGAACGCCCGCCCGGGGTGGCGGAGGAAGAAGGCGAGGAGGTCGAACTCGCGCAGGGTGAGGGCGAGTTCGGTGCCGTCCTTGGTGGCGCGACGGGCCGAGGGGTCGACCGCGAGACCCGCGGCGCGCAGCGGGCGGGCGGCGGGCGCCGGCCGGGTCCTGCGCAGCACGGACTCGACCCGCAGGACCAGTTCCCTCGGGCTGAACGGCTTGGTGACGTAGTCGTCGGCCCCGACCTCCAGGCCGAGGATCCGGTCGTCCTCGTCGCCGCGCGCGGTGAGCATGATGACCGGGACGGGGCCCTGGGCGCGGAGCCGGCGGCACACCTCGAGGCCGTCCATGCCCGGCAGCATCAGATCAAGGACCACCAGGTCGGGCCGGTGCGCGGCGGCGCGCGCGAGTGCGGCGGGGCCGTCCGCGGCCCGGTCCACGAGGTATCCGGCGCGGTGGAGGTAGCCGGAGACGACCTCGGCCACGGTCGGGTCGTCGTCCACGACGAGCACACGGGTGGCAGCGTCGCCGGGGAGCCCGGCCGCCTCTCCGAGAGGGCCTGGCACGGGCCCGGGACTCCCGTCCACCCCCGGCCCGGACCCCCGGCCCCCGTCGGCGCTCGGGACAGACCTCCGGCCCCCGTCCGCGCTCGGGGCTGACCTCCGGCTCCCGTCCGCCCCCGGCGCGGGACCCCAGCCCCCGGCCACACCCGGCCCGGACCCCCGGCCCCCGTCCGTGCTCGGGGCCGGTCCGACACCTGGGGATTCGTGCGCTCGCTGCATGCCTCCAGCGTCCCACCCGGCCGGGTCCGGCTCGGCTCCCCCGAGGGGACGTCCGAGTTTCGTAAGGACACGAAGTCCGTTATTTCCCTTTCGCGTTCGTAAGGTGAAGCCCGTGACGACCTTTCCCGTACCGGACCCGGACGTCGACCTGGTCCTTCCCTGTCTGAACGAGGCCGGCGCCCTGCCCTGGGTGCTCTCCCGGATCCCGTCCGGCTGGCGTGCCCTGGTGGTGGACAACGGTTCCACGGACGGTTCCGCGGAACTCGCCCGCGCGCTCGGTGCCACCGTCGTCCGCGAGGAGCGCCGCGGGTTCGGCGCGGCCTGCCACGCCGGACTGACCGCCGCCACCGCGGACATCGTCTGCTTCTGCGACTGCGACGGTTCCCTGGACCCGGCCCTGCTCGTGCCGTTCGTCGCCGAGGTCCGGGCCGGCGAGGCCGACCTCGTCCTCGGGCGGCGCCGGCCGACCGAACGTGGTGCCTGGCCCCCGCACGCCCGTGCGGGCAACATCGCGCTGGCCCGGATGCTGCGGCGCCGCACCGGCCTGCGCCTGCACGACCTCGGTCCGCTGCGCGCGGCCCGCCGGGAGGCGCTGCTCGGCCTCGGGCTCACCGACCGGCGCAGCGGCTACCCGCTCCAGATGGTCGTCCGTGCCGCCGACGCCGGCTGGCGCGTCACCGAGCACGACGTGCCGTATCTGGCCCGTACCGGCGTCTCCAAGGTCACCGGCACCTGGCGCGGCACCTGGCAGGCGGTCCGGGACATGCGCCGCGTGCTGGCCGAACCGCCCGTGTCCGACCGGGCGTCGGCGTCGACCGGCGTCCAGGTGCCGTCCCCGGCCGCTGCCGGGGATCCGGCCCTCGCACCGTCCCGAGGAGGAACCGCCCGGTGAGCGTGACTCTGCTCGTCATCGCCAAGGAACCACGCCCCGGACGGGTGAAGACCCGGCTCACACCGCCGTTCACTCCCCAGGAGGCGGCGACGCTCGCGGAGGCCGCCCTCGTGGACACCCTGCGCGCGGTGGCAGCCGCGCCCGCGCGGCGCCGGGTCCTCGTGCTCGACGGGGCGCCCGGCCCCTGGCTTCCGGAGGGCTTCGACGTCGTACGGCAGTGCGCGGGCGGCCTGGACGAGCGGCTGGCCGCGGCGTTCGCGGGCTGCGACGGGCCCGCGCTGCTCATCGGCATGGACACCCCCCAGGTGACGCCGGCCCTGCTCACCGTGGACTTCGCGGACTGCGACGCGTACTTCGGGCCCGCCGAGGACGGCGGCTTCTGGGCGCTGGGGCTCGCCGCCCCCGACCCGGAACTGCTGCGCGGGGTGCCGATGTCGACGCACACGACGGGTGCGGCGCAACGGGCCCGGCTCGTCGACGCCGGCCTGCGGGTACGGGATCTGCCCCGGCTGCGGGACGTGGACACCGCCGCGGACGCGGGAGCGGTCGCGGCGGAGGCGCCCGGGAGCGTCTTCGCGGCGGAACTGGGCCGGCTCGCGCAGGCCGCAGCCGCGAGCCTCGTCCGGGCCCACGGGCGTACGGAGGACCGGGAGCCCGCTCCGGCCGCGGACCGGGTGTCCCCTGCTGTCCCCGGCCAGGACTCCGGTCCCGTCCGGGAGCCGGCTTCGGCCCTGAGCGCCGGGAAGGTACCGGGCCAGGACGCGGAACGTACGGCCGGGCGGGACTCGGGGTTCGTCGCCGGTCTCCATGCCGTCCGGGCCTCGCGGACCGGCACCGGTCCTGATCCCGGCGCGGACGCCGGGCGGCAGGGCGGGCAGCGATGAGCGGCGCTCGGGGGACGGCCTCGCGGGACACGGCCGCGCACGAAACGACCGCACACGAGACGGCCGCGCGGGATACGGCCAGATCCGGCGGCGGCACCCGTACGGAGACCCCGCCCGGGCGGGCCGCCTGGGCCGCCGACCCCTACGCCGACGCGCTGGGCGCCGGCCGGGGGCCGCTGTTCCTGCGGCGGACGGACGGCTGGCTGCTCCCTCTGGAGGTGGAGCGCTGGTGCGCCCGCGCCGACGCCGTCGACCTGGAGGTGCTCGCCTGCTGCGAGGGCGCGGTGCTCGACGTGGGATGCGGGCCGGGACGGCTGGTCGCGGAACTCGCCGCACGGGGAAGGCCCGCCCTCGGCATCGACGTCAGCGAGGCCGCCGTGGCCCGCACGGTACGGCTCGGCGGCCAGGCGCTGCGCCGGTCGGTCTTCGAGTCCCTGCCGGGCGAGGGCCGCTGGGGCACGGCCCTCCTCGTCGACGGCAACATCGGCATCGGCGGTGACCCGGCGGCACTTCTGCGCCGTACGGCGGAACTGCTCGCCCCCGGGGGCCTGTTGATCGCGGAGACGGTGGCGGGCGCGGACGTCGACGAACGCGTGGACGTCCGTATCGTCAGCGCCGCCCACGGCGACGGGACCGACGACATCGTCCTGGCCGGTGCGGCCGGGCACCCGACCGGCGGCGAGGGCGGGAGTCAGGGCACCGCCGGTGCCCTGGCCGCCTTTCCGTGGGCCCGCGTCGGCACCCCGGCCCTGCTCCGGCACGCGGCACGCGCCGGATGGCGCACCGACGCTCAGTGGTCGGCGGGCGGACGTTCCTTCGTGGCCCTGCGCAACGGGCCGCGACGGGAGGCCCGGCGGGACCGCAGGACGAGCAGCAGCGCGGACCCGGCGAACAGCGCCGCCGTGATCAGCAGCCAGCGGGCCAGGAAGCCGTCGGCCGGCAGAGCGGTCGCCGACCGGTAGTGGTCGGCGACCTTCCCGCTGATCAGCGGGAACCACACCAGCAGCAGCAGACCGGAGAAGGCCGCCGGGACCCGGACGTACATCGTCAGGTCCCGGCGGCCTCCCGCGTCCAGGGCCTCCGAGACGGCGCGGTCGGCACCGGCGTACAACGGCACCAGCACCAGGTCGTGCAGCACCGCCGCGCCCACGAACCAGAGGGCCACCCGGGACCACTCCGCCGTGAGCAGCCGCACCCCCGCGTAGGCGGCCAGCGCGAACGAGCAGGCCAGCAGCAGGAGCTGGAAAGGGCTGCCGATCAGATTCCGCCGGCTCGCCGGTGCTCCGGCTCCCCTCGGACCAAGGCGTCGCATCACAGGTCTCCGAACGTCATCTTGGCCACCCATTTGGTGTTGAGCACGCCGGGCGCGGCCGGGACGATGATCCGCGCCGGGTAGCCGTGATCGGGCGAGAGGTCCTCGCCGTTGACGGACAGCGCCAGCAGCGAACGGGCGTCGCGCACCTGGTTGTCGCGCAGGGCGGCCACCCGGAACGCCCCGTGCCGCTGCAACGACTCCACGAGGACGTCGGGGGCCGCGTCCGCCTCGTAGCCGACGAGCCGCGCCAGGTCCCGCAGCCGTACGCCTCTCCACCACTGGTCGGACGTCGACCAGCCCTCCACGCAGGCGATGGGCAACGCGGAGCTGTGCAGGGGGAGCCGGCCGAGGTCGGCGCGGCTCAGCCGGACCGTCCGGCCCTTCCCCGTGACGGTCAGGCGCCAGACCTCGTCGCTGGTCTCCACGGCGGTGATCCTGCGTGCCGCGGCCGTCTTGTTGATCTGGAATCCGTTGGGTCCCGAGCCGGGTTCGGCGCCGTGCGGCGCCAGCAGCGCCGTTTCGCGCAGCGGCCCGTCGAAGCCGTGGCCCGCCGTGGTGGCGGCGAGCAGCAGGGAACCGCCTCCGACGAAGCCGAGGGCCCCGCGCCGCGAGACGGTGGGCGGCAGCGGGTCCGGGGACACCAACTCGTCCTCGGGCCGCGCCGGTTCGCCCGCTCCGGGCGCCGAGCCCGGAGACTCGGGCGAAGGTCCTCCCGGCTCGGGCCGCGCGCCGGGGGCGCGGAGGCCGCGCAGGTTGCGCAGGGCCGTCGGCGTCCGCAGCACCGCGTGCGTCACGAACGCGGCGATGAACACCCAGGCTCCGTAGAAGTGCAGGGTGTAGAAGGAGCCGGGGAAGACGTAGTCGAGCTGGATGTTCAGCACGCCGGTGGTGAACTCGAAGAGCGCGCCCCCGACCAGAAGCAGCAGCGAGAGCCGTTCCAGGGCGTGCGCGAGGGAGCGGGCCGGCGGCAGGGTGAACAGCTTGGGCACGACCGACCAGAGCTTCGCCAGCAGGACGGGGATCAGCGCGATGCCGAGCGTGACGTGGACGCCCTGGGTGAGGCGGTACAGCCAGACGGGACCGGTCGGCCAGGCGAAGAGGTAGAACCCGAGGATCCCCTTGTCGGGCGTCTTGTCGTTCACCGGGGAGAGGTCCGGGTTGTAGGCCGCGTACGACAGGAGCCCCGTCACGAACAGCACCGTGATGCCGCCGAGCAGCACCACGCCCAGCACGGAGGTGAACCAGGGGCCGCGCAGGGGGCTGCGCCAGAACGCGGGGGACGAGGGAGACCGTGACATGGTCCCGACCGTAGGCCCGCGGCACCCCCCGAACGGGTTCTCAAACCATGACGAAACTCTGACGTCCACCTCGGTGGCCCCCTTGAGGGGAACCGCCCGGCCTAGCGTGCGAGGGTGAACCGCGAACTCCCCCGTGAGCTGGTCCCCGACCGCCCCGAAGCCCCCTCGGATCCCCCGCCGGATCCCCCCGCGTCCTCGCGCCCGGCTCCCCCACGCGCACGTCGCCGGAGCCTGGCACCGGCGCTGTCCCGGGCCCGTTCCGAGGCCCGCTCCCCGGGCCTGACGCGCTCGTTGCTGGGCGAGAGCCCGCGGGCCGTCCGGCTGGATCTGGCCGCCGTGCTGGCCGGCGCGCTGCTCGTGCTGACGGCGGCGGTCGTCGGCTACGTCATCGAGCACCGCGACGGCACGCTGTTCGTCAGCGCCGCTCCGCTGTACGGGCACTGGGGGCCCCACACGGGACCCGGCACCCCGGCCGCGATCGCCGTCGCGGTCGCGGTGGTGGCGTACGGGCCCCGCCTCGCCGCCCGCCTGCCCTGGCGCGGGCTGCTGTCCGCGGTGTGGGGCACGACGACGGTGTGGACGTTCTCGCTCGCGCTGATCGACGGCTGGGAGCGGGGTGTGGCCCGGCGTCTCACCACGCGGTACGAGTATCTCCAGGTCATCACGCCGGTCAACCGCTTCCACGACATCCCGGCCGCCCTGCGGGACTTCACCCACCACATCCTGCTGCACTCCCCCGGCCACTGGCCCGCGCACATCGCCGGGCATCCGCCGGGCGCCACCCTCACCTTCGTCCTCCTCGACCGGATCGGCCTGGGCGGCGGGGCCTGGGCGGGCGTCTGGTGCGTCACCGTCGGCGCGACGGCCGGGGTGGCGGTGCTCGTCGCCGTGCGCGCCCTGGCCGGGGAGGTGCTCGCGCGGCGCGCCGCGCCCTTCCTCTCCCTCGCCCCGGCGGCCGTGTGGATGGGCACCTCGGCGGACGGCTACTTCGCGGCCGTCGCGGCCTGGGCCCTGGCCCTGCTCGCCCTCGCGGTGACGGGCCCAAGGCCGCGGACGGCCGGCCTCGCCTCCGGGCTCCTCCTCGGCCTCACCGCGTATCTCTCCTACGGTCTGACGCTCGTCTGCGTGATCGCCTGCGCCGTCCTGCTGCTGGGCCGCCGCTCCAGGACCCGTCCGCTTCCGTACGCCCTGGCCGGACTCGCCGTCGTACCCACGGTGTTCACCCTGCTCGGCTTCGACTGGTTCGAGGCGTACCGCCTGTTGGTCGTCCGCTACTACCAAGGGGCGGGCGGCGTGAGGCCGTACGGCTACTGGGTCTGGGCGAATCTCGCCTGCACGGTACTGATCACGGGACCGGCCACCGTGGCGGGACTGCGCAGGGCGGGGCCCGCGGTCGTCCGGACCACTGCGGCGGCGATCACGGCGCTCCCTCCGAAGCTGCCGGTCCCCTCCCGCGAGGAATCCGCGGCGGGCGCCCCCGAGGACTCCACCGGCCCGCGGCTCGCCGTTCTCGTCGGCGCGGCGCTGCTGGCCCTGCTCGTCGCCGATCTCTCCGGCATGAGCAAGGCGGAGACCGAACGCATCTGGCTGCCGTTCGCGATGTGGCTGCTCCCGGCCGGGGCGTTCCTCCCCCGCCCCCGGACCTGGCTCGTCGCCCAGGCGGCCACGGCCCTCCTCCTCAACCATCTGCTGCTGACCGGCTGGTGACCCCGGGCCCGGAACGCCGCGACTTCGTCCGTGGCGGCGCCCGTGTCCGCTGTCATCGGCCACCTCCCCTCGGCACCCGACCGCCCGCCCGCCGGATGAGCGGCCCGTCCCCAGCCTGTGGAACCACCGCCCGACAGGGCCTGCGAGGCGGTCCGAACGAGTGAGGGACCCGTGGCCGTTGGGCGCTGGAACCCGCGGGGGTGCCGGTCACTCGGACGGGTCACCCCGCGCGCGGTGGCCCCGGTCCCCGCCGAGGCTGGGGCCCATCGCTGTCGACACGGAGACTGGGAGGCGTCCGATGAGCTCCATGGACATGCCCGCGGACGCGCCACGGCAGAAGGCGCAGGCAGCGAGGGCCACGATCCCGGCGGCGCCACGGCTCACCTGGCTGACGCTGGCCCTCATGACGACCGCCTCGGTCGCGAGTCTGCGGGCCGCCCCCACCATGGCGGTGTACGGGCTCGCCTGTGTGTTCCTCTACCTCGTCCCGGCGATCGTGTTCCTGCTGCCGACCGCCCTGGTCTCGGCGGAACTGGCCTCGGGCTGGAACGGCGGTGTCTACCGCTGGGTGAGCGAGGGACTGTCCAAGCCGCTCGGATTCCTCGCCGTGTGGTGCCAGTTCGCGATGACGATCTTCTACTACCCGAGCCTGCTGGCCTTCGTGGCGAGCACCATCGCGTACATCATCGACCCGGCCCTTGCCTCCAGCGGTCTCTACACCGCCATCGTCATCGTGGTCCTGTACTGGACCGGCGTCTGGGTCTCCTCGCGCGGCACCAAGGCCCTGGCCGGGCTGTCCAGTTGGGGCCTGGTCATCGGCACCCTGGTGCCCGGCACGATCCTCGTCGTGCTCGGCATGGTCTTCCTGGCCCAGGGCAACCCGTCGGCCGCGCCCATGACGGCGAGCCATCTGCTGCCGGAGTGGACGGGCCTGGCCAGCCTCGTCCTGATCGTCAACAACTTCCTCTCGTACTCCGGCATGGAGATGAACGCCGTCCATGTGTCCTCGCTGAAGGACCCGGCGAAGGAATACCCGAAGTCGATGTTCCTGGCGATGGGCCTGGTGCTGCTGATCTTCATCCTGCCCGCGCTGGCCATCAGCTGGGTGGTGCCCGCCGACCAGACCAGCCTCACCGCCGGTGTCATGCAGGCGTTCGACGCGTTCTTCTCGTACTTCGACATCGGCTGGATGACACCGATCGCGGCGGTGATGCTGATCTCGGCGTCGCTGGCCGGCATGCTGACCTGGCTCGCCGGGCCCTCCAAGGGCCTGCTGGAGATCTCCCGCAGCGAGGGCTATCTGCCGCCGTACCTCCAGCAGCTGAACCGCTTCGGCATCCAGCAGAACATCCTGGTGACCCAGGGCGTCGTGACCACGGTGATCGCGCTGGGCTACGCCTTCATCCCGAACGTCTCCAACGTGTACTGGATCTTCTCGACGATCACCACGCAGGTGTACCTCATCGTCTATCTGCTGATGTTCGTCGCGGCGATCCGGCTGCGGAAGAACCAGCCCGACCACCCGCGCGGCTACCGCGTCCCGGCGCTGACCCTGGTGTGCGTCGTCGGGTTCCTGGCCTCGGCCGCCGCCATGGCCATCGGTTTCGTGCCGCCCTCCCAGTTCGGCAGCAACAGCGTGGTGGTGTACGTCGTCATCATCGGCTGCGGACTCGGCGTCCTCGGTCTGCTGATCCCCTGGGCGTTCCTCAAGTTCCGCAAGCCGAGCTGGCAGTCGGAGGCGGCTCGCGAGGAGGAGGCGGGGGCATGAGTCCCACCCGGTTCGCATCCGAGCACAAGTGGATCTACTACGGCGCGATCGTCATCCTGCTCGGCCTCGTCGTGGCCGGACTCGTGCGCTACAAGGCCATCACGACGAACAACAAGGCCACGAGCAAGGCCAACGAGCTCGCCGACGCCGCGGTCAAGGCCGGACTCCCGCGCCCCGACACCGAGTTGATCGCCAGCGTGCTGGGTACCGACGGCGGCCTGGTCTGCGACGATCCCGCCAGTGCCCTCAAGTCGGCGCTGTGGAAGATCAACGTGTCCAACGGCGCCGCGTTCGTCGGCCAGCGGCCCGTCATCGGCGACGGCAGGGCGCTCCGCGCGGAGGCCACGATCATCGAGATCTACTGCCCGGAGAAGCTGGACAAGATCAACGACAAGCTCGACGACCTGAAGACCGACGACACGGTGAGGCGGTGACCATGTCCGAACTCGCCGGGAGGATCGCCGGCTTGATGGGCCGGGCCAGGACGGACCTGGCCGAACTGGTCGCCATCCCCTCCGTCGCCGACCCGCGCCAGTACCCGCCCGAGGAGTGCAGGCGGGCCGCGCAGTGGGTGGCGGACGCCTTCACCGAGGCGGGACTCCACGACGTCCATCTCGCCGAGACACCCGACGGGAGCCACGCGGTCATCGGCCACCGCCCGCCGCCGCCCGGCGCCCCCACCGTGCTGCTGTACTGCCACTACGACGTCCAGCCACCGCTCGACGACGACGCCTGGACCACACCGCCCTTCGCCCTCACCGAACGCGACGGCCGCTGGTACGGGCGCGGCACCGCGGACTGCAAGGGCAACATCGTGATGCACCTGACCGCCCTGCGCGCGCTCGGCGACGACCTCCCGGTCGGCCTGAAGTTCGTCGCCGAGGGCTCGGAGGAACAGGGCACGGGCGGCCTGGAGAGCTACGTCGCCCAGCACCCGGAGCAGTTCCTCGCGGACGCCCTGCTGGTGTGCGACACCGGCAACGCCGAGGTCGGCACCGGCACCGCCACCGTCACCCTGCGCGGCCTCGTCAACGTCGTCGTCACCGTCGACACCCTGGCCGGAGAGATCCACTCGGGCATGTTCGGCGGCCCGGCCCCGGACGCGCTCGCCGCGCTGATCCAGCTGCTCTCCACCCTGCGCGACCCGGCCACGGGCGCCACCCGCGTCGAGGGGCTCGACTGCGAGGGCACCTGGGAGGGCGTCGGCTACGACGAGGAGCAGTTCCGCGCCGACGCCGGAGTCCTGGACGGCGTCCGGCTCACCGGAACCGGCACGGTCGCCGACCGGCTGTGGGCCCGCCCCGCCGTCACGATCCTCGGCGTCGACTGCCCCCCGGTGGTCGGCTCCGCCGCCGCGGTGCCGCCCACCGCGCGGGCCCGGGTGAGCCTGCGGATCCCGCCCGGCACGGCCCCGGCCACCGCCCGCGCTGCCCTCACCCGGCATCTCACCGGGGCCGCGCCCTGGGGAGTGCGGGTGCGCGTCGAGGACGAGAGCGCCGGCGCCCCGTTCAAGGCGGCCACCGACGGCCCCGCCTACGCGGCGCTCGGCCGCGCCATGAACGAGGTCTACGGCAGACCCATGGCGTTCCTCGGTCAGGGGGGCTCCATCCCGCTGTGCAACGTCCTCGCCGAGACCTACCCCCGCGCCGAGATCGTCCTCATGGGCGTGGAGGAGCCCAAGTGCCTCATCCACGCGCCCAACGAGAGCGTCGACCCGACCGAGATCGAGCACATGGCCCATGTCGAGGCCCTGTTCCTCCGCTCCTACGCGGACGCCAGGGAACGCGGCCGCTGAACGACCGGCCTGCTCACCACCGCTCGCGCCGCGCCCGGGGTCCGGCTTGCAGGGGTGTGAAGCACCTGCCTATCGTCGCGCCCATGCAGTCCTACACCATCGGCCAGGCCGCCCGGCTCCTCGGCGTGAGCCCCGACACCGCCCGTCGCTGGGCGGACGCCGGACGGGTGGCCACGCACCGGGACGACAGCGGCCGGCGCCTCATCGAGGGCCGCGACCTCGCCGCGTTCTCGGTCGAACTGGCCGGAGCCGGGGGCGAGGAGGGCGTCAGCCCGTACACCTCCGTCCGCAACTCCTTCCCCGGCATCGTCACCGCCGTCAAGCTCGGTGACGTCGCGGCCCAGGTGGAGATCCAGGCCGGCCCCCACCGGCTGGTCTCGCTGCTGACCCGGGAGGCCGTCGAGGAACTGGGCCTGGAGGTCGGCGTGGAGGCCACCGCCAAGGTGAAGTCGACCAACGTGCACATCGACCGCGCCTGACCTGCCGCCGGGCGCGGGCGCGCTGAGGGAGCGCCGACGCTCAGCCGGTGGGCCCGCCCGGCCAGGACGGGTAACAGCCGTCCACCCTGATGGTGTCGATCCCGCTGATATGCCGGGCTCCGCACCGGTCCTGCGGCAGAACCAGCTGCGGTCCCGCCCGGTCCAGCGGGGTGCCGTCGATGCCGACCGCCAGCAGCACCGGTGCGTCCGCGAAGTCGGGGTCGATCTCGGCCCACGTGAGCAGCGCGTGATGGCCGTCCGCGCCGGCCACCGCGATGAGGAAGCGCAGCCGGTCCTTGCGCCGGGACGGGTCGAAGCGGGGGCCCGCGTCCCGCAGGACGTCGTGCAGCAGAGGGCCCTCGAATCCGTGGTGCCGCACCCCGCTGGTGGCGCACTCGAAGGCGACCCGCACCCGGTGCTGGGGCCAGGCGAGCAGATCGGGCACGGTCAGCAGGGCGGGCCGGGCGAGGTCACCGGTCAGCGCGAGTTCCGCGAGCGGGGGAGCCGGTGGTGTCGGCTCCGTCAGGGACTGGCTCACTGGACAGCACCTCCCGGTGGACCGTACCCCGCGGGCGGTCCCGGGCAAACGCACATGCGTACATCCGAAGCCACTGGGCACAGCTCATGCGATACGACAGGAGACTTCCAGCTCGCATATGCGGAAGTATGATCAGGCCATTGCAGAACGTGAGCTTCAGGACTGAGGATCACGACGGAGGCTCCAGCGAGCCTCAGAGTCTTCGAGGGAGTAGATCCGTGACGACCCGATCCGCGCGCCGGACCCGCCGTACCACCCGGACCCTTCAGGCGGCCGGCGTCGGTGCCGCCGCGCTGCTGGCGCTGAGCGCCTGCTCCTCCTCGGACGGCTCGTCCGGCTCCTCGGACGCGAAGAAGTCGTCCGCGTCCTCGTCCTCGAAGCTGTCGGGCACGGTGACCGTGTTCGCGGCCGCCTCACTGAAGGAGAGCTTCACGGCCCTTGGCCAGCAGTTCGAGAAGGCCCACCCGGGCACCAAGGTCACCTTCAGCTTCGGCGGCAGCGACAGCCTCGCCGCGAGCATCACGGGCGGCGCCCCGGCGGACGTCTTCGCCGCGGCCAGCCCCAAGACGATGGCCATCGTGACCGACAAGGGCGACGCGGCGACCACTCCCGCCACCTTCGTGCGCAACCAGCTGGAGATCGCCACCCTGCCCGGCAACCCGCACAAGGTCGCCTCCCTGAAGGACCTCACCAAGTCCGGGCTCAAGGTCGTCCTGTGCGACAAGACCGTGCCGTGCGGCGCCGCCGCGCAGAAGGCGCTGGACGCGAGCAAGCTGAAGCTCACCCCCGTCTCCTACGAGCAGGACGTCAAGAGCGCCCTGACCAAGGTGGAGCTGAAGGAGGCCGACGCGGCGGTCGTGTACAAGACCGATGTGAAGGCCGGGGGTGACAAGGTGGAGGGCGTGGAGTTCCCCGAGTCCGCCGACGCCATCAACGACTACCCGATCGCCCTGCTCAAGGACGCGCCCAACACGGCCGCGGCCAAGGCGTTCATCGCGCTGGTGCAGTCCCCTGAGGGCCAGAAGGTGCTGACGGAGGCCGGCTTCCTGAAGCCCACCTCCTGACCCTCGCCGTACGGGACCCGACCGCGCCCCGGCCCTCGCGGCATCCGGTCGGCCCGCACCCCGACCCCCGCGGTCCGGGTCCGTCCGCGTCCCGGCCGCCCCGAACCCGTCTCCCGAAGCCGTGAGTGATCCCGTGACCTCGCTCGACAAGTCCGGTGCCCCGGCCGACACCCTCGTGGGTGGGCCGCGGCCCGGGCGCGGCCGGACGCGGGCAGGGGGCCGGGTGCGGGGCCGCACACCCCTTCCCCTGCTGCTCCCGGCCCTCGTCGGGCTCGCGTTCCTGCTGCTCCCGCTGGTCGCGCTGCTCGTACGGGCGCCCTGGCACAGCCTGCCGGAACAGCTGGCCAAGCCCGAGGTCTGGCAGGCGCTCCAGCTGTCCCTGCTCTCGGCGACCTCGGCCACCGCCGTGAGCCTGGTGCTCGGGGTGCCGCTCGCCTGGCTGCTGGCGCGTACGGAGTTCCCGGGGCGCGGACTCGTACGGGCCCTGGTCACCCTGCCCCTCGTCCTGCCCCCGGTGGTCGGCGGTGTCGCGCTGCTGCTGGCCCTCGGCCGCAACGGTGTCGTGGGCAGGCTGCTCGACGCGTGGTTCGGGATCACGCTTCCCTTCACCACGGCCGGAGTGGTCGTGGCCGAGGCCTTCGTCGCGATGCCCTTCCTGGTGATCAGCGTGGAAGGCACCCTGCGGGCGGCCGACCCGCGCTACGAGGAGGCCGCCATGACCCTCGGCGCCTCCCGTTTCACCGCGTTCCGCCGGGTCACCCTGCCGCTCATCGCCCCCGGCATCGCCGCCGGTTCCGTGCTGGCCTGGGCCCGCGCCCTCGGCGAGTTCGGCGCGACGATCACCTTCGCGGGCAACTTCCCCGGCCGCACCCAGACCATGCCGCTGGCCGTCTACCTGGCCCTCCAGAGCGACCCCGACGCCGCGATCGCCCTGAGTCTCGTCCTGCTGCTGGTCTCGGTCGCGGTCCTCGCCGGACTGCGGGACCGCTGGATGACGGCGGCCTCATGACCGCGACGAACCCGCCGGAGAGCGCCGAGCCGGGCGGCACGGGCCTCGACGCCCGGCTCGTCGTCCGGCGCGGCTCGTTCCTGCTCGACATCGAACTGAGCGCCGCCCCCGGCGAGGTCGTGGCCCTGCTCGGCCCGAACGGCGCTGGCAAGACGACGGCGCTGCGCGCGCTGGCCGGGCTCACCCCGCTGTCCGAGGGCGGCCGACTGCGGCTGGACGGCGCCCCGTTGGACCGCACGCCGCCCGAGTCCCGGCCCGTCGGCGTCGTCTTCCAGGACTATCTGCTCTTCCCGCATCTGTCCGCGCTCGACAACGTGGCCTTCGGGCCGCGCTGTCAGGGTGCGTCCAAGGCGGAGGCCCGGGCGCAGGCGGCCGCGTGGCTGGAGCGCATGGGCCTCGCCGAGTTCGCCGGGACCAGGCCGCGCCGGCTCTCCGGCGGGCAGGCGCAGCGGGTCGCCGTCGCCCGCGCCCTCGCCACCCGTCCCCGGCTGCTGCTGCTGGACGAACCGCTCGCCGCGCTCGACGCCCGTACCCGCCTGGACGTGCGGGCCCAACTGCGGCATCATCTGGCCGACTTCGAGGCCGTCGCGGTCCTCGTGACGCACGATCCGCTGGACGCGATGGTGCTCGCCGACCGGCTCGTGGTGGTCGAGGACGGCCGGGTCGTCCAGGAGGGCGGCCCCTCGGACATCGCCCGCAGGCCGCGCACCGACTACATCGCCCAGCTCGTCGGGCTCAACCTCTACCGCGGCGAGGCCGGGGGACACACCGTACGGCTGGAGGCGGGTCCGGGGATCACCACGACCGAGCGGCTCGACGGGCCCGTGTTCGTGGCGTTCCCGCCGAGCGCCGTGACGCTGCACCGCGACCGGCCCACCGGCTCCAGCGCCCGCAACCTGTGGCAGTGCCGCGTCGCGGGTCTGGAGACGCACGGCGACCAGATCCGCGTGGACCTCACCGGCGAACTCCCGCTCGCGGCCGACCTGACGACGGTCGCGGCGGCGGAACTCGGCCTGCATCCGGGGTCCCCGGTCTGGGCCACCGTCAAGGCGGCCCAGACCCACGCCTATCCCGCGTAGGCCCTCGCCTACGTCCTCGCCGGGACCGCCGTCGCGCGGACCATCACGCAGTCGAACTCCACCACACGGCCGGTGGCCTCCTCCCGCGACACCGGGTACATGCCGGTGATCTCGAAGCCGCGCTCCTCGTACACGGCGATGGCCTCGCCCATCCGGGGACTGCCCTCGTACAGCCGCAGCGTCGCGACCTCCGACTGCATGCCGACGAACTCCGCGGCGCGCTCCCCCGCACCCGCGAACACCTCCAGGTCGTAGCCCTGGGTGTCCATCTTCAGATAGGGGCGGGGGTCGTCGAGCCCGGCGAGGACCGTGTCCAGCATCCCGTCGAGACGGCGGACCTCGATCTCCTCCGTACGGGTCTTGGCGAAGCGTTTGTAGCGGCCCTTGCCGTAATCGCTGGGCGGCAGAAGGGAGTTCATGGTGTTCCAGCCCACATGGATGGACTGGGTGGTGTCCTCCCGCCCGAGACCGATCTGATGCACCTGCCAGTCGGGGTCCCCCTCCGCCGCCTGCCGTAGCTTCGCGAAGGCCTCGGCGGTCGGCTCGAACGAGACGATCCGGCCGGTGTAGCCGAGGCGGCGCAACTGGCGTCCGTACTGGCCGGAGTTGGCGCCCACGTCGAGGACGCAGTTCACCTCGTACCGGTCGAGCAGGGCGGTGACGTGCTGCCCGCAGAGGTAGGACGCGGCCGACAGCTGGAACGAGCGCTCGTCGGCCGCCGTCTCCTTCTCGTCGAGCAGGAGGCGGGCGCCGGTGCCGCCGAGCGGCACCTGCTTCCAGGCGGCCGTCCGTCCGCGCAGCACCAGGTCGGCGCCCTTGCCGAGGGCGACCCGTCTGCGCACACCGCGCCGGTAGACCACCGCGGCTCCCGATCCGAGGTCCAGCACCTGCACGCCCACGCGGGGCAGCAGACCTAGCAGCTTTCTGTGAAGGGTCGCCATGGACCCCACCCTGTCAGAGACGCGGGCGTGTCCACCGGGAGTTGGTTGAACCTCCTTCCGGCCGCGTGATAGAGGCAAGGGATGACCTCTCCTGAGACCGGGATCCCCGCGCTGGCCGCCGCCCTGGACATGCGTCCCCACCCGGAGGGCGGCTGGTTCACCGAGACCTGGACGGCGCCGCAGGCGTTCCTGCCCGACGGCTACCCGGGACCCCGCGCCGCCGCCTCGGCGATCTACTTCCTGCTCACGCCCGGCGACACCTCCGCCTGGCACACCGTCCGCTCGGACGAACTCTGGCTGTGGCACCGCGGTGGGCCCCTCGACGTCCTGCTCGGCGGCGACGGGTCCACTCCCCAGTCCACCCCGCAGGTGATCCGCCTCGGCCCCCGGATCGAGGCCGGGGAGCGCCCCCAGGTCCTCGTCCCCGGCGGGGTCTGGCAGTCCGCGCGTCCGGCCGGCGACGAGGAGGTTCTGGTCAGCTGTGTGGTGGCGCCCGGGTTCGACTACGCCGACTTCCGCCTGCTGGACTCGGGGCGCTGAACGGGCCGCCGGGCCGCCCTGACGTGTCCGTGGCAGCTTTGTGACGCGCGTCCCTGGTTGCGGATCGCCCGGGTGGGGCATCACCCGAGGGCAGGACCGGCCGCGCACCGTTTCGCGCGGGGTCCCGGCCGACGGGGACGGAGCCGTCGGCGGGGATCCGTCGTCCTGGGAGGGGGAAGAGAGGTGTCAGTCATGCGTGCGCACCGGCGCACCGTCAGGCCGACCGCCCGCGTGGAGTACACACTGCCGCGTACGGCCGTCTCGGCGGGCAGGGCCCGCAAACTGACCACGGCGTTCCTGACCCGGCCGCGACCACGGCTCGCGTCACCGACCGCGGACCAGGTGGACGACGCCACACTGATCGCCTCCGAGCTCGTCGCCAACGCCGTGCGGTACGGCCGCAGCGGTTGCCGGCTGCGGCTTCAGCTGGGGCACGGACGCGTGACCGTCGAGGTCCACGACGACAGTCCCGGAAGGCCGCGGATCGGCGTGCTGGACGCGGAATCGGAAAGCGGCCGGGGCCTGGCCATGGTCCAGCAGCTGGCCCACAGTCTGGAGATCGTCAGTACGGGCTTCGGCGGCAAGACCGTGCGCGCGGTCCTGGCGGTGCGGTGACCGGGCGGTGCGGGCGTGCGGTAACCGGGCGGTCCATGCGGTGCGGTAACACGGCCCGCGTGGCCCGGGTTTAGCGTCGCCGAAAAAGGGAACAGGCACCGAAAATTCATCGCAATTTCAATGACCGTAAATACAGATGGCCGGCGCTCGCACCGCGAGGTGCGAACGCCGGCCATCCGGTGTCCCGGACTAGGCGGGGACGATGTTCTCCGCCTGCGGGCCCTTCTGGCCCTGCGTGACGTCGAAGGTCACCTTCTGGCCTTCCTGAAGCTCACGGAAGCCAGAGGTGGCGATGTTCGAGTAGTGGGCGAAGACGTCGGCGCCGCCGCCGTCCTGCTCGATGAAGCCGAAGCCCTTTTCCGCGTTGAACCACTTCACGGTGCCAGTAGCCATGTCAAATCTCCTTCGGGGCTAAGCTCGCAGATCCACACCTCGTGAACCCGCGCTGCCGCAATGAAGCCCCAACCGGAATGCACCGGAAAATCTTTGGGAACCACAACTGCAACTGAAATCGACAGTAGCACGCCAGGCGTCCCGAAGCGGGCGCACTATCTCACCCCGCCACGGGGAATATCAAAACCTCGCGGGCCCGTGCAGCAAATTCTGTATCGGCCGGTGCAGATATCCGCGGGGCGCCGGGAAGCCGCCCCCACCGGGGTCCTGCGGCCGGTTCAGGCGTCCTGCGGTGTCGAACCGCGCAGCTCCGCGTTGATCCGCAGGGCCTCGTCGAGGGAGTCCTCCAGCGTGACGATTCTGCAAGCGGCCTCGACGGGCGTGCCCTGGTCGACGAGGTCCCGGGCGCGGGCCGCGAGCCTGAGCTGGTTGCGCGAGTAGCGGCGGTGGCCGCCGTCGGAGCGCAGCGGCGTGATCAGCGCGGCCTCCCCGACGGCCCGCAGAAACGCGGGGGTGGCGCCGATCAGCTCGGCCGCACGACCCATCGTGTAGGCGGGGTAGTCGTCGTCCTCGAACCGGTCGGTGGGGCTCATGGTGCTTCCCTGGAGCGCATGCATCACCTTCCACTCTGGCAGATCCCGGCCGGTGCCGGACGGGATCACCCGGCGGACGACCGGTGGCGTCCGCGCGCCGCACTCACCCGGACGGACCGGTGCGCTGGTGGGGGGCCGTGGCCGGTGGTGGCGTGGAGGGACACAGCCCGACCTCGGGACCGTCCTCGGGAGGCCCTCGCATGATCCGTCCGTCCTGTCTCCTCGCATCCGCCCTGACCGCGGGGATGCTGCTGTCGACGGCCGCCTGCTCGAACGGCGGAGGCGACAGCGGCTCCGGCCGTACGGACTCCTCCGCGTCCCCCGCCTCCACGGTCCCGGCCTCGCCCGTGGCCGAGGAACCCGGCGCCGCCTCGCCCTCCCCCTCCTCTTCCCCCCGCGTGCTCACCAAGGCCGAGGCGCAGACCGCGCTGATCACCAACTCCGACCTGGGGTCGCAGTGGGCCGAGTCGAAGGGTGTGGCGGCGTGGCACGACACGCTGCTCAAGAGCAAGGTCGACGCGTCGGCCTTCATCACCGACAAGGGGAACGCCCAGCAGTGCCAGAAGCTGCTGGACGGCCTGTACGCGGAGAACCTGCTGGGCAAACCGCTGGGCGCCAGTGCCGTCACCGGCTTCGACAACAGCGCCGACAACGCCCAGATGCGCTACGAGGTCGCCTCGTACGGGAAGAGCTCCCTCGACACCCAGATGAAGTGGCTGGCGACGCTGCCGGACATCTGCGACCAGTTCACCGCCGTCGACAACAAGGGTGACCGGCAGACGGTCCAGGTCGTCTCGACGCACCTGCCCGATGTGGGGGACGCCCGCCAGGGCCTCCAGGTGACGATGAGCGGCAAGCTGGAGGGCGACCCGGACACGCTGACGCTCGACTTCGCGGCGGTGCAGGTCGGCGACAGCGCCCTGTCCCTCACCAACGGCGGGCTCTCCGGCACCGAGCACCAGTCGACCGAGCAGGCGGTCCAGGCGGGCGCCAACCGGCTCAAGGACGTCCTGGCGGGGAAGTCGCCGGCCCCGACACAGGGCTGAGGAGCGGCGCGCCCGGCCCGGGCGTCGCACCCCCGGACACACCACGGCCCGGACAGCCGGTGGGCGGCTGCCTCGGGCCGGAGGTGTCAGTGGGTGCGGGTCAGAGCCGGTCCATTCGGGAGTAGGGGCTCAGCACGCGGACCTGGCGGGCGCCGAAGTCGACGAGCATCGCGATGCCCTCTTCGACGCCGACGATCGTGCCCAGGCCGTACTGGTCGTGGGAGACGCGGTCTCCGAGGCTGAACTCCTTGGCCACGGGGACTACGGGTGCAGCGAAGGGGCTGGTGGGCAGGTGGCGCCGGGGCGCGGAGGATTTACTCATCGTGATTCCAGTATGGGCCCTATTCCGGCGGGCGGTAGGGCTTGATGGTCTCGATCCCGCTCCGACTCGGCCACCCTGAGGACTACGGATCACGGCGGCCGCGCACCCTCTCGTCCGGTCCCCGCCCGCCCGGCCGCGCGTTCCCCGAGGTCAGCAGTCGGGGTGTCGGTTCCGCGATCTTTCCGGTGCGCGGGGGCGTCCGCCGGGCGAGCCTGTCGGGGACCGGACAAGCCTCCCCGACGCGTCCCGCGGGCCCGGCCGGGGCCGCCGGCCCGCCGGGACAGGGGCGCCACAAGGGGGCGTACGCCCGCGCGCCCCCCTGTCGCGCCCCGCGCTCAGCCCAGGTGGAGCCGGGAATGGACCCGGCCGCCGGTGCTCCGGAACCGCGGCTCGGGGCCGCCGGGCGGGGACGTCCGTCAGTGGAGGGCGCTCGTGGCCCGCCACTGGTCCCAGTCGAGGTTCCAGTCGCCGTAGCCGTTGCCGACGGCGACCGTGTCCCGGGAGCCGACGACCTTGACGACGTCGCCGGGGATCACCTCGTCGAAGAACCGCTTCGCGGGACCGCCGGTGGCGAGTCCGACACAGCCGTGCGTGACGTTCTGCCGGCCGCCGTAGATGTTCGCCTTCGGGTTCTGGTGGAGATAGGTGCCCGAGGCGGTGAGGTGGACGGCGTAGTAGTAGTAATCCGCGTACGCGTCACCGAAGCCGACCGAGCGGGAGTCCATGAACACCTTGGACGCCTTGTCGGAGACGACCATCGTGCCGTTCCAGGTGTCCATCCCCGGCGCGCCGGCGGTGATCGGGACGCGGCGAGACGATCCGGCCGTTTCGAGCGTCATGAAGTGTGTACGGACATCCACTGTGGCGACGAGGGAGCGGCCCACCGTGAAATGCCTAGTGATTCCGGCTCCGGCCCGGACGGTTACCGCCGTTCCGGGCTTCCAGTACGTACGGGGCCGGAAGTCGACGCGCTGCCCGTCGGCGAGGTTACGGTCCTTGACCCACCCCCAGGAGCCCTCGACCTTCGCGGACACCTTCAACTGCCTTTCCACGTGCGCCCGTTCGGCCACGGGCACCGGCCGGTCGAAAGTCACCGAGACCGGCATGCCGACGCCCACGGTCTGCCCGTCGGCGATGTTGACGTGCGCGCCCGGCAGCGGCTCCGGCGGTGTGGTGGAGGGCTTCGGCCGCGCCGCGGCGGTGCCGGTCGCGGCCGTCCCGCCCCCCGGTCCCCTTCCGCCGCCCCCGCCGTCGGCCACCGCCTGCGCCGAGCACCCGGCGAGCAGCGCGCACAAGGCCGCCGCGCTCCAGGCGCGGACCGCCCGGCCCCGGCCGCCTCTCCGTCCCATGGTCATCCTGATCCCCCTGTGGTGTGTCCCGATGTGCGACGTACGGGGCCTGTACGCGCGGCGGGGGCCGTCCGGTTGCACCCGCCCGGGGAATCCGCGGAGAGTCGGGCGGAGGGCATGACCGAGGAGGAGTTCGACGCGTTCTACGCGAGCGCGTTCCCCCGTCTGACCGGCCAGCTCTACGCGTTCACGGGGGATCACGGCGAGGCGCAGGACGTCGTGCAGGAGGCGTTCGTCCGCGCCTGGGACCGGCGCCGGGAGTTCCTCGCCGACGGTGCTCCCGAGGCGTGGATACGGACCGTGGCGACCCGGCTCGCGGTGAGCCGCTGGCGCCGGGCCCGCCGCTGGCTGGAGTTGGTGCGGCGCACCGCGCCGGCCGACCACGCCCCGGGCCCGGGGCCCGAGCGCACCGCGCTCGTGGCCGCGCTGCGCACCTTGCCCGAGGCGCAGCGGATGGCGATCGTTCTGCACCATCTGTGCGACTTGAGTGTCGAGCAGGTAGCCTCCGAAACCGGTGCCCCCGTCGGCACGGTCAAGGCCCGGCTCTCACGGGGCCGGGCGGCGCTGGCGCTGGTGCTCTCGGAGGATCCGGTGGACCTGACCGGCCCCGCGCGCGCCGCGGGCCCCGTGCCCACCGCGGACTCCGTGGGCGCACCGGGCTCCGTGCGCACGCCGGGCAAGGGGGAGTGGGAGGACAACCGTGTCCGATGAACTCACCTCCGCGCTGCGCGAGTTGGCGGACGAGGCGGAGCGGCCTCCGGCGCTGACCGGTGCGGAGATCCGCGGCCGGGCGACGGGCCGCCGGCGGCGCCGCCGTACGGCGTGGACCGCGGCCGGCGCCTGCGTCGCGGGGGCGCTGGCCCTCGCCGCCCTGACGAGCCCGGGCGGCACCGCACGGCACCAGTCTCCGCCGGCCGCGAGCCCCACCGTCAGTGCCAGCCCGCCGGTGGCACCGCCGGACGCCACGATCGATCTGGGCAAGCGGGTGATCTCCGTGGCCGGACACCGCCTGACGCTCCACTCCGACAGCCTGCCCGGATCCATGCCGACGGTCCGGACGACGGTCAGCGCGAAGGAGACGGTCAGGAAGATCTCCTCCAGGACGGTCGGCTTCGGCGGCGGCTACACCTTCAAGGCGTCCTGGGTGGTCGAACTGACCGCGCCCGACGGCACGACGGACTACGTCGGATCCCTGAGCTCCGGCGGCCAGAGCTTCTCCAACCCGGCCGACGGCTGGATCGGCCTGGACCTGGCCGACGCCAAGCAGCTGTACGAGCGGCTCGCCCTGGGCTCGACGGTGGAGATCAGGCCCTCGGTCAACGCCTCGCCCCCCGCCGCCCCTCCCGCGTCGTCGAACGGCGGCACGGCGAGGGCGGGCTCGGGAACGTCCGGCTCGCCCTAGGGCCTGGCGCCTCAGAGGGGCGGCTGGGCCGGGGCCGGGCCGAGGGTCGTCGTGCCGGGGGCGGTGCGGTGGCCGAGGCCCGTGCGGTAGGCGTCCAGGGCCGCTTCCACCCGGCCGGTGCGCCGCAGCAGGTCGCCCAGCAGCCGGCACAGGTCCGCCAGGTCGCCCGCCGCGCCCGCCCGCTCCAGCAGGCTCATCGCCCGGACGTAGTGCTCCTCGGCCGCCTCGGTGTCCCGGGTGTCCTCCGCGATGATCCCGAGCAGCCGGTGCGCGGCGGCCGCGTGGATGGCGCCCCGCTCGGAGTTCAGGTCCCCGAGCACCTGCCGCAGCAGTCCGTCCGCCTCCTCGGACTTGCCCCGGCGGTGCAGCACATCGGCCAGTTCCACCGCGACCTGGCTGGTGTACAGCGCGGCCCGCTTCGCGGAGAGCATGGCCTGCGCCTCGCGCAACTCGTCCTCCGCACGCTCCAGTTCGCCGTTCTGGGCGTACAGATACCCGCGCATCCAGTGGCAGTTGGCGAGCTCGGTGCGGATCTGGAGCTGGCGGTAGAGCTCGGCGGCCTTGGCGAGGGAGACGTCGGCCTCGGCGATGCGGCCCTCGGCGATCATCGTCCGGGCCACCGACCGGTGCATCCGCGCCACCAGGGCCGGATCCTGGACCTGCGGGGCGAGCGCGAGCGCGAACTCGGCCGCCTGGGCGGCCCGTGCGTGCGCGCCCATGTCCATGTAGGGCGCTATGACACCCGTGTAGAGCAGGAGCAGCGCCTCCGGATCGTGCAGCCCCGTCCGGTTGAGCTCGTCGATGGTGGACTCGAACAGGTAGCAGGAGTAACGGAGTTCACCGGCGAGATAGTGGGAGACCGCCCGGCCGCGCACGGCGGGCACCCGCTGCGGCAGCGGCGCGTCCCCGAGCCGCTGCTCCGACTCCTCGAAGCGCCGCTGCGCCGTCTCCAGGTCCCCGGTGTCCAGGGCGCACTCGCCGAGCCCGAGCAGCGCCGCCGCCTGCTCGGCGACCAGCCCGTGGGCCTCCGCCTCCGCGAGCAGCGCGGCGTAGGTCCCCGCGGCCACCTCGGCCTCTCCGGTGGAGAGCGTGCGCTGCGCGTCCGTCAGCCGCAGCCGCAGGTCGACGGCGAGATGGGCGGGCCGTCCCGTCGCCAACTCCTCGTACGCGACTCCGAGACGGCCGGCGATGTGCCGCAGCGCGGACTCGGAGGCCCTCACGCGGCCCGCCTCCAGGGTGGAGATGTACGCGGGTGTGTACACCGGTTCCGCGAGCTGTCGCTGCGTCAGGCCTCGTTCTGTGCGCAGCTGTTGCACCCTGCGCCCGATGATCTCAGGGTCGTCCCGCTCCGCCATGGGTCAAGCATGCCATCAAGCCGAGTTGGGCCGGTCCGGCTTCCGGTGACAGTCCGGCCTCGGGCCCTCTTGCGATGTGAGCCCGGGAGCCTCTACGTTAAGCGCCGGATTAAGCCTGCTTAATACGCCGCTGTTGTTGCGAGGTCACCGTGCTCCGACGTATTTCCGCGCGCTACTCCAGGGGGTTGCTCGCCGCCCTCGTCGCGGTCGCCGCCCTGGTCACCGCGGCGAACATCGGCCCGGCCAGAGCCGCCGATCGGGCCCCCGCCTCCCCGCCCTCCGCGTACACGACCGCACCCTAGGGACACCGGGGACCTCCGCGGGCAGGTGACGGGCTCCTCCGCCGCCGTACGGCCACGGCGAACCCCTCGTCCGCGGGAATCACGGCGCCTACAGTGAACCCGTGACCTCTGCCGCCGCACGCACCGCGCTGGACCTCACCGCCGACCTCCCGGTCCCCGCCCTGGAGGACCTCTACCGGGACCTGCACCGGCACCCCGAACTGTCGCTGCGCGAACACCGTACGGCCGCGGCCCTCGCGGAGCGGCTGCGCAAGGCCGGGTACGACACGACCGAGGGCGTGGGCGGCACGGGCGTCGTCGGCGTCCTGCGCAACGGGGACGGGCCCACCGTCCTGCTGCGCGCCGACATGGACGCGCTGCCCGTCACCGAGGAGACCGGACTGCCGTACGCCTCGGCGACCGAGGGGGTCATGCACGCCTGCGGCCACGATCTGCACGTCACCTGGCTCACCGGCGCCGCGGAGGCGCTCGCCGCCGGACGGGACACCTGGTCCGGCACGCTGGTGCTGGTCGGGCAGCCCGCCGAGGAGACCGGCGAGGGCGCGGCCCGCATGGTCGCCGACGGCCTGCACGAACGCTTCCCGCGGGCCGACGTCCTGCTCGCCCAGCACGTGGCGCCGGGCCCCGCCGGGCTGTACGCGCACTCCCCCGGCCTGATCATGTCCGCCTCGACCGACATCGACATCGTCGTGCACGGCCGGGGCGGGCACGGTTCGCGGCCCGAGGCGACCGTCGACCCGGTGGTGACCGCCGCGTACATCGTCACGCGGCTCCAGACGGTCGTCAGCCGGGAGGTCGCAGCGCGTGAGTCCGCCGTGCTGACCGTGGGGCGGATCGAGGCCGGCACCCGGCACAACATCATCCCGTCCGAGGCCCGGATCGCCCTGAACCTGCGGACGCAGTCGCCTGACGTACGGGAGCGGATGATCGCCGCCGTGCGGCGCGTCGCGGCCGGTGAGTGCGCGGCTGCCGGGTGCCAGGCCGAACCCACGGTCACCGTCGGCAACGACTTCCCCGTGACCGTCAACGACGCCGAGACCGACCGCCGGATCGCCGCCGTGCACGGCGAGGTCTTCGGCGCCGGGACGGTCCTGGACCCCGGCCCGGCCATGGGCAGCGAGGACTTCCCCCGGCTCGCGGCCGGGCGGATCCCCTACTCCTACTGGTTCGTGACCAGCACCCCGGCCGACGTCTGGAACGCGGCCCCGGGCGGCGACGACCTCATGACCAGGCTCGCCGCCGTCCCCAGCAACCACAGCCCGCACTTCGCCCCGGACCTGTCCACGGTCGCGCCGGGCGTACGGACCCTGGTGTCGGGCGCCCTGGCATCACTGGCGGCCGGGGGCTGACCCTCCCCCGGATCAGGGCTGGGTCTGCAACTGCCGCAGCTGGCGCCGGACATGGTCCAGCGCGCCCTCCCGGCTGCCGGGCACGCGCTGTCTCAACCGGGCCAGTTCCGCGCCGAGTTCACGGGCCCGCGCCGGGTCCCCGACCCGGCCCCACTGGTGGTGCGCCCGGTCCACGGCCGACTCCACCGCGGGCGCGCCCGGCGCCTGGCCCGCGTCGAGCCGGGTCGCCGCGAGCGCCAGCCAGCCCCGGCAGCTGCGCTCGGCGTCCCCGGCCATCATCGCCAGGTCGGCCCGTACCTCCATCCAGTGCAGCACCGGCTCGGACCCGTGCCCGTACGTCCGCAGCGCCTCCCGCTCCCACCGCGCCGCCAGCGCGAGGGCGTCCTCGTGCCGTCCGTCGCGGACGGCCGCGGTGATCTCCTCGTGCGGATCGGCGGCCGGTGGACCGGCGGGCCGGTCCGTCCCGCCGGGGACCGTCACCGACGGCACGGGCGGCACGGCGGGCGGGGCCGGCGGACGCGGCGGGGGCACCGGCGTGTGCGGCGGAGCCGTGACGGTCGTGAACTCCGGTGCCGGGGGCCAGGGTTGCCCGGCCCACGACCGCCCGGGCGCGAGCACGAGATCCGCCGCTCCCGGCCTGCCGCCCTCCTCCCCCGCCACCCTCGCCAGGGCCTGCTGGTGCAGCTGGTCGAGGGGAGGCCGGTGACCGCTGCGGAGCAGGGTGGCGACCGCCCGCATGTACGTCGGCCGCCCCGTCGCACGGCGGGACTGCGGCGGGGCGACCCGGCCGTACAGCTCCGTCGAGGGGCCCGCCGCCAACGGGCGCCCGGCGAGGAACTCCCAGGTGTCCGCGTCCGCGTGCAGGTCGAGGAACATCGTCGTCGAACCCGGTGGCCGCAGCCGGAGTTCGTCGGCGAACCAGCGCCAGGGGAAGGCGGTGTAACGGACCGTCGCCGGGGTGGTGCGGGCCAGCGCGAGGTGCGGAAGCCGCTGGCGGCGGTCGAGTTGGAGCTGTCCCGTGACGAACACGGTGAGTGGTCCGGGGGCCGCCGCCGCCGCGCGCAGCCGGGTCAGAACGGCCTGCGGTTCCAGCGGGTCGGCCAGTTCGACGACGTTCGCCGTGCCGGTGCCCGACAGCACCGGCGGGGCGACGGCCGCGAGCACGGGGAGCACGGAGGCCGCGTCCACCAGACACCCCCTGCCCACCGGTGAGGCCGCGAGGAGCAGCACGGTTCCGGGCACAGGTTGCCTCCCCCATCGATCGGACACCTCAGCACCGTAACGGCTGCGCATGCAAAGAGGGGACGCGAAGAGGTGAACGCCCGTCCGGGCCCCGGAGCTCGGGGTCCGCGTCCGGCGCCCCCGGCTACGTCCGCCGCGGGCCGCGCGCCCGGCGCCGTACGGCGAAGATCGTGGTGTCGTCGGCGAGTTTGCCGCCGCAGTGCTCCAGTGTGCCGTCGCGCACGAAGCGCACGAGCCGGTACGGGTCGGCGGTGCGCGGGTCCCGCGCCAGCGCCCTCGTGACCGCGTCGCGGAGCGGGAAGAACTCGCCGGCCGCGTCACGGGCCTCGGTCACCCCGTCCGTGACCAGGAGCAGCGTCTCGCCGGGAGCCAGCGCGACCCGGAGGACGAGTGGCGGGGCGGACACCAACTCGTTCATGCCGAGCGGGAGTCCGTGTCCCGGGTCCAGGCTCCGCACACCGCCGGAGGCGACGACGAGCGGAGGTTCGTGGCCGAAGTTGACTACCTCGACCGTCGTCGGCGTGTCCTCGGGGAACGCGACCAGGACGCCGGTCGCGAACCGGTCGACGTCGTCGCGGCCGAGCGTTCCCCGGTAGCGGTTGTGCCGCAGCATCCTGACCTCCAGCCGGGCGGCGACCGTGGCGAGCGCCGGCTCGTGGTACCCCGCCTCACGGAAGGTGCCGAGCAGCGCGGCCGCCGCCTCCACCGCCGCGAGCCCCTTGCCCTGGACGTCACCGAGCAGCAGCCGGGAGCCGTGCAGGCCGGGCTGGATGTCGTAGAAGTCGCCGCCGACGCGGGCCTCGCTGTCGGCGGCGAGATAGACGGCCGCGTGGTCGAGACCGCCCCAGCCCGGTGGCATCGGGCGCAGCACGGTCCGCCGGGTCGTCTCGGCGATGTCCCGCATGTGCAGCATGCGCCGCTCGGCGCGCAGCCGGACGGAACAGGCGAGGGCGGCGAGGGCGCTGCCGACGATGACGAGGACGAAGTCGGGCAGGCCGTTCTGGTACTGGTGCGGCCACTTCGTGTCCACGGAGCCGTAGGTGATCAGCGCGAGCGCGGCGAAGGCCACCGTGCCCAGCACTCCGCAGATCGCCGCGGCGATGACCGGGACGAGCACGAGCCAGGAGATGATCCGGAACCGGCCGGAGGTGTTGACGTCGAGCAGCACGATGCCGACGAGCAGCAGCAGCGGGGGCAGCCAGGCGACGCTGTGGCCGCGCACCTTCAGCGGCTTCGACCGCTGGAAGGCCTCCGGCAGCCCGGCGCGCGGCCGAAGGGCCCGCTGAAGCCGCTCGCGCATGGACCTCAGGTCGGCCACCTCGCCGTACCGCCCTCCGTTTCCCGCTCTCAGTAGGCGACGGACATCCGGCCGTGCGGGTGGACGGGCATCTCCAGCTGGTCGACGAAGGCCATCGCGTAGTCCTCGGCGCTGATCCGGCTCTGGCCGCCCGCGTCGGTGAGCATGCGGTCGCCGCCGATCCGGAACTCGCCGGTGCGTTCGCCCGGGCCGATCTCGGCCGCGGGGGAGATGTAGGTCCAGTCGAGGTCGTCGACGTCGCTGCGCAGATAGGCCAGGGCGTCACGATGGGCGAGCGCCTCGGGCAGATAGGCCGCCGGGAAGTCCGGCTGGTCGCACGCGGCCTCGCCGGGCGCGACCTCCAGGGTGCCCGCGCCGCCGACGATCACGAGCCGGTTCACCCCGGCCTGGCGCACGCCCTCCACCAGGGCGTGGTTGATGGCGAGGAAGGGTTCGCTGGGGTCCGAGCCGTCGCGGGGCGGGACGCAGGCCGACCCCACCGCGTCCGCGCCGGCCACCAGCTCGGCGACCTTCGCCGGGTCGGAGGCGTCCGCCGCCGTCGCGGCGACCCCGGGGACCGGGGACTGCCCCGAGCGGCTGACCGCGACGACCTGGTGTCCGCGCGCCGACGCCTCCGTGGCGATACGGCTGCCGACCATGCCGGTGGCACCGAAGAGTACGAGCTTCATGCACCTCAGCGAAGCACGCGACCATGATCACCGCATCCCGGCGGACCGGGGGGAGGCACGTCGTGAGGAGTCGCACGGCGGGTGCTCCACGGGTGCTCCGCGGGGGCTCCGTCCCGACTTGCCAGGGGCTGCGGCGAGGTGTGACCTGGAAGGCGGGGGCGAGCAGAAAGGAGTCCTTCCATGGCTCAAGCCGCACCCGTGTCAGGGACACCACGAACATCAGGATCGACCGACGTCTTCGGGGAACAGACCCACACGCTCGCGAAGTGGGGCGTCCCCGTCGCCGGCGGACTCGTCTACGGCTACTGGGCAGCCGCCATCAACCGGGACGCGGGCGCCATCACGGGCTGGAACGTGCTGTTCGGCTTCGTGTGCGCCATCGCCTTCGCCGGGGCCTACATGGCCGCCCGGACGATCGCCCCGCTGATGCGGCGCGAGATGCACGCGCTGGTCTGGGCCGTGTTCGCGGGCTGCGCGTTCGGTTTCCTGTACAGCCAGACCGACGCGACCATTCTGCGGTCCGTGTTCATGTCGCTGCCGGTGGCGGTCGGCGTGTACGCGGTGGCCTTCTACCGCTACTACACGCACGAGGACGGGGCGGGAAAGGCGAGCTGAATCCGTACCGCGCCGTTCCGCCGCGACCGGCGGAACGGCGCACACCGCATGAGGCCCCGGCGGACTGCCGGGGCCTCATGCGTTCCCTCATTCACCCACTCACCTGCCACCTGGGACCCAGTCCCAGGAGTTCGAGGAGGAGCCGGACACGGTCCAGCTCCACGCGCTGGTGACGGTGAAGGTCCAGGAACCGGAGGCCGTCATGCTCCAGCCGGGGTCGTTGCGCGGGCTGCGCCCGTTGTCCCAGTGCGCGTTGTGCCAGGTCCCGTCCTTCTGGTCGGGACACGGGTCCGAGCAACTCGGCACCGAGCGGCCGCCGGTGTCGACGAAGGCGGAACTGGCCCAGGCGTGGGCGCCGACGAGCCAGTACCAGACGGTGGTGCCGAGCACGCTCTGCCCGTTCACCGCGCACTGGACGCGGTCCTGGCTGCCCGGTGAGAGCGCGCCGACGACGGGCGAGTCCGTGCTGGGCTGGAGCCGCAGGTTCATCTCCCCGCGGGAGATGACGGTGCCCCAGACGGGGCTGCCGGAGCCGTCGCCGGTGGGCGCCGACCCGGTCGCGGCCAGGGCGGGTCCGGCGGCCAGGGCGGTCAGTACACCGCCACTGAGCAGGGCCCCGGCGAACGTCCGCAGGGCTGGGGTGGTGCGCATATCGGCCTCCTTCTCCCCAGATCAAGGAAACACCCGAACGAGTGAGGCCTCCACCCGAACGGCCAGAACCCTTGGGGCCGCTGGGATGCGCGGGGCAACCGCGGCGGCTTCCCCGTACGGCTTGTCCTGTGCGCCCATTTGCAGTCGGCCGGGTCGCGCACGGGGCCGGGGAGCCCTTGCCTGAAGACGTGTCCCCTCGTGTCCGGAGCCCCCTGTCGGCCGTGCTGATCGCGCTGGCCTGCCTCCTCGCGCCGCTCGGCGCGCTGTCGGCGTGGGCGACGTACGGCCTCGGCGACTCCGAACGGTACGAGGCCACGATGGCGCCGCTCGCCGCCGACGACGACGTCCGCGACGCCATCGCGGCCGGTGTCACCGACGACATCCTGCGCGAGGTCCACGTCCGGCCCCGGCTCCAGGGGCCCGTGAACCACTTCGTGCGGGACGCCGTGCGCTCGTTCACCGAGACCGAGGCGTACCGCACGGCGTGGGAGGCCGCCAATCTGGCCGCGCACGACGCCGTGATGCGGGCACTGCGCGAGGACCGCGAGGGCGCGGTGACCGTCGACCTCGCGCCCCTCACCGAGCGGGTCAAACGCCGGCTCGCCGACGACCACATGCCGCTGGCCGACCGGATCCCGGTCGAGCACGCCGAGATCACCGTGCTCGAGGCGGAGGACCTGGCCCGGCTCCGGAAGGGGTTCCACGTGCTCGAAGTCGCCGGATTCTGGCTCCCGTCGGCGTCGGTCGTCTTCGCGGCGACCGGCATCGTCATCGCCGTACGCCGCCGCCGGGCGGTCCTCGCGACCGGCCTCGGCACCGCTCTGGGCGCCGCGCTGCTCGGTGTCGCGATCACCGTCGGCCGCAGGCTCACCCTCGCCGATCTGCCGCCCGACGTGTCCCGCACGGCCGCGGGCGCGGTGTACGACGCCCTCACCGAGACCCTGCGGTTCGTCAGCTGGCTGCTGCTGGCACTGGGTCTGACGGTGGCTCTGACCTCGGTGCTCGCCGGCGCGTACGCCCGCAGGCGACGACCGGCCGAGACCCCCCGCCCGGCCGCCGCGGAACCGTCGACCCGCGTGGGCGCCTGACGCCGCACCGGGTACGGGGACCCGACCGGGGCGGGGGGACCGAGGCGGGAGCGGCCTTCGGTGGTTGGGCCGGGGCGGAGGGCGTTCGCGGGAAAACGCCATACTTGGGGCATGTCCCGCGAGTTCCCCATCGGCCTCACCCCTCCCGACTGGCTGGTCAGGAACCTCCGACCGGAGCGGGTCCCCGTCAACCGGGCCGCCGCCGCCCGCGCCGCCGTGGCCCTGGCGCTCCCCCTCGCCGTCGGACTCGCCTGCGGACAGCCCGCGTACGGCGCCCTCGCCTCCATGGGCGCGCTGTCCGGGGTCATCGGCGACACCGCGGACGCGTACCGCATGCGGATCTTCAACATCGCCGTCCCGCAGCTCTTCGGCGCGATCGGCGTCACGATCGGCGCCGCGGTCCACGGACACGGCTGGACCGCCGTCGCGACGGTGACCCTGGTCGCCCTGGTGTCCGGGATGATCTCGTCGATCGGCGCCGTCGCCTCCGTCACCGGACTGCTGCTGCTCCTCAACTGCGTGATCGGCGCCGGACTTCCGCTCCCCGGCGCCTGGTGGCTGGCCCCGCTGCTGATGTCCGGCGGCGGACTCCTCGTCCTCGCGCTGACCCTGCTCGCCTGGCCGCTGCGCTCGGGGGTTCCGGAGCGCTCCGCCGTCGCGGGCACCTACCGCACGGTCGCGGACCTCCTCGCCGCCGGCGGCACCGACGCGTACGAACGTCTCCGCCTCGCCGTCACCCGGTCCCTCAACGAGTCGTACGACCTCGTCCTCGCCCGGCGCGCCTTCCACCACGGCCGCAGCCCCGACCTCGTCCGGCTGCTCGCCCAGCTGAACGCCCTCACCCCCGTCGTCGAGGCCGCGCCCGCCGCCCACCAGCGGGGCGCGCCCCTGCCCGCCGCGATCCCCGCCGCCGTGCACCTGCTCGCCGACACCGTCGAGACCGGCGGCACGGACCCCCTCGAACTGCGGCTGCCCGTACCGGCCGACGAGACCGCGCGCGCCGTCGACCACGCCCTGCGGCACGCCGCCCGTGTCGTGGCCGACCGGTCCCCCGACCCGCGCGCCCTCGACGACCGGCTCGGCCGGCCCGCCGCGCTGCGCGTCCGCGCAGCCCGCGCCACCCGCAACGTCCTGCTGTCGGGTGCCTCCTGGCGCTACGGCACCCGGCTCGCCCTGTGCATCGGCCTCGGCCAGGTGCTCGTCTCGACCGTCGAAGTGCCGCGCTCGTACTGGGTCGCCCTCACCATCACCTTCGTCATGAAGCCCGACTACGGTTCCGTCTTCTCCCGGGCCCTGCTGCGCGCGCTCGGCACGGTCGCGGGTCTCGTGATCGCGGCGGCCGTGTTCACGGTGGTGCCGCGCGGCTGGTGGGACGTGCCCGCGCTGATGGTGCTCGGCGCGCTCATCCCGGCCCTGACCCCGCGCGGCTACGGCTACCAGACCGCCGCCATCACCCCGGTGATCCTGCTGCTGTCCGACAACCTCAACCACCAGGGGACCGGGCTCATCGTCCCCCGGCTCGTCGACTCCCTGATCGGCTGCGCCATCGCCCTGGTGGCCGGATACCTGCTGTGGCCGGAGAGCTGGCACGCCCGGGTCGGCGACCGGCTGGCCCAGGCGGTCGCCGACACCGCCGGCTATGTCGAGCTGGCCTTCGGGGACGCCGCCGATCCCGCGGCCCGCGCCCGCAGCAGACGCCGGCTGTACCGCGACCTCTCCTCCATCCGTACGGAGTTCCAGCGCGCGCTGACCGAGCCGCCGCCGAACGGGCGCCGCGCCGCGGCCTGGATGCCGCTCGTCGTCGCCGTCGAACGGATCGTGGACGCGACGACCGCCGCCCGGGTCAGGGTCAGGCAGGGCGCGCACGAACCGTCCGCGGCCGAGATCTCCACCATCGCGCGCCAGTTGCGGGAGCTGTCCGAGGGGCTGCGCGGGACGGATGTGCTGATCGCCGTCCGCACGGAGCTCACCGGGCCCGAGGACAGCGTGCTCGAACCGGTGCGGCAGGAGGTCGCCGCGGCGAGGGCGATCGCGTCACCGCATTGACAGGGAGGGTTTCGCCACCGACTATTCGGCCATCGTCCCGACTCCACGCGCGGAACGGACGGAACTCGGAATTCCGACAAATCACCATGGTAGGAAAGTGAACCCGTGGGCGCTGTAGGGGGGTTGACGCGACGGTTGTCCGGAGCGCCGCCCCTGCCGAAGATCACCATCTGTGGCCGCTAACCTTACGTGTCCGTCCTGGCCAGGGATTGACGGGATCAACTCACGCGAAGGGTTGCGCACATGGGCATTCTCACTCTCCTGCGGAATGCGTTCGGCCGCTCACGCAAGGGTCGTGACGCTGACGCGGAGACCTCGCGAGAGGCCACGTCGACCGCGACGGTCCCGGCTCCCGCCGAGGAGCCGACGCTTTCCCCCGAGGCCGGGCCGGCCTCCGACGCCGAGCCGAGGATTCCGGCTCCCGCGTCCGAACCCTCCGTGGTCGACGAACTGGTGTCGGCGGCCTTCGACAACGTGACGGTCCCCAAGCAGACGCCTCCGGCGGACCCCACCAGCGAAACCCCGGCCCCGTCCCCCGAGCCCGAGCCCGCCACGGCGGAGCCGGTCGCCGAGCCCGCCACGGAGACCGAAGCCGAGCCCGAGCCCGCCGCCGAGGCCGCGCCCGCCGCCGAGGCGGAACCGGAGCCGACCGCTGAGGCCGAGCCCGAGCCGGCCGCGGAGCCCGTCACCGAGGCCGAGCCGGTTGCCGAGGTCGAGGCTGAGCCCGTCGCCGAGCCCGAGGCCGTCACCGAAGCCGAGGCCGAGCCGGTTGCCGAAGTCGAGGCCGAGCCCGTAGCCGAGCCCGAGGCCGTCACCGAGGCCGAGCCGGTTGCCGAAGTCGAGGCTGAACCCGTAGCCGAGCCGGAGTCCGTCGCCGAGGCGGAAACCGAGCCCGACCCCGTCGCCGAGCCGCAGGCTGCCGCCGACATCGAGGCAGAGGCCGCCCCGGTCGCCGAGGCCGAGCCCGTCGCTGAGGCCGAGCCGGTCGCCGAGGCCGATGTGGTGACCGTGGTGGCGGCCGAGGCCGCTCCGGTGGACGTACCCGCTGTCGCCGACGGTGGCGAGGCCCCACTGGCGACCCCCGCCTCCGACGGCGAAAGCAGCACGGGTGGTGCGGGTGGGAACGACCCCGCCGAAGGCGAAGCCGAGGCGGAGCCGGTCGCCGAGGCCGAGCCCGTAGTCGAGCCCGAGCCGGAGGCCGTCACCGAGCCCGAGGCGGAGGCCGTCACCGAGCCCGAGCCGGAGGCCGTCACCGAGCCCGAGCCGGAGGCCGTCACCGAGCCCGAGGCGGCAGCCGGCAGCACGGGTGAGGCGGCGGGCGACCCCGCCGTCGCGGTGGCCCGGGTCAAGTCCGAGGCCCCGGCCCTGGTGACGGCGTACCAGGAAGCGGGTTCCGCGCTGGAGAAGCGGAACCTCACCGGCACCCGCGCCCAGGTCTACCTGGTCCTCGACCGCTCGTCCTCCATGCGCGCCTACTACAAGGACGGCTCCGCCCAGGCCCTGGGCGAGCAGGCCCTCGCCCTCGCCGCCCACCTGGACCCGGAGGCGACCGTCCACGTCGTCTTCTTCTCCACCGAGCTGGACGGCACCGGCGCCCTCACCCTCCCCGAGCACGAGAACAAGATCGACGACCTGCACGCCGGCCTCGGCCGCATGGGCCGTACGAGCTACCACGTGGCCGTCGAGGAAGTCGTCACCCACCACCAGAACTCGGGCGCGACCGGCCCCGCCCTGGTCATCTTCCAGACGGACGGCGCCCCGGACGCCAAGACCCCGGCCACCCAGTCCCTCACGGACGCGGCGAAGAACCACCCGGGCGTCTTCTTCTCCTTCGTCGCCTTCGGCGAGCACGACAACAAGGCCTTCGACTACCTGCGCAGGCTGAAGACCGGGAACACGGCCTTCTTCCACGCGGGCCCGGCCCCGCGCGAACTGACGGACGTCGAGGTCTACGACGGCGTGCTGGAGAACTGGCGCCCGTAACCCCCCGTAGGCAGCACCCGGGCCGCCCCCTTCCCACGCCTTAAAACGGGAAGCGGGCGGCCCACCCATGTCGGCTACGATTTCAAGGTTCACCGGCGACGAGCCGCCCACCGGAAACCGGACGCGATCGTCGCCCCACGCAGCGACCTGGGAGCAGCCCGCGATGGCTCGACACCTCATCACCAGCGCCCTTCCGTACATCAACGGGATCAAGCACCTGGGCAACATGGTGGGGTCCATGCTCCCGGCGGACGTGTACTCCCGGTACCTCCGCCAGCGCGGTCACGACGTCCTGTACATCTGCGCGACGGACGAGCACGGCACCCCCGCCGAGCTGGCCGCCAAGGAGCGCGGTCTGCCGGTCGACGAGTTCTGCGCGCAGGCGCACGACGCGCAGAAGGCCGTGTACGACGGCTTCGAGCTGGCCTTCGACTACTTCGGCCGCAGCTCCAGCCCGGAGAACCGCGACATCACCCAGCACTTCGCGCGCCGCCTGAACGAGAACGGCTTCATCGAGGAGCGCGCGATCCGTCAGGTGTACTCGCCGGCCGACGGCCGCTTCCTCCCGGACCGCTATGTCGAGGGCACCTGCCCGCACTGCGGATACGACAAGGCCCGCGGCGACCAGTGCGAGAACTGCACGCGCGTCCTCGACCCCACGGACCTGATCGACCCGCGTTCGGCGATCTCCGGCTCGACGGACCTGGAGGTCCGCGAGACGAAGCACCTGTTCCTGCTCCAGTCCAAGCTCCAGCACGAGGTCGAGGAGTGGGTGGCCCGGCACGAGTCCGAGTGGCCGCAGCTCGCCTCCTCCATCGCCCGCAAGTGGCTGACCGAGGGCCTGCACGACCGCGCGATCACCCGTGACCTGGACTGGGGCGTCCCGGTCCCGGCCGACACCTGGCCGGAGCTGGCGGCCGAGGGCAAGGTCTTCTACGTCTGGTTCGACGCCCCGATCGAGTACATCGGCGCGACGAAGGAGTGGGCCGACCAGTCCGGCCAGGACGCCGAGAACCGCGACTGGAAGTCCTGGTGGTACGACGCGGACTCCGGTGAGAACCCCGTCCGCTACACGCAGTTCATGGCCAAGGACAACGTCCCCTTCCACACCGTGATGTTCCCGGCCACCGAGCTGGGCGTGCGCGAGCCGTGGAAGAAGGTCGACTACGTCAAGGCCTTCAACTGGCTGACGTACTACGGCGGGAAGTTCTCCACGTCGCAGAAGCGCGGTGTCTTCACCGACCAGGCGCTGGCCATCCTGCCCGCCGACTACTGGCGCTACTTCCTCATCGCCAACGCTCCCGAGTCGGACGACTCCTCGTTCACCTGGGAGCACTTCACCACCACGGTGAACAAGGACCTGGCCGACACCCTCGGCAACTTCGTCAACCGCGTCCTGTCCTTCTCCAAGAAGCGCTTCGGCGAGGAGGTCCCGGCGGGTGCGGAGGCCGGCGAGGCCGAGGCGAAGCTGGGCGTCGAGATCGCGGGCCTGCTCGCGGAGTACGAGTCCCAGATGGAGGCCCTCCAGTTCCGCAAGGCCGCGGCCGCGCTGCGCGCCCTGTGGTCCGCGGGCAACTCCTACCTGGAGGAGAAGGCCCCCTGGCTGGAGATCAAGACCAGCCCGGAGGGCGCCGCGCTGACGCTCCGCACGGCGATGAACCTGATCCACCTCTACTCGGTGGTGTCGGAGCCCTTCATCCCGGCGTCCGCCCGCGCGATGCGCTCGGCCTTCGCCCTCGCGGACGACACGGCGGCCTGGGTGACCGCGGACGAGGCCCGCGCCCTGGCCTTCCTCCCCGCCGGAACCCCCTTCACGGTTCCCCCGGTCCTCTTCGCCAAGATCACGGACGAGGACCTGGAGTCGTACAAGGAGCGCTTCGGCGGCGAGCAGGGCTGACCCGACCCCCGTGCGTACCGGCCCACCCACCCGTCAAGGGAAGGAAAAGGGCTGGTAAAGTCCGCTCACTTGGCGGGGGCGAGCGCCCTCGTGGGGAGGGACAACGCACGTGGGCAGACACGCCCCGAGACGGCGCGGCCTTGCCGCGGCCGTCTCCTCCGTCGCGGTCGCCTTGGCGGCCGCCACCCTTGCCGTTCTGCCGCAGAACGGCGCCTCGGCGGACCCGGCCGCACCGGCCGGGTCCACCTCCGGGATCACCCTGACCGACCCCGTCGGCACGCAGCCTCGCGCCGACCGCCCGCTGGTGGCCGGCGCGAGCGGCTTCCTGCACCGGCAGAGCGGGATCACCGGACTGCTGTGGACGGACTACGCCGACGGCACCAGCACGGTCCTCAGGACCGCCGACGGCGTGTACGCGCCCACGGGTGTCTGCGCGAGCCTCGGCTCGTCGACCTGCCCGACCGCCTGGTACGGCAGCGACGGCGACCTGGTCGCGCTGCCGTCGGCCGGCTCCGTCGCCCTGTGGGACCCGGCGACCCGGACGTCCTCGTCGTTCACCTCCACGGAGGCGTACCGGGGGCTCGCCGGACGGACGGTCCTCACCGAGTACTCGGTGCACGACCGCGTCGACGGCGCCTGGCGCTCCCGCGCCATCACGCCCGACTGGATGCGAATCACCTCGGGTGCCGTCACGGCCGCCGACGCGCACGGCGTGCTGTTCAAGGTCGACAGCGACCTGTACTACCTCGACCTGGCGACGGCCACCGCCACCGAGGTCTTCTCCGGCATGAGCGCCCGGCCGTACACCGTCCTCGGTGACGACCGGATCGGCTGGTACGACCCGGCGAGCGGCGACCTGCACGTCAAGCCCCGCACCGACCCCGGCGCCGACGAGCAGGTGATCGACCTGCCCGCGCCCGGTGCCCAGCTCGACGGCGCCCCCGTGCTCTCCGGCGACCGGCTGCTGCTCCCGCTGCACACCGGCACCGGCACCAGCGCGCTGCGGGCGGACTCCCTCCTGGACGGCTCCTCGCGCACCCTGGCGGCCAAGGCGGGGGCGTACGCCGTCCGCGCGTCCGGCGGCACGGCCCTCGTCACCGGCGGCACCGACGCGAGCGACTGGTGGGTACGGCGGTTCGCCGTGGCCGCGGACGGCACGCCCGGCCTGGAGCAGCTGGCCCAGATCCCGGCGACGGAGAACGCCAAGACCGGTCTCGCGCTCAGCCGGGGCGCCCTGCGCGTGGCCGAGGACGACCCGAGCAGCACCATGGACACCACCTCGCGGCGCACACTCGCCGTGGTCGGCGGGCAGCTCACCGCCTCCGCGCCGGAGGCCGGGGACAGGGTGCTCACCCGCTGCCCGTACCCGGGCACGGCCTGCTCGATGCTCTGGGGCAACCTCGGCGACGACGCGCGGGACGCCTTCCTCGGCACCACCGGCACCGGCCTGAGCGGCAAGGACCGGCTGACCGCCATCAAGGACGGCTGGTCGGACTGGACCCTGGAGTTCGGCACCACGGGCGGCCACATCGTCGACGTCTCGGACAACTACGCGGTCTACGACTCCGGGGGCACCTCCCCGGAGCAGTACATCGGCGAGTTCGGCCAGGGCCAGATGCTGAAGCGGTCCGTGCGCGCGGCCGCCCTCAACGGCCCCACCCTGTGGAGCGCCTCCACCACGGGCAAGCTCACCTCGTACAGCCTGACCGAGAACAAGACCCTCGCGACGGTGACGGTCCCGGGCATGTCCTGCGTGCCGGACGAGCTCCAGGCGGCGGGCCGCTGGGTGTACTGGACGTGCGGCGACGGCTCGGCCGGCGTGTACGACACCAAGGCGGCCACCTCGCGTGCGGTGAGCGGCGGCGACGTGCTGCTCGGCGACGGCTTCACCGTCCGCCACGACCGCGCCGCCGGCACCCTGGTGCTGACCGACGCGGCGACCGGCACCGGCCGCGTGCTCGCCACCGACGTCGCCGACACCGGCCTCGCCATGGACCGCCGCTTCAAGTGGACCGTGGACGAGTACACGGGCCTGGTGGCCTGGACCGACCTGTACGAACGGACGCACATCGCCAGGACCGGTGTCACGCCGTCGGCCGTGACGGTCTTCGGGAGCGAGACTCCGTCCTACGTCGACGGGGGCATGCCCTTCCAGGGTCTCTGGCTGCTCTCCCGCCCCGTCAGCTCCTGGTCGGTGACCTTCACTTCCGTCCAGAGCGGCCCGCGGGGCAAGGCGACCCGCACGGTCACCGGGGGTGCTTCCACCGTCTCGGTGGCGACGGACTGGTACGGCACGACGGCCGACAACGCCCGCTTCCCCAACGGGTTGTTCACCTGGGTTCTCAAGGCCACCGGCACCGGCACCTCCGCGGCGGTCACCGTGGCCACCGGCGACGGCTTCCTTTCCGGCGGCGCGCCCGTACGGCACGACTTCTCCAGCCCGGACGGACCCGACGGCCGCGGCGACCTCCTCACCCTGAACTCGTCCGGCGCCCTGACCTTCCAGTCGGGCACCGGCACCGGGAAGTTCGGCGAGAAGGTCAGCGGCTCCGGCTGGGCCACCAGCGTCAAGGCCGTGCCGTTCGGCGACCTGAGCGGCGACCGCTGCAACGACGTCCTCGTCCGGCTGAGCAGCGGGGCCCTGCGCCTCTACAAGCCGCGCTGCGGCGCCGCGGTGACCCCGAAGACGTCGTACACCACGCTCGCGAGCAGCGGCTGGACGCAGTACGACGTCCTGACCTCGCCCGGCGACGTGAGCGGCGACGGCCGGCCCGACCTGATCGCGCGCGTCGCGTCCACCGGGACCGTCTACCTCTTCAAGGGGACGAGCACGGGCACGCTGTCGGCCCGCGTGAAGCTCTACGACGCCTGGAAGGGCTACAAGAAGATCGTCGGGGCCGGTGACCTCGACGGCGACGGCATCGGCGACCTGCTCGCCCAGGACACGTCCAACACCCTCTACCGCTACCACGGCAAGGGCGACGGAACCTTCGCCGCCCGGGTGAAGGTGTTCGGCGACTGGGGCGGCTCCTACAACGCCGTCGTCGGCGTCGGTGACATCACCGACGACGGCCGGGCCGACCTGGTGTCCCGGGACACGAGCGGCAACCTGTACCGCAACAACGGGGACGGCCGCGGTTCGTTCGGTTCCCGCACGAAAATCGCCACCGGCTGGAGCGGATACCGGTCGCTCTCCTGAGGCTTCCGGCCGGGAAAGGGGGCACTGGACGGACCCGTCCGGTGCCCCCTTCCCGTCGCCGGGAACCAGGTGAGAGGGCGGTTAAGACCCGGCAAAGAGCCGGGAAAGCGACTCTCTGTCCGATGCCGCCGATCCGTAATGGACCCCGGCTCCACTAAACCCCCGGTCACCCGTATGGTTTCCGCCATGGTGGCAGTCCCCGAGGTCATTCCGATCGCCTACGAACCGAAGCACCGCACCGAGACCATCGGCCGGTACGCGGACGGTCAGTTCCTGGCGTCGATCACGTACGCCTTCCCCGAAGGGTTCCGTCCCGACGACGGCTGGGAAGAGCACAAACGTCTGTACACGGTTCTTCACACCTTCGACTCCGAGGGCCGCTACCGCGACTCGGAGGTCTGGTGCGCCGGTACCTGGGCCGACCAGCAGCGGACCCCGGCAGGCGAGTTCTCGGTGCTCTCCCGCGCCCGCGTCCACCTGGCGAAGCTGCTCCGCAGCCTGCCCCGCCGCTCGTACACGGACATAGCGATCCGGCCGTTCCGGATCACCGTCGACGGTGTGCTGTTCGGCCTGCTGACCGGCGTGGACGAGGGCGAGGCCTGGGCCGAGCTGTACCCCGACCGCCTCGGTTTCTCCGAGCCGTGGGACGGCACGTACGACACCTGACCGTTGCCGGGCCGCGCGGTCAGGACGACGTGGCCGACGGGCTCGGACCGGTGTCGGTGCTGTCGTGGGTCTCGTCCGGGGCGACGCCCATCGTCAGCCGAGCGTGGACACCCCGCGCGATGTGCCTCCTGTCGTACGCGAGGTACAGAAGGCCGCCCTCGTGCCCGTTGCCCGGGTAGATCGTGTCCTCGTCCAGCGTCGTGCGGGGGGTCGTGCTCGTGGAGTACGGGGCGACCTCCGCCGAGGCCAGGACGGACTCCTCCGAGAAGAAGAGCTGGCCCGTGTGACAGGCGTGGCCGCCCTCGTAGCCGGCGTCGGTCCAGGTGCCGTCCACATGGACCTTCACATGGATGTGGACGCAACGGCCCCGGTACCAGCCGGGGAAGCGCGTCCTGAAGGTGACCCGGCCGTGCCGGTCGGTCCTCCAGGTGCCGCGCAGATACCGCTTGTCGTCGGTGGGCTCGGCGTGCCCGCCACCGCCTCCCGGGGGCGGACCGGAGGGGGGCTCACCCGTCGGGGTGCCGGACGGGACGTCCGTGGGTCCGCCCGAAGGACCGCCGCCGCCACCGCCGTTGCTCATCGCCTCGTAGCCGGAGTACACGCCCAGCGCCGAGCAGTGCCAGATGTCCACCGCCGCGTCCCTGACCGGTCTGCACGTCTCGGCGTCGATCACCTTGAGCGCGAGGGTCAGCGGGATGCCCGGCCGGTCCTCGGTGATGTCCTGGCGGATCTTGTCCGCGTCGATGTAGTAGGGGCCCTCGGTGGTCTCGGAGGTCAGCGTGTAACAGCTCTCCGCCCCGGACGCGGCCGTCGTGGTCCCGGTCGTGGCCTCGTCCGCGAACGCGTTCACGGCGGCCGCGCCGCCCACGCCGACGGCCGCCACGGCCACGCCGCCCGCGACGACGACCTTGCGCCTGGTCATGTTCCCCTGGTGCACGGGGTGTTGGGTCTCAGTCATGCGCGGGACGGTAGGGAGCCCGCCTGTCAGCAGCATGGGTGCGGGCTGTGGTTTCGCACGCCGCACGAGAATGGCCCGGAACCATCGCTGGTTCCGGGCCACTTCCGTCCGCGTCACCCGTCGGTGCCGCGGGTCCTGCCTACTTCGGCTGCGGCTTGCGGACCGAGAGGTGCAGCTCGCGCAGCCGGGTCTCGTCCAGCTCGGTGGGCGCGCCCATCATCAGGTCCTGCGCGTTGCCGTTGAGCGGGAACGCGATCGTCTCGCGGATGTTCGGCTCGTCCGCGAGCAGCATGACGATGCGGTCGACACCCGGGGCGATCCCGCCGTGCGGCGGGGCGCCGAAGCGGAAGGCGCGCAGCATGCCGGCGAACTGCTCCTCGACCGTCTCGCGGTCGTAGCCCGCGATCTCGAAGGCCTTCAGCATGATCTCGGGCTCGTGGTTGCGGATCGCGCCGGAGGACAGCTCGACGCCGTTGCAGACGATGTCGTACTGCCAGCCGAGGATGTCCAGCGGGTCCTGGGTCTCCAGGGCCTCAAGACCGCCCTGCGGCATCGAGAACGGGTTGTGCGAGAAGTCGATCTTCCCGGTGTCCTCGTCCTTCTCGTACATCGGGAAGTCGACGATCCAGCAGAAGCGGAAGACGTTCTCCTCGAAGTTGCCCGAGCGCTTCGCGGCCTCGACCCGCACCGCGCCCATGATCTTCGAGACCTCGTCGAACTCGCCCGCGCCGAAGAACACCGCGTGGCCGGCGGCCAGGGAGAGGCGCTTGGTCAGCTCGGCGACGTTGTCCTCGGTGAGGAACTTGGCGATCGGGCCGGTCAGCGAACCGTCCTCGCCCACACGCACCCAGGCCAGGCCCTTCGCGCCGTGCTCGACCGCGTAGTCGCCGAGGCCGTCGAAGAACTTGCGCGTCTGGCCGGACACGTCCGGCACCGGCAGCGCGCGCACGTGCTTGCCGGCGAAGGCCTTGAACTCGGAGCCCTCGAAGATGTCGGTGATGTCGACGAGCTCCAGCTGGGCCCGCAGGTCCGGCTTGTCGGAGCCGTACTTCAGCATCGACTCGCGGAACGGGATGCGCGGGAAGGGGGAGGTGACGTGACGGTCACCGCCGAACTCCTCGAACAGCTCCGTCATGAGCTTCTCGATCGGCTGGAACACGTCCTCCTGCTCGACGAAGGACATCTCCACGTCGAGCTGGTAGAACTCGCCCGGCGAACGGTCCGCGCGGGCGTCCTCGTCGCGGAAGCAGGGCGCGATCTGGAAGTAGCGGTCGAAGCCGGAGATCATCAGCAGCTGCTTGAACTGCTGCGGAGCCTGCGGCAGCGCGTAGAACTTGCCGGGGTTCAGCCGGGAGGGGACCACGAAGTCGCGCGCGCCCTCGGGGGAGGTGGCGCTGAGGATCGGGGTGGCCATCTCGTTGAAGCCCAGCGCCGTCATCTTGTGGCGGATCGCGGAGATCACGGCCGTACGCAGCAGGATGTTGCGGTGCATGCGCTCGCGGCGCAGGTCGAGGAAGCGGTACTCCAGACGGCGCTCCTCGTTCACACCGTCCTCGGCGTTGATCGTGAAGGGCAGCGGCTGAGCGGCGCCGAGCAGCTCGACCTCGCTCACCTCGACCTCGACCTCACCGGTGGGCAGGTCCGGGTTCACGTTCTCCGTGCCACGCGAGACGACCTTGCCGTCGACGCGGACGGTCGACTCCTTCGTGACCTTGTCCAGGGTCTCGTAGGCGGGGGTGCCGGGGCGGGCGACGAGCTGCGTGATGCCGTAGTGGTCGCGCAGATCGATGAAGAGGATGCCGCCCAGGTCTCGGCGATTGTGCAGCCAGCCGCTCAGCCGGACGTCGCTGCCGACGTCAGAGGCGCGGAGCTCGCCGCAGGTGTGGGACCTGTACCGATGCATCGAGGTTCATCCAGTCTTCGCGGATTGGGGGCCTGTTTCACGTGAAACACCCCCAGGGTACCGGGCAGCCCAGGTCACCTCCCCCTCATTGTGCGCTCCGCGCGGTGACGGGCATCGGTGGCAGCCACCGATCACCTGTTCCTAGAGTGGGCGCATGCGCACTGGTGAGCCCCTGCCCGCCGTGGGGGACGTCCTGTCCACTCTCGCCACCGGCGTGTGGCACTGGGACAACGCCTCGGGAGAGGTCACCTTCGACGCGGAGGCCGCCCGCCTGATCGGTATGCCCGCGGAGCTGACGACCCTCACCGAGGCGGGCGCGCGCTCCCGCGTCCACCCCGTCGACTGGAACGAGATGGACGGGGTGGTGCACCTCGCGGTCGCCGAGGGGACGCTCGCCGAGGCCCGTATGCGGATCATGGACGAGCACGGCCGGGTGCTGCGCACGGTCCGCAGCCGCTCCAAGCCGCTCGTCGACCCCGAGACCGGGGAGTACGAGCTGATCGGCACCCTTCAGGAGGTCAGCGAGCAGCCGCCGGACGCAGCGGCACGCACCCCCGTCACCGGGGACTGGCGCCGCTCGCGGGAGGCGTTCCTGCTGGACGCGGGACGGGCGCTGGCCGAGGCGCGGTCCACGGCGGAGGTGCTGCGGGTGGCGGCGGGACTGTCGATGCCCGGCTTCTCGCCGGACGGGCTGGCCGTCTTCGGCGCGGAGGGCGACCGGCTGACGATCATCGGCCACCACGGGCACCAGCCGGGCGACGAGGACCCCTTCTCCCAGATGTCGCTGGCCACGGACTATCCGGCCGCGGAGGTCGTCCGCACGGGCCGGGCGGTCTATCTCTCCTCCCCCGACGACTACAAGGACCGCTATCCGGCGTCCTGGCCGCTCGCCCGGCACTTCGGACGGCAGTCGTGGGCCTTCCTGCCGCTCACGGTCGCGGGAAGCACCATGGGCACCTGGATGGCGGCGTTCACCTATCCGGTCAGCTTCACGCCCGACGAGCGCTCGGTCCTCACGACCGTGGCCCGCATGCTCGCCCAGGCCCTCTCCCGCGCCGGGGCCGCCGAGACCGCCCGGGAGCTGACCGACGGCCTCCAGCGCTCGATGATGCCGACGCTCGGCCCCCGGATGCCGGGCATGAGCGTCGCCGCGCGCTATGTCCCGACCGGCGGCGGACTCCAGGTCGGCGGCGACTGGTACGACGTGATCCCGCTGCCGGCCGGCCGCTACGCCCTGGTCATCGGCGATGTGCAGGGCCACGACGTCCGCGCGGCGGGTCTGATGGGCCAGCTCCGGATAGCCCTGCGCGCCTACGCCGCCGAGGGCCACCGCCCCGACGCGGTGCTGTCACGGGCGGCGCGTTTCCTCTACGGCGTCACCGACTCGGTGACGTACGGGTCAAGCGGCGGCGCGGACGCGGGCGAGGAGCCTGCGGACCCGGCCGACGTGCGCTTCGCGACCTGTCTGTACGTCGAGGTCGAACCGGCGACCGGAACACTGGACATCGCCCGCGCGGGGCATCCCGACCCCGCGATACGGATGATGGACGGGACGGTGCTGATGCGGCCCACGGCGGGCGGACTGCCGCTCGGCATCGACCCGGACGCCGACTACCCCACGACCCGGCTCGTCCTGGAGCCGGGCGAGACCATGCTGATCTGCACCGACGGGCTCATCGAGACCGGCGGGCACGACCTCGACACCGGCTGGCGCCGTATCCGCCGGATCCTCGAAGCCCACGAAGGCGACATGGAGACGCTCGCCGACGCCCTCGTCCAGGCCGTGCACGGGCCCTCCTCGCATCACACCACCGGTCCGCTGGCCGACCGGCGCGAGGACGACATCGCCGTGCTGCTGCTGTCCCGGCTGCCCCTGGAGGACGCCGGGGACGACACGGCCCCTCTCGTACGGCCCCCGGTCCGCCGCACGATGCTGACCGTGGCACAGGCCGAGCCCGAGCGGATCGCGGACGCCCGTCAGCAGCTGCGGGAGCTCCTGCACGACTGGGCCTCGGCCGACCAGCTCGACTCGGCGGTCCTGCTCGTCTCCGAGATGGTCACCAACGTCCTCGTGCACACCGACGCGAACGCGCTGCTCGTCGCCGAGGTGGCGGGCGATCCCGGCAAGCGGCGGATGAGGGTCGAGGTGACCGACGCCAGCGACGACCTGCCGCACCGGCGCCACCCGGGGGAGCTGGCGTCGTCCGGACGCGGGCTCCTGCTCGTCGAGATGCTCGCGGACGCCTGGGGGGTCGATCCGCGCGGCCAGGGCAAGAGCATCTGGTTCGAGTTCTCCGAGGCACCCGGGACCGGTCACGGCGAGGCCGGTGACGACTCCGCGCTGCTCGACGCGTGGGAGGAGTACACCGGGGCGACGGACCCGGACTTCGGCGGACCGGGGGACACGGGCGCCACCGGGGGTCCGGGGATCCGCTGACGGCTACGAGTCGGCGGACGGACCGGGTGCCCCCGGCACCCCGGGGAATCCCGGCGTACCGGGGCCTTCCGTGCCCGGCCCCTCGGGTCCCTCGGGGGCGTAGCGCACCCGCAGTTCGTGCACCACGCCGAACGCCGCCGCCGTCAGGGGGACGGCGAGCAGCATGCCGAGGACGCCCGCCACGGACGCGCCCGCCGTGATCGCGAGCAGCACCACCGCCGGGTGCATCTGCACCTGCCGGCTCTGGATCATCGGCTGGAGGCCGTATCCCTCCAGCATCTGGATGGCGAGCACGACCCCGAGCGTCCACAGGGCGATGACGAAACCCCGGTCCGCGAGGGCGACCAGGACGGCCACCGTGCCGGAGATGAACGCTCCGAGATACGGGATGTACGCGCCCACGAAGACCAGCGCGCCGAGCCCGACCGCGCCCGGGACACGCAGGACCAGGAGCCCGACGGTGATGCAGAGGGCGTCGATGAGCGCGATGATCGTCGTCCCGCGCATGAAGCCCTCGACGGCTCCGTAGGCACGCCTGGCCATGGCCTCGACGACGTCGGCGGTCCCCCGGGGCGCGAGCGAGCGCAGTGATCCGGCCACCCGGTGGGAGTCGCGCAGGAAGAAGAACACGAGCAGCAGGGCCAGGAAGCCCATGGCGAGGGTCTCGGCCACGACACTGACGCCGCTGACGACGTTGGACGCGGCCGTGCCGCCGAACTTGGCCAGCAGGTCCTTGGAGTTGGCGGCGATGTCGTCGAGGGAGGTGCCCGCCGCGCCGAAGTGCTCGGCGACGGACCGGGCGGCCTGTCGCAGCGAGGACACGATCTGGGCGCCGGTGTGGATGAGCGCGGCGACGACGACGTAGACCGCACCGCCGACCACGACGGCCACCGCGACGCAGGTCAGGGCGGCGGCCAGCGAGCGGTTGAGCCGCGCCCTGACCATCCGGCGGTACAGCGGTCCGAGCAGGGCGGTGCCGAGCAGGGCGAGCAGCACCGGCACCACCGCCGTGCGGAACTCCGCGCACAGTTGGATCCCCACCCATCCCACCCCGGCGGCCAGGAGGATCACGACGCACCAGGCCGCCAGCCGCCGGGCACCCTCGGGGAGTAGCTGCACCCCGCAAGCTGACCATGCGTCAGCCGGACCGGCGCCCGGGGAAGCCCGAACGGGGGAAGCCCCGTCCGCTCGGCGGACGGGGCTTCCCTTCGGCGCGACGGCTGGACCGCCCGGGGCACGACGGCGGGCTCGCCTCCGGAGCGCGGCCGCGGGGCCTAGGAACGCGGCCCGCCCTCCGACATCCCGTGCACCGCCGGGATCGTCCCCAGGCGGCCCTTCTGGAAGTCCTCGAAGGCCTGCTGGAGCTCGTCGCGGGTGTTCATCACGAACGGGCCGTAGTGGGCCATGGGCTCGCGGATCGGCTGTCCACCGAGCAGCACGACCTCCAGGTCGGGCGTGTTGGAGTCCTGCTGCTCGTCCGCCCGGACGGTCAGCGAGGAACCGGTGCCGAAGACGGCGGTCTGGCCGGTGTGGACCGGCCGGCGGTCCGCGCCCACGCTGCCGCGTCCGGCGAGCACGTAGGCCAGGCCGTTGAAGTCCTCGCGCCACGGCAGGGTGATCTCGGCGCCCGGCCGGATCGTCGCGTGGACCATGGTGATCGGGGTGTGCGTGATGCCCGGGCCCTGGTGGCCGTCGAGCTCACCGGCGATGACGCGCAGGAGCGCGCCGCCGTCCGGGGTGCTGAGCAGCTGCACGGTGCCGCCCCGGATGTCCTGGTACCTGGGGGCCATCATCTTGTCCTTGGCCGGCAGGTTCACCCACAGCTGGAGCCCGTGGAAGAGGCCGCCCGACACCACCAGGTGCTCCGGCGGCGCCTCGATGTGGAGCAGGCCGGAGCCGGCCGTCATCCACTGGGTGTCGCCGTCGGTGATCGTGCCGCCGCCACCGTTGGAGTCCTGGTGGTCGAAGATGCCGTCGATGATGTAGGTCACGGTCTCGAAGCCGCGGTGCGGGTGCCAGGGGGTGCCCTTGGGCTCGCCCGGCGCGTACTCCACCTCACCCATCTGGTCCATCATGATGAACGGGTCGAGATGCCGGTAGTTGATCCCGGCGAACGCGCGGCGGACCGGGAAACCCTCGCCCTCGAAGCCGCTGGGCGCGGTCGTCACGGTCAGCACGGGACGCTCCACCGCGTCTGCGGGCGCGGCCACACGGGGCAGGGCCAGCGGGTTCTCGACAGTCACTGCGGGCATGTCGGTACCTCCTTGTGCTTCGAGTTTAGTTGAGAGTTGAACTTTCTGCCACTCGTAACGACGGACGCCCGGAGGGCATTCCCTCCGGGCGTCACGGGTTCGAGAGGCATCCGGCCGGGCGGACACCGGGGCGCCGGCGGCGCCCATGGCGGACCACCGGCCGCTCACGCACGGTCAGCCGTACATCCGGCGCATGGCGAAGTCGACCATCTGCTCCACGGCCTTCGCGTCGAAGACCATCCGGTGCTTGCCCTCCATGTCGATGACGAAGCCGTAGCCCGTGGGCAGCAGGTCGATCACCTCGGCCCCGGTGATCACGAAGTACTTGGACTCCTTGCCCGCGTACCGGCGCAGTTCCTTGAGCGAGGTGAACATGGGGATGACGGGCTGCTGGGTGTTGTGCAGCGCCAGGAACCCGGGGTTGTCACCGCGCGGACAGTAGACCTTGGAGGTGGCGAAGACCTGCTGGAAGTCCTCGGCCGCCATGGCACCCGTGGTGAAGGCGCGGACCGCGTCCGGCAGGGACGGCGGCGACGGCTCGGGATACAGGGGCTGCTGCTGGCCGTACCCGCCGGGCATCTGCCCGTCCGGCATCTGGCCGGGCATCTGCTGCTGCGGCGGGACGTACCCCTGCTGGGCGCCTGCGTTCTGCTCGTAGCCGTACATGCGTCAAAGAGTAGTGGGCCACATATGGCCGACTCGGGGTTGCTTCTTATTACTGGCGGGTAGCATTATCGAAGCTACTTGTTGGTACGTGAACCAGATGCGAGGAGTCAGTGCCTCGCCGATCCCTTACGGAGCCGTCGCCATGGGGCACTACAAGTCGAATCTCCGCGACATCGAGTTCAACCTCTTCGAGGTGCTCGGACGCGACAAGCTGTACGGCACCGGCCCGTTCGCGGAAATGGACACGGACACCGCCAAGAGCATCCTCGAGGAGCTGACCCGCCTCTCGGAGAACGAGCTGGCCGAGTCCTTCGCGGACGCCGACCGCAACCCCCCGGTCTTCGACCCGGAGACCAACACCGCGCCGGTCCCGGCTTCCTTCAAGAAGTCGTACAAGGCGTTCATGGACTCCGAGTACTGGCGTCTCGGCGTGCCCGAGGAGATCGGCGGCTCCACCGCGCCCCGCTCCCTGATCTGGGCGTACGCGGAGCTGATCCTCGGCGCGAACCCGGCCGTGTGGATGTACTCCTCGGGCCCCGCGTTCGCGGGCATCCTCTTCGAGGAGGGCAACGACGTCCAGAAGCACATCGCCACGATGGCCGTCGAGAAGCGCTGGGGCTCCACCATGGTCCTCACCGAGCCGGACGCCGGCTCGGACGTGGGCGCCGGCCGCACCAAGGCCGTCCAGCAGGACGACGGCTCCTGGCACATCGAGGGCGTGAAGCGCTTCATCACCTCCGGTGAGCACGACATGGAGGAGAACATCCTCCACTACGTCCTCGCCCGCCCCGAGGGCCACGGCCCCGGCACCAAGGGCCTGTCCCTCTTCCTCGTCCCGAAGTACGAGTTCGACTTCGAGACCGGCGAGCTGGGCGAGCGCAACGGCGTCTACGCGACGAACGTCGAGCACAAGATGGGCCTGAAGGCCTCCAACACCTGCGAGATGACCTTCGGCGACCGCCACCCCGCCAAGGGCTGGCTGATCGGCGACAAGCACGACGGCATCCGCCAGATGTTCCGCATCATCGAGTTCGCCCGCATGATGGTCGGCACGAAGGCCATCTCCACGCTGTCGACCGGCTACCTGAACGCGCTGGAGTACGCCAAGGAGCGCGTCCAGGGCACGGACCTGGCCGACTTCATGGACAAGGCCGCGCCCAAGGTCACCATCACGCACCACCCGGACGTGCGCCGCTCGCTCATGACGCAGAAGGCGTACGCCGAGGGCATGCGCGCCCTGGTCCTGCACACCGCCGCGATCCAGGACGAGATCCAGGTCCTGGAGGCCGCGGGCGAGGACACCGCCGCCGCCGAGGCCCTGAACGACCTCCTCCTGCCGATCGTGAAGGGCTACGGCTCCGAGAAGGGCTACGAGCTGCTCGCGCAGTCGCTCCAGATCTTCGGCGGTTCGGGCTTCCTCCAGGAGTACCCGATCGAGCAGTACATCCGCGACGCCAAGATCGACACGCTGTACGAGGGCACCACCGCGATCCAGGGCCAGGACTTCTTCTTCCGGAAGATCGTCCGCAACCAGGGCGCCGCGCTGAACTCCCTCGCCGAGGACATCAAGAAGTTCCTGGCGCTCGGCACCGGCGGCGAGGAGCTGTCCGCCGCCCGCGAGCAGCTCGCCAAGGCCGCCGTCGAGCTGGAGGCCATCGTCGGCCTGATGCTGACCGACCTCGCCGCCACCGAGCAGGACGTCAAGAACATCTACAAGGTGGGCCTCAACACCACCCGCCTGCTGATGGCCTCCGGTGACGTGGTCGTCGGCTACCTGTTGCTGCGCGGTGCCGCCGTCGCCGCGGAGAAGCTGGAGACCGCCTCCTCCCGGGACAAGGCGTTCTACACCGGCAAGATCGCGGCCGCGAGGTTCTTCGCCGCCAACGTGCTCCCCGGCGTCACCGGTGCCCGCAAGCTCGCCGAGGGCGTCGACCTGGACCTGATGGAGCTGGACGAGGCCGCCTTCTAAGGCCCCGTCCCGGTCCGCCGGTCCCCGTCCGGGCCCGGCGGACACCGGTCCGGCACCTGTTCGTCCGCTCAGGTGTCCCAAGGTGTCCACCCTTCACATCCCCCTTACGAGGGCCCGTTCCCAACCCCGGGAGCGGGCCCTCGTGCGTCGTTAAGGTGAACCCATGAGTGCACCCACCCGCTTCGACCGCGGCCACACCGACGACCTCATGTCCTTCCTCGCGGCGAGCCCGACGCCGTACCACGCCGTGGCGACCGCCGCCGAGCGGCTGGAGAAGGCCGGATTCCGTCAGGTCGCCGAGACCGACGCGTGGGAAGGGACCAGCGGCGGGAAGTACGTGCTGCGCGGAGGGGCGATCATCGCCTGGTACGTGCCGAAGGGCGCCGAGGCCCACACACCGTTCCGGATCATCGGCGCGCACACCGACTCCCCGAACCTGCGGGTCAAGCCGCTCCCCGACACCGGGGCGCACGGCTGGCGGCAGGTCGCCGTGGAGATCTACGGCGGACCGCTGCTGAACTCCTGGCTCGACCGGGACCTGGGCCTGGCCGGACGTCTGTCGCTGCGGGACGGCTCGACCCGGCTGGTCAACGTCGACCGCCCCCTGCTGCGCGTGCCGCAGCTGGCCATCCACCTGGACCGGTCCGTCACCAGCGACGGCCTCAAGCTGGACAAGCAGCGCCACCTCCAGCCCGTCTGGGGACTCGGCGACACCCGCGAGGGCGATCTGATCTCCTTCCTGGAGGAGGAGTCGGGACTGCCCGCGGGCGAGGTCACCGGCTGGGACCTGATGACCCACTCCGTCGAGCGGCCCGCCTACCTCGGCCGCGACAACGAACTGCTCGCCGGGCCGCGCATGGACAACCTGCTGTCCGTGCACGCGGCCACGGCAGCGCTGGCGGCGGTCGCCGCCGCCGACTCCGGGCTGTCGTACATCCCCGTCCTCGCCGCCTTCGACCACGAGGAGAACGGCTCCCAGAGCGACACCGGCGCCGACGGACCGCTGCTCGGCAGTGTGCTGGAACGTTCTGTCTTCGCCCGCGGCGGCTCCTACGAGGACCGGGCCCGCGCCTTCGCCGGCACCGTCTGTCTCTCCTGCGACACCGGCCACGCCGTGCACCCCAACTACGCCGAGCGGCACGACCCGACGCACCACCCGCGCGCCAACGGCGGCCCCATCCTCAAGGTGAACGTCAACAACCGCTACGCCACCGACGGTTCGGGCCGGTCCGTGTTCGCCGCCGCCTGCGAGAAGGCCGGCGTGCCCTTCCAGTCCTTCGTCTCCAACAACGCCATGCCCTGCGGCACCACCATCGGCCCCATCACCGCGGCACGGCACGGCATCAGAACGGTCGACATCGGCGTGGCCATCCTGTCCATGCACAGCGCCCGCGAACTCTGCGGCGCCGACGACCCGCACCTCCTGACGAACGCTCTGGTGGCATTTTTGGAGGGATAGCCTCCCGAACCCTCCTGTCACCGCCCCTCCATCTCCCCACGGGACGAGAACGGCTGTCGTCCGGCCCCTTCACAGGTGGTCCGACCGTCGTACGATGCGAGCCGATCTTGAGTCTCGTGGGGGGACCACACATGAACAAGCACGTCAAAAGACAGTCTCTGGTGCTCGGCTGCGCGTCGGTCGCAGCGGGGCTCGTCCTCGGGCCCGTCCCGGCGGCGCACGCCGCGGTGGCGCCCGTGCTCACCTACGCGACGGACGACGGCCTCCCCTCGGACAAAATCGTCACGGTGTACGCGCAGTCCGACAGCGCCATCACCTCGATCACGGCGCACCTGTACGCGGAGAACGCCGCGCCCGGGGCCGCAGAGGTCACACGTGTCACCGACTTCACCCGGACTTCGGGCAGCGACCAGCAGGGCGTCTGGAAGTCCGGCACGCCTCTGCGCCTCGCGGACCTGGGCACGTACCGCCTCGTGGTCGACCTCACGGACGCGGACGGGGACATGTCGACGACGCAGAGCCGCTACGGCTTCGCCTACAGCCTCACCGCGAATCTGACCGACTTCGAGGTCACGCCCGACCGCCCCGAGTACGCCCACCGGCAGGTGTCCGTCTCCGGCACGTACACCCTCTCCGACCCTCGTACAGGTGAGACGACACCCGCCGACGGGCAGGTCGACGTGCACACCGGCAACTGGGACGAGACCAAGACCGTTCCCACGGACGCCGAGGGACGCTTCGCCACGACGTACACGCACACGGACGGCTTCGGCAGCGTCAGCAGCTGGTTGCGGCTGTCGTCTCCGGAACCGATGTACCAGAACGGGCGGAACGTCTCGGTCTCGCCGGTTCGGTCAGACACCCGCGTCACCCTCGACCGCACCGACCTGAGCATCAAGGAGGGTGAGCCGGTGAAGATCTCCGGCCTCGCCGAGGTGTTCGTCGACGGGGCCTGGCGGCCGCTCGCCGGTACGACGATGAGCGAGGAGTGGGCGAGCGACATGGGCGGGGCCACGAGCCGGCCGGTCACCGGTGCCGACGGCCGCTTCACCGGCGAGCTGAAGATGTCCCGGTCGGGGACGGTGAACGTCTCGGTCCCCGACGGCACGTACCTCAACAGGAGTCCGGAACGGCCGGTCAAGGTCGCCGTCGCCAACAAGACGTCGATCAGCGGCTTCACCGTCAGCCTGAACAAGTACGCCGAACTCACCGCCGCCGGCTACCTGCACACCGGAAAGAGCATCCCCGCCGACGAGTACAACCACGTGCGGTTGCAGTACTCGGCCGATGGAAAGACCGGCTGGAAGACGATGAAGACGGTCACTCCCGGCCACGGCGATCCGGAGACCGGCAGCCACTTCAAGGGCACGTTCGACGCACCGGCCAGGGGCTACTACCGCGCCTACTTCGCCGGAAGCTCCAGTTTGCAGCCCGCGTACGGCAAGGTGCTCCACGCCGAACGCACGCAGACCCGCATCACCGGGGGGAACGCGTCGCCCGAGCCCGTCGCCAAGGGCCGGACCCTCACGGTCTCCGGCACGTTGCAGCAGTACACCTCAGCGGCGTGGCGGGCGTACTCCGGCCAGAAGGTGAAAATCCTCTTCCGTCCCAAGGGCTCCGGCACCTGGTACGACGAGGGCGACACGACGACCCGCTCCAACGGCTCCTTCGGCAAGGCGTTCACGGCCCGTCAGGACGGCACCTGGGTCGCCGTGCTGCTCTACCCGAACAGCACGCACCTGGTGAGCTCCGGACGCGAGGACTACGTCGACGTGAAGTGACGCGCGCCGTCGTCGGGAACGGCGGCGCACGCGACGCGAGGAACCGCCTCCGCATGGCTCGCGAGGTCCCGGGTACCCGGAACGGGTCCGGAACGACTCGGAGTTGCCATCACAAGGAGACGACACCCATGGGCCTGGGCGGATGCATCATTCTCATCGCCGCGGGGGCGATCCTCACGTTCGCGACCGACTGGCACATGCAGGGAGTCGACCTCCACCTGGTCGGCGTGATCCTCATGATCGTCGGACTGATCGGCGTCACCACGTTCAGCAGCATCGCCAGGCGCCGTCGCGTGGTCGTACCGCCCGCGGCGACGGTCGTCGAGGACGACCGGCACCGCCGCGACGGCTACTCCGACGGCTACGGCGTCTGAGCCCGCTCAGCCGTCCATGCCCGCGAGGACCAGGGGCAGCCGGTCCGCACCGCTCTCGGTGAGGCGGACCGGCACCCCCCAGTCCTGCTGGTGCACATGACAGGCCGGGTAAGCGTTGTCGGGGTCGTCGTCGCAGGACGCCGCCATCGCCGACACGTGCAGCACGCCTTCCGGGACCGCCGGGTTCAGCTCGACGGCCCGTGAGAGATCCGTGCCGGCGCCCTCGCCCGCGAGCAGCAGCTCGGGCGGTGTGGCGGAGACGAGGAGCCGGGTGGACGGGCCGTAGCGGGTGTCCAGCTTCTGCCCGGCCGGCGCCTGGAAGATCACGTCCAGCCGGACGGCTCCCGGGGTGACGTCGGTGGCGGCGCGCTGCGTGCGGTGGGCGACCGACTCGACCCGTACGGCCTCCTCGGGCAGACGCAGCCGGGTCAGCCGGTGCCGGGCCGACTCCACCACCACGATGTCGTCCCCCACCAGCACGGCGTCGCTCGGCTCGCGCAGATCCGTGGCCAGCGTGGTCACCTCACCCGTCGCGGGGTCGTAGCGGCGCAGCGCGTGGTTGTACGTGTCGCAGACCGCGACCGAACCGTCGGGCAGCGCGGTGACTCCCAACGGGTGCTGGAGCAGGGCCTGTCCGGCGGCCCCGTCGCGGTGCCCGAAGTCGAAGAGACCGGTGCCGACCGCCGTGCGCACCGTCCCGTCCGGGTCGACCCAGCGCAGTGCCGAGGTCTCGGAGTCCGCCAGCCACAGCCGGTCCGCGGTCGCGGCGAGTCCCGACGGCTGCGCGAACCAGGCCTCGGGTCCCGGTCCGTCGACCAGCCCCTCGTTCGTGGTGCCCGCGGTGACCGCGACGGTCTCCGTCACCGGGTCGTACGCCCACAGCTGGTGCACCCCCGCCATGGCGATCCAGATCCTTCCGCCGAACAGGGCCACGTCCCACGGCGAGGACAGATCGATCTCCCGCGCCGGACCCGACGTCGGTGAACCCTGCCACCACTGGCGGCCGGTGCCGGCGAGGGTGGAGACCGCGCCGGTCGCGAGATCGATCCGGCGCAGCGCGTGGTTCACGGTGTCCGCGACGACGACCGTGCCCTCGTCCAGCAGGGCGAGGCCCTGCGGCTCGCTGAACCCGGCCTTCTCGGCGGCGCCGTCCACGAAGCCCCTGACACCTGATCCCAGGCGCCGGACGACCGTCTCGCCGTCCTCCTCCAGCTCCACGAGCTGATGCCGGGTCGTGTCGCTGACCAGCAGATTTCCGTTCGGCAGGGCGAGCGCCTTGCCCGGGAAGCGGAGCACGGTCGGCTCGGGTTCGGGCGCCACGTACGGCCCGTCGCCGCGGCGCAGGGTGCCCTTCGCCGTGTGCTCGGCCTCCAGCTCCTCCACCAGTCGCTCGATGGCGTGGGCGTGCCCCTCGCCGGCGTGCTGGGCGACGACGTACCCCTCGGGGTCGATCACCACGAGCGTCGGCCAGGCCCGTACGGCGTACTGCTTCCAGGTCGTGAGCTCCGGGTCGTCGAGGACCGGGTGCTCGACCCCATAGCGCTCCACGGCGTCGACGACCGCCTGGTGCTCCGCCTCGTGCACGAACTTCGGCGAGTGCACCCCGACGATGACGACGGTGTCCCGGTGCTTCTCCTCCAGCTCCCGCAACTCGTCCAGGACGTGCAGGCAGTTGATGCAGCAGAAGGTCCAGAAGTCCAGGATCAGGACGCGGCCCCGGAAGTCGGCGAGCTTCAGGTCCTTGCCTCCCGTGTTGAGCCAGCCGCCCTTTCCGACGAGCTCGGGAGCACGGACACGGGCACGGCGCGGGGCGGGGGAGGCAGCGTTCATACGATCAAGGGTGCCACCACGCGGGGACGCACACCCCTCCTGGATCACTCCCCGGCCGGCGGCCGGTCCAGGGCGTGGCCCGTGGTCGCGTCCACGTGGGCGGGGATCTCGTCGTGGCGGTCGCCGACGGTGAGGGTGCCGGTGGGTTCGAGGAGGAGGATCGCCGCGCCGGTGGGGGCGGACGGCCTGTGCTCGGTTCCGCGCGGGACGGTGAAGACGGAACCCCTCGGCAGGACGACGCTCCGCTCGCCGGCCGGTTCGCGGAGGGCGATGGTCAACTCGCCCTCCAGGACCAGGAAGAACTCGTCCGTGTGGTCGTGCGCGTGCCAGACGTGCTCGCCCTCGACCTTCGCGACGCGCACGTCGTAGTCGTTCACGGCGGTCACGATGCGGGGGCTCCACAACTCGTCGAAGGAGGCGAGGGCGGCGGAGAGGGAGACGGGTTCGCCGCGGTGGGCGGATGCGCTGGTCATGCGTTCATCGTCCGCGTCTGTCCGCATCCCCGCGAGTGCTAGAAATCGCGTATGCCGCAAGGATCCTCGCAGCGTCCCGTGTCCCCCGAGCCTTTCGGCGTGCGCCCGCAGGCACCGCCTCCGCCGCACCGGCCGCACCGCGTCGCCGTCATCGTCGACGAGGGGACGAACCCGTTCGAAGTCGGCGTCGCCACCGAGCTGTTCGGGCTTCCCCGGCCCGAACTGGGGCTCGCGGAGCCCCTGTACGAGCTGACCCTGTGCACACCCACGCCCGGTGTTCGGATGAACCACGGCTTCTTCACGCTCGGCGGAGTGCCCGGTCTCGACGCGGTGGACGACGTCGACACGCTCGTCGTCCCCGGGCGCCCCGACAACGTCGTACCGCGCCGGCCGGCCGTTCTGGACGCCGTCCGGCGCGCCCACGCGCGCGGGTCACGGGTGGTGAGCTTCTGCACGGGGTCGTTCGCGCTCGCCGAGGCGGGGCTGCTCGACGGGCGGCGGGCCACCACCCACTGGCGCTGGACGAACGCCTTCCGGGAGCTGCACCCGAAGGTGCTGCTGGATCCCGACGTGCTCTTCGTGGACGAGGGGGACGTGCTGACGGCGGCGGGCAGCGCGGCGGCGCTCGATCTCGGGCTGTATCTCGTACGGCGCGACCACGGCGCGGAGATCGCCGACGCGGTGTCGCGGCGACTGGTGTTCGCGGCGCACCGCGACGGAGGCCAGCGCCAGTTCGTACGGCAGCCGCTCCCCGACGTGCCCGATGTTTCGCTGGCACCCCTGCTGGCCTGGGCGCAGGAGCGGCTCGGCGGGCCGCTGACGGTCGGGGACCTCGCCGCGTACGCCGCCGTCAGCCCGGCGACCCTGCACCGCCGCTTCCGCGCCCAGCTCGGCACGACGCCCCTGGCGTGGCTGACCGCGCGGCGCGTCGCCCTCGCCTGCCGGCTCATCGAGCGCGGCGAGGTCCGGCTCGACGTGGTGGCCGAGCGCAGCGGACTGGGGACCGCCGCGAACCTGCGCGTACGGGTGCGCCGGGCGACCGGACTCAGCCCGTCGGCCTACCGGCGGCGTTTCGGACCGCCCGCCGGGGAACCGGTGACGGCATGAGATACCTCGTGCGCGACCGGCTGCTCGGTTTCGGTGACGACTACTGGATCGAGGACGACCACGGCAACAAGGTCTTCCTCGTCGACGGCAAGGCCATGCGGCTGCGGGACACCTTCCAGCTGAAGGACACCCGCGGCCGCGTCCTGATCGACATCCACCAGAAGATGCTCGCGCTGCGCGACACCATGATCATCGAGCGGGACGGCGATCCGCTCGCGACCATCAAGCGCAAGCGGCTGTCCCTGCTCCGCAATCACTATCGCGTGTCGCTGGTCGACGGCACCGAACTCGACGTCAGCGGCAAGATCCTCGACCGCGAGTTCGCCGTCGACTACGACAACGAACTCCTGGCCCAGATCTCCCGGCGCTGGCTCCACCTGCGCGACACCTACGGCGTCGACGTCGTACGGGAGGACGCCGATCCGGCGCTGCTGATCGCGGTCGCGGTGTGCGTGATCCACCTCGCGGAGAAGGAACGGGGGGACGACTGAACGCGCGGGGTCAGCGGGGCGGGATCGCCAGGCCGAGGAGGCGGTCCTTCAGGGCCGGGAACTGTTCCCGGGTCTCCGCGACCTTCGCCGGGTCGAAGTCCACGGTCAGGATCTCCTCGCCGGGACCCGCCTCGGCGAGGACCTCGCCCCACGGGTCGACCACGATCGAGTGACCGGCCTGGGGAACTCCCGCGTGCGTACCAGCCGTTCCGCAGGCGAGGACGTACGCCTGGTTCTCGACGGCGCGCGCCCGCGCGAGCAGGGTCCAGTGGGCGCGGCGCCGTTCGGGCCAGCCGGCGGAGAGGACGAGGGTCTGCGCCCCCGCGTCGATCAGTCCGCGGAAGAGCTCGGGGAACCGGAGGTCGTAGCAGGTGGCCAGGCCGAGGACGGTCTCCGGCAGCGGCACCGTCACCAGGTCCGCGCCCGCGCTCATCAGCACGGCCTCGCCCTGGTCGAAGCCGAAGCGGTGGATCTTGCGGTAGGCGGCGACGCGTTCGCCCGCGGGGGAGTAGATCAGGGAGGTGTTGTAGAGGGGTGCCTCGGCCGCGGAGCCGGTCCCGGCGGCGAGTTCGGGGATCGAGCCGGCGTGCAGCCACACGCCCGCGTCGCTCGCCGCCTTGCTCATCGCCTCGTGGGTCGGTCCGTCCAGCGGTTCGGCCTGCTCACGGAACTCCTCGTAGGCGAAGGCGCCGGTGGTCCACAGCTCGGGGAGCACGACGAGATCGGTTCCGGCTTGATCGCGTACCAGGTCCGCGACCCGGAGCCGGCGGGAAGCGACCGATTCGTCTTCGTTTACGTCGATCTGGAGGAGCGAGGCGCGCACACTACCACCGTCCTGGCATTCGAGCCGTCGATACGGGCCTACGATCGTCACACGAAAGCACTGCCGGGGTGCCTCACAGCAGCGTAACTTAGCGTCCCAAGACACCCGCTGCCTGTGCACTGCCCGCTCCCACCGCCCGAGGGGTCCCGTTCCGTGAGTCTGCATCCGAGTCTTCAGTCCTACGCCGACGCCTGGGCCCACTCGATCGAAGCGATATCCGAGCTGGTGCAGCCGCTTGTGGAGGGCGAGTGGAACCGGCGGACTCCGTGCCCCGGCTGGTCGGTCCGTGACATCGTCTCGCATGTCATCGGGATGGACTGCGAGATGCTCGGCGACCCGCGGCCGATCCACACCCTGCCCCGCGACCTCTACCACGTGACGAACGAACACCAGCGGTACATGGAGATGCAGGTCGACGTGCGCCGCCACCACACGGCGCCGGAGATGACCTCCGAGCTGGAGTACACGGTCATCCGCCGCAACCGGCAGCTGCGGAACGAGTCGCGGCAGCCCGACGCCAAGGTGCGGGGCCCGCTCGGCACCGAGATCACCCTCGAACAGGCGATGCTCAAGCGCGCCTTCGACGTGTGGGTGCACGAGCAGGACCTGCGGTACACGCTGGGCCGGCCCGGGAACCTGGACTCCCCCGGTTCGGCGGTCGTGCGGGACCAGTTGCTGGCCGCGCTGCCGAAGGTCGTCGCCAAGGGCGCGGGGGCGCCGGCGAACTCCGCGGTCGTCTTCGACGTGCACGGTCCGGTCGAGTTCCTGCGCACCGTCCGTGTCGACGCCGACGGACGCGGGACGATAGACGGTGCGCCCTCCCTCGGTCCCGCGGTGAGCCTCGGCCTCGACTGGGAGACCTTCGTCCGGCTGGCCTGCGGCCGCGTCCACCCCGACACCGTGTCCGACCGCATCAAGGTCGAGGGCGACCCCGACCTGGCCGCGGCGATCCTGCGCAACTTCGCCGTCACGCCGTAGCGGACGGGCGGACGGGGCGTTCCGCACCCGGCGACGGGACGTTCCGCAGGCGGCGACGGGGCGGGGTGTCCCCCCGCCCCCTTCGGCCGTTCCCCCTGTCCGGCCCCGGTCGGCGACAGGCACGCGAACCGGAGCCGGGGAAGGGACGCGCGCGGTACGGGCTTCGGGCGGTCACGCCGGTACGTGCACCGTCTCCACCCGGCTGGCCACGAGCCGCTCCCGCTCCCGGCGGGCCGCCTGCTTCCGCAGCCGGAAGATCTGGCTCAGCCCCGCCGCCTGGAGCACGAACACGGAGGCGAAGGCGATCCGGTAGTTGTCGCCGGTGGCGTCGAGCAGGACACCGATGGCCAGCAGCGTCGTCATCGAGGCGACGAAACCACCCATGTTGGTGATCCCGGACGCCGTTCCCTGACGCTCCGGCGGATTCGCCGGACGCGCGAAGTCGAAGCCGAGCATCGAGGCCGGACCGCAGAACCCGAGCACCGTGCACAGCACGACCAGCAGCCACATCGGCGCGTGCTCGCCCGGGTACACCAGCACCCCCGCCCACACGACCGCCGTCGCCGCGACCGTGCCCAGCGCGAGCGGCAGCCGGGCGGTGTGATGCCGGGCGACGATCTGTCCGTAGACCAGCCCGGCGCCCATGTTGGCCAGGACGACGAGCGTCAGCAGCTCACCGGCCGTGGCCCGGGTCAGGCCCTGCGCCTGGACGAGGAACGGCATCCCCCACAGCAGCAGGAACACCATCGCCGGGAACTGCGTGGTGAAGTGCACCCACAGGCCGAGCCGGGTGCCGGGCTCCCGCCAGGCCGCGGCGATCTGCCGGCGGACGTAGGCGGAGCCCCGGTGGGGGAACGGCTCCGGGAGATGGCCCTCGGGGTGGTCCTCCAGGAACAGCAGCAGCAGGACGAGGACGAGCACACCGGCGGCGGCGCTGCCGGCGAACGCGGCCGTCCAGCCCACGCCGTGCAGCAGCCGGGCGATCACGAGCGTCGAGACGAGGTTGCCGGCCATGCCGGCCAGACCCGCGAGCTGGGCGACGAGCGGTCCGCGCCGGGCGGGGAACCACCGGGTGCCGAGGCGCAGCACGCTGATGAAGGTCATCGCGTCACCGCAGCCGAGCAGTGCGCGCGAGGCGAGCGCCATGCCGTACGACGAGGAGAACGCGAAGCCCAGTTGCCCCGCCGTGAACAGCAGGACGCCGATGGTCAGCACCTTCTTGGTGCCGAGCCGGTCGACCAGCAGCCCGACGGGTATCTGCATGCCCGCGTACACGAGGAGCTGGAGGATGGAGAAGGTGGACAGGGCGGAGGCGCCCACGTGGAAGCGCTCCGCGGCGTCGAGCCCGGCCACCCCCAGGGACGTACGGAAGATGACCGCGACGAAGTAGACCGAGACGCCGATGCCCCAGACGGCCATCGCGCGCCGGCCGCCGGGCGGGTCGCCCGGCAGGGTGGCCGGGGAGCTCATCGGACCTCGCCCCGGGCCAGGTTGGAGAACCAGCTGACGTGTCCGTGGATGAGGCCGACGACCGCGTCGGCGTCCCCCGAGCGCAGCGCCCGCAGGATCTGCTCGTGCTCGACGAGCGTCTTGGTGATCCGGTCGGGGTGGGCGTGCATCACGGCGACCCCCATCCTCAGCTGCCGGTCGCGGAGCTGGTCGTAGAGCCGGGAGAGGATCTCGTTGCCGCCGCTGCGGACGATCTCGGCGTGGAAGCAGCGGTCGGTGACGGCGGCGGCGGCCAGATCCCCGGCGGCTGCCTGCTCCTTCTGCCGTTCGAGCAGTTCCTCCAGCCGGGCCAGGAGCCGCGGCGACGCCGGTACGGCCTTGCGGGCCGCGTGCTCCTCCACGAGCTGGCGGGTCTCGACCACGTCCGCGATCTCTTGCGCGGAGACGGGCAGGACGAGCGCGCCCTTCTTCGGGTAGAGCTTGATCAGGCCCTCCGCCTCCAGGCGGAGCAGCGCCTCGCGGACCGGGGTGCGGGACACGCCCACGGCGTCGGCGAGTTCGCCCTCGGTGAGCAGGGACCCGCCCTCGTAACGGCGCTCCAGGACCCCGTCCTTGACGTGGGCGTAGACGCGGTCGGCGGCCGGCGGCTGTTTGACGGGGGTCTGCACGGGCGCGGGTGGGGCTGAAGGCATGCGCACATCATAGATACAACACGTACGCATGCCGTGGGGCATTTCAGCATGCGGACCCCAACAGGCCCCGCCTGTAACCCAGGTCACATGAATTTCATCCGTTTGCCGCACATCCCTTGATGCGTTCCATGAGTCTGAACGTGGGACGGCACTGCCATGTGCCGTTCTCCCAGGGGCATTTCGCGCATACGGAGCGTTCATTTTGATTACCGGCATTAAGGGCACGCGTTTCCGCAGGGCCGCCGCTGTGACCCTCACGACCGGCGCCGTGCTGGCAGCCGGAGCCTTCGGCGCCGCACCCGCGGGCGCCGTCGCCACGCCCACCATCGTCGCCAAGGGCGGCTACGTGATGAACAACGGGACGGCCGCGTCCCTGTACGGCAAGGCGGCGGACACCCGTCGTTCCACCGGTTCCACCACGAAGATCATGACGGCCAAGGTGGTTCTGGCCCAGCCGAACCTGAACCTGGACGCCAAGGTCACGATCCAGAAGGCCTACAGCGACTACATCGTCGCCAACACCGCCTCCTCGGCCCACCTGATCGTCGGCGACAAGGTCACCGTCCGTCAGCTGCTCTACGGTCTGATGCTGCCGTCCGGCTGCGACGCGGCCTACGCGCTCGCCGACAAGTTCGGCTCGGGCACCACGCGCGCCGCCCGTGTGAAGTCGTTCATCGGCAAGATGAACGCGGCCGCGACCAGCCTCCACCTGACGAACACGCACTTCGACTCGTTCGACGGCATTGGCAACGGTGCGAACTATTCGACACCGCGTGACCTGACGAAGATCGCCAGCAGCGCCATGAAGAACTCCATGTTCCGCACGATCGTCAAGACGAAGTCGTACACGGCGAAGACCGTGACGGCGAGTAACACGCCGCGGACCATGGCGGCGTGGCTCAACACAAACGGTCTGCTCAGCAGCTACAGCGGCACCATCGGCGTGAAGACCGGGTCCGGTCCCGAAGCCGGGAAGTGCCTCGTCTTCGCCGCCACCCGCAACGGCAAGACGGTCATCGGGACGGTGCTTGCCTCGACATCCATCGCGTCCCGTGAGGCGGACGCCAAGGCGCTCATGAACTACGCCTTCGGCAGGTAGTCACGCCGAACGGAAGGGGCCTGCCGCGCGGTACGCGGCAGGCCCCTTCCGTTTGGATGCCGGACGGCTTACGCCCAGGTGATCAGCCGCTTGGGCTGCTCCAGGACGGCCGCGGTGTCGGCGAGGACCTGCGATCCGAGCGCGCCGTCGACCAGGCGGTGGTCGAAGGAGAGCGCCAGGGTGGTGACCTGACGGGGCTTGACCTTGCCCTTGTGGACCCACGGCTGGAGCTTGATCGCGCCCACCGCGAGGATCGCGGACTCGCCGGGGTTCAGGATCGGCGTGCCCGTGTCGACGCCGAAGACGCCGACGTTGGTGATCGTCACCGTGCCGCCCTGCATCGCGGCCGGCGAGGTCTTGCCCTCACGGGCCGTGGCCACCAGCTCGCCCAGCGACTCGGCCAGCTGCGGCAGGGTCTTGGTGTGGGCGTCCTTGATGTTCGGCACGATCAGCCCGCGGGGCGTGGCGGCGGCGATGCCCAGGTTCACGTAGTGCTTCTGGACGATCTCCTGGTTGGCCTCGTCCCAGGACGCGTTGACGTCCGGGTTGCGCTTGATCGCGACCAGCAGGGCCTTGGCGATGAGCAGCAGCGGGTTGACCCGCAGCCCCTGCATGTCCTTGTCCTGCTTGAGCTCCTCGACCAGACGCATCGTGCGCGTCACGTCGACCGTCACGAACTCGGTGACGTGCGGCGCGGTGAACGCCGACCCCACCATCGCGGTCGCCGTGGCCTTGCGGACACCCTTGACCGGGATCCGGGTCTCGCGCGCGCCGTCGAACGAGGCGGCCGGGGCCGGAGCCTGCGGCTGGACGCGGGCCGGGGCCTGCGCCGCGGGAGCCGGGGCCGCGACCGGAGCGGGCGCCGGTGCCGGGGCGGCCGCCGCGTGCACGTCCTCCCGCGTGATGATGCCGTCCGGGCCCGACGGGGTGACCGTCGCCAGGTCCACCCCGAGGTCCTTGGCCAGCTTGCGGACCGGGGGCTTGGCCAGGGGCCGCCCCCGGACGGCGGAGCCGTGGCCGTTGAGCTCGCCCTGGATCGCGGTGGCCGCGTACAGCGTCTCGCTCTGCTGGGCCGGGACCTCCGCGCCCTTGCGGGGGCGGCGCTTGGTGGAGGACTCCGCCACGCCGTACCCGACGAGGACCGGCTTGCGGCCCTCGGACTTGGCCTCCTCCTCCGGGGCCGCCACCGGGGCGGCGGCGACGGGAGCCGGCGGAGCCGCGGGGGCCTGTGCGGCGGCCGGTGCGGCCGGCGCGGACGCCGTCCCGCCGGACACGTCCACCGCGATGATCACCTGGCCGACGTCTACTGTCGTGCCCTCGGGGAAGCGGAGTTCGCTCACCACACCGTCGTACGGGATCGGCAGCTCGACCGCGGCCTTGGCGGTCTCGACCTCGCAGACCACCTGCCCGTCGGTGACCGTGTCACCGACCTGGACGTACCACTTGAGGATCTCCGCCTCGGTGAGCCCCTCGCCCACGTCGGGCATCTTGAACTCGCGGAGTCCCGACGCGTTCTCAGTCATCGTCGTCACGACTCTCTCCTAGTACGCAAGCGAGCGGTCGACGGCGTCGAGCACCCGGTCGAGGCCCGGGAGGTACTCCTCCTCGAGGCGGGCCGGCGGGTACGGGGCGTGATAGCCGCCGACGCGCAGGACGGGCGCCTCCAGGTGGTAGAAGCACCGCTCGGTGATACGGGCCGCGATCTCCGCGCCCGTGCCGAGGAACACCGGTGCCTCGTGCACCACGACCAGGCGGCGGGTCTTCTCGACCGAGGCCTGGATGGAGTCGAAGTCGATCGGGGACATCGAGCGCAGGTCCAGGACCTCGATCGACTTGCCCTCCTCCTGGGCGGCCGCGGCGGCCTCCAGGCAGACCTTCACCATCGGACCGTACGCGACCAGGGTGAGGTCACTGCCCTCGCGAGCCACGCGCGCCTTGTGCAGCGTTCCGGGGATGGCGTCCTTGTCGACCTCGGCCTTGTCCCAGTAGCGCCGCTTGGGCTCGAAGAAGATCACCGGGTCGTCGCTCTGGATGGCCTGCTGCATCATCCAGTAGGCGTCGCCCGCGTTCGAGGGGGAGACCACCTTCAGGCCCGCCACGTGCGCGAAGAGCGCCTCGGGGGACTCCGAGTGGTGCTCGACCGCGCCGATGCCGCCGCCGTACGGGATACGGATGACGACGGGGAGCTTGATCTTGCCCAGCGCCCGCGCGTGCATCTTCGCGAGCTGGGTGACGATCTGGTCGTACGCCGGGAAGACGAATCCGTCGAACTGGATCTCCACGACCGGGCGGTAGCCGCGCAGGGCCAGGCCGATCGCGGTGCCGACGATGCCCGACTCGGCGAGCGGGGTGTCGATGACCCGGTCCTCGCCGAAGTCCTTCTGGAGTCCGTCGGTGACCCGGAAGACACCGCCGAGCTTGCCGACGTCCTCGCCCATGATGAGGACCTTGGGGTCGGCCTCCAGGGCCGTGCGCAGCGATTCGTTGATCGCCTTGGCCAGCGCCATCTTTTCCGTGGTCATGGCTACTTGCCCTCCCCAGCGTCCGCGAACGACGCCTGGTAGGCGGCGAACTGGGCGCGCTCCTCGTCGACGAGCGCGTGCCCGTCCGCGTACACGTTCTCGAAGATGGCGAAGTGATCCGGGTCAGGCATGGCCCGCACCACATCGCGCACTCGCTTGCCCAACGCCTCGCTCTCGGCCTCGAGTTCCGCGAAGAATCCCTCGTCCGCGTGGTTTGCGGACTCCAGGTAGGCGCGCAGGCGCAGGATCGGGTCCTTCGCCTCCCACGCCTCGCGCTCCTCGTCGGCCCGGTACTTGGTCGGGTCGTCGGAGGTGGTGTGCGCGCCCATGCGGTAGGTGTAGGCCTCGACCAGCGTGGGGCCCTCGCCGTTGCGGGCGCGCTCCAGGGCCCAGCGGGTCACCGCGAGGCTGGCGAGCACGTCGTTGCCGTCGACACGGACGCCCGGGAAGCCGAAGCCCTGCGCGCGCTGGTACAGCGGCACGCGCATCTGGCGCTCGGTCGGCTCGGAGATCGCCCACTGGTTGTTCTGGCAGAAGAACACCACCGGAGCGTTGTAGACCGCTCCGAAGTTGAAGGCCTCCAGGACGTCGCCCTGGCTGGAGGCGCCGTCACCGAAGTACGCGATCACGGCCGAGTCGGCACCGTCCTTGGCGACGCCCATGGCGTAGCCGGTGGCGTGCAGCGTCTGCGAGCCGATGACGATCGTGTACAGGTGGAAGTTGTTGCTGTTCGGGTCCCAGCCGCCGTTGTTCACACCCCGGAACATGCCGAGCAGGTTGGTCGGGTCGACTCCGCGGCACCAGGCGACGCCGTGCTCCCGGTAGGTCGGGAAGACGTAGTCGTCGTCGCGGGTGGCCCGGCCCGAACCGATCTGGGCGGCCTCCTGGCCGAGCATCGAGGCCCACAGGCCCAGCTCGCCCTGGCGCTGGAGGGAGGTGGCCTCCGCGTCGAAGCGGCGGCTCAGGACCATGTCCCGGTACAGACCGCGCAGCTCCTCGGGGGTGATGTCGGCGACGTACGGGTCGTACGTGGCGTCCTTGACCCGCTTGCCTTCCGGGGTCAGCAGCTGAACGAGCTCCGGCTCGCCGCCGGTCGCCCCGGGCGACTTCTTGGCGGCCGCGCCGGCGCTCCTGCTCGCGGCGCTCTTGGTACCGGTCGTACTGGCGCTCGCGGCGCTCTTCGTACCGGCGCTGCGTCGCGGCTTGCGCGCGGCAGTGCTCTCCACGGTCACGTGTGCTCCTCCGTCGGTCCGGCCCCCGGGGTTGCCGGAAGGCTGGGGTCCCCCTCGCTCGCGGTTCGAGCTCGGGAGAGCGGCTCGCCTGTTCCGGCACCCGTGCACGGGGTGGGTGCCACTCGGCCGGGAACAGGCGTGACAGGTGCCCCGGCGAGCGCCCTGCAACTGCCACGTTACCCAGTGCTTCACATTTCTGTGAAACCCCTCCTGACCTGCGATTTTGATAGGAAATCCAAGTACTTGGAAACGTGGATTTCCTACTAGACCGAGCAGATCGGAACAGTCGCTGGTCACAGCACTGGTCACAGCCTTGCAGGGGGCCGGAACACCGGCACGTTATCCCGGCCACCCCGGCCTCGGGAAGAGTTCACCTGGGGCAGTGCCCATGATCGTGTGTGAGACTGACAGTGTGCGTGAAATCGGGAAAATCACTGTATTCCTCCTCGATGACCACGAAGTCGTCCGGCGCGGCGTCCACGAACTGCTCTCGACGGAGGACGACATCGAGGTGGTCGGAGAGGCGGGTACGGCGGCCGACGCACTGGTACGGATCCCGGCCACCCGCCCGGACGTGGCCGTCCTGGACGTGCGCCTCCCGGACGGCAGCGGGGTGGAGGTCTGCCGCGAGATCCGCTCCGCGGACGAGGACGTCAAATGCCTGATGCTGACCTCGTACGCCGACGACGAGGCACTGTTCGACGCGATCATGGCGGGAGCCTCGGGCTATGTCCTCAAGGCCATTCGCGGCCAGGAGCTGCTCGCTGCCGTACGGGATGTCGCGGCCGGGAAATCCCTGCTCGATCCGGCGGCCACCGCGCGTGTCCTGGAACGCCTCAGGGACGGCGGCACCAAGGAGGACGACCGGCTCGCGCGTCTCACCGACCAGGAACGCAGGATTCTCGATCTGATCGGCGAGGGGCTCACCAATCGCCAGATCGGCGAACGACTGCACCTCGCCGAGAAAACGATCAAGAATTACGTGTCGAGCCTGCTGTCCAAACTGGGAATGCAGCGCCGGTCCCAGGCGGCCGCCTATGTGGCCCGCAAACAGGCGGAACAGCAGCATCATTGAAAGGAAATCGGGCCGGTGCGGAATGCAGCGGTCCGGCACCCGGAAAATGCCCGGGCCGATGCGGACACGCCGGACACACCACGCGCGCGGATGCCCGTCGTGGGCTCCCGCGCGCGGAAGGCGTGTTCCCCGGATCCGTCCGAGGCGGTCCGGTCAGGTCAGCCCAGGTCCCCCGCGGCGGGGGACTCTGTGCCGCCGCCGGCCGGGTCGCCGGTCGTCGGCTCCGACGTCGGCGTGGCCGGTGCGGTGGTCGGAGGCGCCGTGGTCGGCGTGGTCTGGGTCGGCTGATCGGTCGGCTGGTCCGTCGGCGCCTGGGTGGTGGTGTTCCGGGTCGGGTGGTACGAGGGGGTGTAGTCCTGGTTCCCGCCGGTGTCGGTCGAGCCGTCCGAGGTGCTGTCGCCCGTGGACTGGTCCGTGGAGTCGTCGGTGGGCTGGTCGGTCGAGTCGTTGCTCTTGCTGGAGTGCGAGACGGTCGGTGACGGCGTGGTGCCGTTCCCCGAGTGCGTGCCGTTGCCCATGTTGTGGAACGCGAGCGCGACACCGCCGGCGATGGCGATCACCGCGAAGAGCGCGAGGAGCCACAGCTTGCCCCGGCCGCTGCCCCGGTTGCCGTGGCCCTCGAAGCCGCCGTCGTCACCGTTCCCGTAGGACGGGATGAGCGGCGCCGGGATCTGCGTGGTGCCGTAGTCGCCGGGGTGCGGCAGCGCGGCCGTGCCGGCGAAACCGCCTCCCTGGCCGCGCGGCCCCTCGTGCAGCGTGACCGGTCCCGTGTTCCAGGTGCCGGTGTGGCTGCCCTGGTCGTACAGCATCTGGAGCGCGTACTGGACCAGGCCGCGCATCTCCTCGGCGGTCTGGAACCGGTCGTCCGGATCCTTCGCGAGGGCGCGCATGACGAGCCCGTCGAGCTCCGGCGGCACCTCGCGGTCGACCTCCGAGGGAGGCAGCGGGATGTCCTGGACGTGCTGGTAGACCACCGACAGCGGCGTCTCCCCGGTGAACGGGGGCCGCAGCGCGAGAAGCTCGTAGAGGAGGCAACCGGTCGCGTACAGGTCGGAGCGGTGATCGACGGCCTTGCCGAGCGCCTGCTCGGGGGAGAGGTACTGCGGGGTGCCCATGACCATGCCGGTCTGGGTCATCGTCGACTGCGCTCCGTGCAGGGCGCGCGCGATGCCGAAGTCCATCACCTTGACCGCGCCGGTCTCCGTGATGATCACGTTCGCCGGCTTGATGTCCCGGTGCACGATCCCGTGCTGGTGCGAGTAGGCCAGCGCCTCCAGGACACCCGAGACGATGATCAGAGCCTGCTCGGGCCCGGGGGCCTCGGCGTTGATCAGCAGATCGCGGATCGTGTGACCCTCGACGATCTCCATGACGATGTACGGGACGACGCCGTGGCCGACCACGTCCTCGCCGGAGTCGTACACGGCCACGACCGCGTGGTGGTTGAGCCCCGCCACGGACTGTGCCTCGCGGGTGAAACGCGCCTTGGACACGGGGTCCTCGGCCAGGTCGGCACGGAGCAGCTTGACCGCCACCGTCCGTCCCAGGCGCACGTCCTCGGCGGCGAACACCTCGGCCATGCCACCCCGGCCGAGCCTGTGTGTCAGCCGATACCGGCCGTCGCCGACCAGCCCGCCGTTACCCCACATCTCCGGCGCATCTGACATACCGCCGCCAGTCGCCTCGGGGTCGGACGGGCCCTGAGCGCGCTGCTGCTGTGCCATCAGTCCTCGCCGTCGTTTCTGCCCGCGGTCTGCGCGGTGGTTGTTACGGTCTCCGTCGGGCCACGCTACAGGCTCCACGCCTGGCGCCGGTCCGAGATGAGCGTGAGATGGACCGGCCATCCAACCCGCCGGAGGTCCGTCGGTGCAAATTCCGTGTACCGCCCGTACGACACCTGTAACGCTTCCGCGACGCTTCTTTCTCAGACGGTCACGGAACGGGCACCGAGCTTGACGTGTCCGTGCCCTCGGGCAGACTTGGCCCGGAATAAGCCAATCGATCACGGCCGCGGGGGACGCAGAAGATGAGCCAGGACGGCGCACAGGGCCGGTACGCGGGGCGCGCGGTCGCCGGCGGCCGCTACCAGTTGCGCGATCTGCTCGGCGAGGGCGGCATGGCCTCGGTGCACCTCGCCTACGACTCGGTGCTCGACCGGCAGGTCGCGATCAAGACGCTGCACACCGAACTCGGCCGGGAGCAGGCCTTCCGCGAGCGGTTCCGCCGCGAGGCCCAGTCGGTGGCCAAGCTCACCCACACGAACATCGTCTCGGTCTTCGACACCGGCGAGGACGATCTCGACGGCATGACGACGCCGTACATCGTCATGGAGTACATCGAGGGCAAGCCGCTCGGCTCGGTCCTCGACGCGGACATCCGGCAGTACGGCGCGATGCCCGCCGACAAGGCCCTGAAGATCACCGCGGACGTGCTGGCGGCCCTGGAGATCAGCCACGAGATGGGCCTGGTCCACCGGGACATCAAGCCGGGCAACGTGATGATGACCAAGCGCAACGTCGTCAAGGTCATGGACTTCGGCATCGCCCGCGCGATGCAGTCCGGCGTCACCTCGATGACGCAGACCGGCATGGTCGTCGGCACCCCGCAGTACCTCTCCCCCGAGCAGGCGCTCGGCCGGGGCGTCGACGCCCGGTCCGACCTGTACTCGGTCGGCATCATGCTGTTCCAGCTGGTCACCGGGCGGCTGCCGTTCGAGGCGGACTCCCCGCTGGCCATCGCCTACGCGCACGTCCAGGAAGAGCCGGTCGCGGCCTCCTCGGTCAACCGCTCGCTGCCCCCGGCCGTGGACGCGCTGATCGCCCGCGCGCTGAAGAAGAACCCGAACGAGCGCTTCCCGAGCGCCGAGACCATGCGCGACGAGTGCCTCAGGGTCGCCCAGTCGTTCCAGGCCATCGCGCCGAACATCGTGCCGGGCGCCCAGACGCCGAGCGGCTCGGGTGTCGGCTCGGCCGTGTTCCCGCCGGTCGAGCAGGGCACCCCGGCCCCCGGCCCCGTGCAGACGCCGTACCAGCCCGGCCCGTACGGCACGCCGACGCCCGCCCCGGCGTACGGCTACCCGCAGCAGGGCGGCTACCAGGGCCCGCCGCAGACCTCCGCGTACGCCGGGCAGCAGCACGGACCCTCCACGCCTCCCCCGTACAACCTCTCGCCCCAGCCCGCCACCGGTGGCCCGGGCGGCGGCAGGAGCAACAAGGCGGTCGTGATCGGGTCGGTCGTCGTCGCGCTCGTCGCCGTCGGCGGTCTGATCACCGCGCTCGTCATGAACGGCGGGTCGGGCGACGACAACAAGGGCGGCGGACAGAGCACCGCCAGCACGTCGTCCACCCCGGCCGCCGGGCACAAGGGTCCCGACACGTCGAAGACGATCGACACCGAGAAGTGCACGGACCCGACGGAGTCGTACGACGACCCGAAGAAGATCCAGCTCCCGGACTTCCACTACAAGAACCTCGGCTCGGTGAAGTCCTGCTTCCAGGCCGCCGGTTGGCAGATGAAGATCACGCGCGTCGACGAGAACACCTACGGCGAGGACACGGTCATGGACCAGTTCCCGTCCGCCGGTGAGGACCTCGACCCCAAGCACATGCCCAAGATCGAACTCAAGGTGTCCTCGGGCGACCCGTCCTAGGTCGCTACGCGCACCTCGGGTGCCGGTCGGCAGACACGGGAGCGGGCGCTCCGGCCGGCGCACACGGAAGCGGGCCCGGCACGTGAGTGCCGGGCCCGTCGTCGTGTCGGGGTGACCCGGAGTCGCCGGGACGAGGGCGGTGGTGACTCCACCGCCCGCGTGGTCAACAGGTGGGTTGCGCCGCGTGGTTACAGGTACGGTCCGCCCGCGCGGCCCCCCGTGCGGGGGTCCTCGTCGCCCTCGAGGCCGCCGACACCCGGGGGAAGGGCACGGCGCATCTGCTCCAACTGCGCCCTGGCCGCCATCTGCTGGGCGAACAGGGTCGTCTGGATCCCGTGGAAGAGTCCTTCCAGCCAGCCCACCAACTGAGCCTGCGCGATCCGCAGTTCGGCGTCGCTGGGAGTCCCCTCGTCCGTGAACGGCAGGGAGAGACGCTCCAGTTCCTCCACGAGCTCCGGGGCGAGACCGTCCTCCAGCTCCTTGACGGAGCTCGCGTGGATCTCCTTGAGGCGGACCCGGCTGGCCTCGTCCAGAGGCGCGGCGCGCACTTCCTCCAGCAGCTGCTTGATCATGCTGCCGATGCGCATCACCTTGGCCGGCTGCTCCACCATCTCCGTCACCGGGATCTCGCGGGCGTCCTCGCCCCCGGTGCCGCCGAGCGCCATTCCGTCCTGGCCGACAACCAGGACCTGAGGGTTCTCCGGCGACCGTTCGTTCCTCGGCATCTCCATGCCGCCATTCTCTCGCACCCACGTACTCCATCACGGTGGTGCCCCCCGTACACGGTGATCCACCATCCAGGTCGCCCCAGTTCTCGCATTCCGTGCGGTTCAACGGCCCCTGAAGTGCGCGAATGGCCTCACTTTCGGTCGAGATGCCGGGATCACGGCGTCATGTGAGGCTGGTTCCGTCGATCACGGCACCCGTCTTGGCGAACCCTTCCGGGAGGGGGTCACCGACGTGACTCCATGGCTGCGCACCCTGCCCATGGCCGGACTCCTCGCGGCCGCCCTGCTGAACGGCGCCGGCCCCTTCGCGAACAGCGCCCCGACGAGCTCACCGCTCCTGTCCTCCACGGTCCTGCGGGGCTCGGGAGGCTTCCCGTTCACGGTCCTGGGGGTCTCGGGGTTCCTGTCGTCCGCGGTGGCGACCGGCTCGGGGTTCCTGCCGTCCGCGGTGGCGACCGGCTCGGACGTCGCTTCGTCCGCGATCCTGGCCGACTCGGAGATCCCCGCGTCCGCGGTCCTGGCCGGCCCAGGGATCGCCACGTCTGCCGTCCTGGCCGGTTCGGAGCTCCCCGCGTCCGGCGTTCCGGACCGTTCCGGGAGGTTCTCCCGCGCCGCCACCGCCGGCTCAGGCGCCCGCTCGGACACGGCCCCCGCCGGCTCCGCGAGTCCCTCGAACGGCGGTACGCCGGTTCCCTCGGCCGATGAGAGCCCTTCGGCCTCACCTTCCGGCCACGGAACCACCTCACCGGCCCCCTCCGCCGGGGGCACCGCCTCGCCGACGCCGTCCGCCCGGGGCACCGGCTCACCCGGTCCCTCCGCCCACACGTCCTCCGCCCCGGGCGTGCCAGGACCCGCCGCCCCCGATCCCGCACGGCCCACCGCCACGGCGGACCCGTCCCGTGCGGGCAGCTACGCGGGCGAGGGGCGCGAGCGGCCCGGCCGGACGGCGGCCCCGGACGGCCAGGACAACCCCGACGACACCGCCGCCCCCGACCCGGACAGCACCGCCGCCCCGGATCTCCAGGACACCGCCCCCGCCGCCGACACGGGGCTCACGGAACCGAGCACCGCCCCCGATCCCTCGGGCGACAACGCGGTCCCCGTCCAGCAGAGCGTGGTCGGCCCCGGCTCCACACCCGACACGGAGCTGGCGATCCTGCCGCTGGGCAGCGGTCTGATCCTCATCGGCCTGGGCCTGGCGCTGGCCTTCCTTGGTCTGCGCGTACGCCGCGCATGAGAAGGCCCCGGGACGGAAGGCCCCGGGGCAAATGCGAAGGGCCGAACGGGCAGGGCCGGACGCGCAGGGCCGAACGCGCAAGGCCGGACGGGCCCTAGGGAGCGACGAGGAGCACCTTTCCGATGTGGCTGCTAGCCTCCAGCACCCGGTGCGCCTCGGCCGCGTCACTCATCGGCAGCTCGCGGTCGACGACCGGACGGACCTGGCCGGAGTCGATCAGCGGCCACACGTGCTCCCGTACGGCCGCCACGATCGCCGCCTTCTCGCCGAGCGGCCGCGCGCGCAACGAGGTGGCGGTGACGGCTGCACGCTTGTTCAGGAGAACGGCGATGTTCAGCTCCGCCTTGATACCGCCCTGCATGCCGATGATGGCGAGCCGTCCGTTGACTGCGAGCGCGCTCAGGTTGCGGTCGAGGTACTTGGCCCCCATGTTGTCGAGGATGACGTCGGCGCCCGCCCCGCCGGTGGCCCGCTCGATCTCCTCGACGAAGTCCTGCTCGCGGTAGTTGATCAGGATGTCCGCGCCCAGCTCGGCGCAGAAGTCGAGCTTCTCCTTCGTACCCGCCGTGACCGCGACCCTCGCTCCGACGGCCTTCGCCAGCTGGATCGCCATGGTGCCGATGCCGCTGGAGCCGCCGTGGACGAGCAGGGTCTCGGCGGGACGCAGATGGGCGACCATGAAGACGTTCGACCAGACGGTGCACGCCACTTCGGGCAGCGCCGCCGCCTGCCGCAGCTCCAGGCCCGCGGGCACGGGCAGCAGCTGGCCCGCGGGGACGGCGACCTTCTGGGCGTAGCCACCGCCGGACAGGAGCGCGCACACCTCGTCACCGACCGACCAGCCCAGGACGCCGGGACCGACCGCGGCGACGCGCCCGGAGCATTCGAGTCCGGGGTAGGGGGAGGCTCCGGGCGGCGGGTTGTAGAAGCCCTGTCGCTGGAGCAGATCGGCTCGGTTGACGGCGCCGGCCACCACCTCGACCAGCACTTCGCCCTCGGCGGGCACCGGATCGGGAACCTCGTCCCACACCAGCGCCTCGGGTCCACCAGGTTCGGGAATCGTGATCGCGTACATGAGAGGGACGCTACTCCTGGACGGTGGCGGCTAGTCCTGCGGCAGGGGCCGGTTGCCCGGCATCATCCGGGTGCTGCGCGTGACCCGGGCAATCGTGATCAGCCGGTCCATCGGCTCCAGCGCGCCGACCTCCGGATCGTCGTATCCGAGCACGCGGTGCCCTCGTACGACGCTGACCACCAGGTCGGTCGTCTCGCGGGCGCCGAGGCCCACCTCTGCCTTGGTGACGGGCCGCTCCACGATGTCGAGCCCGCTGCCCTGATGGATCAGGTCCTCCATCACCATGCCCGCGGCGGGGCTGAGCACGGAGAGCCCGAGCAGCCGCCCGGCCGCGCTGGCGCTGGTGATGACCGAGTCGGCGCCGGACTGCCGGAGCAACGGCGCGTTCTCCTCCTCGCGGACGGCGGCGACGATCTTCGCCCCGCGATTGAGCTGCCGCGCCGTCAGGGTGACCAGGACCGCGGTGTCGTCGCGCTGGGTGGCGATGATGATCTGCCGCGCCTTGTGGACCTCGGCCCGCATCAGCACATCGCTGCGCGTGGCGTCCCCGATCACTCCGGCGTACCCCTCGGCCGTCGCCGCGTCGACCACCCGGGAACTCGGGTCGACGACCACGACCTGCTCCTTCTTGAGCCCGGTCGCGCAGACGGTCTCGATGGCCGACCGCCCCTTGGTCCCGAACCCGACAACAACGGTGTGCTCCCGCAAGGTCGCCCTCCAGCGGTTCAATCGCCACTCCTCCCGGGTGCGTTCCGTGAGGACCTCCAGCGTGGTGCCGACCAGGATGATCAGGAACAGCACCCGCAAGGGAGTGATGACGAGGATGTTGATGAGCCGGGCGACGTCACTGGTCGGGGTGATGTCGCCGTATCCGGTGGTGGAGAGGGTGACCGTCGCGTAGTAGAAGGAATCGAGCAGGTCGACGGTGCCGTCGGAGTTGTCGGTGTAGCCGCCGCGGTCGACCCAGACGATGAGCGCCGTGAGCACGAGCAGCAGCAGTGCCACCGCCAGTCGCTTCGCCACCTGCCGGATCGGGCGCTGCACCACCTTCTGCGGCAGCTTCACCTGATAGGTCACGAGATGTTCGTCCGCCTGGCGGGCGATCGTGTCATCGCCCGGAAGTTTCACGTGAAACACTCCCCGCTCGGATTCGTGCCGCTCATGCCCTGGACCGGTTCGGATTCAGACGAAGCAGGCGTCGATCCCTGTGGCGGCCCACGGCAGGTCGATCAGGTCCAGCTCCTGCCCGGCCCGTGCCCCTCCCGGCGGTACGACCGCGAGCGCGTCGGCGGCGGCGATGCCCCGCAGCATCGCCGGGCCGTTGTAGTGCAACGGAGCGGCCCGTTCGCCGCGCAGTGAGACGGGGATGAGCCGGGTGTCGTACGGGTGCCCCTGGACAGCTTCCCCGAGAGGCAACGTGTAGGGCTCCGGGGCCGTACGTCCGGCCAGTGTGCGCAGCATCGGCTCGGCGAGCGTGAGCAGTCCGGAGACGGCGGCGAGGGGATTGCCGGGCAGGCCGACGAGGTGCTGGTTCTCCTGGGTACGGGCCAGCAGCATCGGGTGACCCGGCCGCACCTTGACGCCGTCCACCAGCAGTTCCGCGCCGATCCGGCGCAGCGTGGGGTGGACGTGGTCGACGGGACCGCCCGCCGTACCGCCGGTGGTGACGATCAGATCGGCCCGCGAGCCGGTGATCGCCTTGTGCAGCGCCTTGGCGTCGTCCCCCAGCCTGCGGACCGCGACGACCTCGGCGCCCAGCGCCCGCAGCCACGGCGGCAGCATGGGGCCGAGCGCGTCCCGGATGAGCCCGTCGCGGGGAAGCCCCCCGGCGAGCAGTTCGTCGCCGAGGACGAACACCTCGGCGCGCGGGCGCGGGACGACGGCGAGCGAGTCGTAGCCGGCGGCCGCCGCGAGGCCCAGCACGGCCGGGGTGACCAGGGCTCCGAGGGGCAACAGCTGGTCGCCGCTGCGGCACTCCTGGCCGCGCGGGCGGATGTCCTGACCGTGCGCGAGCGCCAGGACCCCCCGGGAGCGGGCGGAGCCCTGCTCCTGCGCGCCTCCCGCGTGCAGCCGTCCCTTGGCGTCGAGGTGGCCGTGCTCGCTGCGCAGAACGGCGGTGGCGTCCCGGGGGACCCGCGCGCCGGTGGCGATCCTGACCGCCTCGCCGTCGCCGAGCCGTTCCGGTTCCGCGTGCCCGGCGAGCACGCCGTCCTCCCGCACCTCCCAGGGGCCGGGTCCGGCGACGGCCCAGCCGTCCATCGCCGAGGTGTCGAAGGAGGGAAGGTCGGTGAGCGCCGTCAGGGGAGCGGCGATGACGAGGCCGAGCGAGGCGTCGAGGGAGACCGGGACCGGGGTACGCCGGGGCAGGGAGCGGGCGGCCCGCTCCGCGATGGCCCGGGCCTCCGGCCAGGGAGTGGCCCGGTGCCGGGCGTGCTTGCCCTCGCCGCCGTCCTGGGCACCGGGTGCCGGGACCGCGGGGTCGGTCCCCTGCGGTCCGGGGACCGCGCGCTCGGCCCGGCCCGGCTCGCCGGACGCGTGGGCGCTCACGCCCTTGACCAGGGCGAGCGCCTCCTCGACGTCGAAGTCGTCGGCGTCCTGGCTGTCCTGGCCGGCCCTGGTGGAGCGGGCGGCGGTCATCCGGCGTCCGGTGCGGTGGAGGGCGGTCCGGCGTCCGGCCCGGTGGCGGGCGGTGCGGTGTCCGCCTTGCCTTCCGGGGTGTCCTCGTCGGCCCAGCGGAGCGCGAGCGCGACGGCCTTGCGGGAGGCCTCGGCGACCGCCTCCGGGCCTCCGCCGGCATACGCGGCCGCGTATCCGACGAGGAACGTGGTCAGCGGAGCGGCGGGCCTGGCGACACCGTGCGCGGCGTCACGGGCCAGGTCGAGCAGTACCCCGGTGTCGACGTCCAGGTCGATGCCCAGTTCGTCCTTGACTGCGGAAATCCATTCATCCAGCACGTGCCCATGCTCCCTGATGCGTGCTCGGGCGGCGGCGATGTCGTCCCAGGTGTCGCAGTCGAAGGACGCGACGGGGTCGGTGACGCGAGTGAGGTCGAGGGCGGCGACGAGCCGACGCAGAGGCAGCCCGGCGAGACTCCCGTGCGTGGCGGCGAGCAGGTCCAGCTCACGTCGCAACGCGTCGGCGCGGTAGACGGCCACGAGCGGCTGATCCCGCCCGCCCGAGTCGGTGAGGAGGACTCCGTCCGGGCGGACCCGGGGGCCTTCGCGGGTGCTGTCCCCGGCGGGCCCCGTGCCCTTGCCGTCTCCTGCGGGAGCGGTGGCCGTGCTGTCCCCGGCTGGAGCGGTGCGGGCATCGGAGCCAGCGTTGCCGGTGTCGGTGGGAGCGGTGTCGGTGTCTGCCGGGTGCGGGGTCTCGGGGGCGGCGTGGGTCTCCTGTGGGGCGGCGCCCGTGCGCAGGGTGTCCAGCAGGCGCCGGACCGTCTTCTCCTCCAGAAACGGCAGGTCGGCCGAGAGCACGAGGACGTGCGGCGCCTCGGTCAGCCTCAGCCCGGCGTCCAGCGCGGCGAGCGGTCCCCCGCCCGGCGGATCCTCGCGAGCCCACTCCACGGGGCGCGCCGTGGGCCTGGGTCCGGCCACGACCACCGTGCGGGTGGCATCGGCACAGGCGGCCAGCACCCGGTCGAGCAGCGTTCGTCCGCCCACGCGCACGCCGGGCTTGTCCTCGCCGCCGAGCCGCCGGGCTGCACCGCCCGCGAGCACGACGGCGTCGTACCCGACGTCGGCGCCCGGGCTGCCCCAGGGGCCACGGTTCGCGGGGCACCCGGTCGCGCCCTCGGGCTCGTACGCGGTCATGCCCCGAGTATGGGCGTCCGGGGAATCGGCGCCACCCTCGGGGCACGGCACGGGTGCCGGTGCGACCGGACCCCACGTCCTACAGCGTGCGCAGCAGCACCGCCGGCTGTTCCACGCAGTCCGCCACGTACCTCAGGAAACCGCCCGCCGTACCGCCGTCGCAGACCCGGTGGTCGAAGGAGAGCGAGAGCTGGACGATCTGACGCACCGCCAACTCGCCCTCGTGGACCCAGGGCTTGGGGATGATGCGGCCGACGCCCAGCATGGCCGCCTCGGGGTGGTTGATGATCGGCGTGGAGCCGTCGACACCGAACACGCCGTAGTTGTTCAGCGTGAAGGTGCCGCCCGTGAGGTCCGCGGGCGTCAGGGTCCCGGTCCGGGCCGCCTCGGTCAGCTGGCCGAACTCCGCGCTCAGCGCTTCTGCATCCCGTGTGTGCGCGTCCCGCACGACGGGGACCACGAGCCCCCGCTCGGTCTGGGCCGCGAAGCCCAGATGCACCTGGTCGAGCCTGACGATCTCGCGGGCTTCCAGGTCGACCGTCGAGTTGAGCTCGGGGAAGCGGGCCAGGGCCGCGGTGCAGATCCGGGCCAGCAGCGCCAGCAGCGAGATCTTCGGGCCGCCGGCCGCGTTCATCGCCCCGCGTGCCCGCATGAGCTCCGTGGCGTCGGCGTCCACCCAGCAGGTCGCGTCGGGGATCTCGCGGCGGCTGCGGGAGAGCTTGTCGGCGACGGCGCCGCGGACCCCCTTGAGGGGAACACGGACGCCCTGCGGGGTCGCGCCCCGGGAGACACCCGACGCTCCGGGCACCACCGACGCGATGTCCGTGTACGAGGTCATCCGATCGGACACGGCGTCGTACGAGGGCTCCGCGACGGGCGCGCCGGATCCGGCCGCCGTGGCGTGGTGCGGCTCGGCGGTGGCCGACGACCGCAGCCGGCCGGTCGCCGCCGCGCGCAGCGCGTACTCCACGTCGGCCCGCAGGATGAGTCCTTCGGGGCCTGAGCCCTTCAGTTCGCGGAGGTCGACGCCGTTCTCCCGGGCGAGCCGTCGCACGAGGGGCGAGATGACCGGAACGGGACCATCGCCGCGCGACGGCGCGAAGCCGTGGTGGGCGGTCCTCGGCGCACCCGCGGCGGCCGACGGTACGGCGGCGACGGGTTCGGGGCGGGCCGGCTCGCGGCGGGCCGGTTCGGGCCTGGTGGGCGAGGTGCTCGTGCCGGCACGGGCCGGCGCACCGGCCGGTCCTCCGGCGACGGCCCCGCCCGCGGGGCGAACCCTGCGGCGACGCGCCGGGGGCGCGCCCGTGCCGTAGCCCACCAGCACGTTCCCGGAGCCCTCGCCGCTCCGCTCGTCCTCGCCGGGACCGGTCCCGCTCCCGGCGTCCTCGGCCGGGCTGCCCACGGCGACGGTCAGCAGCGGTGCCCCGACGGGCATCTCCGTGCCCTCCTCGCCGAAGCGCGCGGTGACCACACCGCCGTACGGGCAGGGGACCTCGACCATCGCCTTGGCCGTCTCGACCTCGACGACGAGCTGGTCGACGGCGACGACGTCACCGACCTCCACCAGCCAGCGGACGATCTCCGCCTCGGTGAGCCCCTCCCCGAGGTCGGGGAGCTTGAACTCCAGCACCTGTGCCATCAGCTCTGCGCCTCCCATTGCAGACGCCCCACGGCGTCCAGGATCCGGTCGACGCCGGGCAGGTGGTGCCGCTCCAGCATCGGGGGCGGATACGGGATGTCGAACCCGGCGACGCGCAGCACCGGCGCCTCCAGGTGGTGGAAGCAGCGCTCCGTGACGCGGGCCGCGATCTCCCCGCCCGGTCCTCCGAACCCGCCCGACTCGTGCACGACGACCGCTCGTCCGGTCCGCCGCACGGAGGCCGCGACCGTCTCGTCGTCGAACGGCACCAGGGAGCGCAGGTCGACGACTTCGAGGTCCCAGCCCTCGGCCCGCGCCGCCTCGGCGGCTTCGAGGCAGACGGGCACGGACGGCCCGTACGTGATCAGGGTGGCGCTCCGGCCGGGGCGCCGCACCACGGCGCGGCCTATCGGCTCAACGGCCGGCGGCTCGTCCGGGTTCCAGGAATCCTTCGACCAGTACAGCCTCTTGGGCTCCAGGAAGACCACCGGGTCGTCCGAGGCGATGGCCTCGCGCAGCAGTCCGTACGCGTCGGAGACGGTCGCGGGCATGACGACATGCAGGCCCGGGGTCGCCATGTAGTACGCCTCGGAGGAGTCGCTGTGGTGCTCGACGCCCCCGATGCCGCCGCCGTACGGGACGCGGATCGTGATGGGCAGGGGCATGGCACCCCGCGTGCGGTTGCGCATCTTCGCCACGTGCGAGATGAGCTGTTCGAACGCCGGGTAGGCGAACGCGTCGAACTGCATCTCGACGACCGGCCGCAGGCCGTACATGGCCATGCCGACCGCCGCGCCGAGAATGCCCGCCTCGGCGAGGGGGGTGTCCGTGCAGCGGTCGTCGCCGAACTCCTTGGCGAGCCCGTCGGTGACCCGGAAGACACCGCCGAGCGTGCCGACGTCCTCGCCCATGACATGGACGGACGGGTCGGCGGCCATGGCGTCGCGCAGGGCGCGCCCGAGCGCCTGCGCCATGGTGGCCGGTTTGAGGGCAACCGTGGTCATCGCCCGGCTCCTTCCGGGCCGTGCGGGCCCGCTCCGAGCGTGCCGTCCGCCTCGGCGTCCAGCTCCGCTCTCAACAGGCTCTCCTGCTCAAGCAGCTGAGGAGTGGGGTGGGCATACACATGGGCGAACAGGTCCATGGGGTCGAGCACCGGGTCCTGGTTCATGCGCTCCCGCAGGTCCGCGGCCATCGCCTCGGCGTCGTCACGCACCGCCTGGAGAGCCGCCTCGTCGAGGAGTCCGCGCTCGGTCAGCTCGCGCTCCACCAGGGCGACGGGGTCGTGCGCGCGCCAGGCCTCGACCTCGGCGTCGACGCGGTAGCGGGTGGCGTCGTCGGCGTTGGTGTGGGCGTCGATGCGGTACGTCACGGCCTCGACGAGGGTGGGACCGCCGCCCGCGCGCGCGTGGGCGATGGCCTCGCTCAGGACCTGGTGCACGGCCACCGCGTCGTTGCCGTCGACCAGGCGGCCCGGCATCCCGTAGCCGACGGCCTTGTGGGCCAGCGACGGGGCGGCGGTCTGCTTGGCGAGCGGCACGGAGATGGCGAAGCCGTTGTTCTGCACGAGGAAGACGACGGGGGCCTGCCACACGGCGGCGAAGTTCAGCGCCTCGTGGAAGTCGCCCTCGCTGGTGCCGCCGTCGCCGACCAGGGCGAGCGCGACCACGTCGTCGCCCTTGAGGCGGGCGGCGTGCGCGAGGCCCACGGCGTGCGGGAGCTGGGTCGCGAGCGGGGTGCTCAGCGGCGCGACGCGGTGCTCGCGCGGGTCGTAGCCGGTGTGCCAGTCGCCGCGCAGGAGCGTGAGGGCCTGGACGGGGTCGAGGCCGCGGGCCACGGCGGCGAGGGTGTCGCGGTAGCTCGGGAAGAGCCAGTCGCGCTCCTCCAGCACGAGCGCGGCGGCGACCTCGCAGGCCTCCTGCCCGGTGCTGGACGGGTACACCGCGAGACGGCCCTGCTTGGTGAGAGCGGTGGCCTGGACGTTGTACCTGCGGCCGCGCACCAGCTCCTTGTGCAGCCGGCGCAGCAGGTCCGGGTCGGCCTCGGCGGCCGCGTCGGTGCCGAGGACGCGGTGGGGCAGCGCGTCGGGCAGCAGCGGCGCGGGGTCGGTGCGGGGCTGCCAGGCGGGCGGCGGCGTGGGCCGGTAGGCCCCTCGCTGCTCCATGACCGTCATGACGGCACCTCCTCGTGGGAGCGGCTTCGGACGCGTCACGGGTGTGACGCGCCTCACCTACCGATTGTTCGGTCGTCGGCACATTTTGGCTACAGGCGCCGCCAGGCTGTGGACAAACGGTTCCGCACAGCCTGAGATGGACGCAGTACGTCCATGGTAGGGAGGCGGGGGGACATGGCACCTGAACAAATGGCCGAGCCGCCGGAGGCCGGACCCTCCGTGCCGCCCGCCCGTCCGCTCGACGCGATCGACCAGGACATCCTGCACATGCTCCAGGCGGACGGCCGTGCCTCCATACGTTCCGTGGCCGAGCGGGTCCATGTCTCGCGGGCCAACGCGTACGCGCGGATCAACCGCCTCATCGACGACGGGGTGATCCGCGGCTTCGGGGCGCGCGTCGACCACGAACGCGCGGGGCAGGGCACCTCGGCCTACATCACCCTCAAGATCGTGCAGAACTCCTGGCGCACGGTGCGGGAGCGGCTGAGAGTCCTTCCAGGGGCCTCGCACATCGCCCTGGTGGGCGGCGACTTCGACGTCCTTCTCCTGGTGCACACGCCGGACAACCGGGCCCTGCGCGAACTGGTGCTCACCCGGCTCCAGGCCATCCCCGAGGTACTCAGCAGCAGGACGCTGCTGGTCTTCGAGGAGGAGGACCTGGAACCGGAGGGCTGACACGACCGCTCCCACCCGGCCCGCCGTGCGACGGCCGGCCTCACGCCTCCCGGCGGAGCCCCCCGAAGACCAGCACCACCACGGCGTCGGCCACCTCACGCGCGCCCATGCCCCGCGCGTCGGGGCGGTACCACTCCACGAGCGAGTTGATCATTCCGAAGACCAGCCGGGTCGCGAGCCTGACCTCCACGTCACCGCGTACGTCCCCGTCGGCGGCCGCGGCCTTGAGCAGCTCGGCGACCCTGTGGTCGAAGTCCCGGCGCCGCTCCAGGGCCCACCGCTCGGTGTCCGTGTTGCCGCGCACCCGCAGGAGCAGCGTCACGTAGGGCAGCTCGGACGTGAGCACCTCCACCATGCGCCGCACCACGTACTCCAGGCGCTCCACGGCACGTCCCACGCGCGCGTGCTCCTCGTCGAGGATCTCGAAGAGCCCGTCCAGCGCCCGGCTCACCGCGCGCCGCAGCAACTCCTCCTTGCCCGCGACATGGTGGTAGATCGACGACTTGGAGATGCCGGCCGCCTTGGAGAGGTGCTCCATGGAAGTGCCGTCGTAGCCGCGTTCGTTGAAGACCTGGACGGCGACGGAGAGCAGCGTCTCGGGGGTGTACGTGTCCCGCTTGGCGGTGGTCACTGGGCACCCTCACGCTTCTCGGTGGCGTACGCGTCGCGGTAGAGGGCCAGCGAGGGTGCGTAGCGACCGGAGGGGTCGCGCACGTGCAGTTCGTCCAGGACGTCGTACGACCAGCTCGCGCCGAGCCTGCGGCTCCACTCGAAGGGGCCGAGCGGGTAGTTGACGCCGAGGCGCATCGCGGTGTCGATGTCCTCCTCGGTGGCCACGCCCTTGGCGACCGCGTCGTACGCGAGGTCGACGATCCGGGCCACCGTGCGGGCGACGATCATGCCGGGGCAGTCCCCGATCACGCTGACGTCCTTGCCCAGCGCCTGGAAGAGGCCGATGGCCTCGGAGAGGGTCTGCGGAGCGGTGTCCTGGGACGCCGACAGGGCGATCCGGGTGGCCTTCCTGTAGTCGAGCGCGAGGTCGAAGTAGACGACGTCACGGAACTCGACCGAGGTCTGGCCGTCGGCGAGGACCAGCTGGCCGCCGCTCGGCAGCACCAGACGCGTGCCGTGGTCCTCCTCGTCCTCACGGACCTGGATTCCGGCCTCGCGGATCAGGGCGAGGACATCGGCGGCGGGGCCCAGGTCGCCTTCCGCGACGACGTAGGCGGGCGGCTGGGCCTTCTCCGCGGTGTGCGGCTCGGAGACCTCGGCACCGTCCCCGTAGTCGTACCAGCCGTGTCCCGTCTTGCGGCCGAGCCGGCCCGACTCGACGAGCCGCCGCTGGGCGAGCGAGGGGACGAAGCGCACGTCCTGGAAGAAGGACCGCCACACGGAGTGCGTGACGGACTCGTTGACGTCCTGGCCGATCAGGTCGGTGAGTTCGAAGGCGCCCATCCGGAAACCGCCGGACTCGCGCAGGACCGCGTCGATGGTGGCGGGGTCGGCGGCCTGGGACTCGTGGACCGCGAACGCCTCGGCGTAGAAGGGCCGGGCGATGCGGTTGACGATGAACCCCGGGGTGTCCGCGCAGGCGACGGGTGTCTTGCCCCAGGCGCGGGCCGTCTCGTACGCGCGCGTGGCCGAGGTGACGTCGGTCGCGAACCCGGAGACGACCTCCACCAGGGGCAGCAGCGGGGCCGGGTTGAAGAAGTGCAGTCCGACGAGCCGGCCCGGGTTGCGCAGCGCGCCGCCGATGGCCGTGACGGACAGCGAGGAGGTGTTGGTGGCCAGCAGGCAGTCGTCCCCGACGATGTCCTCGAGGTCGCCGAACAGCTTTTGCTTGACGTCGAGTTCTTCGAGCACCGCCTCGACGACGAGCGCGCAGTCCGCGAGGTCGGTGAGACGCTCGGCGGGCTGGAGCCGGGCCCGCGCGGCATCCCGTTCGGCGCCGGTGAGCCGGTCCTTCGCGACGAGCCGGTCGAGCCGGGCGCCGATCGCTTCGGCCGCCGCCGCGGCACGCCCGGGAGCGGCGTCGTGGAGCCGCACGGGGTGGCCCGCCACCAGCGCGACCTGGGCTATGCCCTGGCCCATGGTGCCGGTGCCGACGACTGCCACGGGGCTACTGAGGTCGAGTGCTGTCATGTGCGCGATCCTCCCGCACGCCGTTTTCCACAGATGCGGCGGACCCCCTTGTCCCGACCGATCGTTCGGTTACTCTAACTCTGACTGTCCATTCCTGCCCAGCTCGCGAGCTCGACGAGGAGCTCTTGAGACGAGGAGTTGGTCCTTGATGGCCGCCGAATCCACCGCGCACCAGTTGATCGCCCAGCACCGGCCCACCCTCGATCAGGCGCTGGAAGCGATCCGCACGCGCGCGTACTGGTCCCCGCATCCCGAGCACCCCAAGGCGTACGGCGAGCACGGCAGCCTGGGCATGGCCGAGGGCAAGGCCGCCTTCGACGCCCTCCTGGGCACCCGCCTCGACCTGGGCCAGCCCGGCACGGACGACTGGGTCGGCGGCGAGGTGTCGCCGTACGGCATCGAGCTGGGCGTCACGTACCCGCACGCGGACATCGACACCCTCCTGCCCGCCATGCGCGCGGGGCAGCGCGCCTGGCGCGACGCGGGCGCCGAGGTCCGGGCCGTGGTCTGTCTGGAGATCCTCAAGCGGATCAGCGACCGCACCCACGAGTTCGCGCACGCGGTCATGCACACCAGCGGCCAGGCCTTCATGATGGCGTTCCAGGCGGGCGGCCCGCACGCGCAGGACCGCGGCCTGGAGGCGGTGGCCTACGCGTACGCGGAGCAGGTCCGCACCCCCGGCACCGCGGAGTGGAGCAAGCCCCAGGGCAAGCGGGACCCGCTCGCGCTCACCAAGCAGTTCACGCCCGTCCCGCGCGGCATCGCGCTGATGATCGGCTGCAACACCTTCCCGACGTGGAACGGCTATCCGGGCCTGTTCGCCTCCCTGGCCACGGGCAACGCGGTCCTGGTGAAGCCCCACCCGCGCGCGGTGCTCCCGCTCGCGCTCACGGTGCAGGTCGCGCGCGATGTGCTCGCCGAGGCGGGCTTCGACCCCAACCTGGTGGCACTCGCCGCCGAGCGTCCCGGCGAGGGGATCGCGAAGACGCTGGCCACCCACCCCGAGATCCGCATCATCGACTACACCGGCTCCACCGCCTTCGGCGACTGGCTGGAGGCCAACGCCCGCCAGGCGCAGGTCTACACGGAGAAGGCCGGCGTCAACACGGTGATCGTCGAGTCGACCGGTGACTACAAGGGGATGCTGTCCAACCTGGCGTTCTCCCTCTCGCTCTACAGCGGCCAGATGTGCACCACCCCGCAGAACCTGCTCATCCCGCGCGACGGCGTCTCCACGGACGAGGGCCACAAGTCCTACGACGAGGTCGTCGCCGATCTCGCCAAGTCGGTCGGCGGACTCCTCGGCGACGACGCCCGCGCGAACGCGCTGCTCGGCGCCATCGTGAACCCGGACGTGAAGGCCCGCCTGGAGGCCGCCGCCGGACTCGGCGAAGTGGCCCTGCCCTCACGGCAGATCGACAACCCGGAGTTCCCGGGCGCCGTCGTGCGCTCACCGCTGATCGTGAAGCTCGACGGAGCCCGCAAGTACTGGGAGAACGCCGGGGGCGCGGACGACGAGGCCGCCTACATGAGCGAGTGCTTCGGTCCGGTCTCCTTCGCCGTGGCCGTCGACTCGGCCGCGGACGCCGTCGAGCTCCTGCGCCGCACGACGCGGGACAAGGGTGCGATGACCGTCGGCGCGTACACCACCGACGAGGCGTTCGAGCGCGAGGTGCGGGAGGCCTGCCTGGAGGAGTGCGCCCAGCTCTCCCTGAACCTCACGGGCGGCGTGTACGTCAACCAGACGGCCGCGTTCTCGGACTTCCACGGCTCCGGCGGCAACGCCGCGGCCAACGCGGCCCTGTGCGACGGGGCGTTCGTGGCGAACCGCTTCCGGGTGATCGAGGTACGCCGGGAGGCGTGAGCCCCTGGGGTGCCGTTCACTCCGGACGGCACCCCCTAAGTCCGGACGGCACCCCTATGCCGGTGCGCCGCCCGTGGCGCTCCAGTGGAACAGCGTCATGCCGACACTGGTCGCGAGGTTGTAGCTGGAGACCTGCGGGCGCATCGGCAGGGACACCAAGTGGTCGGCCCGGGAGCGCAGTTCGGCGGACAGCCCGCTGCGCTCCGAGCCGAAGGCGAGCAGGGCGTCGTCGGGAATCTTCGTCCCCCGGATGTCCTCTCCCTCGGGGTCGAGCGCGAACACCGGGCCCCCCGGCAGTTCGTCCACCGCCAGACGCTCCACCGCGGTCGCGAAGTGCAGCCCCGCCCCGCCCCGTACGACCGTGGGGTGCCAGGGATCGAGCGTGCCCGTCGTGACCACCCCGGTCGCGCCGAAGCCGGCCGCGAGCCGGATCACCGCACCGGCGTTGCCGAGGTTGCGCGGATCGTCGAGGACGACCACGGGCGCCGTTCGGGGGGTGCGGGCCAGCGTCTCCAGGTTGGCGGCCCGTGAAGGGCGTACGGCCAGAGCCGCCACCGAGGTGGGGTGCGGACGCGGCACGAGGGTGGTGAACACCGTCTCCGGGACCTCGGTCAGCAGCGCGTCGAGGGCGGCGCGTACGTCCGGCGCGAGTTCGTCGGCCAGCCCGAGAACCGCCTCCCGGTCGATCGCGACGGCGACCGGGACGCGCGCCCCGAAGCGCACCGCGTGCTTGAGGGCGTGGAAGCCGTCGAGCAGGACGGAGTCGTCGGAGAGCTGGCGCCAGACACGTACCGGGTCGTTCATGCCGTGAAGCCTACGTGCGGGTGCTCGGGCTCCTCCGGAACGCCCGCGGCGGGCTCCCTGGGCCCCGGCACCGCGGGGCCGCGGCCGGGGAGGAGCCGGTCACGCACGCGTGCCGCCCCTGAGCCCAGGCGCAGGAGGAAGGACGTCGGCAGGAACACGGAGTCGGCGGCGATCATCGCGAGCGAGAAGAACGGCAGCCCGAGCACCACGGCGATCACCGCGTGCTCGGTCATCATGACCGCCAGCAGGACGTTCTTCACCCGCCGGTTGAACAGGGTGAAGGGGAAGGCGACCTGGACGAGGACCGTCCCGTAGGTCACCAGCATCACGATCGTGCCGTGCGCGGACATCAGTTCGGACAGCGCGGGCCACGGGGAGAAGGACTCCAGGTGGAGCGGGTAGTAGACAGCGGTGCCGTCCTGCCAGCGCGAACCCTCGATCTTGTACCAGCCGGCGGTCGCGTAGATCAGGCACGCCTCGGCCATGACGACCATCAGAGCGGCGTTGTGCACGATGTTGGCGACGACGTCCAGCAGGACGCGCGGCTCCGCGGTGCGGGCGAGACGGCCGACGGCCCACCACAGGGCCTGCACCGCCCACAGTCCCCAGAGGACCGTGAGCCAGCCGCCCAGGAAACCGGCGTCGACGTGTCCCGCTCCCGTCGCCACCGCCAGCACGATCCCGAGCGCCGCCCACAGCACGGCGCCGCCCCGGTCGGGCCGGATCCGCTCGCCACGCGCGCGTGCCGCACGGGCCAGGCGGTCCCGCCGCGCGTCGAGCGACCACACCTGGGCGCAGCGGGTGAATACCAGATAGATCGCCATCAGATGGAGGACGTTGTCCCCGCCGTCCCCGATGAAGACACTGCGGTTCTGGAGGGACAGCACGCCGATCATGAACAGCACCGACACCGCGCGGGTCCGCCATCCCACCAGCAGCAGGACGCCGGAGAGGACCGCGAGGGCGTAGACGGTCTCGAACCACACCTGGCTGTCGGACCACATCAGGACCGTGAAGGCGTGGTTGCTGTCGACGAGCTGCCGGGCGAGGTCCCAGCTCCAGGGCGCGTCGGGCCCGTACATCTCCTGACGGTTCGGGTATTCGCGCAGCAGGAACAGCAGCCAGGTGGCGGCCAAGCCGATACGGATCACAGCGCTCTGGTACGGGCCGAGAGCGGACTCGGTGACCCGGGCGATACCGCGCGCGATCGTCGGAGCGGATCTGTTCATCGGGCGCTCGCCTCCGTCAGGGCGTCCGCGCGGTCACTCACGGGAACGGCCCACCAGGGCAGCTCACGGACGACGGGCCGGTCGGACACCTTCTCGTCGCTCCAGCGTGGAGGCGGGACGTCCGTGGTGAGGGAGCGGAACTGGACCCGTTCGACGACGGCGCCCTCGCCGCCCGCGTGTTCGCGGTCGAGGCGCAGCACCCCGATACGCCGCAGATAGCGCTCCGAGAGGTCGCCGCGCAGACCCACGGCACGGTTCTGGCCGTCGTGCGTACTCGCGTAGAAGTCCCAGGCGCGGCGCAGCTCGTTCTGCTGGGTGTGGCTCGGCAGCGGATTTCCGTCGATGGCCAGCCCGTCGAGCGCGGACAGGTCGTACCAGCCCGTCTCCCGGCTGGTGCCGTCCGCGGAACGAACCAGGGCACGGACCTCGACCGTGATGTCCTGCTGCAAGGGGTTGGGAGCGAAGAGCTTCCAGTTCTGCTCGAACTCGGGGTAGATCCATTCGTCGATCGCGTGCCCGTGCTGCTTCGTCACCGTGTTCGGGGGCGCGATGTGGAGGAACACCATCCCGAGGTGCGCGCAGGCGACGACGGCGACGGCGGCGAGGGCGAGCGCGGCGACGATCTGATGCCGCAGGGACAGCGCGGCAAGCCCGACGGGACCCCTGTCCCCGAGCGGGTCGGCCTCACCGGGGCACTCGGAGACGACGCCCTCGGCCACGTGTGCTCCGACCCCACCCGCATCTGGCCCGGCCGCCTCGGAACCGCCCGCCTCCGGCCCAGCCACCTCAGGCCCGGCCTCGGCGAGGGCCTCGCCGGAAGACCCGATCGCCGGCACGGCCGCCTCGGAACCGCCCGCCGGGGACCCCGCCTCCTCAGCGCCCGCCGGCCGCGGACCGGGCACCGGGGTGCCGCCGGTGGCGCCGGTGGCGCCGGGCGCGCCCCCCTCGGGCGCGACCGACCCCGGCTCCCGCTTCGAGCCCTCGTCCCTCGCGTCCATCCCGCCCCGATTCAAGATTCCGGATCCGGCTGCCGGCCGCCGGCCGCCGGACTGCGGGCACCGTACCGCCGCGCCGCCTCGCACCACGTCGTTCGCAAGCGAACCGTACTCAGCGCCGACCGTCCGGCACAGCCCCGGGCGTCCCGACGGCCACACCGACGCGCACGAGGTTATCCACAGCGGTTGACACCGTACGGCGCTCGGCCGACCATTGTTGCGAATGGACCGAACGATCGGTCGGTCGGGAGCGAGAGGTCGAGGGGGACCGCATGGCGACAGCATCAGCGCACCAAACGGCCCGCACACAGGCGGACGAAGCCGCCGACGAAGCGGCGCGCACAGCGGCATACGAGGTGGTCTTCGACGCCGCGGTGGCGGCCGACGAACGCATCGAGCCCCGCGACTGGATGCCCGACGCCTACCGCTCCACCCTGGTCCGCCAGATCGCGCAGCACGCCCACTCCGAGATCATCGGCATGCAGCCGGAGGCCAACTGGATCACGCGCGCGCCCTCGCTGCGCCGCAAGGCGATCCTGATGGCGAAGGTCCAGGACGAGGCGGGACACGGGCTGTACCTGTACAGCGCGGCCGAGACACTCGGCGTCAGCCGCGACGACCTGCTCGACAAGCTGCACTCCGGCCGCCAGAAGTACTCGTCGATCTTCAACTACCCGACCCTGACCTGGGCGGACGTCGGCGCCATCGGCTGGCTCGTGGACGGCGCGGCGATCACCAACCAGGTCCCCCTGTGCCGCTGCTCGTACGGCCCGTACGCGCGCGCCATGATCCGCGTGTGCAAGGAGGAGTCCTTCCACCAGCGCCAGGGGTACGAGCTGCTGCTGGCCCTGAGCCAGGGAACCCCCGAGCAGCACGCGATGGCGCAGGACGCGGTCGACCGCTGGTGGTGGCCCTCCCTGATGATGTTCGGCCCGCCGGACGACGAGTCCTCGCACTCCGCCCAGTCGATGGCGTGGAAGATCAAGCGCCACTCGAACGACGAACTGCGCCAGCGTTTCGTCGACATCGCCGTCCCCCAGGCCGAATCGCTCGGCCTGACGCTGCCGGACCCCGACCTGGTGTGGAACGAGGAGCGGGGACACCACGACTTCGGCGCCATCGACTGGACGGAGTTCTGGGAGGTCCTCAAGGGCAACGGCCCGTGCAACGACCAGCGGATCACCCAGCGCCGGCGCGCCCACGAGGAAGGCGCGTGGGTACGGGAGGCGGCCGCGGCCTACGCGGACAAGCACACGAGCCAGGCCGTCGGCTCCACGAGCACGACCGGTGAGACAGGAGCGACCCGAGCATGACGAACACCGAATGGCCGCTGTGGGAGGTCTTCGTGCGCTCGCGCCGCGGACTGTCGCACACCCACGCCGGCAGCCTGCACGCGCCGGACGCCGAGCTGGCCCTGCGCAACGCCCGCGATCTGTACACGCGTCGCGGCGAGGGCGTCTCGATCTGGGTCGTCCCCTCCGCCGCCGTCACGGCCTCCTCGCCCGACGAGAAGGACCCGTTCTTCGAGCCGTCCGCGGACAAGCCCTACCGCCACCCGACGTTCTACGAGATCCCGGAAGGGGTGAAGCACCTGTGACGCTCACCGTGAACACCGCCGCCGCCCTGGCCCTCGGCGACGACGCCCTGGTGCTCTCGCACCGGCTGGGGGAGTGGGCCGGCCACGCGCCGGTCCTCGAAGAGGAAGTCGCCCTGGCCAACATCGCGCTGGACCTGCTCGGCCAGGCCCGCGTCCTGCTGTCCCTGGCCGGTGACGAGGACGAGCTGGCGTATCTCCGCGAGGAGCGCGCCTTCCGCAACCTCCAGCTCGTCGAGCAGCCGAACGGCGACTTCGCGCACACCATCGCCCGGCAGCTCTACTTCTCCACCTACCAACGGCTCCTCTACGCACACCTGGCATCCGGGGACAGCGAGTTCGCCCCGCTCGCCGCCAAGGCCGTCAAAGAGGTCGCCTACCACCAGGACCACGCCGAGCAGTGGACCCTGCGCCTGGGCGACGGCACTGCCGAGAGCCACGAGCGGATGAACCGCGCGTGCCAGGAGCTGTGGCGCTTCACCGGTGAGATGTTCCAGCCGCTGGACGGCGTCGACATCGACTGGGACGCGATCCAGGCCGCCTGGCTGGAGTCCGTGGAGGCGACCCTGCGCCGCGCCACGCTGACGGTCCCCGAAGGTCCCCGGGTCGGGGCCTGGGCGGCCGGCGCCGGACGCCAGGGTCTGCACACCGAGTCCTTCGGGCGGATGCTCGCCGAGATGCAGCATCTGCACCGCAGCCACCCGGGGGCGTCATGGTGACGGCCACCCCCCTGGAAGAGGAGCTGCGCCGCCTGGCCGGCTCCGTCCTCGATCCCGAACTGCCCGTTCTCACCCTGGACGACCTCGGGGTGCTGCGGGCCGTCCACGTCCGCGGCACGGACAGCGTCGAGGTCGAACTGACCCCGACCTACACCGGCTGCCCCGCCGTCGAGGCCATGTCCAGCGACATCGAGCGGGTGCTGCACGAGCACGGCATCCGCGAGGTGTCGGTGCGCACGGTGCTCAGCCCCGCCTGGTCGACCGACGACATCTCGGACGAAGGGCGCCGCAAACTGCGGGAGTTCGGGATAGCACCTCCGCGCGGCAACCGTGCCGCGGGGCCGGTCGCTCTCGGCCTGGGGCCGACCCGGACGCTCACGTCCGAGCCGGAGCCGGATCCCGTCCGCTGTCCGTCCTGCGGATCGGCCGACACCGAACTGCTCAGCCGCTTCTCCTCCACCGCGTGCAAGGCGCTGCGCCGCTGTCTGTCCTGCCGCGAACCGTTCGACCACTTCAAGGAGTTGTGATGGCCCGCTTCCACCCGCTCACGGTGGCCGCGGTCGACCGGATCACCGACGACTCCGTGGCCCTGACCTTCGCGGTGCCCGCGGAACTGCGCGAGGACTACCGTCACGCCGCCGGCCAGCATCTCGCGCTGCGCCGCACGGTCGACGGCGCGGAGATCCGCCGCACGTACTCCATCTGCTCACCGGCACCCGCCCCCGAGGACGAGGCGCCGCGCACCCTGCGGGTCGGAGTGCGTCTGGTCGACGGAGGCGCGTTCTCGACGTACGCGCTCAAGGAGATCACGGTCGGCGACCAGGTGGACGTGATGGTCCCGGCGGGGCGTTTCACGCTGGAGCCCTCGGCCGGCCTGTACGCGGCGGTGGTGGGCGGCAGCGGGATCACCCCGGTGCTGTCGATCGTTTCGACCCTGCTGGCCCGGAAGCCCGACGCGAGCTTCTGCCTGATCCGCAGCGACCGCACGACGGCCTCGACGATGTTCCTGGAGGAGGTCGCCGACCTCAAGGACCGCTATCCGCAGCGGTTCCAGCTGGTGACGGTCCTCTCCCGCGAGGAGCAGCAGGCCGGGCTGCCGTCCGGCAGACTCGACCAGGAGCGACTGGCCGCACTGCTTCCGGCGCTGCTGCCGGTGGACCGGGTGGCCGGATGGTTCCTGTGCGGGCCGTTGGGGCTCGTGGAGGGTGCCGAGCGGGCCCTGCGTGGGCTCGGTGTGTCCAGGACCCGCGTCCACCAGGAGATCTTCCACGTGGACGCCACCACGACGGCTCCCTCCACCGTCCCGGCTCCCGCGCACAGCACCGTGACCGCGCGGCTCGACGGACGCGGCGGCACCTGGCCCGTCCAGGACGGCGAGTCGCTGCTGGACGCGGTCCTGCGCAACCGCCCGGACGCGCCCTACGCCTGCAAGGGCGGTGTGTGCGGCACCTGCCGGGCGTTCCTGGTGTCGGGCGAGGTGCGGATGGACCGCAACTTCGCGCTGGAGCCGGAGGAGACGGACGCCGGGTACGTACTGGCCTGCCAGTCCCATCCCGCCACGGAGAAGGTCGAGTTGGACTTCGACCGCTGAGGACGCGACCACCCGGAATCCACCGCTGAGGAGGAGCGGCCGCTCGTCGGCCGTTCCCTTCTCATAGAACCTGTTCTATCTTGACGCACCGTCAGATCAGGCTTTCTGCTTGGTCGTTGGTCCGACGCGCGTGCGGGAGGACGGGATCGTGGACTTCACCTTCACCGAGGAGCAGCAGGCGGCGGCCGAGGCGGCCCGGGGGGTGTTCGCCGACGTCTCCCCCGACGCGGTGCCCAGCCCCGCGCTCACCCCGGGCGCCGTCGCCGAAGGCTTCGACCGCGCCCTGTGGGCGAGGCTCGCCGACGCGGACCTGCTCAGCCTGCTGCTCGACGAGGAGGCCGGCGGAGCGGGCCTCGACGCGATCGCGCTGTGTCTCGTGCTGCGGGAGTCGGCGAAGGTGCTGGCCCGGGTGCCGCTGCTGGAGAACAGCGCGGCGACAGCCGCCGTCCAACGCCACGGCGGCGAGGAGTTGAGCACGGCCGTGGCCGCGCGGGCCGGCCGGGGAGAACTCGTGCTGACCGTGGCCACCAACGGCAGGACCGGTCACGACCCCGCCGAACTCGCCGTGACCGCGCGGCAGGACGGCACGGGATGGGTGCTGGACGGAGTGCAGACGGCGGTGCCCTGGGTCTTCGACGCCGACCTCGTCGTCGTGCCCGCGCACACGGACGCCGACCGGACCGTCCTCGCCCTGGTGGCTCGCGGCCAGGAAGGGGCCGTGCTCGCCGAGCAGATCTCCACGACCGGTGAGCGGCTGGGCGAACTGCGCCTGGAATCCGCCCGGATCGAAGCCCGGTATGTGATCGACGCGCCGGGGGCGTGGGAGTGGCTGCGCGACCTGCTGGTCACCGGGACCTGCGCCCTGGCGCTCGGGCTCGGCGAGGAGGTGCTCCGGATGACGAGCGCGTACACGAGCAAGCGGGAGCAGTTCGGGTTCCCGGTCGCCACGTTCCAGGCGGTCGCCGTCCAGGCCGCCGACCGCTACATCGACCTGCGCGCCATGGAGGCGACGCTCTGGCAGGCCGCGTGGCGGATCAGCACCGGAGCGGACGGCGCGCTGCCGGCCGGCGGTGATGTGGCGGTGGCCAAGATCTGGGCGTCCGAAGGGGTGCGCCGGGTCGTGCAGACCGCCCAGCATCTGCACGGAGGCTTCGGCGCCGACACCGAGTACGCGCTGCACCGGTACCACGCCTGGGCCAAGCAACTGGAACTGTCGCTCGGCCCGGCGGCAGCACACGAGGAAGCGCTGGGCGACCTGCTGGCGGCCCACCCCCTGGGGTGAGCGCCCGGGCTACAGCACGAAGCCGGGCTCGCCCTTGGCGTTCAGAACCGGGCGGCCCGCGGCCTCCCAGATCTGCATGCCGCCCTCGACGTTCGCGGCGTCGATGCCCTGCTGGACCAGGTACATGGTGACCTGGGCCGAACGGCCTCCGGAGCGGCAGATCACGTTGACCCGGCCGTCCTGCGGGGCGGCCTCGGTCAGCTCACCGAACCGGGCGACGAAGTCGCTCATGGGGATGTGCAGCGCCCCCTGGGCATGACCTGCCTCCCACTCGTCGTCCTCCCGGACGTCCAGCAGGAAGTCGTCGGCCGCGAGATCGCCGACCCCGACCGTGGGCACACCAGCTCCGAAACTCATGCCTCCGACGCTACCCGACCCTGCCTGCGCCAAGCTCAGGGAGCCTCGGAGATCAGTGTCGCCAGTTCGTGCTCGCGCTCACCGACCTGCGTCAGCAGCTGTTCGGCGATCTCCTCCAGGAGACGGTCCGGGTCTTCCGGGGCCAGCTTGAGCATGGCGCCGATGGCGCTCTCCTCCAGCTCGCGGGCGACGAGGGTGAGCAGTTCCTTGCGCTGGGAGAGCCATTCGAGGCGTGCGTAGAGCTCCTCGCTGCGGCTCGGCTTCCACTCCTCGGGAGCGGGACCGGCGGCCCACTCCGCGGCCAGCTCCCGCAGCAGTGTCTCGTCGCCCCGGGCATAGGCGGCGTTCACGCGGGAGATGAACTCGTCGCGCCGCTTGCGCTCGTCGTCGTCCTGAGCCAGGTCCGGGTGGGCCTTGCGGACCAGCTCGCGGAACAGCTTGCGGGCCTCCTCGCTCGGACGCACCCGCTGCGGGGGCCGCACGGGCTGGTCCGTGAGCATGGCCACGGCCTCGGGAAACAGGCCGTCGGAGTCCATCCAGCCGTGGAACAGCTCCTCGACACCGGGCATGGGCATGACCCGCGCCCGTGCCTCGTGCGCCTTGAATATGTCCTCCGGATCGCCCGTGCGCGCGGCACGCGCCTCGGCGATCTGGGCCTCCAGCTCGTCGAGGCGGGAGTACATCGGACCGAGCTTCTGGTGGTGCAGCCGGGAGAAGTTGTCGACCTCGACGCGGAAGGTCTCCACCGCGATCTCGAACTCGATCAGCGCCTGTTCGGCCGCTCGCACGGCCCGCTCCAGGCGTGCCTCGGGCCGGTCGTCCGCGCTCGGAGCCGGGCTCTGACCCGCATCGGCCCGGGCCTCGCCCTGCCCGTCGGACTGTCCCTCACCCTGCCCCGCGGCTCCGGACCCGGTCCGGGCGTCGGAGGAGGCGTCCGCGCCCTCCGCACCCTCCGGGTCGGTGGTGCGGCCGGCGTCGCCGAGGGAGGCATGGGGCGTCTCGCCCTCCGGGGCACCGGAGTGCTCCCGGCCCTCCTCGAAGGCGGGCTCGGACTGGCTCTGATCGGCTTCCGGGGTCGTCACCCGACCAGCGTAGGCCACACTCCCGCGGGGCTCACTGCCTTCCCCGCCCCTACAGCCACCTGACCGGCCACAACGACCCCATTGACCCCAACCACCCCGATCATCCCGACAGCGACTCCGGCAGCGGCATCGGCCACCGTCTCCGGGCCGGTCTCCGGGCCGGTCACACCCCCGGTTCGGAAGCGATCCGTCCGTTGCGGACCGCCGCCGTCAGGGACGCGTGGTCCGCCTCGGTGCGGTCCGCGTAGGCGACGGCGAAGGAGGCGACGGCCTCGTCCAGCTCCTCGTTCTTGCCGCAGTACCCGGCTATCAGGCGCGGGTCCGCGCTGTGGCTGTGGGCACGGGCCAGCAGGGCGCCGGTCATGCGGCCGTAGTCGTCGATGTGGTCGGCGGGCAGGGCGGCCGGGTCGACACTGCCCTTGCGGTTGCGGAACTGGCGCACCTGGTAGGGAAGGCCGTCGACCGAGGTCCAGCCGAGGAGGATGTCGCTGACGACCTGCATGCGCTTCTGGCCGAGCACCACACGGCGGCCCTCGTGGGCCACCTCCGGCATCGGATGGCCGATGGTCGCCAGATGCGGGAGCAGTGCCGAGGCACGTGCCTCCTTGACCTGGAGGACCAGGGGCTCGCCCCGGTGGTCCAGGAGCAGCACCACGTACGAGCGGGTGCCGACGCTGCCGGTGCCGACGACCCGGAAGGCCACGTCGTGCACGGCGTAGCGGGCGAGCAGCGGGAGGCGGTCCTCGGAGAGGGTCGTCAGATAGTGCTCCAGGGACGCGGCCACCGCGGCCGCCTCCCCGTCGGGAACGCGGCGCAGCACGGGTGCCGCGTCGACGAAGCGGCGGCCACCCCCTTCCACGGCCTCGGTCGACTTGGCGGCGAAGCGTCCGCTGGTGTTGGCCCGCGCCTTCTCGGACACCCGCTCCAGCGTGCCGAGCAGGTCATGGGCGTCGGTGTGCGAGACGAGTTCCTCGTCGGCGATGGCGTTCCAGGCGTCCAGGACCGGCAGCTTGGCCAGCAGGCGCATGGTGCGCCGGTAGGCGCCCACGCAGTCGCGCGCGGCCTCACGGCAGGTGTCCTCGTCCGCTCCGGCCTCGCGGCCCGCGAGCACGAGCGAGGTGGCGAGCCGCTTGAGGTCCCACTCCCAGGGGCCGTACACCGTCTCGTCGAAGTCGTTCAGGTCGATGACCAGGCGGCCGCGCGCGTCTCCGTACAGGCCGAAGTTCGCCGCGTGGGCGTCACCGCAGATCTGGGCGCCGACGCCGGTCATCGGCGTGCGGGCGAGGTCGTACGCCATGAGGCCCGCGCTGCCGCGCAGGAACGCGAAGGGGGTGGCCGCCATCCTGCCGACCCGGATCGGGGTGAGCTCGGGGATCCGGCCCCGGTTGGACTCCTCGACCGCGGCCACGGCGTCCGGGCGGTCGGTGTCCATCAGGAGTTCGGCGTGCGCCGCGCGCGGGACCCGCCCGCGCAGGGCCTTCCCCTCCTCCTTGGGCGAACCCTTCACCGGCCAGGCGGCGAATCCCGGGACCGCGAACTCCCGGACCCCGAACGCCTCGGCGTCCGGGCCGTCACCGGGCCTCGCCGCAGCGTGCTCCTGCCGCACCGGACCGGCCTGTCCGACCAGCCCGGCCCGTCCTGTCGGCGCCGTCCGCCGTTCCGCCCCCGCTGTACCGACCTCGGTCATCACGACCGCCTCCCCCGCGCACGAACATCAACTCGTGCTGACCGTACAGCCGGTCGGGAAAACGCGTCAGACCCTGTGGACAACTCCGCCCGCAACCGGGGAGAAGCGCCTGAGAACGCCGACGCAGGACGGTCGGCGGGCAGCGCACGGACCGCCGGAGCCGCCGGACGAGCCGCACCACGTCCCGCCCGCTGTGGCCGCCCGTTACCGCGGCCGCTCGCACTGTGGCCGCCCGTTACCGCGGCCGCTCCCGCTGTCGTCGCCCGCTACCGCAGCCGCTCCGGGCAGGGGCCGCCCTCCGGCAGATACCTCTCCGCCCAGGCCCCGAGCTCCTTGAGGGCGGGTTCGAGCGCCGCGCCCGCCTCGGTCAGGGCGTAGCAAACCCGTAGGGGCGGGCCCTCGTTGACCTTGCGCAGGACCAGACCGGCCGCGCCGAGTTCGGTGAGCCTGTCCGAGAGCATCCGCTCGCTGATGCCGGGGATCGCCCTGCGCAGATCCGCGAAGTGGGCGGGCTGCTGCATCAGGACCGCGACGACCAGACCCGTCCAGCGCTTGCCGAGCAGCGTGAAGACACGGGTCATGCCGTCGTCCACCTTCTGGCACGGCCCCGCGTCGTGGCTTCCCGGTTCTGGCATGAGCCCAGGGTACTGCGTCCACACAAGGGGATGAAAAAAAGTAAGTCCCTGTGCTATCTCTAGTTAGGCACGAAAGAGAAGCTCGTCAGGGCGACCCGGTCCCTGGCGACAGCTCTGCCCTGCCCCGGCGCCGCCCCCGTTCGGAACCCGGGCTCAGCCCCGGTTCCGCAGGCGACCCGATACCCACCCTTTTGTCTGGAGATCACCATGGCCACCCTCCTCCACATCGACTCGTCCGTCTCCCCCGACGGCACCTCCGTCTCGCGCGCCGTGGCGAACGCCTTCCGCGCGGCCTGGGAGGAACAGCACCCCGGCGGCACGGTCGTCCACCGCGACCTCGCCGCCCACCCCGTGCCGCACATCACGGCCGACGCCCACAGCGCCGGCTTCGCCGCCCCGGACACGCACACCCCCGGACAGGCCGAGGCCTTCGCCGCACGCCTGAAGCTGATCGAGGAGCTGGAGAACGCGGACGCGATCCTGATCGGCGCCCCCATGTACAACTTCTCCATCCCCTCGACCCTGAAGGCGTGGCTGGACAACGTCGTGCTGGTGGGACGCACCGCCATGGCCGAGAACCTCAAGGCCAAGGGCACCCCGGTCACCGTCGTCGCCAGCCGCGGCGGCTCGTACGCGCCGGGCACCCCGCGCGCGGGCTTCGAGTACGTGCAGAACTACCTGGGGGCCGTGCTCGGCGACATGCTCGCCCTCGACGTCGAGTTCATCGTCCCGGAGCTCACCATGGCCCCGCACAACCCGGCGATGTCCGACCTGGTCCCGCTCTTCGAGGCGTCCCGGAGCAAGGCCCTCGACGAAGCGGCCGCCCACGCCAAGAAGGTCGCGGCCCGCCTCGCCGCCTGATCGACACCCGCTCCACGCGCGGGCACCCCGCCGACCCCGGGCGCCCGCGTGAGAGCATCGTCACACTTCACAGCGCCCCCTGGCCGTCCGCGCAACCCGCGGCGAACGGTGCTCCCGCTCGCGCGGCAGCACGCGAACGGTGAGAAGACGGGAAGAGCCGCGAGGGCGAGGCATCGGACAGCGCTCGCGGCCCCGGACAACGCGAAAGCCCCTCAGGTCGAGGACCTGAGGGGCTTTCAACTGTGCGCGAGGGGGGAGTTGAACCCCCACGCCCTTTCGGGCACTGGAACCTGAATCCAGCGCGTCTGCCTATTCCGCCACCCGCGCATTGGGTGTGTCTTCCGTCTCCCGCTTTCGCCGCGGGCGCCTTCCGACATGCAGAAGATTAGCACGCTGTCAGGGGTGGAATCACATCCCTTTCCCCTGGCCCTCCCGCCCGCGCACGGCCCGCCCCGCACCCACGGCCCGCCCCGGCATCCGCGGGCCCGGTGCCCTTGCGCCGCCCGGCCTCCCGGCCCGGGCCGCTCCGCGTCGCCCGGCGGCGGCCTCCCCACCAGCGGCCCCTCGTGCGTCACACGTTTCGGACAGAACCGGTTCACGTATCAACCTCGTACCGGTCCTGCGCATCTCCCCAGGAGTCGGACCGACCGCACAGTCAGGTGCGGGACACTGGTCGTGGGGCGCCTCTACGATCCATGGCAGAAGCAGTGCCGGGAAGAGTTCGAAGAGGGGCCTCTCAGGGAACTTCGGGAGGGGACTTCGGAAGGTGTCGACAACCCGTCGACCGTGCCGACAGGGGGAACCAGCCGATTTCCCGACGCGTGGATACGATCAGTAAGCAGTACCAGCAAGGCCGACTAGGCCGGCTGGTCCAGCAGGGCCAGGAAGACGACAGCAAGCTGTACCAGGACGGCAACGACGGAGGAGGTGCCCCATGGGAGTCCTGAAGAAGTTCGAGCAGCGTCTCGAAGGTCTGGTCAACGGCACCTTCGCCAAGGTGTTCAAGTCCGAGGTCCAGCCCGTGGAGATCGCCGGAGCGCTCCAGCGCGAGTGCGACAACAACGCCACGATCTGGAACCGCGACCGGACCGTCGTCCCCAACGACTTCATCGTCGAACTGAGCACGCCCGACTTCGAGCGGCTCAGCCCGTACTCCGGCCAGCTCGGCGACGAGCTCGCCGGGATGGTCCGCGACTACGCCAAGCAGCAGCGCTACACCTTCATGGGCCCCATCAAGGTCCATCTGGAGAAGGCGGACGACCTCGACACCGGCCTGTACCGGGTCCGCAGCCGTACGCTCGCCTCCTCCGCCAATCAGCAGTCTCCCGAGCGTGCCCCCGCGGGCCCCGCCCCGGCGGGCCCCCGCGGAGCCCAGGGTGGCTACGGCTACCCTCCATCGGCCGCTCCCCCCATGCCGTCCGCGCCGCCTCCCGGCGGCCGTCCGGGCATGGCACCCGCGGGTGCCCGGCCCCCGGCCGGTCCCGCGGCGGGCGGCCGTATGCGGCACTGGGTCGAGATCAATGGCTCACGCCATCAGATCTCCCGCCCGACGCTCGTGCTGGGCCGCAGCACCGAAGCCGACGTGCGGATCGACGACCCCGGCGTATCGCGCCGGCACTGTGAGATCCGGACCGGAACGCCCTCGACGATCCAGGATCTCGGGTCCACCAACGGCATCGTGGTGGACGGGCAGCACACAACCCGCGCTACGCTCCGCGACGGCTCGCGGATCGTCGTGGGCAGCACCACCATCATTTACCGGCAAGCCGAAGGGTGAAGCGGGGGCAATGTCAGAGCTGACCCTCACGGTCATGCGGCTGGGTTTCCTGGCCGTACTGTGGCTGTTCGTGATCGTGGCCGTGCAGGTCATCCGCAGCGACCTGTTCGGAACGCGTGTCACACAGCGCGGCTCGCGCAGGGAAGCCGCGAGGCCCCAGCAGGCCGCGCGACAGGCCGCGCCTCCGCAGCAGCGCCAGCAGCAGGCGCCCGCGAGCGGCGGGCGGCAGCGCCGTGGCGCACCGTCCAAGCTGGTCGTCTCGGAGGGCACCCTCACGGGCACCACCGTGGCGCTCCAGGGACAGACCATCACCCTGGGCCGTGCGCACGACAGCACCATCGTGCTGGACGACGACTACGCGTCCAGCAGGCATGCCAGGATCTACCCCGACCGGGACGGCCAGTGGATCGTCGAGGACCTCGGCTCCACCAACGGCACGTATCTCGACCGGAGCCGGCTGACGACCCCGACGCCCGTTCCGCTGGGCGCGCCGATCCGCATCGGCAAGACCGTCATCGAGCTGCGGAAGTAGTACGACAATGAGCGAGCGGAGCGAGCACGCAGCGGCGGTCCACACAAGGGACCCCGGCGCGCTCCCGACCGGAGGGTGGGCACCGTGCGGATGTACCCGGAGCCGACGGGCGAGGTGCGCATGAGTCTGTCACTGCGCTTCGCCGCCGGATCGCACAAAGGCATGATCCGCGAGGGCAACGAGGACTCGGGCTACGCCGGTCCCCGCCTGCTCGCGATCGCCGACGGGATGGGCGGCCAGGCCGCCGGTGAGGTCGCCAGCTCAGAGGTGATCTCCACCATCGTCGCGCTCGACGACGACGTGCCCGGATCCGACATCCTCACCTCGCTCGGCACCGCCGTGCAGCGTGCCAACGACCAGCTCCGGATGATGGTCGAGGAGGACCCGCAGCTCGAGGGCATGGGCACCACGCTCACCGCCCTGCTGTGGACCGGCCAGCGGCTCGGTCTCGTCCACGTCGGCGACTCCCGCGCGTACCTGCTGCGGGACGGCGTGCTGACGCAGATCACCCAGGACCACACCTGGGTGCAGCGTCTCGTCGACGAGGGCCGCATCACCGAGGAGGAGGCCACCACCCACCCGCAGCGCTCCCTGCTGATGCGCGCGCTGGGCAGTGGCGACCACGTCGAGCCCGACCTCTCGATCCGCGAGGTCCGCGCCGGCGACCGCTATCTGATCTGCTCCGACGGCCTCAGCGGCGTCGTCTCCCACCAGACGATGGAAGACACCCTCGCCAGCTACCAGGGCCCGCAGGAGACCGTGCAGGAGCTCATCCAGCTCGCGCTGCGCGGCGGCGGCCCGGACAACATCACCGTCATCGTGGCCGACGTCCTCGACATCGACTCCGGCGACACCCTCGCCGCACAGCTCTCCGACACCCCCGTGGTGGTCGGCGCGGTCGCCGAGAACCAGCATCAGCACCAGCTGCACGACAACGGCGCCATGCAGACCCCCGCCGGACGCGCCTCCGGCCTCGGCCGGCCCGTGCCCGGACAGGGCGGCGGCGGTGAATTCGGCCCGCCCGGAAGCGGCGACACCACCGGCTACGTCTCCAACGGCAGCTTCGGCGACTACACCGACGAGGACTTCGTCAAGCCCCGCGGCGGACGCAGGTGGCTGAAGCGATCCTTCTACATCGTCCTGACGCTCGCCGTCATCGGCGGCGGCCTCTACGGCGGTTACCGCTGGACGCAGACGCAGTACTACGTCGGCGCCCAGGACGAGCACGTCGCGCTCTACCGCGGCATCAGCCAGGACCTGGCTTGGGTCTCGCTCTCGAAGGTGGAGAAGAACCACCCCGAGATCGAACTCAAGTACCTTCCGCCCTACCAGCAGAAGCAGGTCAAGGCGACCATCGCCGAAGGCGGCCTCGCCGACGCGCAGGCCAAGATCGACGAACTCGCCGTGCAGGCGTCCGCCTGCCGCAAGGACGCAGAGCGCCGCGCGGCCGAGAGCCAGAACAGCGCGAAGCCCAGCGCGAGCAAGGCCGCCGGAACCACGGGAACCACAAAGGCCTCCCTCACGTCCAAGGCCACGTCCAGCCCGAGCCCGAACCCTTCGAGCTCGGCACCCTCGTCCTCCAAGTCCACGACCGCACCCACTCCCACACCCGGCCCCAGCCTCTCCGACGAGGAGCAGAAGCTGGTCTCGCTGTGCGGTAAGCAGTAAGAAGCCGTGAGGGGCCCTGTCACACGATGAGCAGTAGTACGAACACGCCGACGCACCACACGTCCACGATCGGATCGATCGGCACACCGAGCCGACGCAACACCGAACTGGCCTTGCTGGTGTTCGCCGTTGTCATCCCGGTGTTCGCCTACGCCAACGTGGGCCTCGCCATCGACGACAAGGTGCCCGCCGGCCTGCTGAGTTACGGCCTGGGCCTCGGCCTGCTGGCCGGCGTCGCCCATCTCGCCGTACGCAAGTTCGCTCCGTACGCGGACCCGCTGCTGCTGCCGCTGGCCACGCTGCTGAACGGCCTCGGGCTGGTGATGATCTGGCGGCTCGACCAGTCCAAGCTGCTCCAGTCGATCAAGCAGGCGGGCACCGCCGCGCCCCGCCAGCTGATGTACACGGCCCTGGGCATCGCCCTGTTCGTCGGTGTGCTGTTCTTCCTGAAGGACCACCGCGTCCTTCAGCGCTACACCTACATCTCCATGGTCGGCGCCCTGGTGCTGCTGCTCCTGCCGCTCGTGCCGGGCCTCGGCGCCAACATCTACGGCGCCAAGATCTGGATCCACATCGGCAGTTTCTCCATCCAGCCCGGTGAGTTCGCCAAGATCGTCCTGGCGATCTTCTTCGCCGGCTACCTGATGGTGAAGCGGGACGCGCTCGCCCTCGCGAGCCGCCGCTTCATGGGGCTGTACCTTCCCCGCGGCCGCGACCTCGGCCCGATCCTCGTGGTCTGGTTCATCTCGATCCTGATCCTGGTGTTCGAGACCGACCTCGGTACGTCGCTGCTGTTCTTCGGAATGTTCATCATCATGCTGTACGTCGCCACCGAGCGCACCAGCTGGATCGTCTTCGGTCTGCTGATGTCCGCGGCCGGCGCGGTCGGTGTGGCGACCTTCGAGACGCACGTGCAGCAGCGTGTCCAGGCCTGGCTCGACCCGATGCACGAGTTCATGCTCAGCCGCCAGAACGTCGGCGGTCACACCGAGCAGTCCATGCAGGCACTGTGGGCCTTCGGCTCCGGCGGCACGCTCGGCACCGGATGGGGCCAGGGCCACTCCGAGCTCATCCGCTTCGCCGCCAACTCCGACTTCATCCTCGCCAGCTTCGGCGAGGAACTGGGCCTCGCCGGGATCATGGGCATCCTGGTCATCTACGGCCTGATCGTGGAACGCGGCATCCGCACCGCGCTCGCCGCCCGCGACCCCTTCGGCAAGCTCCTCGCCGTGGGTCTCTCCGGCGGCTTCGCGCTCCAGGTGTTCGTGGTCGCCGGCGGCGTCATGGGCCTGATCCCGCTGACCGGTATGACGATGCCGTTCGTGGCCTACGGAGGCTCCTCCGTCATCGCCAACTGGGCGCTGATGGGCATCCTGATCCGCATCAGCGACACCGCCCGCCGCCCGGCGCCCGCTCCCGCTCCCAGCCCCGACGCCGAGATGACCCAGGTGGTCCGCCCGTGAACAAGCCCCTGCGCCGGATCGCGATCTTCTGCGGGCTCCTGGTCCTCGCCCTGCTCCTCCGCGACAACTACGTCCAGTACGTCCAGGCGGACAGCCTGCGGACCAACTCGAACAACCGCCGTGTCGCCATCGAGCGGTACGCCACTCCGCGCGGCGACATCATCGTCGACGGCAACCCGGTCACCGGGGCGGCCAAGTCGAAGAAGACCGGGATCAGCGACTTCGTGTGGAAGCGCACCTACAAGGACGGCGCCATGTGGGCGCCGGTCACCGGGTACGCCTCGCAGGCCTTCGACGCCTCCCAGCTGGAGAAGCTGGACGACGGCATCCTCACCGGCAACGACGACCGGCTCTTCTTCCGCAACACCCTCGACATGATCACGGGCAAGGGGAAGCAGGGCGGCAACGTCGTCACCACCCTCAACGCCGCCGCGCAGAAGGCCGCCTACAAGGGCCTGCTGAGCCGGGGCAAGGGCGCCGTCGCCGCGATCAACCCGCAGACCGGCGCGATCCTGGCGCTGGCCTCGACCCCGTCGTACGACCCGTCGTCCTTCGCCGGCAACTCCGACACCGACGCGCAGGCCTGGAACAAGCTCCAGAAGAAGAACGACCCCGACGACCCGATGCTCAACCGGGCGCTGCGCGAGACCTACCCGCCCGGCTCCACCTTCAAGGTGGTCACCGCGGCCGCGGCCCTGGAGAACGGCCTGTACACGGGGGCGGACCAGCACACCGACACCCCGCTGCCGTACATCCTGAAGGGCACGCGGACCGAGCTGAAGAACGAGGGGAACATCCCCTGCAAGAACGCCACCATGCGCGTGGCGCTCAAGGTCTCCTGCAACACCGTCTTCGGCAAGATCGGCGCCGACCTCGGCAAGGACAAGATGCTGGCGGAGGCCGAGAAGTTCGGCTTCAACTCCGAGCAGCTCACCCCGGTGCGCTCCAACGCCTCCGTCTTCCCCAAGTCGATGGACGACGCGCAGACCGCGCTCAGCTCCATCGGCCAGTTCGAGACGGCCGCGACCCCGCTCCAGATGGCCATGGTGGCCTCCACCGTCGCCAACAACGGCACGCTCATGAAGCCCTACATGGTCGACAAGCTCCAGGCACCCAACCTGGACGTCGTCTCGCAGACCGAGCCCGAGAAGCTCAGCCAGCCGCTCTCCGAGTCCAACGCCCAGATCCTCCAGTCGATGATGGAGACGGTCGTCAAGGAGGGCACGGGCACGAGGGCACAGATCCCCAACGTCACCGTGGGTGGCAAGACGGGTACCGCCCAGCACGGTGTCGCCAACAGCGAGAAGCCGTACGCGTGGTTCATCTCCTACGCCAAGCTGCCCGACGGCAGCTCCCCGGTCGCCGTCGCGGTGGTCGTCGAGGACGGCAGCGCCAACCGCGGCGACATCACCGGTGGCGGTCTGGCCGCCCCCATCGCAAGGGACGTGATGAAGGCAGTCATCGACAGCAAGAAGTGACCCCGCTCACGTCCCCATCACATCGGTGCACGTTGCGATACCGGTCCTGTCACGGGTGACGGTCCAGGCCAGGTCACAGGAAGCGATCCGGGTACGGTATGCCCGGACAGCACACCGCCGGACCACACAAAGGTGCGGTCGGGACCGACGGAGAGGGCTGGTAGGTAGCTATGGAAGAGCCGCGTCGCCTCGGCGGCCGGTACGAGCTGGGCCACGTGCTCGGCCGTGGTGGCATGGCGGAGGTCTACCTCGCGCATGACACCCGGCTCGGCCGTACCGTAGCGGTGAAGACGCTGCGGGCCGACCTCGCACGCGACCCGTCGTTCCAGGCCCGGTTCCGCCGGGAGGCCCAGTCGGCCGCATCGCTCAACCACCCCGCGATCGTCGCCGTCTACGACACGGGTGAGGACTACATCGACAACACCTCCATCCCGTACATCGTGATGGAGTACGTCGACGGGTCCACGCTGCGCGAGCTGCTGCACTCGGGCCGGAGACTGCTGCCCGAGCGGTCCATGGAGATGACGATCGGCATCCTCCAGGCCCTGGAGTACTCGCACCGCGCCGGCATCGTCCACCGCGACATCAAGCCCGCCAACGTCATGCTGACGCGCAACGGCCAGGTCAAGGTGATGGACTTCGGCATCGCCCGCGCCATGGGCGACTCCGGTATGACGATGACGCAGACCGCCGCGGTCATCGGCACGGCCCAGTACCTCTCCCCGGAGCAGGCGAAGGGCGAACAGGTCGACGCCCGCTCGGACCTCTACTCCACGGGCTGCCTGCTGTACGAGCTGCTGACGGTGCGGCCGCCCTTCGTGGGCGACTCCCCGGTGGCCGTCGCCTACCAGCACGTGCGCGAGGAACCCCAGCCCCCGTCGGTGTTCGACCCCGAGATCACGCCCGAGATGGACGCGATCGTGCTGAGGGCCCTCGTCAAGGACCCGGACTACCGATACCAGTCCGCCGACGAGATGCGCGCCGACATCGAGGCCTGCCTCGACGGCCAGCCCGTCGCGGCCAGCGCCGCCATGGGCTCGGTCGGTTACGGCGGCTACGGCGACGACCAGCCGACCACGGCCCTGCGCTCCGCGGACGCCCAGGCCACGTCGATGCTGCCGCCGATGAACCCCGACGACGGCGGCTACGGCTACGACGACCGCCCGGACCGCCGCCGCCAGAAGAAGAACAACACCTCGACGATCCTCCTGGTCGTCGCGGGCGTCCTGGTGCTGATCGGCGCGATCCTGATCGGGAAATACGTCGTCTCGGGCAAGGGGACGGGCAACGAGGCCTTCGAGGTGCCCAACTTCGTGAGCCAGACGCTGCCGGACGCCCAAAAGATGGCGGACAACCGCGAGCTGAAACTCGACCCCACCCGCAAGCCGTGCGACAAGGAACCCAAGGGCAACATCTGCTCGCAGGACCCGGCCGTGGGCTCGACGGTGAAGAAGGGCGACACGATCAGTGTGGTCGTGTCCACCGGTGCGCCGAAGGTGGCCGTGCCGAACGTGACGGGCAGGACCCTGGACAAGGCCACGGAGATCCTCGGTGGTGACAAGTACAAGTTCAACGTGAAGACGAAGTTCGAGGAGTCCACGGAGGCCCCGAACACCGTCCTGGACCAGAACCCGCGCCTCGGTGACGAGGTGGAGAAGGGTTCGACGATCACGCTGACCGTCTCCAAGGAGAAGAAGCAGTCCACCGTGCCGGACGTCACCGGCAAGGACTGCGAGACGGCCAAGGCCCAGATGTCGGCCAGCAACCTCGTCGGTCAGTGTGTCGACACGGACACCGACGACCCGAACCAGGTCAACAAGGTCATCCAGACGACCCCGCAGATCGGCGCCCAGGTGGACCCCGGCTCCACGGTGCAGATCCAGATCGGCAAGGCCAAGCAGCAGACGACGGTTCCGAGTGTCGTCGGCAAGACGGTGGCCGAGGCGCGGCAGATCCTTCAGAACGCCGGCTTCAACAACATCCAGTTCCAGCCGGGCAGCGACGGAAGCGACGACGCCAGGGTGATCGGCCAGGACCCGCAGGCCAACAGCGCGCCCAACGGCAGCCCGGACAACACTACGGTCACGCTGACGACGGTGAAGCTGGGCGGCAACAACGGCGGGAACAACGGCGGCGGGTTCCTCGGCGGGAACAACGGATAGGACCCGCCCGGCGACCGCCCACTGAGGCAGGCCACGGAAAGGGCCCCGGCACTTCACAGTGCCGGGGCCCTTCGCGTGACCGTGGAGTCCGTCGCCGTGGAGCTGCGTCGCCGTGGAGCTGCCTGGCCGTGGAGCTGCCTGGCCGTGAACACGGGCAGGGACTAGCGCAGTTCCTTCGGCGGTGTGCGGGCGCTGTCGACCTTGTCGACGCGTTCCAGTTCGCCCCACACCACGTAGCGGTAGCGGGAGGTGTACACCGGGGTGCAGGTCGTCAGGGTGATGTAGTGGCCCGGCTTCGTCCTACCGGACTCCTTCGGCACCGTCTGGAGCACCTTGACGTTGTACTTCGAGGTCTCCGGGAGGATGTCGAAGACCTTGTAGACGTACCACTTGTCGCGGGTCTCGAAGACGATCGCGTCGCCCTGGGCGATCTTGTCGATGTTGTGGAACTTGGCACCGTGGCCGTCCCGGTGGGCGGCGAGGGTGAAGTTGCCGTCCTTGCCGGTCATCGGCAGGGACGCCTTGACGGGTTCGGTGTAGTAGCCGGCGACACCTTCGTTGAGGACCGTCGTCGCCGTGCCCTTCTGGACGAGCACCTCGCCGTTCTTCATCGCCGGGACGTGCAGGAAGCCGATGCCGTCCTTGGTGTCCAGGGCGCCGGGACCGCTCGGGGCCTGCGCCCAGTGGTCGCGGACCTTGTCCCCCTGCTTGTGCGCCTCGCGGTCGGCCACGACGTTCGTCCACCACAGCGAGTAGACGACGAACAGGCCGAGCACCAGCCCCACCGTGATGAGGAGTTCACCGAAGACGCTGACCGTCATCGCGAACCATCCCATGCGCCGGCGTCCGCCGGTCACGTCACCAGGGGCGGCGTAGCCGGCGTCCGATCCGGCGCGTTCGTCGTGGTCGGTCCTCGCTGCCACTGTTCATCTGCCCCGTCTGGTCTGTCTCAGGTTGTCTCTCGTGCGCGTGACGCCCGCGGTCCGTCCCCGCGCCGGCGTCCGTCCTCAGCCCATCAGCGCGTCGGGCTTGCCCTTGCTGCGCGGCCGGTCCTCGACCATCTTGCCCCAGACGATCATCCGGTACTTACTGGTGAACTCCGGTGTGCAGGTGGTCAGGGTGATGTAGCGGCCCGGCGCGGTGAAGCCCGAACCCTTGGGGACCGGGTCGAGCACGCTCGTGTTGCTCGGGCTCGTCACCGGCAGGATCGACGTCATCTTGTAGACGTAGTAGTCGTCCTGCGTCTCGACGACGATCTCGTCGCCCGGCTTGAGGCGGTTGATGTAGCGGAACGGTTCGCCGTGGGTGTTGCGGTGCCCGGCGAGCGCGAAGTTGCCCGTCTTGGCGTTCGGCATCGCCGTCTTGAGGGGCGCCTCGCCGTAGTGCCCGACCATGCCGCGGTCGAGCACGTCCGTCTTGCTCGTGCCCTCCGCGATCGGCGCGACCACGTCCAGCTTCGGGATGTGCAGGATGGCGAAGCCCTGCCCGGGCGAGAACGTCCCCGGGTTCCGCTTCCCGTTCGCCCAGTCCTGCTGAAGGCTGCTCGCCTCGCTGCCCGCCTGCTGGTGCGCCCGCACGTTCGACCACCACAGCTGGTACGTGACGAACAGCAGCATCAGCACGCCGGTGGTGATGAACACCTCGCCGACCATCCGGCTCACCAGGACCGCCGCGCCGGGCTTCGACGCCCGCGCCGCACGCCGGGCGTCCATCCGGCTCCGAGGGGTGCCGACGGCCTCCTGAGCCGCCTCCTGGGGCTCGTGGGGGTCCAGTGGCCCCCCGTGCCGCCCGTGGCGTCTGGCGGCCTTACGACGGGCCGCACGGCCTCCGGAGGCGGGGCCGCTCGTGCTGTCGGCCTCGCGCGCGCGGCGCTCCGCCCTCGTGGACGAACCGGGAAGGCGCAGCGCGACCGTCCGGTCGTCCAGCGGCAGGCCCGGCAGGACCGGTTCCGCCGCGGGGGCGGCCATTGTGGCGGCCGTGGGAGGGGTCATCGGGGCGGCGGCCGGTCCGATGTAGTGACCGGCCGCGGTCTCCTCGTACGGCTGCGCGTACGTCCGCTCGTAGTCGTCCGCGTACGAGGGTGCCGGAGCCGGGGTGGACGGCATCGCCTGCGCGGGAGCCTGGGCCGCTCGGGCCTGGGCGGCGTACGCCTGGGCGGCCTGTGCCTGCGCAGCCTGCGCCTGCGCCTGTGCCTGCGCGGTCTGGGCCGCGTGAAGATGCGCGGCCTGCATCCGGGCCGCCTGCTCCTGCTGCTGTTGCTGCGCCGCGTACCAGTCGGGTCCGTACCCGCCGTGGTCGTAGCCCTGCTGCGGTGCGCCCGGGGCCTGGCCCTGTGCCTGGCCGGGCAGCGGATCCGTCAGCGGGTCCGCGAGTCCTCCGACCGCCGCCTCGAACGCGCCGGCGCCCCCGTACGCGGCCTCGCCGCCGTAGGGGGAGCTGTCGCGCTCGGGGCGCAGCGCGGTCACGCCGTGGCCCTGCCCACCACCGGGGCGAGCCCCGCCGACCTCGCCACGGCCACCTTGTCACCGCACTCGAGCAGCCAGTTGGCGAGCATCCGGTGGCCGTGCTCGGTGAGCACCGACTCCGGGTGGAACTGCACGCCCTCGACGGGCAGTTCACGGTGTCTGAGACCCATGACGATTCCGTCGTGCGTTCGGGCGGTGACTTCCAGCTCGGCCGGGACGGTCTCCGGCTCGGCGGCCAGCGAGTGGTAGCGGGTCGCCGTGAAGGGAGAGGGCAGTCCGGCGAAGACGCCCTTGCCCTGGTGCTCCACGAGCGAGGTCTTTCCGTGCAGCAGCTCGGGCGCCCGGCCGACCACACCCCCGTAGGCCACCTGCATCGACTGCATCCCGAGGCAGACCCCGAAGACGGGGACCCCGGTCGCGGCGCAGTGCCGGACCATGTCGACGCAGACACCGGCCTGTTCGGGAGCGCCGGGCCCCGGGGACAGGAGCACACCGTCGAAGCCGTCCTGGGCGTGCGCGGTCGACACCTCGTCGTTGCGCAGCACTTCGCACTCCGCGCCCAACTGGTACAGGTACTGGACCAGGTTGAAGACGAAGCTGTCGTAGTTGTCCACAACGAGGATGCGCGTGCTCACTGGTTGTCCACCGTCACATCGTTGAAGGGAAGCAGCGGTTCGGCCCACGGGAAGACGTACTGGAAGAGCACGTAGACCACCGCCAGGACGAGCACGAGCGAGATCAGCGCCCTCACCCATACGCTCCCCGGCAGATGCCGCCAGATCCAGCCGTACATGCCGTCCCTTCCGTAGCCGTACGCCAACAGACTAACGGCGCAGAGCCGCCGGTTTCCCTGCCTCCACAGGCTGTGTGGAATCGAGGTGTGCCCACACGATCAACCGATGGCTGTGCCCCCACTCCGGATCGCACGTGGTCAGCGTGAGATAGCGTCCCGGACGCGTATACCCGGACTTACGTGGCACAGGGTCGATCACCTCAATGTCCGAGGGCACTGTTTTGTAGGGCCCTTTGTCGATCCGATACGTGAACCAGGTGGTTCCGTCCGTCAGCACCACCGCGTCACCCTTGCGGAGCTCGGGAAAGTCCTTGAAGGGATCCCCGTACGTGCGCCGGTGACCCGCGACCGAGAAGTTTCCCTCCTGGCCGAGCCGGGCGGTCCCCCGGTAGTGGCCGAGTCCCTGCTTCAGCACCTGGGTGGCCGTGCCTTCGAGCACCGGCTTGTTCCACGTGAAACCAAGACGCGGGATGTACATGACGGCGAACGGGCCGCCGAACGTGTAGGGGCCGGGCGCCTTCGGACTCCCGGGAGCCGATCCGCCCGTACGGCCCGGTGCTCCGGAGGAGTCGGAGCCGGGCTTCGGCGACTGGGCCACCGCTCCCTTCGACCACTGCTCCTGGAGCACTTCGATCTGGTGGTTCATCGCGCTGTCGGCCTTGATCCCGGTCCAGAACAACACGTAGACCACGAAGAGCACGATCAGGGCCCCCGCGGTCAGGCACAGCTCACTGATCGTCCTGACGACCACTCGCACCGACACAAGGCCCCCCGGCGGCGGCTGGCTCCACAGGCTTCGCCCACTGCTCCGCGAGGACCGGCTCCTACTGCACGGGCTTCGCGTAGTGCAGATCCACTGTGCCCGAGTAGCCGGGAAGAGTCACCGTCCCGTTCTCCTCGACTTTCCAGCCGAGCCCGTAGACGTTGACGTACACCATGTAGTTCTGGATCGCCGGGGAGGCGGCGAGCGACTTCTGGAGCTTGGCCGGGTCGCCGATAGCGGTGATCTTGTAGGGAGGCGAGTAGACGCGGCCCTGGAGGATCAGGGTGTTGCCGACGCAGCGCACGGCACTGGTGGAGATCAGACGCTGGTCCATGACCTTGATGCCCTTGGCGCCGCCCTGCCACAGGGCGTTCACCACCGCCTGGAGGTCCTGCTGGTGGATGACGAGGTAGTCGGGCTGCGGCTCGGGGTAGCCGGGGAGCTTCGCCGTCGCGTTCGGCGGGGCGTCGTTGAGGGTGACCGTGAGGGCCTGCCCCTTGGTCTTCCGGGTGCCCGCGTTCTTCTCCAGCGCCGCGAGCCTGGCGTCCCCGGCGGCGCTGCTGCCGTCCTCGCGGCCGGCGAGGCCGTCCACGTCGCGGCGCAGGGCACCATTGGACTCGTCCAGCGTCGCGTTCTTGCGGCTGCGTTCCTGGATCAGGTCGGAGAGCTTCAGCATCGACGAGTCCGTACGGATGTTCGTACCCTTGGCCGTGTCGAAGCTCGTGAAGAAGATGAGTCCCGCGAGCGCGAAGACGGCCACGGTGAGGACGCGTACCGGACGGAAACGGTGCGTACCGCCAGGACTGGAATTCGTCCCGGGGGAGTCGGCAGAATTGCTCAACGTACCCTTATCTCCTTCGGCGCCGCGGAAGCACTACGCTAACTGACGCCCGGGGGAGCGCTCAGTTTCCCCTTGTACGCTGCCCCGGAGCCCGCCCCAGTTCCCTGCGCGGCCACGCAGCGCATCGACAGGAGAGACCCTCGTGCCGAAGTCACGTATCCGCAAGAAGGCCGACTACACGCCGCCCCCGGCGAAGCAGGCGACCACCATCAAGATGAACAGCAACGCCTGGGTGGCACCGGCCATGCTGGCCATGTTCCTCATCGGCCTCGCCTGGATCGTCGTCTTCTACGTGACGGACGGCTCCCTGCCGATCGACGCGCTCGACAACTGGAACATCGTGGTCGGCTTCGGCTTCATCGCGGCCGGTTTCGGCGTCTCCACCCAGTGGAAGTGACCGTCTTCGCCCGGATGGAAGCAACGCGGGCCCGAGCTCTGCCCACAGCTGTCCACTGAGTTATCCACAACACTTGTCCACAGGTGGAAAAGAAAGACGATCTGTGGATAACTAATCCGCGGTTGACGCCGGTGTGACCGGCCCCCAAGCTCCCGCAAACCTGTTCGCCCCCTGTCCGACCTGGGAAAACCCGGGTCAGCGACAGGGGGCACAGCTGTTCCCGCACAGGGTGCACAAGATCGGCCGCGGTCTGTGGACAACATCACTTCTCAGGTGAGCCGAACGGGGTCTCAGGTGAGCTGTGCCGTTCTGAGCAACGTCGTGACGATCACCGCGGCGAGCATCAGCCCGGCCACCCCGTACTGGACGAGGTTCCTCCGCTCGCGCGGAGCGTGGACCATCGCGTAGCCGACGACGACGCCACCGATCAGACCACCGACGTGGGCCTGCCAGGCGATGTTGAACCCCGGCGAGAAGCTGATGATCAGATTGACCACCAGCAGGCCGATGACCGGGCGCATGTCGTAGTTGAGGCGTCGCATGAGGATCGCGGTGGCACCGAAGAGACCGAAGATCGCGCCGGAGGCACCGAGCGACGGCAGGTTCGGGCCCGCGAGCAGATAGGTGAGCGCACTGCCGGCCAGGCCCGAGACGAAGTACAGCGTGATGTAGCGGGCACGGCCGAGGGCCGCCTCCAGCGGGCCGCCGATCCACCACAGGCTGACCATGTTGAAAAGAATGTGCATGACGCTGCCGTGCAGGAACATCGACGTCACCATGCGGTACCACTGGCCCTCGGCCACGCCCTGGACCTCACCGGAGAGCCAGGCACGGCCGAACAGGTCGAAGCTGTTGGTGAAGGCGTCGCCCACCGAGACCTGGACAAGATAGAGGGCCAGGTTGAGGCCGATCAGCACCTTGGTGACGAGCCGGGGGTCGGACGCGACGGCGCCGCCCGCGATCGTGCGGGGCTGATTGGCCGCCGGGGCATGTCCGGTGCCGGAGCCGCCGCGGACGCAGTCGGGGCACTGGAAGCCGACCGAGGCGCTGACCATGCACTCGGGGCAGATCGGGCGCTCGCAGCGGGTGCAGCGCACGCCGGTCTCGCGGTCCGGGTGCCGGTAGCAGCCGGGCAGGCTCCGGGCGTCCTGTGGTCCCTGATCCGGCGGTCCCTGCGGGCTGCCGGGCGGCTGCTGGTCCATGGGGTCCCCTCAATCTCCGTACGGCGGCTCGCACACGGTCACGGCGGGTCCGGGTCCGGGTGCAACGCACCGCCCCGTCCATCCTTACGGATGAACGGGGCGTTTGGTTCCCTGCGGGATCCTTCGGGCTCGGGGAAGGAGAGCCCTTGGAAATCGCGGCGCCGGCTCAGCGCTCGCGGGTCTCGACCACGACCGACTCGATCACGATGTCGTCGACCGGGCGGTCCGTGCGGGGGTTGGTCGGGGCGCCGGCGACGGCGTCCACGACCTTCTGGCTGGCCGCGTCCGTGATCTCACCGAAGATCGTGTGCTTGCGGGTCAGCCAGGCCGTCGGGGCGACGGTGATGAAGAACTGCGAGCCGTTGGTCGCCGGGCCGGCGTTGGCCATGGCCAGCAGATAGGGCTTGTCGAAGCGAAGGTCCGGGTGGAACTCGTCCTCGAACTGGTAGCCGGGGCCGCCGGTCCCGTTCCCCAGCGGGTCACCGCCCTGGATCATGAAGCCGCTGATCACCCGGTGGAAGACCGTGCCGTCGTACAGCTTGTCCATGGACGTCACACCCGTCTCCGGGTTGACCCACTCACGCTCACCCGTGGCGAGTTCGACGAAGTTCCGGACCGTCTTCGGCGCGTGGTTCGGCAGGAGCCGGATCTCGATGTCGCCTTGGTTGGTCTTCAGGGTGGCGTAAAGCTGCTCGGCCACGATCTGCCTTCCGTTGCCTTCTCTTGACGGCCTGATCCTCGCACGGACCGGGCCGCTCGACCCCCGACCGCCACCTCCGGACGCACGTGCGGACGGCGGCCCCCGGAAGGAACGCCGTCCGCACGGAACCGCGTGCGCACGGAGAGCCGAACGCACGCAAGCCCGAACGTACGGAAATCCGGTCGAGTCGCGTCGGACGGGAGCGGGCCGGGGCGATCCGTGGCATTGTCGACGGCAAGCTCCCGTTGCCCCGTATTGATCCGCTATCTCACTTGATCGACACCTGACCGGCTCCGTCCCGGGAGTCCCCGGGAGTCGGCACCCGTGACACGGATGCCCGCCCTCACATGCCCCGGGCCCCTTGGGCGGGCATGATCCCCCTAGGGGTGGAAAGGTGAACTGTGTGTCTTTGGGGGTACCTGGTACCCCCGACGTACGCCACCGAGGAGGAGGAGACCCGTGACCCGCATCGACAGCGTGCGCGCCGCGACCGGCTCGGCGAAGGAAAGCGTGCTGCACGCCGCGGAAGTGGTGGCGCCTTACGCCGACACGGCCAAGGACAGGGCCTCGTACTACGCGACCGAAGCACGTGTCCGGCTCGCGCCGAAGGTGTCGCAGGCCGCCGAACAGGCCCGCGTCCAGTACGACGCCCATCTCGCACCGCGCCTTGAGCAAGCCCGTACCCATGTGCCGCCGAAGGTCGAAGAGGTCGCCCAGGAGGCGGCCATCCGCACCCGCAAGGCCGCCCGCCAGGCCGCCGACTACTCCAAGCCGAGGATCGAGCAGGCCGTGGCCGCGGCCCAGCCCGTTCGGGACGAGGCGGCCGCGCGCGGTGTGGCGGCCATCGCCGCCCTGCGCGGCCAGGTCACACCACAGGAGATCCAGAAACTGCTCCGCAAGCACGAGCGGCGGGCGAGGGCCGGCCGTCTCGTGAAGGGGCTGGCCGTACTGGGGATCCTGGCGGGCGGCGCTTTCGCCGCCTGGAAGTGGTGGGACAAGCAGGCCAACCCCGACTGGCTCGTCGAACCCCCGGCGGCCACCGAAGTGCCCGAGGGCGGACGTCTGTCGTCGGTCGACGGCAGCGGCCGGTCCGATCTGGACCCCGAGGTACAGGTCAAGGAAGCCGAGGAGAAGGCGGCGGAGCGCGACGACCGCCACTGAGCCGGCATCCAACATCGCCGCGGGGCAGGAGACTTGAGGGTCTCCTGCCCCGCGGCGATGTTTCACGTGGAACAACGCCCACCGAGGCCGCGGACGCTCGGCCGAGGATTTACCCGCACCGCTCGCGATGACGTTTGCAACGGTTCCCGTGTGCAGCATCCATGGAGATGTTGTTGACGCACTGCGTCGAAGCGGTCACCCGGCAGCCAGCTCGGCAGCTCGCACAAGGGTCCTGGCGCGCGGCCGCGACTCCGACGTCGCATCGGCCGTGCGTGCGGCGGGCCCGTGGACAGCGCACCCACCCAGCCGTTTGCGCAAAGAACTGCAACGCCTGCAAAGCCAGTCTTGTGACTCAGGTCACTGGGATGCCCCGGCCTCCGGCGCGTCCGGCCCGGGCGCCGTCCTGGCAGGGGAGCGGGCGAGGCTTCGGAGGGCATGAGAAAACCGGCCGGACGCCGCTAGGGGCGTCCGGCCGGTTCGGTGTTGTGGAGCCTAGGGGAGTCGAACCCCTGACATCTGCCATGCAAAGACAGCGCTCTACCAACTGAGCTAAGGCCCCGTAAGAGGAGCGTCCGGCCACAGGAACCATCTGTCGACGGGCGCCGCAGACCAGAGTACCGGGTCACCCAGGGGATCTCGCAAAATATTGGGGGTCCCCGTGGACGACCACTCTCCGTAAGATGCTCGACGTGGTTCGCTGTCGCGAACCGCGGTACTTGGGGAAGCGATGGGGAGACGCAATGGACGCCGCACAGCAGGAAGCAACCGCGAGAGCCCGGGAGCTTCAGCGGAACTGGTACGGGGAGCCGCTGGGGGCGCTGTTCCGTAGGCTCATAGAGGACCTGGGCCTCAACCAGGCGCGTCTCGCCGGCGTACTGGGCCTGTCCGCGCCCATGTTGTCGCAGCTGATGAGCGGTCAGCGTGCCAAGATCGGCAATCCCGCCGTGGTCCAGCGCGTCCAGCTTCTTCAGGACCTGGCGGGGCAGGTCGCGGACGGAAGCGTCAGCGCCGCCGAGGCGACCGAGCGGATGGACGAGATCAAGAAGTCCCAGGGGGGATCGGTGCTGAGCAACACCACGCAGTCGACGACCAGTTCGGGAGCCCCGACGGTCAAGCGGGTGGTCCGCGAGATCCAGTCCCTGCTGCGTTCGGTGGCGGCCGCCGGGGACATCATCGACGCGGCGGACACCCTCGCCCCGACCCACCCGGAGCTGGCAGAGTTCCTCCGGGTCTACGGTGCCGGCCGTACGTCCGACGCGGTCGCGCACTACCAGTCCCACCAGAGCTGAGCCGAGCCCGGCCGCCCGACCGTCCGGCGCTGGAGGCAGTGCGCCCTCCAGCCGCCGCACGTCATGCAGCCGGGCACCTCGGAAGAGGTCTCCGGACCGATCGCCGAAGGGGAGCGACGTACGACCATGGGTGAGGTCTTCGCAGGCCGGTACGAACTGGTCGACCCGATCGGGCGCGGGGGAGTCGGTGCGGTGTGGCGCGCCTGGGACCACAGGCGGCGCCGTTACGTGGCCGCCAAGGTCCTCCAGCAGAGCGACGCGCACGCCCTGCTGCGGTTCGTGCGGGAACAGGCGCTACGGATCGACCATCCCCATGTACTCGCTCCCGCCAGCTGGGCCGCCGACGACGACAAGGTCCTGTTCACGATGGACCTGGTCGCCGGGGGCTCCCTGGTCCATCTGGTCAACGACTACGGCCCCCTGCCCCCTTCGTTCGTCTGCACCCTGACCGACCAGCTCCTCGCGGGTCTGGCCGCCGTGCACGCGGAGGGGGTGGTCCACCGAGACATCAAGCCCGCCAACGTGCTGCTCGAAGCGACCGGCACGGGCCGGCCGCGGTTGCGTCTGTCCGACTTCGGCATCGCCATGCGGCTGGGCGAACCACGGCTGACCGAGACCAACTACGTGGTGGGGACGCCGGGTTACTTCGCCCCCGAGCAGATGCTGGGCTCCGAGCCCGACTTTCCCGCCGACCTGTTCGCCGTCGGCCTGGTCGCCCTGTACCTCCTGGAGGGCTCCAAGCCCGACGCCAAGGCGCTGATCGAGTACTTCGCCGAGCACGGCACACCGTCCGCGCCACGGGGCATACCCGAGCCCCTGTGGCAGGTCCTGGCGATGCTCCTCCAGCCGGATCCGCACGCCCGCTTCCGGACCGCCACGGGAGCGCGCAAGGCGCTCGCCGCGGCCGTCGAGCTGCTGCCCGAGCCCGGGCCCGACGACGAACTGATCGAGGTCTTCGACCAACTCGGGCCCCTGCCCGAGGGTTTCGGCCCCACGGGCCCCCTGGGAGCGGGAGCCGCCTCGTCGGGGGGCGCGCGGACGCTGTCCTCCCGTGGACTCGCGGACACGACGGCCGCGGCTCCCGGGACCGACTCCGACCCGAGCTCCGGCACCGACGGCTCCAGCGGCCCCGGAGACTTCGCCAACTCCACCCGCTCCACCCACTCCGCCGGCTCCGGTGTGCTTCCCGCCCCGCCTTCGTCGTCGGGCCCGGACGAGGGAACCGGCTCCGGGCCCGTTCCGGCCCTCGACCAGCCGCATCCGCAAAGCGAGTTGGAGCACGCTCCGGATGCAGGGGCGAAAAACGGGGGCGGGGACGAATATCGCGCCCCCGGGACCGGGGACGAGGTCCGGCCATCCCGTCCCGCCGGGGCCGGGGGGAGTTCCGCCCCGGACCCGGCCGGGCTGGAGGCGGCCCAGGCCGGCGCACCGGCTCCGGCAGGAAACGGGGAGGCTGTGGTCCATCCTGGCCAACAGCACGTGCGGCCGCCGGTCGCCCCCGACGACGTACGGGCTCGGCCCGTGTCCGAGGACGACCGGTCTCCCGCCGCACTGGTCGACCCCCCTGGGGAGCCGGCTCCCGAGATCGCCCCCAGGCCGTCCTCGATGTCGGACACCGGAAGTTTCCATCTGCCCCCGCCTCGGCCCGCGACCGCCGCCGATCCCCGGCTGGAGCCGCAGCCCGGGTATTCCGGCGGCGACCGGTCCGTGTCCCCGCAGACCCGACAGCCCCGGCCCGACCCGCAGGCACCCACTCCCCCCACTGCGGTCACGCTCTTCCCGCCCGTGTCCCCGCCGTTCGGCCCGCCGCCCTTCGACCCGACACCGACACCGACCCCGACTCCCCCGACGGCGCCCCTTCCCGCGTACGCGAACTCCCCTCAGCGGTCCCCGCACCCGCCTGCCGCGATGCCGCAGCACACCTACGCCCCCACCGCTTCGTACACCGCTCGGCCCGTTCAGGTTCCGCCCGCGACCGCGGCCGTTCCAGGCCACCGGAGAAGGCGCGCACGGCCGCGGCCGGGGCCGCCCGCCGCGGTCGCCGTGCCGGTGCTGCTGCTCGCTCTCGCCTGTTTCGCGGTGGGGTTCTGGGCACTGACCCAGGTCTGAGCCCGGGAGAGGACGGATCCGGGCGCTACCGGCCCCGTGTCACGCCGTGCTCCCAGGGAGCCGGCATCGGCAGGGAGGCCGAGGCCGTGTCCGCGTCCTCCTGTCGGGGCCCGGCCGGCCGCGCGGCGCGACGGCGCGCGACCACGGTCCAGACTCCGAGTCCCAGCGTCAGCAGGGTGCCTGCGCCGATGCCGCCCGCGGCGACCAGCTTCATGACCTCGCCGCGTCCCGCGCCGCCCCCGCCGTTGCCGGTGCCCGCCGCGCCGTCCCTCGCCCGGTCACCGGCCGCGCCGTCGGAGCCGCCCGCCGGAACGGCGAACACGTCGCGGGGTGACGGCTTCCCCGCGTAGGCGGGTCCCTTCCCTGCCGTTCCGGACACACGCACCCGAAGGGTCAGCCCGAACGGTCCCTCGCCGAAGCGGTCGGCGACCTGCTCCGCGAGATGGACGACGAGGTAGTAGGAACCGGCGAACCGCATCCCGCTCACCCGGTCGTTGAGCGCGTAGCGGTTCTCGTACGCGACGGGAGGCAGGGGGTCGAGCGCGGCGGAGCGCTGACGGCCGTCGTATCCGGCGCCGACGTCGTCGACGAAGCCCCGTACCGGGTTGTAGAGGGACATGACGAGGGCGGTGCCGACCGAGCCCTGCCCGCGGCTCGCGCTGCCCAGGTCCGCGGTCGCGTGGACCTGCTGCCCCCAGTCGACCGGAACCTTGTAGAAGCGGGTCTGCCCCGGGCTGATGCCGTCCTTCCAGACGCCCTGTCCGAGCGGGGCGGCATCGCTGAATCCCGCGCCGCCGCCGCGGTGCTCCGCCTCCCCCACGAGCGCCTCGGGCGACGCCGAGTTCCAGACCTCCGGAGCGCTCGTCGGGCCGGACGCCTTCTTCAGCGCGGGCTCCGACACATAGCCGAGTTCCAGGTCCCAGGGCCGGGACGCGGAAGGCTCCGTGCCGGACGCACCTCTCGTACCGCCGGCCGCCCCGCCCGCCCCGGTGCGTTCGACGACCGCGTAGTACGTTCCCGCCGTCTGGCAGGCGTACTGCTCGCCGCTCGTCTCGCGGGCCGCCCAGGAGGTGATGGGGTGCGGGCTCTGGGTGGCGCCGAAGTGGACGGTGCCGGTGAAGGAGCAGTTGCGGCCGTTGGCGTCCTGGAGGGAGACCTTGAGGCCGTCCGAGTAGGAGACCGTCGCACCGGACCGGGGGACGGCGGTGGCGGAGACGTAGGCGTCGGAGACCGCGTCGAGTTCGAGCCGGTAATACAGCCTGCCGCCCGCTCCCGCGACTCCGACGGAACTCCTGTACGTCCGGCCTGGCCGAAGGAGCACGGAGTCGGTCGTGTCGGTCGTGCCCTCCACGGTGACGGCGTCCTCGGCGAAGGCGTACGGCCCGGGCGTCCCGTCGGCGGCCGTCCTCGCGGCCGTGGCGGCGGTCCGCGCGCTGCCGCCGGTCCCCGGAAGGGCGGCGGCTCGGCCCGTGGGTACGAGGGTCACGCACAGTGCGGCCACGGCGGCCGCGGCCGCGATCAACCTGCCGTGCCACGGTCCCGGCCGTCGGCCCCCCATGCGCCGCCCCGTCACGCGCCACCCCCGTCCTGGTCCTGGCGGCCCATCCTGCCCCGTCGGCCACCGCGGCACCCGGGCTATCGGAGGGAGCGTCCGAAAGGAAGCGGCCGGATTCCGGTCATTTTCGCCCGTGCAACCGATTCGCTTGCTTTCGTGAACCGGCGGGGTCCGGGAAGTGCCCGAGATCCGGGAAACACAAAACCCCGACCGCGAGGCGGCCGGGGTCTGCTCCGAGACTGTTGTCGATCCTCACGAACCCGTGGGCACGGAGTCGGTCGCCTCCGTCCACAGATCCTGCTCGGCGCGATCCGCCTGGATCTGGCGGTACACGAGGAGCCCGCCGATGGCGGCCAGTGCGACCAGGAGAAGCTTCTTCACCGCGCGACCTCGTCCTTCGTTGACGTAGGGGACTTCTGGCGCCCGACTATACACACCGACCGATATCGATCGGTGACCTGGATCGGCCCCCAACTGCGGCCCCGCGCCCAGCGGTAGCCCAGGATGCCACCGCTCCGATCTCACGGTGATCACACGTCACAGAGTGCGACTTTTATGCGCATCTACGGACTTCTCCGATCACTTGCGGCCATCCGGGTGGTGTTCATCTGAACATCAACGCGCCACGGATGCAGATCCACCACTTTGCGGCCCGCATACACATCATGAGGAAAGTACGCAAATCGCCCGACCCGAAAGTGAGGGGCCGTGACCCAGAACAAGGTCATGAAGCTGTGGAGCGCGATCGTCACCGCCTTCCTGGCGCTGTGCACGACGCTCGGACTCGTCACGACCACCGCGGCCGCCGCGGTACCGCAGGCCGGCCCGGCCCGCAACACCGAGTCCTCGGTGGCCGCCCAGGCGATCGTTCCGGCCCCGGCCCACTGGACCCGGTCCTCGACCAGGGCCCTGCCCCCCACCATGAAGCAACGCATCCGCGCCGAGGCGCACGGATCCTCGCCGAGCTGCCGCCACCGCGCACCGGCGGAGGACGGTACGGCGGACGCCGCCGCCCCCGGCAGTGCGGAAGACCTCGCGGAACCCGACGCCTGTGCCGTGCCCGAGAACCTCGTGACGCCCGCCACGGAGCCGCTGGGGGCCCTCACCCCCGTGGCACAGCTCCAACGCTGAGCGGGCGCCGCTCCAGGCGCCAGGACAGGCGCCGATCCCTCCTCGACCCGGACAAGCGCCGGACAGACGTGGCACCGGCTCCGGACCCACCAGGGCCCCGGCCTCCGACCGACCCCTCAAGGCGCCGGACGGACGCGAGCACACACACCGCGGCCGACGCCGCGGGAGACGGAAAGCACCGTACGAGACGCCGGTACGGGCTTCGGGCGGACACCAGGGACCGTCGTCCCCGGCACCGCCCCGGACAGCCCCCGCAGCTCTCTTCGGCCCCGCTGGACCTCTCGACCCGGCCTGTCCACGAACCCGCGGTCCTCGACCCCTGCTCGGCCCCTGCTCGGCCTCTCCTCGGCCCCAAGAGCCTCCGGAGCACGTCTCCCGCACCCTCCCGGTCCTCACCCCTCACAGACACCCTGAAGTAGCGGCGAACTTGCGTACAAAGCACCCAGGGCAAAGGCCCGGCGACTCGGAAGAGCCGCCGGGCCTCAGACATGACCGCGTCCCCCGGGCAGTCCACCGGCCGTCCGTGGCAGGAAGATCCGCTGATCGGCCGGCGCGCCCCAGAGCTGACAGCCGTGCTCCGGTGCGACCTAGCCGGAATGTGAAGCATCAAGCAAGACCAGCACGTAGAGCAGGGTGAAGAGGACGAACACACCCAGGACGACCCAGCCGCAGGAGGCTTGATCGAACTTCCCTCGTTCGTAGGGATCGTCGTAGAGCGGGTCCCTGCCGCCGTCTCTGTCGGGATCAGTCATCACGCCTCTTGGGTTGATGTCAGCCGTAGATGACAAAGGCCCCCGGTCCGTATGGACCGGGGGCCTTTGCACTGGTGGGGCTAACAGGATTTGAACCTGTGGCCTCATCCTTATCAGGGATGCGCTCTAACCAACTGAGCTATAGCCCCGCCGCGCTTTGCGGTGTGTGTCCCGCGCGCTGACCTCTGAAGATTAGCGCACGACGCGGCCAGTCCCAAAATCGATACTCGGAGGGCGTTTGGACGCGCCCTCACTCGTCCTCTGCGAGGGTCAGCTCCACGCCGCCGACGAAGCCGGCGGAGAGGTTGTAGATGAACGCGCCGAGGGTCGCCAGAGCGGTTGCGAGGACCACGTCGATGACCGCGATGACGGACGTGAACATCAGGACGTGCGGGAGCGAGAGGAACGACTGGAGGTCGAAGCCGTTGCCCTCGTTCGACCCGGTCGCCTCGGAGATCGTGCCGCCGACCGTCGAGAAGACGCCCATGGCGTCCATGACCATCCACAGCACCGCGGCCGCCACGATCGTGCAGATGCCGAGCGCGATGGAGAGCAGGAAGCTGACCTTCATCACCGACCACGGGTCGGCCTTGGCCACCCGCAGCCGCGCCTTGCGCACCCGCGGAGTCGTCCGCGCACCGGTGCGCGGACGGCGGACGGCGCCCGCCGGCGGCTGCGCCGGGTACGCCTGCGGCGGGTGATACGGCTGCCCGGGCTGCTGCCCCGGCCGCTCGCCCGGCAGCGGCGAAGGCGCCGCCGCCGGTGCCGTCTGCGGCACGCCCGGAGCGACCGGGGCCGCCTGCCCGCCCGCGTGCTGCTGGGCCTGCTGGCCCCGGGTGTCCGTCACAGTTCCCCCCTGGGATCCATGAGTGTCATGGGAGTCGTTCCCGTCCATGGCGGTGCCACGGCCGCCGTCCGTTTCCGTACCGGTCGATCCGGCGCCCGTGGCTCCGCTCACGACGATTCACTCCTCGCGCTACTCGGCCGAGGACGGCTCGCCCTCTTCCGTACCGACGGCCTCGACGCCCTCGGCGGTCTCGTCCACGGCATCGTCGCCGTCGACCTCCTCCGCCTCACGGCCGGCCTCGGCGTTACGAGCGATGCCGACCACGGCATCGCGCTTGCCCAGGTTGATCAGTTGGACGCCCATGGTGTCACGGCCCGTCTCCCTGACCTCGTTGACTCGCGTACGAATCACACCGCCGGACAGCGTGATGGCGAGGATCTCGTCGGTCTCCTCGACCACCAGCGCGCCGACGAGGGAGCCACGGTCCTCGACGATCTTGGCGGCCTTGATACCGAGGCCGCCGCGACCCTGGACGCGGTACTCGTCGACGGCGGTCCGCTTCGCGTACCCGCCGTCTGTGGCAGTGAACACGAACGTACCGGGTCGAACAACATTCATCGAGAGGAGCTGGTCGCTCTCGCGGAAGCTCATCCCCTTGACGCCCGAGGTCGCACGGCCCATCGGTCGCAACGCGTCATCCGTCGCGGTGAACCTGATCGACTGGGCCTTCTTGCTGATCAGAAGCAGATCGTCCTCTGCGGAGACGAGTTCGGCTCCGATCAGTTCGTCGTCGGATCCATCCTCCGTCTCGCGCAGGTTGATCGCGATGACACCCCCGGAGCGGGGCGAATCGTAATCCTTGAGCGGGGTCTTCTTGACCAGTCCGCCCTTGGTGGCGAGCACCAGGTACGGCGCCGCCTCGTAGTCGCGGATCGCGAGGATCTCGGCGATCGCCTCGTCCGGCTGGAAGGCCAGCAGGTTGGCGACGTGCTGTCCACGCGCGTCACGGCCGGCGTCGGGGAGTTCGTAGGCCTTCGCGCGGTAGACCCGGCCCTTGTTCGTGAAGAACAGCAGCCAGTGGTGCGTCGTCGACACGAAGAAGTGGTCGACGATGTCGTCCTGCTTCAGCTTCGTGCCGCGGACGCCCTTGCCGCCGCGCTTCTGCGAGCGGTAGTCCTCGGTCTTGGTGCGCTTGATGTAGCCACCGCGCGTGATGGTGACGACGATGTCCTCTTCGGCGATCAGGTCCTCGATGGACATGTCACCGTCGAAGGGCACCAGCTTGGAGCGGCGGTCGTCGCCGAACTTCTCGACGATCGCGGCGAGCTCCTCGCTGATGATGGCGCGCTGGCGCACCGGCGAGGCGAGGATCTCGTTGTACTCGCGGATCTTGGCCTGGAGCTCGTCGTGCTCCTGGATGATCTTCTGACGCTCCAGGGCGGCCAGCCGGCGCAGCTGCATCTCGAGGATCGCGTTGGCCTGGATCTCGTCGATCTCCAGGAGGCCCATGAGGCCCTCTCGCGCGATCTCCACGGTGTCACTGCGCCGGATGAGCGCGATGACCTCGTCGATGGCGTCCAGGGCCTTCAGGAGGCCGCGCAGGATGTGCGCGCGCTCCTCGGCCTTGCGCAGCCGGAACTTCGTGCGGCGGACGATGACCTCGATCTGGTGCGTCACCCAGTGACGGATGAACGCGTCCAGGGAGAGCGTGCGCGGCACGCCGTCGACGAGCGCCAGCATGTTCGCGCCGAAGTTCGTCTGGAGGTCGGTGTGCTTGTACAGGTTGTTCAGGACGACCTTGGCGACGGCGTCCCGCTTGAGGACGATCACGAGCCGCTGGCCCGTACGCGAGCTGGTCTCGTCCCGGACGTCCGCGATGCCGCCGACCTTGCCGTCCTTGACCAGGTCGGCGATCTTCTGGGCCAGGTTGTCGGGGTTGACCTGGTACGGGAGTTCGGTGACCACCAGGCACTGGCGGTTCTGGATCTCCTCGACCTCGACGACCGCGCGCATCGTGATGGAGCCGCGGCCCGTGCGGTACGCCTCCTCGATGCCCTTGCGGCCGACGACGAGCGCGCCGCTCGGGAAGTCGGGGCCCTTGATGCGCTCGATGAGGGCGTCCAGGAGCTCCTCGTGCGAGGCCTCCGGGTTCTCCAGGTACCACTGGGCGCCGGCCGCGACCTCGCGCAGGTTGTGCGGCGGGATGTTCGTCGCCATGCCGACCGCGATACCGGCGGATCCGTTGATCAGCAGGTTCGGGAAGCGGGCCGGCAGGACGGTCGGCTCCTGGGAGCGGCCGTCGTAGTTGTCCGTGAAGTCGACGGTCTCCTCGTCGATGTCGCGGACCATCTCCATGGACAGCGGCATCATCTTGCACTCGGTGTACCGCATCGCGGCCGCCGGGTCGTTGCCGGGAGATCCGAAGTTGCCGTTGGAGTCCACCAGCGGCATGCGCATCGACCACGGCTGCGCGAGGCGGACCAGCGCGTCGTAGATCGAGGAGTCGCCGTGCGGGTGGTAGTTGCCCATGACGTCGCCGACGACGCGGGCGCACTTGTAGAAGCCCTTCTCGGGCCGGTAGCCGCCGTCGTACATCGCGTACAGGACACGGCGGTGGACGGGCTTGAGGCCGTCCCGCACGTCCGGCAGGGCGCGCGAGACGATGACGGACATCGCGTAGTCGAGGTACGAGCGCTGCATCTCGGTCTCGAGCCCGACGGGCTCGATCCGGAGGACGGAATCGCCCTCTTCAGGAGTGCTCGGAGTGTTCTCGTCGGTCATTGCTGGTGAAGATCCTTTCTGACGCGGTCAGCTGAGACCGACTCAGATGTCGAGGAAGCGGACGTCCTTGGCATTGCGCTGGATGAACGCGCGGCGCGCCTCGACGTCCTCGCCCATGAGGACCGAGAACAGGTCGTCGGCCTGGGCGGCGTCGTCGAGCGTGACCTGACCGAGCACGCGGTGCTCCTGGTCCATGGTCGTGATGCGCAGTTCCTCGGCGTTCATCTCACCGAGACCCTTGAAGCGCTGGATCGAGTCCTCGCGGACGCGCTTGCCGGCCTGGCGGCCGAGCTCGATGAGCGCGTCGCGCTCACGGTCCGAGTACGCGTACTCGAAGTCGTCCCGGCCCCACTTGATCTTGTAGAGCGGCGGGCGGGACAGGAACACGTGCCCGGCCTCGACCAGGGGCCGCATGAAGCGGAACAGGAAGGTCAGCAGCAGGGTGTTGATGTGCTGGCCGTCGACGTCGGCGTCCGCCATCAGAATGATCTTGTGATAGCGGAGCTTCTCGATGTCGAAGTCCTCGTGGACTCCGGTGCCGAAGGCGGAGATCAGTGCCTGGATCTCCTGGTTCTGGAGGATCTTGTCGATCCGCGCCTTCTCGACGTTGAGGATCTTTCCGCGGATCGGGAGGATCGCCTGGTACTGCGGGTTGCGGCCGGACTTGGCCGAGCCGCCCGCGGAGTCACCCTCGACGATGAAGATCTCGCACTTGGTGGGGTCGTTCGACTGGCAGTCGGAGAGCTTGCCCGGCAGGGACGCCGACTCCAGCAGGCCCTTGCGGCGGGTGAGGTCGCGCGCCTTGCGGGCCGCCACGCGCGCGGTGGCCGCCTGGATCGACTTGCGGATGATGTCCGCGGCCTCGTTCGGGTTGCGGTCCAGCCAGTCGTTCAGGTGCTCGTAGACCGCCTTCTGGACGAAGGTCTTGGCCTCCGTGTTGCCCAGCTTGGTCTTCGTCTGGCCCTCGAACTGAGGCTCGCTCAGCTTGACCGAGATGATCGCCGTCAGACCCTCGCGGATGTCGTCGCCCGTGAGGTTGTCGTCCTTCTCGCGCAGCAGCTTCTTGTCGCGCGCGTACTTGTTGATGAGCGAGGTCAGCGCCGCACGGAAGCCCTCCTCGTGCGTACCGCCCTCGTGGGTGTGGATGATGTTGGCGAAGGAGTACACTCCCTCGCTGTAGCCGCTGTTCCACTGCATCGCGACCTCGAGGGACAGGCTCTTGTCCTTGTCCTCCGCCTCCAGGTCGATGACGGTGGGGTGGACCGCCTCTCCCTTGCGGGAGTTGAGGTACTTCACGAAGTCGACGATGCCGCCCTCGTAGTGGTACGTGACGGTCTTGACCTCGTCCTTCTCGTCGGCGCCCGCCTCGTCCGCGCCGGCGGTGGCCTTCGCGGAGTCGCGCTCGTCCGTGAGCTTGATCGTCAGGCCCTTGTTGAGGAACGCCATCTCCTGGAAGCGCCGCGAGAGCGTCTCGAAGGAGTACTCCGTGGTCTCGAAGATGTCCGCGTCGGCCCAGAAGGTGACCGAGGTGCCGGTGTCCGCGATCGCCTCGTGCTGGGCCAGCGGGGCCGTCGGGACGCCCATCTTGTAGTCCTGCGTCCAGCGGTGGCCGTCGGTCCTGACCTCGACCGAGACCTTGCTCGACAGGGCGTTGACGACGGAGACGCCGACGCCGTGCAGACCGCCGGAGACCGCGTAGCCGCCGCCGCCGAACTTGCCGCCCGCGTGCAGCACGGTCAGCACGACCTCGAGGGCCGGCTTGCCCTCGGAGGCGACGATGCCCACCGGGATGCCGCGGCCGTTGTCGACGACGCGCACACCGCCGTCCGGCAGGATCGTGATCTCGATCGTGTCCGCGTGGCCTGCCAGCGCCTCGTCGACCGAGTTGTCCACCACCTCGTACACGAGGTGGTGCAGTCCACGCTCACCGGTCGAGCCGATGTACATGCCAGGTCGCTTGCGGACCGCGTCCAGACCCTCGAGGACGGTGATGGCACTGGCGTCGTACGAGGATGTGACCTCGCCGTTCGCGCCGGCGTCGGTGGACGGGATGTTCTCGTTGGGGTTGCCGGAATCGGCCACGAAGCGCCCTTTCTGGCACAGCACAAGCCGTACTCCCGGCGGGTGGCCGGAGCGGCTGCGGCGTGTTGCGTTGGTAAGCCTTAGTCAGCGTTGCTCGGTGCGTCCCACTAGTGGGGCGGGATTAGCTTCCAGTCTACCGGTAGCGCTGACAGTGATGGGGGTTTGCCGGTACCTGAGTCCGCATGTGCCGCCCTGAACCGGTCTCGCCCGACTCCCCATATGCGGACCCGGGCCCAAAGAGGCTTACAGCGGCACTCAGCCCTTCCGGGTGTCAACCCTCGACCGCCGGTCCGCCGCGCGGCCGTCCGCCGTCGCTCGCGGTCACCCGAGACGGTCGGCCGAAGCCCACCAAGACGGGGTACGGCGGGCTCCGGAGACCGGCTACAGGCACCCTCCTACATGGCCCTGACCTGCGGATATCGCTGGATTTCCGCAGCACGGGGCAGGGGGCGACGCGGGGAGGCCCAGCCTGCGGTCGACGGCCTTCGAGGGTGCGGGGGAACAGGGGGTCACGTGCGGGCGCGACCGGTGACGGGTCCGGTGGGGCGCCGAGCGGCCGCCGTGCGCGCGGGCCGGCGTCGGGACGCACCGCGGACCCGGACCTGACACGCTCCGGTCACGTCGCCGACGACGGCCGGAATCAGCCCCTCGGTTTCGGGCGGTCCGGGTCCCGAGGAGCCGTCGGCGAGGCTCCGGTCATCGCACACGGAGGGCTCGGACGGGCCGCGGGCGCGAAGAAGGGGCGGCGCGCTCGGTTCTGCCGCGGTCGGCGGGGGCGGGAGTGCCGGCGAGCGTCGCGGGGTGGTCCGGAGGCACCCGCAAGGGCGCCGTCGGGCAGGGCCGTGCGATTGCCATCGGGCAGGGCCGCGAAGGCGGTCACCAGAGGCTGTGTGGTGTCCGCCCACCTGCTGTTTCATCGGCCGGGTGACGTCCACCGACCCGGTGGGTGGCCGCCGACCCGGTGGTGGCCGTCGGCCCGGTGATAGCCGTCGTTCGACTGGTGTCCGCCGACCTGCTGGTGGCCGTCGGCCGGCCGGATCCGCCGGGCCTGCCGGGTTCCGCGCGGGTGCACCCGTCGGCGGCCCGGTCAGCCGTACGTGTCGCCGGGGCCCGTGCTGCCGGGCGCGCGCAGCGGCCCGTACCGGCACGGGGGGCCCGTCGGCCCCTGGACCTTGATCAGGCGCACCGTGCCGTGGCCGAGGTCCTGGTTCAGCCGCGCGACCAGCTGCGGTGCCAGGAGGCGCAGCTGGGTCGCCCAGGCGGTCGAGTCGCACTGCACCGTCAGCACCCGCTCGGCCGGGTCGTCGTCGTAGCGCAGCGGGACGCAGTGCTTGGCCAGGTCGTCGCCCACGATCTGCGGCCAGCGGCCCATCACACCGCCCACCGCGGCCGGGGTCTCCCATCCCCGCTCGGTGAGCAGCCGGTTGATGGCGGAGCCGAGCGCCATGGGGTCGCGCCCGTCGGCTCCCGATCCGGAGCGCAGACCGCCGCCGCGCCGCGCCTGCTTCTTCTGCTGGGCCGCGTCCCCGCGCGCGCGGGCCTGCTCCTTCGCGGCGCGCAGCGCCACGCGCGCGAGGTCGACGCCGGACGGCTCCGGGGTCTTCTTGCCGGAGGCGGCACCCTCGGCGCCCGCTCCCGATGTGTTCTCCGTCATAGCCGCTCCACCGTGCCTTCGGACACGGCGAACCGCGTCCCGGTCAGGACATCCGGTACGTCGTCGTCCACGGCCGCCGTCACGAGCACCTGCTCTCCGGGGGCGACCAGCTCCGCGAGGCGCTCCCGTCGGCGGCTGTCCAGTTCCGCGAAGACGTCGTCGAGGACCAGCACCGGCTCGTTGCCCTCGGCCTTGAGCAGGTCGTACGAGGCGAGGCGCAGCGAGAGCGCGTACGACCAGGACTCTCCGTGCGAGGCGTATCCCTTGGCGGGCAGCTGGCCGAGCTTGAGGAGCAGTTCGTCCCGGTGGGGCCCCACGAGGGTCACTCCGCGTTCGATCTCCGGCTTGCGGGCCTCCTCCATGGCGGCCATCAGCTGTCCGTAGAGCTCCTCGCGGGCGTGGCCCACGACGCCGGGCGAGGACGCCTTGTACTCCAGGGCGAGCGGCCCGCCCCCGGGCGCCAGCTGCTCGTAGGCCTTGTCGGCCAGCGGCTGGATCGCGGCGACCAGGTCGAGCCGCTGGGCCATCAGTTCGGCGCCCACGCGCGCGAGGTGCTGGTCCCACACATCGAGTGTGGACAGGTCCATGGTGCGGCCGCCGTGCCGGCGGGCCAGCGCGGCCGACTTCAGGAGGGTGTTGCGCTGTTTGAGGACCCGGTCGTAGTCGGACCGGACACCCGCCATGCGCGGGGAGCGGGCGGTGATCAGTTCGTCGAGGAACCGGCGGCGCTCGCCGGGGTCGCCCTTGATCAGGGCGAGGTCCTCGGGCGCGAACAGGACCGTGCGCACGATGCCGAGCACGTCACGCGGCCTGACCTGGGACGACCTGTTGATCCGGGCGCGGTTGGCCTTTCCGGGGTTCAGCTCCAGCTCGATGAGCTGCTGGCGCTCGCCCTGGCGGACGTTGGCCCGGATGATCGCGCGGTCGGCGCCCATGCGGACGAGGGGCGCGTCCGAGGAGACGCGGTGGCTGCCGAGGGTCGCGAGATAGCCGACGGCCTCGACGAGGTTCGTCTTGCCCTGTCCGTTGGGCCCCACGAACGCGGTGACGCCCGGGTCGAGCGGGACCTCGACCCGGGCGTACGAGCGGTAGTCGGCCAGCGACAGATGCGTGACGTGCATGGTCGTTCGCCGACCTCCCCCAGCGTGGTGTTTCGGGTGTTGCGGGTTGTGCCCGGGGTCCTCGCGGACCCCGGTCCTCAGGTTCTTCCCCCGGCTGTGGACAACCGGGTCACCCCGGGGTGTGGAGATCCCGGGGCGTCGATCAGGCCTTCTCGACGGCGTGGCCGCCGAACTGGTTGCGCAGCGCGGCGATCATCTTCATCTGCGGCGAGTCGTCCTGCCGCGAGGCGAAGCGGGCGAAGAGCGACGCGGTGATCGCGGGCAGCGGCACCGCGTGGTCGATGGCGGCCTCCACGGTCCACCGGCCCTCGCCCGAGTCCTGCGCGAAGCCCTTGAGCTTCTCCAGGTGCTCGTCCTCGTCCAGCGCGTTGACGGCGAGGTCCAGCAGCCAGGAACGGATGACCGTGCCCTCCTGCCAGGAACGGAAGACCTCGCGCACGTCGGTGACGGAGTCGGCCTTCTCGAGCAGCTCCCAGCCCTCGGCGTAGGCCTGCATCATGGCGTACTCGATGCCGTTGTGGACCATCTTCGCGAAGTGGCCCGCGCCGACCTTGCCGGCGTGCACCGCTCCGAAGTCGCCCTCGGGCTTGAGCGCGTCGAAGATCGGCTGGACCGCGGCGACGTGCTCGGCGTGGCCGCCGTACATGAGCGCGTAGCCGTTCTCCAGGCCCCAGACGCCGCCGGAGACGCCGCAGTCGACGAAGCCGATGCCCTTGATGCCGAGCTCGACGGCGTGCTTCTCGTCGTCCGTCCAGCGCGAGTTGCCGCCGTCCACGACGACGTCGCCCGGCTCCAGCAGGGCGGCCAGCTCGTCGATGGTGGACTGGGTCGCGGCGCCCGCCGGGACCATCACCCACACCACGCGCGGGCCCTTGAGCTTGCCCACGAGTTCTTCCAGGCTGTGGACGTCGGCGAGGTCCGGGTTGCGGTCGTATCCGATGACGGTGTGACCTGCGCGGCGGATCCGCTCGCGCATGTTGCCGCCCATCTTGCCGAGGCCGACGAGACCGAGCTCCATCAGTTGTTCCTTAGGGGTTGCGACGTGGCGTGAGGGCACTCTCGTACCTGGTCCGAGCCTAAACCGGGGGGTACCACCCACGCCTTTCGGGCACCGGTGGAACTCACGCACATCTGCGGGCACAACCGCTCATACGTATGCCCGCCCTCGGTGCGCCCGCCGGTCCCGTGGACCGGCGGGCTCCGGGGTCAGCCGGAGAGGCGCACCGGCATGATCAGGTACTTGTAGGCCTCGTCCGCCTCGGCGTCCACGGCGGGCTTGCCGCTGAGCAGCGCCGGCTTCGTGGAGGTCGTGAAGGAGAGCTGGGCCACCGGCGAGTCGATGGCGCTCAGGCCGTCGAGCAGGAAGGTCGGGTTGAAGGCGATCGAGACGTCGTCGCCCTCCAGCTGGGCGTCGACCCTTTCCACAGCCTGTGCGTCGTCGCTGGAACCGGCCTCCAGGATCAGCACGCCCTGCTCGAAGCTCAGCCGCACGGGGGTGTTGCGCTCGGCGACCAGGGCCACACGCTTGACGGCCTCCACGAAGGGGGCGGTCTCGATGACGGCGATCGAGTTGAACTCCGTCGGGAACAGCGAGCGGTACTTCGGGAGGTCGCCTTCGAGCAGACGGGTGGTCGTACGGCGTCCGGCGCCCTCGAAGCCGATCAGGCCCTCGCCCGCGCCGGAGCCGGACAGCGCCAGGATGACGCTGTCGCCGCCCGTGAGGGCCTTGGCGGTGTCCAGGAGAGTCTTGGCGGGCACCAGGGCGACCGCGGACGCCTCGGGGTTCTCCGGCTTCCACAGGAACTCGCGGACCGCGAAGCGGTAGCGGTCGGTGGAGGCCAGGGTGACCTTGTCGCCCTCGATCTCGATGCGCACACCGGTCAGGACGGGGAGCGTGTCGTCGCGTCCCGCGGCGATGGCCACCTGGGCGGCGGCGGAGGCGAAGACCTCACCGGGGACGGTGCCGGTCGCCGACGGCATCTGGGGCAGTGCCGGGTACTCCTCCACAGGCAGGGTGTGGAGGGTGAAGCGTGAGGAGCCGCAGACCACGGTCGCCCGTACACCGTCTGTGGAAATCTCCACCGGCCGGTTGGGCAGCGCGCGGCAGATGTCCGCGAGGAGGCGGCCGGACACGAGGACCGTGCCCTCCTCGTCGATCTCCGCGTCCACGGAGACCCGGGCCGAGACCTCGTAGTCGAAGCTGGAGAGGCTCAGTGCGCCCTCCTCGGCCTTCAGCAGGAGGCCGGCGAGGACAGGAGCCGGCGGACGGGCCGGGAGGCTGCGTGCCGCCCAGGCCACTGCCTCCGCGAGTACGTCGCGTTCCACCCGGATCTTCACCGTTGCCGCCTCCGTCTGTTGCCGGCGCTCTCGCCCTGCTGGCCTTCGTCGTCTGACCGGTGTCGTTCCGACCGCTGAGGGGAAGGACACCGGGGACCAGTCTGACGCACCGCGCTGACAGTCGTTGCCCCTCGGGGTCAAGTCGTGCCGAGCGGCAGTCGAGCGTCCGAGGGCAAGTTGTGCACAGCCCCCACTTCGAAACGATTCCCAGGCTCTCTCTAGTTGGTCTTAGTAGTAGGGCCTGTGGATACCGTGGATAACCCCGTTTTCGCAGCTCAGAGGCGATTTTTTGTCCACCGACCCTGTGGGTGGAGGCGGTGGACAACCCGGGGTATCTGTGGACGACGAAAAGTTCTGCACACTCGGTCCACAGCGAGGGGCGACTTCTCCCCAGCGTCGTCCCCAGCTTTACCCCGGTTCCCCACAGGCCAATCCGGCACCTCGGTGTGACGCCTTTCACTCGACGCGGTGAGATGGCTCGGCGCGTTGCCGAACAGTGGACAGAGATGTGGAGAAGCGGGAGATCGCTGGGGACAACCGGCTCGGATCTGTGGGCCGACGGTGGACAACTCTGCGCACACCCTGTGGATCTTTTCATCGTCCACAGGCTGTGGAGAGTCTTCGTCCACGAATCCACAGGGGGCTGACCTGGTCTGATGGTCTTTCAACAGTGCTGCCTGTGGACAGGATCTGGACAACTTCCCAGTCCCCAGGATGTGGACGGAAGAAAGTCGCCACATCTGTGGAGAGTGGCCGTAACCTCGCTCCGATTCGAACAGCAGATGTCGGTCCGGTAGCGCCGGAAACGGGGCGGGAACCCTCGGAACATGGCTCCGAAGGCCTCGGAGCACGGCTCCGAGGGCGTCGGAACCGGCTTCGAAGCCCTCGTGACGCTGTCGCGGAAGTTCTCCGAGCGCGTGTCCGAGCCTCTCCGGACGAGCACCCGAGCCCCTCGGGACGCGCGTCCCGAGGCCGGCGCGGGACGCCTGTCGAACCTCGCGGCGGGCATCCCGCGAAGAGCCGGGAACGGCGAAGGGCGCCCCGGGACGATGTCCCGGAGCGCCCTCGGACGGGTGCGGCCGCAGGCCGGCCTCCGTCAGCCGTTCTTGATGCGGTTCGTGAGTTCGGTGACCTGGTTGTAGATGGAACGGCGCTCGGCCATCAGCGCGCGGATCTTGCGGTCGGCGTGCATCACGGTCGTGTGGTCGCGGCCGCCGAACTGCGCGCCGATCTTCGGCAGCGACAGATCCGTGAGCTCACGGCACAGGTACATGGCGATCTGCCGCGCCGTCACCAGGACGCGGCTGCGCGAGGACCCGCACAGATCGTCCACTGTGAGCCCGAAGTAGTCGGCGGTCGCCGCCATGATCGCGGTGGCGGTGATCTCGGGGGCCGAGTCCTCACCACCGGGGATCAGGTCCTTGAGGACGATCTCCGTCAGACCGAGGTCCACCGGCTGCCGGTTGAGCGACGCGAACGCCGTCACCCGGATCAGCGCGCCCTCCAGCTCGCGGATGTTGCGCGAGATCCGGGACGCGATGAACTCCAGCACCTCCGGCGGGGCGTTGAGCTGCTCCTGGACGGCCTTCTTGCGCAGGATGGCGATACGGGTCTCCAGCTCGGGCGGCTGGACGTCGGTGATCAGGCCCCACTCGAAGCGGTTGCGCAGCCGGTCCTCCAGCGTGACCAGCTGCTTGGGCGGCCGGTCGCTGGACAGCACGATCTGCTTGTTCGCGTTGTGCAGGGTGTTGAAGGTGTGGAAGAACTCCTCCTGCGTCGACTCCTTGTCCGCGAGGAACTGGATGTCGTCGACGAGCAGGATGTCCATCTCGCGGTACCGCTTGCGGAAGCTGTCGCCCTTGCCGTCGCGGATGGAGTTGATGAACTCGTTGGTGAACTCCTCCGAGCTCACGTACCGCACCCGGGTCCCCGGGTAGAGGCTGCGGGCGTAGTGCCCGATCGCGTGCAGCAGGTGCGTCTTGCCGAGTCCCGACTCCCCGTAGATGAAGAGCGGGTTGTAGGCCTTCGCCGGCGCCTCGGCGACGGCCACCGCGGCGGCGTGCGCGAAGCGGTTCGAGGCACCGATCACGAACGTGTCGAAGAGGTACTTCGGGTTCAGCCGCGCGGTGGGCTCGCCCGGACCCGGCGCCGGCGCGGGCTGCGACGGCTTCGCACCGGGTCCGCCGCCCGAGGACGGCAGGGCGGGGCCGCCCCTGCGTCCCTGACCGCTGTCGGAGTGGTCGTTCTGGTCGCGGCGGTCGGAGCGCTCGTAGTCCTGGCGCTGCTCGTAGGGCGAGCGCTCCACCGGCTGGGGCCGGTAGTCCTGGGGCGGCGAGGCGTAGGGGTCCCGCTCGGGGAAGCCGAGGCGCTGCTGCTGCCAGCCGTAGTCGTCCTGGGAGTGCCGCGGCCAGGCGCCCGGCTCCGGACGCTGGTAGTCCGGGTACGCGGGACGGGCGGTCGGCAGCTGGTCGCCAGGGGCTCCGGGGAGCGGTTCGGCGCGGCCGCCGCGGTGGTCGTCGGCGCGGTGGCGGCCGTAGCCCTCGTACCCGTCGCGGCGGGAGTCGTACGGAGCGCGATCGTCGCGGCCCTGCGGCTCGTACGTCCCGCGGTCGTCGCGGCCCTGGCCGCCGTCGTAGCCGCGGTCGTCCCGCGCCGGGCTCTCGTAGCCGCCGCGGTCGTCCCGGGACTGTGTGCCGTCGTACGAGCCGCCGTCGTAGCCGCCCCGGTCGTCGCGGCCCTTGTTGTCGTACGGGTCGCGGCCCTGGCCGGGGCCCGCGGGGAGCTCGGGCTCCTCGTAGCGGGGCGGGGCGGGCATGGAGGGCTCGCCCGCGGAGTCGTCGACGGTGATGGCGATACGGATGGGGCGGCCGCACTCGCGGCTCAGCGTCTCGCTGACGATCGGAGCGAGCCGGCCTTCCAGTACGTTCTTGGCGAACTCGTTGGGGACGGCGAGCAGAGCGGTGTCGGCGACCAGGGCCAAGGGCTGGCAGCGCTTGATCCAGTGCTCGTCCTTCACCTCGACACCCTGCCCGCGGCCCTCGCCCAGGAGTTGTTCCAGTACGCGTGGCCACACTGCGGCAAGATCGGCAGGTACGTCAGCCACGGGGCACGCTCTCTCACGGGTCCCACGAACGTGTGGTTCTGGGAACAGGTTGGGAAGTCAGTCGCTTGGGGCGGGGGGAACAAAGCCGCTGGGGCGGCGGGAAGGGAACGAATCGGAGTTCAGCCACGGTAGTCAGGGCGACGGGTGCGGTTCAAGTTGTTGTCCCCAGCCTGTGGATAGTGTCCCCCGCCGGGGGTTGGTTTGACCGGATGGCGTAGCCGCGCGTACCGTAACCAGGTCGAGTTGTCGATGGCTGCTGCCGCCTGCCTCCGATGGGCACAGATCACGAAGAGTGATCGGGAAGCGGTGCACTCGGGCGTAATGCGAGTTTCCTCGTGGGCGCACGGTGACAGCCAGGACGGCACCCCGCCACCACCGATTCTTTCTGGAGCCCCCGAGTGAGCAAGCGCACCTTCCAGCCGAACAACCGTCGTCGCGCCAAGACCCACGGCTTCCGCCTGCGGATGCGCACCCGTGCCGGCCGCGCGATTCTCGCGAACCGCCGTGGCAAGGGTCGCGCCAGCCTGTCCGCCTGATAACTCACAGGTCATGATCTCGTGCTGCCTACCGAGCATCGGCTGAGGCGGCGCGAAGACTTCGCGACCGCGGTACGCCGAGGACGCCGGGCCGGACGCCCGCTTCTCGTCGTCCATCTACGTAGCGGTGCACCGGACCCGCACGCGCCTGGGGAGACCGCTCCCTCGACGCGTGCGGGTTTCGTCGTGAGCAAAGCCGTGGGCGGAGCGGTCGTGCGCAACAAGGTGAAGCGCAGACTTCGCCATCTGATGCGCGACCGAGTCGCCCTGTTGCCCCCCGGTAGCCTGGTAGTCGTACGAGCGCTGCCCGGTGCGGGTGACGCCGACCATGAACAGCTGGCCCGAGACCTGGACGCCGCTCTCCAGCGGCTACTGGGAGGGGGCGCGCGATGAAGTACCCACTGCTTGCTCTCATCAAGCTGTACCAGTGGACGATCAGCCCGTTGCTCGGGCCGGTCTGCAAGTACTACCCGTCGTGCTCCCGTTACGGCTACACAGCCATCGACCGGCACGGTGCGATCAAGGGAACGGCACTTACCGCCTGGCGCATCCTCCGGTGCAATCCGTGGTCGCTGGGCGGTGTGGACCATGTTCCGGAGCGCAAGCGTCCGCGGTGGCACGAATTGCTGCGTAACGCCTGGCGTGCACGCAAGGGCGGGACCTCCGCCGCCGAACCGGCCACCGGGGACACCACTGCCCCGGGCCCGGCCGCCGAGACCCCGTCCCATGCTCAAGGAGCTTGATTAGTGGACACGATTGCCAGTCTTTTCAGCTTCATCACGACACCTGTTTCCTGGGTCATCGTCCAGTTCCACGCCGTGTACGGGCAGATCTTCGGCCCCGACACCGGCTGGGCCTGGGGCTTGTCCATCGTGTCCTTGGTGGTCCTGATCCGAATCTGCCTGATCCCGCTCTTCGTGAAGCAGATCAAGGCCACTCGGGCGATGCAGACGCTTCAGCCCGAGATGAAGAAGATCCAGGAGCGCTACAAGAACGACAAGCAGCGCCAGTCCGAAGAGATGATGAAGCTGTACAAGGAGACGGGTACCAACCCGCTCTCCTCGTGCCTTCCCATCCTGGCCCAGTCGCCGTTCTTCTTCGCCCTGTACCACGTGCTCAACGGCATCGCGACGGGCACGACGATCGGTGTCATCGACGACCAGCTGCTCGCCAGCGCCCGTAAGGCCCACATCTTCGGGGCCCCGCTCGCGGCGAAGTTCACCGACAGCGCCGAGACGGTCGCCAAGCTCGGCGCCACGCTCATGGACGTCCGCGTCGTCACCGCGATCATGATCGTGATGATGTCGGCCTCGCAGTTCTACACCCAGCGTCAGCTGATGACGAAGAACGTCGACACCACGGTGAAGACGCCCTTCATGCAGCAGCAGAAGATGCTGATGTACGTCTTCCCGGTCATGTTCGCCGTCTTCGGCATCAACTTCCCGGTCGGTGTCCTCGTCTACTGGCTGACCACCAACGTGTGGACCATGGGCCAGCAGATGTACGTCATCCGCAACAACCCGACTCCGGGTTCGAAGGCTCAGGCCGCTTACCTCGAGCGTCTTCAGAAGCACGTCACGCAGCACGGCAAGACGCGTGGACGCGGTGAGAAGGCCATCGTCAAGGCCATCGTCGCCAAGGGCCGCGACCGCAACGAGTTCGAGCGCAAGTTCATCAACAGCCTGACCAAGGCGGGCCTCGTGGCCCAGCCCGACGGCCTGGTGGTGACCGGCGAGAACGCGGTCGTCGTCGAGTCCGAGGACGGCACCACGACGACCACCGCGCCCGCCGCTCCCAAGCGTCAGCAGCCCAAGCGCCAGTCCAAGGCGCAGCGGCAGTCGGGCGGGGCGTCCAGCGGTGCGCCGACGGACGAGTCCGAGCCCAAGACCTCGCTGACCAAGTCCGACGAGCAGCAGGACGCCGAGCCCTCCGCGCCGAAGCCGGCCGCCGGCACCGGCAACAAGCCCGGCACCGGTACCCGCAGCAAGGCCCAGTCCGGACAGCGCAAGGGCCCGCAGCGGCCCAAGTCCCCGTCCAAGAAGTAAGAAGGAGTCCATCCCGTGACGGAAGGCACCACCTCCGCCGCCGCTGAGGGCGACACCCTGACCCGCCTGGAGCAGGAAGGCGAGATCGCGGCGGACTACCTCGAGGGTCTGCTCGACATCGCCGATCTCGACGGCGACATCGACATGGACGTCGAGGCCGACCGCGCCGCTGTCTCGATCATCAGCGACTCGGGAGGCCGCGACCTTCAGAAGCTGGTCGGCCGCGACGGCGAGGTGCTGGAGGCACTCCAGGAGCTCACCCGTCTGGCCGTGCACCGGGAGACCGGGGACCGCAGCCGGCTGATGCTGGACATCGCGGGATTCCGGGCCAAGAAGCGCGAAGAGCTCTCCGAGCTCGGTGCCAAGGCCGCCGCCGAGGTCAAGAGCTCCGGTGAGCCGGTCAAGATGGACCCGATGACGCCCTTCGAGCGCAAGGTCGTGCACGACGCGGTCAAGGCCGCCGGTCTGCGCAGCGAGTCCGAGGGCGAGGAGCCGCAGCGCTTCGTCGTCGTGCTTCCCGCCTGATCGCTACATGCGTTCCTTCGGCCCCGTCTGTTGCGCAGACGGGGCCGAATTTTGTCAGCCTGATAGTCCTGGTGAACAGCGCTCAGTGCGCTCAAGCGGTACGGAAGGACGGTCCCCCGTGACGGAGGCAGCGGAGCTTCCCCCCGCGCCCGAGCAGGCGCGCGAGGTATTCGGTGATCGCTTCGCGGACGCGGTCCGGTACGCGGAACTGCTGGCCGAGGCAGGAGTGCAGCGTGGGCTGATCGGCCCGCGGGAAGTGCCCCGGCTCTGGGAGCGGCACCTGCTGAACTGCGCGGTGCTCTCCGAGGTCGTGCCCGAGGGCGTGACCGTGTGCGACGTCGGTTCCGGTGCGGGTCTGCCCGGCATCCCTCTGGCGCTCGTCCGTGAAGACCTCAAGATCACGCTGCTTGAGCCGCTGCTGCGCCGGACCAACTTCCTCACGGAGGTCGTCGAGCTGCTCGGCCTCGACCATGTGACCGTCGTCCGCGGCCGCGCCGAGGAGGTCATGGGGAAGCTCCAGCCGGTTCACGTGGTGACCGCCAGGGCGGTCGCCCCCCTTGACCGCCTGGCGACGTGGGGTATCCCGCTGCTGCGCCCGTACGGCGAGATGCTGGCCCTGAAGGGCGACACCGCCGAGGAGGAGCTGAAGGCCTCTGCCACGGCGCTGAGCAAGCTCGGCGCCGTGGAGACCTCCGTTCTCCAGGTCGGTGAGGGCATCGTGGACCCGTTGTCCACCGTGGTGCGGGTGGAGGTGGGCGAGAGCCCCGGAGGTGTGCGCTTCGCGGCGAAGCGGGCCAAGGCAGCCAGGACGACCCGGACGCGGCGCCGGCGCTGACCCTGGACGGCCGGCCACGGAACCCGGACGGCCCCGGCGTTGAACCCGGACGATGTGAGCATCGCTACTCCCGGTCCCTCATGAGGGGGGCCGGGAGTTTCCTTGTCCGGATCCAGGAGTTGTTTCTCACGTAGGGCGCTTCGATCCCGATGATGTGACCTATTGCGCAAAAGCTGGCAAACCTGCGCATATCGGAGTGTCGCGCCGCCCTGACCTGCGTGGCTCGGCATCGTGTTTCACGTGAAACGTCGCTCACTGTTGCAGGGCATCATCAGTCGCGGCCGGGCTGCGGCCGAACCTCGCGATCGGAAGCCTCTCGGCTCGCTCGGGAGAGCCCCGGAGTTGTCCACAGAGGTGGATTTCTCCACAGAACAACGGGCCTCGCTGGTTCACGACCCCAATGGCATGGGAGGCTCTGTTCATTGCGAGCCTGAAGTCGAGGAGAGTGAATCCTTGCGGTCCGACGCCAACATCGCGGGACCGATGACCGATCCGGTCCCCGGTCCCCGTACCGAGTCGATGGGGGAGGATGTTTCACGTGAAACACCGCCCCCGATGGACGACACTCCTATCGGTCGTGCTGCCCAACTGGCTGTGGAGGCGCTAGGTCGCGCCGGTGAGGGCCTGCCACGGCCCGAACAGACCCGAGTCATCGTGGTCGCCAACCAGAAGGGTGGGGTGGGTAAGACCACGACCACGGTCAACCTTGCCGCCTCGCTGGCTCTGCATGGCGGCCGGGTCCTGGTGATCGACCTCGACCCTCAGGGCAATGCCTCCACGGCTCTGGGCATCGATCACCACGCCGAGGTTCCGTCGATCTATGACGTGCTGATCGACAGCAAGCCGCTCTCCGAAGTCGTTCAGCCGGTCCCCGACGTCGAGGGTCTCTTCTGTGCCCCGGCCACCATCGACCTCGCCGGTGCGGAGATCGAACTCGTGTCGCTGGTTGCGCGTGAGAGCCGGCTGGACCGAGCGATCCTGGCGTACGAGCAGCCGCTGGACTACGTCCTCATCGACTGCCCGCCGTCGCTGGGTCTGCTGACGGTCAACGCCCTGGTCGCCGGCGCGGAGGTGCTCATCCCCATCCAGTGCGAGTACTACGCGCTGGAGGGTCTGGGTCAGCTCCTGCGCAACGTGGACCTGGTGCGAGGTCACCTCAACCCCGACCTCCACGTCTCGACGATCCTGCTCACCATGTACGACGGCCGGACCCGACTCGCTTCCCAGGTCGCGGAGGAGGTGCGCAGCCACTTCGGCAAGGAGGTGCTGCGGACGAGCATCCCGCGTTCGGTACGAATTTCGGAGGCCCCGAGCTACGGGCAGACGGTTCTGACTTACGATCCGGGTTCGAGCGGTGCTCTCTCGTATCTTGAGGCCGCGCGCGAAATCGCCCTGCGAGGAGTCGGAGTGGCGTACGACGCGCAACATGCCCACGTGGGCGGACAGAACGATCAGAACATGGTGGAGGGGATCCAGTGAGCGACCGACGACGGGGTCTGGGGCGGGGCCTTGGCGCGCTGATCCCTGCGGCTCCGACAGGTGAGCGTCCGGGTGGTGCGGGGAGCGGGGCTCCTTCCGCGCCGACCACCGGCCCCGTTCTCACGGCGGAGCGCGGGGTGGCCGCGGCGAAGGTGACCACGCTGCCGTCTGTTTCACATGAAACGGAGGACGGGGCGTCGAGCGGATCGCTGGAGACGCTTCCGGCTCCCGTCGGTGCCCACTTCGCCGAGCTGCCCCTCGACGCCATCACGCCGAACCCGCGCCAGCCGCGCGAGATCTTCGATGAGGACGCTCTTGCCGAGCTGGTGACCTCCATCAAGGAGGTCGGGCTCCTCCAGCCCGTCGTCGTCCGCCAGGTGGCCTCCGGGCGCTACGAGCTCATCATGGGAGAGCGCCGCTTCCGGGCCTGCCGTGAGGCGGGACTTGAGGCCATTCCCGCGATCGTGCGCGCCACGGAGGACGAGAAGCTCCTCCTGGACGCGCTCCTGGAGAACCTCCACAGGGCCCAGCTGAACCCGCTGGAAGAGGCGGCGGCCTACGACCAGCTGCTCAAGGACTTCAACTGCACCCACGACCAGTTGGCGGACCGGATCGGACGGTCGCGTCCCCAGGTCTCCAACACCCTGCGTCTGCTGAAGCTCTCCCCGTCGGTTCAGCGTCGTGTTGCCGCCGGAGTTCTCTCCGCGGGACATGCGCGGGCCCTGCTCGCGGTCGACGACTCGGAGGAGCAGGACCGTCTGGCCCACCGCATCGTCGCCGAGGGGCTCTCGGTGCGGGCTGTGGAGGAGATCGTGACGCTCATGGGGTCGCGTCCGCAGACGGCTCAGCGCTCCAAGGGCCCGCGGGCCGGCAGCCGGGTCTCCCCGGCGCTGAGCGATCTGGCGACACGGCTCTCGGACCGCTTCGAGACCCGGGTGAAGGTCGACCTGGGGCAGAAGAAGGGCAAGATCACGGTCGAGTTCGCTTCGATGGAAGACCTTGAGCGCATCCTCGGCTCGCTCGCCCCGGGCGAGGGACCTGTCCTTCAGAAGAGCCTCCTGGACGACGACGCAGACGACGCGGAAGGCTGAGTCGGCGTTCTGATGGGCCGATGTCCGATCGGTCCACCAGGTGAGCGGGTCGTGTCCGGTGTGTGCCGGAAAACGGCCCGCTCTTTGCTTTTCGGCGGTATCGATGGAATCGCATCGTGGATACGATGCGATGGGTATGGCGATCCACCTGGCAGCACCTTCATCGGGGAGGCGGGGGTCATGCAGACCGTGAGCCGTACCGGACTGGTGACCGTAGGTCTGGGCCTGGGAGCGGTCGGCGGGTTCGTCGGCAGCCTGCTCAGAGAGCGGAGCCATCTGACAGCCGCCCGTGACGCCGCGGGCGAACGAAGCGAGGAAGATCCTTCATGGGGCGCCGGCTCGTACCGCTCACGCTGGACAACCTTCAGGACCTTCCCAACCGCTGTCGTGCGTGCGTCTTCTGGGAACTGGATCCTGTCCGCGGTGAAGCCGCGCTGAAGGCGGGCACGAGCGCCCCGGAGAAGGAGGCGTGGATCTCCTCGGTTCTCCTGGACTGGGGATCCTGCGGCCGAGTCGCCTACGTGGACGATGTGCCGGTGGGGTACGTGCTCTACGCGCCGCCCGCCTACGTCCCCCGCTCCACGGCCTTCCCCACAAGCCCCGTCGCGCCGGACGCGGTTCAGCTCATGACTTCGTTCATCATGCCGGGGTATCAGGGACAGGGACTGGGCCGGGTGATGGTGCAGACGGTGGCCAAGGATCTGCTGCGCCGGGGGTTCAGGGCGATCGAGGCTTTCGGGGACGCACGGTGGAAGGAACCCGCCTGCGTACTCCCCGCAGACCATCTCGTCGCAGTGGGCTTCAAGACCGTGCGCCCGCACGCCCGGTACCCGCGCCTGCGGCTGGAGCTGCGGACCACGCTCTCCTGGAAGGAAGACATGGAGATGGCGCTGGACCGGCTCCTCGGAGCGGTACAGAAGGAGCCCGCGCTTCGCCCCTTGTGAGGGGCCGGGGCCAAAGGAAATGGGCCAGCCCGCTCGGGCTGGCCCATCTGTGTTTCACGTGAAACACACGCCGCGTGTGCGGCCGCCGACGACTTACTCGGCGATGAATTCCTCGAGGTCGCGCACGATCGCGGCCTTCGGCTTGGCGCCGACGATGGTCTTGGCGACCTCGCCGCCCTGGTAGACGTTCAGGGTCGGGATCGACATGACACCGTACTTGGCGGCCGTCGCCGGGTTCTCGTCGATGTTGAGCTTGACGATCTCGATCTTGTCGCCGTGCTCCGCGGCGATCGCCTCGAGCGACGGGGCGATCTGGCGGCACGGACCGCACCAGGCAGCCCAGAAGTCGACCAGTACGGGCTTGTCGCTCTTGAGGACGTCCTGGTCGAAGGAGGCGTCGGTCACGTTCTTGAGGGTGCCGGCCACGGCGGGCTCCTTAATCTGTTGGTGCAGTGGGAGGACGGGGGTGATCAGACGGTGGCGGCCGCGGTCTCGCTGTCCGCGAGGGCGGCGAGGTAGCGCTCGGCGTCGAGGGCGGCGGAGCAGCCCGTACCGGCTGCGGTGATCGCCTGGCGGTACGTGTGGTCGACGACGTCACCGGCGCCGAAGACACCCGTCACGTTCGTGCGGGTCGACGGCGCGGCGACCTTCAGGTAGCCCTCGCCGTCCAGGTCGAGCTGGCCCTTGAAGAGCTCGGTCCGCGGGTCGTGACCGATCGCGATGAACAGACCGGTCACCGGCAGCTCCGAGGTCTCGCCGGTCTTGAGGTTGCGCAGGGTCAGACCGGCCAGCTTCGGGTCGCCCTTGATCTCGGCGACCTCGCTGTCCCAGACGAACTTGATCTTCGGGTCCGCGAAAGCACGCTCCTGCATCGCCTTGGAGGCGCGGAGGCTGTCCCGGCGGTGCACGATGGTGACGGACTTGGCGAAGCGCGAGAGGAAGGTGGCCTCCTCCATCGCGGTGTCGCCACCGCCGATCACGGCGATGTCGTGGTCCTTGAAGAAGAAGCCGTCACACGTCGCGCACCAGGAGACGCCACGCCCGGAGAGCGTGTCCTCGTTGGGGAGACCCAGCTTGCGGTGCTGCGAACCGGTCGTGACGATCACGGCCTTGGCGCGGTGGACCGTGCCGGCCGTGTCCGTGACGGTCTTGATCTCGCCCGTCAGGTCGACGGCGACGACATCGTCCGGGACCAGCTCGGCGCCGAAGCGCTCGGCCTGGGCGCGCATGTTGTCCATGAGCTCCGGGCCCATGATGCCGTCCTGGAAGCCGGGGAAGTTCTCGACCTCGGTGGTGTTCATCAGCGCACCGCCCGCGGTGACGGCGCCTTCGAAGACCAGCGGCTTCAGCGACGCGCGCGCGGTGTAGAGCGCCGCCGTGTAGCCGGCGGGCCCAGACCCGATGATGATCACGTTACGGACGTCGCTCACGGCTTGATTCCTCGTCTCTGGAGACTGCTGCGTACCGGTGGGAGCATCTCTCAGTACTCTCACCCCACCCAACGGATCCTAAGGGGCTTCAATTCCCGCTGTGGCAGGGCACACGGTGCTGGATACCGGAAGGAGATGCCAAGGGATGCCGGGGCGGCACGGCTCTGTGCCGCGAGGTGTCTGGGAGTGCGGCTGAGGCGTTCGGGACGTTCGCCGTCCGAGGTGCCGGAAGCCCGCGGCCGGTGCCGTCAGGAACGCGCGTACGACCGCGTCAGGAGCAGCTTGCCGGGTGACGGCGACGCCTGTTTCTCGCAGGCGGCGTCAACGATGTAGGCGGTGACCTTCGTCCTGTCGGAGGAGTCGGACACCACGAGGAGATAGACACGCTTCCCCTGGAACGAACCGCCCTTGGCGGCGAGGAGCACACCGGGGTCCCCGGTTCCCTGCTCGACACACTGGGGAACGGCGGGTGTGGGGGTGATCAAGGTCTTCACATCGCCCGAGTCGGTTCCGGCATCCTGCGACTGGACACCCCAGGGCTTGGCGCTGGCCGAGCCGTGACCGGACTCCTTGGTCTTCGGGAGGAGGGCGGAGACCTCACCGTGCAGTGTCCTCTCGGAGAAGGTGCTCTGTGCCGCCGACTCGTTCCGGGTTGCCGTCCGAGCGCTGTTGCCGAAGCCGTCGCCCCCCAGGGACTGAACGAGGATCGCGCCCAGCCCCAGAGCCACGGCCGCCAAGGCGGTGGTGAGGATGACCGTCCTGCGGCGCCCGCGGCGTGCGCGATGCGAACGGCCGGGGCCGGTGGCTCCACGAGGATGTCCGGACGGACCGTCGGCGGTCGACGTTTCACGTGAAACATGAGCAGCACGGTCGGCGCCGGAGTCGGTCGTCTCGTCGGGAGCTGTGGCACCCAACAGGGCTTCCGCGGCAAGAGCGGCATCGATGCGTTCGGCGACATCGTCCGGCATGGGGGCGGGCCCTGGCAGAGTGCCGAGAAGACCGCGGATCTCTTCCAGGGAGTCGTACACGTCGGAGCAGAGGGTGCACCCCTCGAGGTGCTGTCGAACGTCCTCGGTGCGGGAAGGCGAGAGCAGGCCCTCGGTGAGGTCGGAGATCTCCGCGACGTCCGGGTGTCCGGCCTTGTCCGTCGTGGATGTCACGCCCGCCCACCTCCGCCCTTCACAGCAGCTGAATCGCTTGGCCCTGGGTCGCGGGGACCCGACGCGTGGGGTCCCGCTGCGGGTGGGACGGATGTCCCCTGCGTCCGGTTCCGTCCGTCGCCCGCCTTCTTCGTCTTCTTGTCACCCGGCTTCTCCGGTCGGAGATGGGCGAGCAGGGGAAGCAGTCTGGCTCTGCCGCGCGCGCAGCGGCTCTTCACCGTGCCGGTCGGGACATCGAGGATCCGGGCGGCCTCGGCCACGGGGTAGCCCTGCATGTCCACCAGGACGAGGGCGGCGCGCTGGTCCGCGGGGAGGGTGCCGAGCGCGCCGATGAGCTCACGGTGGAGGTCCTTGCGCTCGGCCGGCGCGGCGGCGGACTCGTGGGGTTCGAGGAGCTGCTCCAGGCGCTTGGTGTCGTCGACGGGAGACGTCTTCCTGGAGGCCGCCTTGCGGGCTCGGTCCAGGCAGGCGTTCACCGTGATGCGGTGCAGCCAGGTCGTGACGGCCGACTGGCCCCGGAAGGTGTGGGCGGCCCGGTAGGCGGAGACAAGGGCGTCCTGGACCGCGTCAGCGGCCTCCTCGCGGTCTCCCAGCGTCCGGAGGGCCACCGCCCACAGACGGTCGCGATGGCGCCGTACAAGCTCACCGAAGGCTTCCGGATCGCCCTCGACATGGCGGGCGAGGAGGTCCTGATCGCTTGTTTCGCCGCATGCGGTCTCATCGGCCATCGAACCCCCTCCCCTCCGTCGACGGGCGTCAGCCGGTGAACTTCACATCCGTGATGCCCTGCTTGTAGCCGGCGCCGCTGTACTGATCGCCGGACGCGTAGGGCATCGCGGTGATCCAGAGCAGCATGTACTGAGTCGGCACCTTCTTGGTGATCGTGACCTTCGCCGACGTGCCTGTCGTCGTGATGGTCCCGATCTTCGTCATCGAGTCCACCGGAGTCGTGGAGCTGGTGGAGTCCGTCGCGTACAGGGTGATCGTGGTGTGGTCACCGACGTAGCGGAGTCCTATCGAAGCCGCCGAGACGGTCTGCTTCGAACCGAAGTCGTAGACGATGCCGACGCCGGGCTTGAAGGCCGGCTTCATCTCCGGGCCGTCCAGGAAGCTCCGGCTCCGCCAGTACGTGGAGCTGTCGTTGTCGAAGGTGTTGCCCACGTCCTGGGGTGCCTGGGGGTCGCCCTTCGCGACGTACTCCTGCGCCCTTTTGATCGTGATCGGCTTGAGCGGCGTCGTCTTGGCGCCGCCCTTTTCGTTGCCGTCCGTCGTCTGGGTCTTCTTGGTGTCGTCGGGCTTGTCGTGGTCCATCAGCGCGTCCGCGAGCTGCCAGCTGCCCAGGCCCAGTGCGGCGATGAGGAGGGCCGAGACGGCCCACTTCAGGGCGGTGCCGGTCCGGCTCTGAAGCGGGGGCGGCGGGGTCGGCAAGGGCTGGGTGACACCAGGACGCGGCGCCTGGCGGCCGTACGTGCCCTGCTGGTACGTCGTGCGCTGGTACTCGGGCGGCGCGGTGAACGCCGGCTCCGGCGGGCGGATGCGGGGCATCTCGCCGATCGCCTTCACCAGCTCCTCCGGCGTGGTGCACGGGGACTCGTGGCGGGAGGCGGTCGCGCCGTCGTTGGCGAGCGCGCGCATGGCGAGCTCCGACAGGCCCCGGTGGACCCCGGCGCGCACCTGGTCGGGTGCGATGAGGCCGACGCCCTTGGGCAGCCCCGACAGGCCGTACGCGTCGTTCTCGTACGGCCAGCGCTGGGTCAGGGCGGCGTACAGGAGTGCGCCGATGGCTTCCGTGTCGGTGCGCTGCGGGGTGTCCGAACTGATCCCGCGCAGTGCGGCGTTCACGGCGAGCCCGCGGATGCGCCACTGACCGGTCGACGTGCGCAGCACGGCGCCCGGGGTCAGCTTGAGATGCGCGAGGCCCTCGCGGTGCGCGGCGGCCATGGCCCCCGACACCTGGCTGACCATCTGGTAGGCCTCGTGCACCTCAAGAGGACCCGAGGCGAGGAGGGCGGTGAGTTCCGTGGCGTCCGGCAGCCACTCGTGCACCACGTAGACGAGGTCGTTCTCCTCGACCGCGTCCAGCACCTGGACGAACCGGGGATCGCCCAGCAGGGCGGAGGACCGGGCCGCCGCCAGTACCGAGCGGGCACGCGGATGATCGGCGGGCAGCAGATGCACCCCGACGGCACGGCGGAGTTTCTCGTCCATCGCGCGCCAACTGCTGAAACCGTCCAGTCGGGTGACGCACTCTTCGAGGCGATAGCGCCTGGCGAGTTTGTGACCACTGTGCAGTTCGGGCGGTGAGGCCTTCCCGGGACCTTCGGTCCCGCCGCTCCCCTGTGCCTCTTCGCTGTCCGTGTCCCGCTCCCCGTTGAGGGTCACCCCGTCGGACGTGGTTTGGTCCGCCTTGGCGGTCAGCGGTTCGTCACCGCTGTTGTCTGCCACGTCGACGGCAGCCGTGCTCCGTTCCGCCACCGTCGTCCCTGCCTCCCCATCCATTGCGCGCTGTCCGACGCAGAAACCAATTGTGCCCACAGTCCGGCGCTATGCACGACACACGGCGACGGACGATGGTTGTGCGCGTACCCCCGCCTCAGCGCCCCAGACGCCCGCGGACCATCCCGACCATTGAGTTGAGTTCTTCGATGCGCATCTTGCGCGCGGCGACGTAGAAGACTCCGAGCAGGGCGATCGATCCGATGACGAGCGCCGCGATCGAACCGATCACGCCGTGCCCGAGTACACGGGTGATCGCGAAGCCTACGGCGCCGCCCACCACGGCGCCAGGGACGGAGGCCAGGCACAGGCGCGCGTAGGTGCGCAGCACGCGGTCGCCGTCCAGATCGCCGCCGAGCCGCTTGCGCAGCCGCTGCCAGGCCACTCCGACGCCGACCGCGTACGCGAGTCCGTAGGCGCCGGCCATGCCGACGACCGCCCACTGCGCGGGCAGGATCACGTAACAGATGGCCGAGGCGGCCGCGTTGACGCCGGCCACGATGACCGTGTTGTAGAAGGGGGTGCGGGTGTCCTCGTAGGCGTAGAAGCCACGCAGGACCACGTACTGCACCGAGAACGGGATCAGGCCGAGGGCGAAGGCCATGAGGACGTAGCCCTGGGACTCGGCGGCGGCGATGCCGCTGGAGCCGAAGAGCAGGGTGCACATGGGGATGCCCAGGGCGACGAACATGAAGGCCACCGGGACGATCGCGACCGCCGAGGTCCGCAGACCCTGCGAGATGTCGTCCCGGACGGCGCCCGGGTCACCGTCGTGGGCCGCTCGCGAGATCCGCGGCAGCATGGCCGCCATGACGGAGACCGTGATGATGGCCTGCGGCATGCCCCAGATCAGCTGGGCGTTGGCGTAGGCCAGGATGCCCGCCCCGTCCTTGCCCGAGGCCTTGCCCGCGGCAGTGGCCAGCTGGGTGACGACGAGGACGCCGGCCTGGTTGGCGAGGACGAAGAGCACGGTCCACTTGGCGAGCTTGACGGCCTTGCCGAGGCCGTGGCCCCGCCAGTCGAAGCGCGGACGGAACCGGAAACCGGCCTCGCGCAGATACGGCACCATCGCCGTGGCCTGCACGACCAGGCCGAGCAGCGTGCCGATGCCGAGGAGGCGGAGGCCGTCCGGCGGGATGTTGTTCACCGTCATGCCGGAGTGCCGGGAGGTTCCGTAGACCCACAGGAACATGCCGAAGGTGAAGATCATGACGATGTTGTTCAGGACCGGGGTCCACATCATCGCGCCGAACTTGCCGCGGGCGTTGAGGATCTGGCCCATCACCACGTGGACGCCCATGAAGAAGATCGTGGGCAGGCAGTACCGGGCGAAGGTGACGGCCACGTTGTTGGACGCCGGGTCGCTCGCGATGGAGTTCGACATCAGCTGGATCAGCAGCGGCGCGATGAAGACCGCGGCGGTGACGATCACACCGAGGGCGACCATGACGAGCGTCAGGAGGCGGTTGGCGTAGGCCTCGCCCCCGTCGTCGTCCTCCTTCATGGAGCGCACCAGCTGGGGCACGAAGACCGAGTTGAGACCGCCGCCGACGGTCAGGATGTAGATCATCGTCGGCAGGGTGTACGCGACGGTCCAGGCGTCACCGAGCGTCGCGGCACCCAGAGCCGCGGTGATGATCATGGTCCGTACGAAGCCGGTGAGACGGGACACCAGCGTGCCCGCCGCCATCACGGCGCTCGACTTCAGCAAGCCGGAGGCACGGCCGCCGGACTTCGCCTGAGCGGCAGCGGGCGGCTGGACGGCGGCCGGAGCCGGCTCCGGGGCGGGCGCGGGGACCGCGGCGGGGCCGGAAGAGGCGTAGGCGTGACGGACGCCGCCCTGCTGCTGGTCGCGGAAGAGATGAGCGAAGGCGTCGGGCTCATGCTGTTCCTCCCCGGCCTGGGTCACCAGATCGTCCACCCCCACGTACTGGGTGGTCCGGGCGTCGTCGCCGTACGGCAGGTGCCGCGTCGGTCCCGACGGCTCCGGAGGCGGGGTCTGGGCCCAAAGCCGGGGGTCGGGCGCGTACTGCGAAGCGGGCGGCTGCGCGTACAGCGGCTGCTGGGGGGCGTACGTTCCGGGCGCCGGCGGAGGGTGCGCGGCACGGTCGTAGAACGCCTCGGCCACCGGGTCCTGGGCCGAGAGGTCCTGAGCGCGGTACGGATCCTGGTCGTAGGCGTCCTGGAGGTACATGTCCGCGGGAGACCCCTGGGGCATCGGAGCGGCCTCCGGCGTGCCCTCGGGGTGGCCGGAGCGGCCCGCGTCACGGCCCGGGTGGTCCTCGGGGTAGCCCGAGGATCCCGCGCCCTGGCCGCGGTCACCGTCGTACGGCGCGTTCATGGTTACCCCACCTCATCGTCCCCGGGCCCACCGGCCACGACATCGCTCAACGGTCCACTCTCTCACCCGTGTCCGAAGGGTCGGCGCTTTCCGGTGCGGTGTCCGGTGTCGGGTCACTCGGCTGCTCCGGGTCGTCTGCCCCGGACCCCTGGTCGGAAGCCCGTTCGGATCCGGCCGCGGAGTCGTCGGTGGAGTCAGTGTCCACGGTGCCTTCCGTGTCCGCGCTCCCACCCCCTGCCTCGGGACCGTTCTCCGTGTCCTCCTCGGCCTGCCGGGCCGCGGCGCGCTTACGCTGCGTGTACATCCGGAAACCGGCGAGGACGAGAAGAAGGACGCCGCCGCCGATGACGAGCATCACGGTGGAGGTGATCTCGGTGACCTTCACCTCGAAGGGAACCGGGTCGCCGTACGGCTGCCCGTCCTCCGTGTAGAGCTGGGCGACGACCTGCACCGGGCCGTTGGCCTGGGTGGACGTCGTGAACTTGACCGACTGGCTGTGCTCGCCCGCGACCTGGATCGTCCGCTCGTCGTACGGGCCGTTGCCGATCTTGAGTCGGGTGGGCTGCTGCGAGGTGAGGCGCAGCACCAGATGGCCGACGCCCTGCACGAGGTTGTTCTGGACGGTCACGGGGATCGTCGCGCTGCGCCCGGAGAGCTTGGCGTCCGACTTCTGGATGAGATGGACCAGGCCCGTCAGTCCGTCGAGGTACGTCTCCACGCCCTGCCGGAAGTCCGCCGCCTCACCGGCCCGGCCGCGCCAGGACGACGACATCCCGCGGTCTATGGCGCGTCCGAAGGGCGTGACCACCCGGGCCTCGTCGCTCAGGATCATCCGGAACTTGTCGAGCTTGGCCTGGGTCGCCTGGATCCTCTCGAACGCCGAGCGCGGAAGTTCCCGGTGGCGCAGCGACGAGGGGTACGCGGACGCGGGCGGCACCTTCGTGGTGGCGCCGGGGTCCGGCTTGGCCTTGGCGGCCTCGATCAGTGTCTGGGACTGCGACCAGTTCCCCTGCTGGAGCGCGCGCAGGCCCTCGGCCATGGACTGCGCCTGGCTCGCCGTGGGCATCCGCTGCGGAGCGACGACGATGCTGCGCTCGTTCTTCGACTCCTGAAGATTGATCATCAGGCTCTGCGCGAGGAACTTCTGGACGGCGAGCGTGGAGTCGTCCGCCTTCATCATGTCGCCCTGGAACGCGGTCGACAGCCGCTCGTCCGCGACCACCGCGGTGGTTCCGCCGCCGATGGGGCGGGCGGCACTCGGCGTGTAGGACAGTCCGCCCGTCTCGCGCAGGCTGTCGCTGCGGGCGATCACCTTGTCGGCGCCGGCCGACGTGGCCACCTTGACGATCGACGGGTCCACCGCGCCGTCCGCGGGCCAGGCGAACTCCGTGTTCGGCTTCACATGGACGATCGTCTCCACCGTGCCGGCCGCCACATCGGTCGCGTCCTTGAGGTGACTCAGGGAACCGGTGACGTCCTTGCCGTGGTGGGCGAGCGACGCGAGGTCGGGATCGGCGAAGGGGAGGGCGACGACGCTCTGGCCGTGGACCGTCTTCTCCAGCTTGTCGAGCCAGGCATTGGCCACCGCCTGGTTCCTGCCGGCGACGGTCGTGCCGTTTTCCTGCTGGACCCGGTAGCCGCCCCGCATGAAGTCGACGGAGGCCAGCAGGTCCGGGTCGAGGACCCAGGTGACGTCGAGCTGGCTGCCCAGCGACAACATCTGGTCCAGGCGTCCGCCCGGGGAGATCTCCTTGGCCAGGTCGTCGTTCTTGAAGACGGGCGTCTGCTGCGCGTCGGAACCGGTCTCCGCCGTGAGGTGGGCGGTGGAGATGAGCGGCCAGAGGTAGGTCGTCTTCGTCTTCGTGTCCGCCGCGTCGGGCTGCCAGGGCAGGAACGTGCGCTTGATGCCCAGGACCTGGTCCCACGACTGCGCGGTGGTCCGGCCGGTCAGCGACACGCCGAGCTGGTAGACCCCGTCGGCGCCGAGGTCGAGTTCCTTGACGGGGACCGAGATGCTGAAGTTCTGCGAGCTGCCGGCGGCGAGCCTGGCGACCTGCGCGACGTACTTGCCCCCCACCTCCAGCGGGTCGAGGCCCGGCTGGAAGCTGCCGCGCCGCGCCGCCGTGTCGATGGCGGAGCGGGTGTTCAGGGACGGGCCCACGCGGATGCCCACGTGGGCGTCCGTGACCGTCTGCTTGCCCGTGTTGGTGACCGAGCCCGAGACCGTGACCGTGTCGCCGTCCGTGGGGGCGCTGGGGCTCAGTGAGTCGAGATGGACGTCCACCGGGCCGGACGACCCCGCGGCGGCCACGGAGGCCTTCTCCGCGGCCTGGGAGGGCGTGCTCAGGGGCAGCTGGAGCAGCCCGGCCAGCAGCGGCGCCCCGGCCAGCAGTGCACCGCTGCGCCGGAGCCACCGGCGGGCAGGTGAGGGACTCGTCCCTTGGAAGTCTGCCGCCTCGGCCACGCGCTCGCCCGTCCCTCGTCGTCGTCAGTGGTCGTCGGAATGTGCGTCCACGCATGGTAACGAGGTGCGCTGAGAGTAAGTGCCGCGGAGTGGTCCACAAGATCAGGGATCAGAGCCGACTGTCCTGTATGTACGCCTATTCTGCCGGGGAAAAGTTGAGGGCACGAGTGTGGGATTTATCCATGCGCCCCCCGTGGCCGCGGCCACGTACCCTTTTCTGTTGTGCCGAACGCCAACGAAGACAATTCCAGTGCCCTGAGCCAGGTGCAGCGCCGAGCGGTGAGTGAACTGCTGCGGGTGTCTCCTGTCGCCGACGAGCTCGCCCGCCGTTTCCAGGAGGCCGGGTTCTCACTCGCCCTGGTCGGCGGCTCGGTCCGGGACGCGCTCCTCGGTCGGCTCGGCAACGACCTGGACTTCACGACGGACGCCCGTCCCGAGGACGTACTCAAGATCGTCCGGCCCTGGGCGGACGCCCTGTGGGAGGTCGGGATCGCCTTCGGCACCGTCGGGGCCCAGAAGGACGCCCGCGTGGGCGACGTGGAGCAGTCGTTCCAGATCGAGATCACGACGTACCGCTCCGAGGCGTACGACCGGACCTCGCGCAAGCCGGAGGTCTCCTACGGCGACTCCATCGAGGAAGATCTCGTGCGCCGGGACTTCACGGTGAACGCGATGGCCGTCGCGCTGCCGCAGAAGGAGTTCATCGACCCGTACGGCGGTCTGGAGGACCTCGCCGCGCGGGTTCTGCGGACCCCTGGCACCCCGGAGGCGTCCTTCTCCGACGATCCGCTGCGGATGATGCGGGCCGCACGGTTCGCCGCGCAGCTCGACTTCGAGGTGGCCCCCGAGGTCGTCGCCGCCATGACGGACATGGCGGGGCGTATCGAGATCGTCTCCGCCGAGCGGGTGCGGGACGAACTGAACAAGCTGATCCGGTCCGCGCATCCGCGCAAGGGCCTGACGCTCCTGGTGGACACAGGGCTCGCCGAGCACGTCCTTCCCGAGCTTCCCGCGCTGCGACTGGAGCGCGACGAGCACCACCGGCACAAGGACGTCTACGAGCACACGCTGATCGTGCTGGAACAGGCGATGGCGCTGGAGGAGAACGGGCCCGACCTGACCCTCAGGCTTGCCGCGCTGCTCCACGACATCGGCAAGCCGCGGACGCGCCGCTTCGAGACGGACGGGCGGGTCTCCTTCCACCACCACGAGATGGTGGGCGCCAAGATGACCAAGAAGCGCATGACGGCGCTCAAATACTCGAACGACCTCGTCAAGGACGTCTCACGTCTGGTCGAACTGCATCTGCGCTTCCACGGGTACGGAACCGGCGAATGGACGGACTCCGCCGTCCGCCGCTATGTGCGAGACGCGGGCCCGCTGCTCGACCGTCTCCACAAGCTGACCCGCTCCGACTGCACCACCCGCAACAAGCGCAGGGCGACCGCGCTCTCCCGTGCCTATGACGGGCTGGAGGACCGCATCGCCCAGCTCAAGGAGCAGGAAGAGCTCGACGCGATCCGCCCCGACCTCGACGGCAACGAGATCATGGAGATCCTGGGCATCGGCCCCGGCCCCGCGATCGGCCAGGCCTACAAGTTCCTGCTGGAGCTGCGGCTGGAGAACGGCCCGATGGAGCGCGACGCCGCGGTGGCGGCACTCAAGGAGTGGTGGTCCGAGCAGGGCTGAGACGTGGCCGGTCGTCATGTTTCACGTGAAACATTGACGCCGGACAACGCGAGGGGCGGTGTTTCACGTGAAACACCGCCCCTTCGGGTCTGCGCGGTCCTACTTGGCGGCGAGCTCCTCCAGGCAGAGCGTGAAGTCGCTGCTGCCGCCCGTCTGGGTGTACTCGGCGTACTTGGTGCGGTCGCAGCCGGAGCTGTCGGACTTCTTCTGCGCGACCTTGAACCTGGCCTTCGAGTCGCCGCAGTCCACGACCTTCAGGCCCGGCTTCGTGGAGCTCTCCGGGTTGCTGATGCTCATGCAGTCGCCGACCTTGGCGGTGTCCGCGTCGTGCCGGCCCGCGAACCAGGTGACGCCGGCGACTATGAGGGCGACGACCGCGATGCCGCCGCGCACGTACTGCTTGATCGGGCGCTTCGGGCGCTGCGGCGGGACCGGGGCGAAGCCGGCGGTCGGCTGCTGGGGGAATCCGGGCTGGCCCGGGTGGGGCGGGTAGGGCTGCGGGGGCTGCTGACCGAACGGCGCCTGACCCTGAGGCGGCTGGCCCTGCGCGAACGGGTTCTGACCCTGAGGCGGCGGAGTTGTCACGTGGGTTCCCCCTGGAACATAGATGCGTACGTCGAAAGTAAGACGCACGTAAGTTATCGGGACCCTGTGACAACGCAGGTGTCAGAAGTGGCTCTGTGGCACTGATGTGACACTTACTGGAGCTCAAAGCGGGCCATAGCGGCCGCAATTGAGGCGTACACAGCCGCCACCGTGAGGACGAGCGCAACAGACCGTCCGTCAGGAGGCAGCATCAGCGCGGCCACTGCGGCCGCTCCGACGAAGGCGACGTTGAACAGGACGTCGTAGACGGAGAAGATCCGGCCGCGGAAGCCGTCGTCGACGGCGGACTGCACGATGGTGTCCGTGGCGATCTTCGCGCCCTGTGTGGTCACACCCAGCAGGAACGCGGCGCCCAGTGTGGGGGCGGGGGCGAACGGAAGGCAGAGCGCGGGGACCAGGGCCGCCGCGGCGCCGGCACAGACCGCGATCCACCGGCCGGGGCTCAGTCGTCCGACCGCCCAGGGTGTCACCACGGCCGCGACGAAGAATCCGGCCCCGGAGACACCCACGGCCAGCCCCAGGAGCGCGAGCCCGCCGTCCGAGCCGGACGCCCACGCGTAGCGGCAGAGCATCAGCACCATGACCGTCAGGGCGCCGTAGCAGAAGCGCATCAGGGTCATCGCCATCAGAGCCCAGGCCGCCTCCCGCCGCGGGGGCTCCGCCAGATGGCGTACGCCCGCGGCGAGCCCGCGCGCGGTCCCCGCGAGGGCCGTGCCCACGTACGGGCGGACGAGATCCCGGTCGGGCCCGAGGGTCTCCGGGGCGATACGCAGCGAGGCGAGTGCCGCGCACAGATACAGCCCCGCTCCCACGAGGACCACCGCCGCGTCGGAGTCCGCGACCGCCAGCCGTACGACGAACGCGAGTGCCGCGCCCGCGGTGGCCGCGAGGGTTCCGGCGGTCGGGGAGAGGGAGTTGGCCAGCACCAGCCGGTCCGTGTCGACGACGCGGGGCAGCGCGGCGGACAGGCCGGCCAGGACGAAGCGGTTGACGGCGGTGACACAGAGCGCGGAGGTGTAGAAGAGCCAGTCGGGCGTCCGGCTCAGGATCAGGACGGCCGTCCCGCACGCCAGCGCCGAGCGCAGCAGATTGCCGTACAGGAAAACCTGCCGGCGCCGCCATCGGTCCAGCAGGACGCCCGCGAAGGGGCCGATCAGGGAGTACGGGAGGAGCAGCACCGCCATCGCGGAGGCGATCGAGGCCGCCGAGGTCTGCTTCTCCGGAGAGAAGACCACGTAGGTGGCCAGCGCGATCTGATAGACGCCGTCGGCGCCCTGGGACAGCAGCCGCACACCGAGCAGGCGTCTGAATCCCTGGAAGCGCAGGAGGACGCGCAGGTCACGCACGACGGCCATGGGTCACACCCTCACATACGAGGAGGGTCCCCGGGCAGTAAGCCCGGGGACCCTCCTCAGCAGCGAGCACGGAATCGTGCTTAGCGCTCGACCTCGCCCTTGATGAACTTCTCGACGTTGGCGAAGGCCTCGTCGTCGAAGTACTGGACCGGCGGGGACTTCATGAAGTAGCTCGACGCGGAGAGGATCGGGCCGCCGATACCGCGGTCCTTGGCGATCTTCGCGGCGCGCACGGCGTCGATGATGACACCGGCCGAGTTCGGGGAGTCCCAGACCTCGAGCTTGTACTCCAGGTTCAGCGGGACGTCGCCGAAGGCACGGCCCTCGAGGCGGACGTACGCCCACTTGCGGTCGTCGAGCCAGGCCACGTAGTCCGAGGGACCGATGTGGACGTTCTTCTCGCCCAGCTCACGGTCGGGGATCTGCGAGGTGACGGCCTGCGTCTTCGAGATCTTCTTGGACTCGAGGCGGTCGCGCTCGAGCATGTTCTTGAAGTCCATGTTGCCGCCGACGTTGAGCTGCATGGTGCGCTCGAGACGGACACCGCGGTCCTCGAACAGCTTGGCCATCACGCGGTGCGTGATGGTCGCGCCGACCTGCGACTTGATGTCGTCGCCGACGATCGGGACGCCGGCCTCGGTGAACTTGTCCGCCCACTCCTTGGTGCCGGCGATGAAGACCGGGAGGGCGTTGACGAAGGCGACCTTGGCGTCGATGGCGCACTGGGCGTAGAACTTCGCCGCGGCCTCGGAACCGACGGGCAGGTAGCAGACGAGGACGTCGACCTGCTTGTCCTTGAGGATCTGGACGACGTCGACCGGCGCCTCGGCGGACTCCTCGATGGTCATGCGGTAGTACTTACCGAGACCGTCCAGGGTGTGACCGCGCTGGACCGTGACGCCCTTGTTCGGGACGTCGCAGATCTTGATGGTGTTGTTCTCGCTGGCACCGATGGCGTCGGAGAGGTCGAGGCCGACCTTCTTCGCGTCGACGTCGAACGCGGCGACGAACTCGACGTCACCGACGTGGTAGTCGCCGAACTGGACGTGCATCAGGCCGGGCACCTTGGTCGCCGGGTCGGCGTCCTTGTAGTACTCGACGCCCTGAACCAGCGAGGCGGCGCAGTTGCCCACGCCGACGATGGCTACGCGAACCGAACCCATTCCGGTTGCTCCCTGTGTCTATCGGTGAAACCCCGAGCGGGGTCTCACGTGGCGGTGTCGTCGGACGGATCCGGCCGGGGGCTGTCCCGGTGCCGGGGCAGGCCGCCCGTCTCTCCAGATGAATTGTCCTGCTGAGCGGAGCCTTCGAACCCGGGACGTTGGACGTCCCGGCCGGCCCGCTCGCTCTCGATGAGCTCGTTCAGCCAGCGCACTTCGCGCTCCACGGACTCCATTCCGTGGCGCTGGAGCTCAAGCGTGTAGTCGTCGAGGCGCTCTCGGGTGCGCGCCAGCGAGGCGCGCATCTTCTCGAGGCGCTCCTCCAGACGGCTGCGGCGACCTTCCAGTACGCGCATGCGTACATCGCGTGACGTCTGCCCGAAGAACGCGAAGCGAGCAGCGAAGTGCTCGTCCTCGTACGCGTCGGGCCCCGTCTGCGCGAGAAGCTCCTCGAAGTGATCCTTACCTTCCGCCGTCAATCGGTAGACGATCTTGGCTCGACGTCCCGCCAGCGTTGCCGTCAGGGCGTCTTCGGGTGTGGATCCTGCTTCCTCGATCAACCAGCCGTTGGTGACCAGCGTCTTGAGGCACGGGTAGAGCGTTCCGTAGCTGAAGGCACGGAACACACCCAGTGACGTATTGAGTCGTTTGCGCAGCTCATAGCCGTGCATCGGGGACTCGCGGAGCAGGCCGAGTACGGCGAACTCGAGGATCCCGGCACGCCGGCTCATCGTCGCCTCCTCCCTGTCGCTGCCTCGTCGGCGCGGCCTTTATGCCGTGCTGATGTATCGACTCGATACATCAGCACGATAGAACGGCGCTGCGGATGCGACAAGAGGGAGCAGAGTGAACGGCGTCACATCACCGATTCATACGAAGCAAGTTGCCTGATTTGGGGTGAACTTCGGCCCTAGGTGTGTTTTGACGGTGCGTACTCTGTGCGGGATGGACAACCACCGGGAACCGAGTGACGTCTGAGTACGTCAACGTCTTTGGTGCAGTACGGGTGAATGCGCGATCGACCGCATCCGTACTTCGGGGGGACCGGAAACCAGCCGCCGTTTCCAGGCGCGCAAAGGTGCGCCTGCCCGAGGAGTAATCGTTCGATGAGCGAGCACCGTCGCAAACCGCCGCAGCCGCAGGGCGGCGGACGTGCCGCGGCCCGGCGCGGCCAGCCGCAGCCCGGCCCGTCCGCAGGCCACCGCGATGCACCGCGAGACGCCACCGGGTCTCCTTCCGATCCGTATGGCCCGGGGGGTGAAGAGACCCCGTTCGGCAGTCGTGCCGAGGCCCGGCGCGCCACGCAGCGCGGGAACGGCGGCGGCCGGCGCAGAGCCGCCGACGGCGCGGGCCACGGCGGTCCCGGAGGAGGAGGGGGCGGCCGGCGCGGTGGTCCCCAGGGACCGGGTGGTCCGGGGCGTGGCCGAGGCCGCGCCCCCGAGCCCGCCAGAAAGCGCATCATCGACTACCCGCGCGCGGGCCGCTTCGGCGCCGCGCGCTGGGTGCCGTCCTGGAAGCTCGTGACCGGCCTGTTCATCGGCTTCACCGGCAGCCTGGTCGTGGCCGCCGGTGTCGGGTACGCCCTGGTGGGCATCCCGGACATCGGCAAGACCGCCAAGGCCCAGAACAACGTCTACTACTACGCCGACGGCACCGAGATGGTCGCCACGGGCGGCGAGGCCAACCGTCAGATCATCGGCTACGCGCAGATCCCCAAGGAGATGCGGTGGGCGGTGATGTCGGCCGAGAACAAGACGTTCGAGACCGACAGCGGCGTCGACCCGATGGGTATCGCCCGCGCCTTCGTGAACATGGCCAAGGGCGGCCAGACGCAGGGTGGCTCCACCATCACCCAGCAGTACGTGAAGAACGCGATGCTCGAGGACCAGTCGCAGACGATCTCCCGCAAGCTCAAGGAGCTCTTCGTCTCGATCAAGGTCGGGGCCAAGGTGCCCAAGGAAGACATCATGGCCGGCTACCTGAACTCCGCGTACTACGGGCGTAACGCCTACGGTATCCAGGCCGCCGCCCACGCCTACTTCAACAAGGACGCCACGAAGCTGGACCCCAGCCAGTGCGCGCTCCTGGCCTCCGTCCTCAAGGGCGCCACGTACTACGACCCCGCCGGCGCCCCCGGGATCGACCCGGTCAACGCCACGGCGGAGAAGAACCGCGCGCGTGCCGAGTCCCGCTGGCACTGGATCCTCAACGAGGAGGTCAAGGACGGCCGGCTGAGCGCCGCGGTCCGGGCCAAGTACACGACGTTCCCCAAGACCCAGTCACCGCGCTCCAACGCGGCGCTGAGCGGGCAGGTCGGCTACCTGGTCGACCTGGCCAACACGTACCTGATCAAGAACAGCGACAAGACCGGGATCACCGAGACCAAGCTCCGTCAGGGCGGCTACCAGATTCACACGACCTTCGACAAGACGAAGGTCGCGGCGCTCGAGGCCGCGGTGAAGAAGGTGCAGAAGGCCAACATCAAGCCCAAGCTGCGCCCGAACAACGACAAGTACGTCCAGTTCGGCGGTGCCTCCGTCGACCCGAGCACCGGTGCCATCGAGGCCATCTACGGCGGTCTGGACGCGACCAAGCACTTCACCGACAACGCCGACCAGACCGGCGCCCAGGTGGGTTCGACCTTCAAGCCCTTCGTCCTGGCGGCGGCCATGACCTGGGGTGTCAGGGACCCCAAGGGAGGTCCGGAGCAGGCGCAGGACGAACGCACCATCGCGTCGCCCAAGAGCCTGTACAGCGGCAAGAACAAGCTCAAGATCAAGGACTACAACGGGACCGACTGGACGGACGACAAGGGCAAGGAGTGGCTCCAGACGAACGACGGCGGCCAGTCCCTCAACCCGCCCACGTACCAGATCGACCTGCGTGAGGCCATGCGCGAGTCCGTCAACTCCGCCTATGTCCAGCTGGGCATGGACGTGGGCCTGGACAAGGTGAAGGACTCCGTCCTGCGCGCCGGCATCAAGGAGTCGAGCCTCGCGAGCTCCAGGTTCCCGTCGTTCTCCCTGGGCACCTCCTCCCCGAGCGCGATCCGTATGGCCGGGGCGTACGCCACCTTCGCGGCCAGCGGCAAGCAGCGGGACCCGTACTCGGTCGAGAAGGTCACCAACAAGGACGGCAACGTCTTCCAGCACGACCGGATCGCGAAGACCGTGGAGGCCTTCACCCCGGCCGTCGCCGACAACGTCACCGACGTCCTCAAGACCGTGGTCGAGAAGGGCACCGGCACCAACGCCCAGCTTCCGGGCCGTGAGGTGGCGGGCAAGACCGGTACCACCGACGGCAACAAGTCGGCCTGGTTCGTCGGCTACACCCCGCAGCTGTCCACGGCGATCGGCATGTACCGCCTGGACGACAACGAGAGCAACAAGAACCGCGAGTTCCTCCAGATGTACGGCACGGGTGGCGAGAAGACCATCCACGGTGCCTCGTTCCCGTCCCAGATCTGGCGGGACTACATGATGGTCGCGCTCCAGGGCGAGAAGCCGGAGTCCTTCCCGGTGCCCACGGACATCGGCACGGTCCTCAACGACGCGCCGAGCCCGTCGCCGACGCCGTCGGCCTCCGAGAGCGTGACCGAGAGCCCGAGCCCGACCCCCAGCGCGACGCTGACGTCCCCCTCGCCCTCGCCGAGTTCGACGTGCAGGAAGTTCGACTGGAACTGCAACAACAACAACGGCGGTACCGACAACGGCGGCACGGACGGTGGTGTGACCTCGTCGCCGACGGCGACGGACAGCACGCCGTCGGCGACGTCCAGCACCGGTACCACCAGAGGCAACGGCAACGGCAACGGCGGCCTCTTCGGAGGCGGCGGCTGACGGTCCGAGACCACCCTTCGCGCGTGCGCCCTCCGGGGAGCACGCGCGAAGCCGTTTCCGGGGTCATACCTGCCTCGGTTCTCAGACACGTACGGCAGGATGTGCGGCATGCCCAGTGCAGAGACGACGCGAGCGAGCGTTCACGAGCCGGAGCTGGTGCGGCCGACCAGGGATGACGAGGTCGCCGCCGGCGGCAGTGAGCTGATCGGCGGGCCCATCGGGAGGCGGGCCCTCCTCGGGACGTCCTGGTGGACTCCCGTACGGGTCGTCGCCCTGGTGATGATCGGCATGTTCGCCCTCGGGATGGTCCAGAAGCTGCCCTGCTACGACGGCGGGTGGTTCTTCGGAGCCAGCTCGCAGTACACGCACGCGTGCTACTCGGACATCCCGCACCTCTACCAGGGACGAGGTTTCGCCGACGGCCTCGTGCCGTACTTCGACAAGATCCCCGGCGACATGGACTACCTCGAATACCCGGTGCTGACCGGTGTGTTCATGGAGGTCGCGGCCTGGCTCACCCCGGGCGGCGGGAGCATCCAGCACCAGGAGCAGGTCTACTGGATGGTCAACGCGGGGATGCTGATGGCGTGCGCGGCGGTCATCGCCGTATGCACCGCCCGCACCCACCGCCGTCGCCCCTGGGACGGCCTCCTGGTCGCCCTGGCGCCCGCCTTCGCGCTCACGGCCACGATCAACTGGGATCTCCTCGCCGTGGCCCTGCTGGCCGCCGCGATGCTCATGTGGTCCCGCGGACGCGCCCTGGCCTTCGGTGTGCTGATCGGGCTCGCCACGGCCGCCAAGTTCTACCCGTTCCTGCTCCTCGGGCCGCTCTTCCTGCTGTGCTGGCGCACCGGCAGGTGGCGGGAGTTCGGTACGGCGCTGCTCGGTGCCGTCGGGGCCTGGCTGGCCGTGAACCTGCCCGTCATGTACCTCGCGCCCGAGGGCTGGGCGAAGTTCTACAGCTTCAGCCACGACCGCGGCGTCGACTTCGGTTCGGTCTTCCTGTTCGTCTCGCAGTGGCTGAAGATCGCGATCACGCCCGACACGGCCAACACCTGGGCGCTGGTCCTGATGGTGATCATCTGCGCGGGGCTGAGTGCCGTCGCGCTCGCCGCCCCCCGCCGGCCCCGCTTCGCCCAGCTCGCCTTCCTGATCGTCGCGGCCTTCATCCTCACGAACAAGGTCTACTCGCCGCAGTACGTGCTCTGGCTGGTGCCGCTCGCGGTGCTGGCCCGGCCGCGCTGGCGTGACTTCCTGATCTGGCAGGCCTGCGAGGTCGCGTACTTCCTCGGCATCTGGATGTACCTCGCGTACACGACCAGCGGCGACGCCCACAAGGGTCTGCCGACCGACGGCTACCAGGTCGCCATCGCCGTCCATCTGCTGGGGACGCTGTACCTGTGCGCGGTGGTCGTGCGGGACATCTTCCTGCCGGAGCACGACGTGGTGCGGCGCGCGGGCGACGACGATCCCTCGGGAGGGATCCTCGACGGCGCGGAGGACGTCTTCGTCCTCGGCCCCGCCGCGCATCCGCCGCGGCACGCGGCTCACTTCGACGGGATTCCCCGGGACGGCTGGAGCGAGCACCCGGCGCCCGGAGAGCGTTCGCTCTGAGCGAACAGGGCGCCCGAGTGACAGACGAAAGGCCGTACACGGTGTCCGTGTACGGCCTTCTCGCTGCTCCGGAGCGCGCCGGAGCCGGGCTCAGCGCTCGACGACCCGGTCGAACTGCGTGGTGGTGTGCCGCAGATGGGCCACCAGCTCGTCGCCGACCTTGGGCTCGGTGGCGTCGTGGGGCACGAAGAGGATCGAGACCTGCATGTGCGGGGGCTCGGCGAACCAGCGCTGCTTGCCCGCCCAGACGAACGGAGAAAGGTTCCGGTTGACCGTCGCGAGGCCGGCGCGGGCGACGCCCTTGGCGCGCGGCATGACGCCGTGCAGGGCCTTGGGGGCCTCCAGGCCCACGCCGTGCGACGTGCCGCCCGCCACGACCACGAGCCAGCCGTCCGAGGCCGCCTTCTGCTGGCGGTAACCGAAGCGGTCGCCCTTGGAGACGCGCGTGACGTCCAGGACGGCCCCGCGGTACTCGGTGGCCTCGTGATCCCCCAGCCACAGGCGCGTCCCGATGCGGGCGCGGAAGTGGGTCTGCGGGAACTGCTGCTGGAGGCGCCGGAGTTCGTCGGCCTTGAGGTGGCTGACGAACATGGTGTGCAGCGGCAGCCGGGCGGCGCGCAGGCGGTCCATCCAGCCGATGACCTCCTCGACGGCGTCCGAGCCGTCGGTGCGGTCCAGCGGCAGGTGGATCGCGAAGCCCTCCAGGCGGACGTTCTCGATGGCGGAGTGCAGATGCGGCAGGTCGTCCTCGCTGACGCCGTGCCGCTTCATCGAGGACATCACCTCGATGACGACACGGGCGCCCACGAGGCCGTACACGCCGTCGATGGACGACACGGAGCGGATGACGCGGTCGGGCAGCGGTACGGGCTCCTCGCCGCGCCTGAACGGCGTCAGGACCAGCAGATCGCCGCCGAACCAGTCCTTGATCCGGGCGGCCTCGTACGTGGTGCCGACGGCGAGGATGTCCGAACCCAGGCGGGTGGCCTCGTCCGCGAGCCGTTCGTGGCCGAAGCCGTAGCCGTTGCCCTTGCAGACGGGGACGAGCCCCGGAAACTGCTCGGACACCTGCTTGTGGTGTGCCCGCCAGCGCGCGGTGTCGACGTAGAGCGTGAGCGCCATGGCCGGTCCCGGAACCTTTCTCGTGGCTGCGGTGTATCAGGGGTATGAAAAGGAATTGTCGCTGATTCGCGGGGCCGATGGGGCTGTCCCGGGCCGGTTCGGCGGCCCGGGATGCGATTCGGGGCGGAGCGGCGGCCCGGGAAGCGGTTCCGGACGGCTCAGCGGCGGGACATGTACATGTCGAGAGCCTTGTGGAGCAGCTTGTTCAGCGGGAAGTCCCACTCGCCGAGGTACTCGGCGGCCTCTCCGCCCGTGCCCACCTTGAACTGGATCAGACCGAAGAGGTGGTCGGTCTCGTCCAGCGAGTCCGAGATGCCGCGCAGGTCGTAGACGGTGGCTCCGAGCGCGTACGCGTCGCGCAGCATGCGCCACTGCATCGCGTTCGAGGGCCGCACCTCGCGCCCGATGTTGTCCGAGGCGCCGTAGGAGTACCAGACGTGCCCGCCGACGACGAGCATCGTCGCCGCCGAGAGGTTCACGCCCTCGTGCCGCGCGAAGTAGAGCCGCATGCGGTTGGGGTCCTCGGTGTTGAGAGCCGTCCACATGCGCTGGAAGTACGAGAGCGGGCGCGGCCGGAAGTGGTCACGGACCGCGGTGATCTCGTAGAGCCGCTGCCACTCCTCCAGGTCCTGGTAACCGCCCTGGACGACCTCGACGCCGGCCTTCTCGGCCTTCTTGATGTTGCGGCGCCACAGCTGGTTGAAGTTCCTGTGGACCTCTTCGAGGGAACGATTGGCCAGCGGCACCTGGAAGACGTAGCGGGGCTGGACGTCGCCGAAGCCGGCACCGCCGTCCTCGCCCTGCTGCCAGCCCATGCGGCGCAGCTTGTCGGCGACCTCGAAGGCGCGCGGCTCGATGAAGTCGGCCTCGATGTCGCGCAGGCGCTTCACGTCCGGGTTCTGGATGCCGCCCTTGATGGACGTGGCCTCCCAGCGCCGGATGATCACGGGCGGGCCCATCTTCACGGAGAAGGCGCCCTGGTGCTTGAGGTGCGCGAGCATCGGCTGGAGCCAGTCGTCGAGGTTCGGCGCGAACCAGTTGATGACCGGGCCCTCGGGCAGATAGGCGAGGTAGCGCTTGATCTTGGGCAGCTGGCGGTAGAGCACCAGACCCGCGCCGACGATCTGGCCGGTCTTCTCGTCGAACCATCCGAGGCTCTCGGAGCGCCACTCCGCCTTCACGTCCGCCCATGCGGGGACCTGCATGTGGCTGGCCGCGGGCAGGCTCTGGATGTATGCCAGATGCTGCTCTCGGCTGATGGTCCTCAGGGTCAGGCTCATTCGGGGCGCTCCTCGGGCTGGTGTGTCCCCATGGGTACAAGGGCTCCGGCTCTCGCGCCGAAGCCTACTGCGCCCTGCGAGCGCCCCGAATGGCCGTATGGAACCTGGGACCCGGGGGCGCGGTGCGGGACGCCCCGAGGTCAGGGGAAAACGGACGTTCGACTCAGATCACACCGCCCGCGAGGCTCAGATCACGCCGCCGAAGAGGCCCCCGTGGGCCAGACCGAGGTAGAAACCGACGCCCGAGAGACCGAGCCCGACGATCAGTCCGAAGCGTTCCCGGGTCGTCTCGGAGATGAACTGGCCGTAGGCACCGGCGAGGATCCCGACCAGACCGGCCCACGAGCTGAGCAGATGCAGGCTGTGGAACATCGACGTGACGAAGGCCAGGACTCCGCACACCAGGGTCACCACGAGCAGGGTGTCCTGGAGCGGATGAGGCTTGCCGTCCGTGGCGAAGAGTGAGCCGGTGGTGGTGGGACGCATTGTCTGTGCCATAAGGCACCTCCTGCGGAAGGCGGCGCATGGTAGCGCCGTACACACCCGATGTGTACAGATTGACGGCCAACCCGGTCGGATTTCAACCGGAAGCGGGTGTGCAGGTAGTCTGTACCCTCTGCACCGGTGTCTGCCCAGGCTCAAGGCCAGGTCACGACAGGGATTGCCGCTCGATTCACCGATCGGCGGGCCCGTTGTCAGTGGCGGCCGATACCGTTGCGTACGCATCACAACCCTCCTGCCACGGAACGACCGTGGCCGCTGAGTCCAAAGGAGGTGGGTTCCACATGCGTCACTACGAAGTGATGGTCATCCTCGACCCCGATCTGGAGGAGCGCGCTGTCGCCCCCCTGATCGAGAACTTCCTCTCCGTCGTCCGTGAGGGCGCCGGAAAGGTGGAGAAGGTCGACACCTGGGGCCGTCGTCGTCTCTCGTACGAGATCAAGAAGAAGCCCGAGGGCATCTACTCGGTCATCGACCTTCAGGCCGAGCCTGCGGTCGTCAAGGAGCTCGACCGCCAGATGAACCTGAACGAGTCGGTCCTCCGGACCAAGGTCCTCCGTCCCGAGACCCACTGAGCTTCCCAGCTCAGCTGATCTCGGGCATCGAGTAGTACCAGCAGCCAGCAGCAAACCCGCCGAGAGGTTCCCCCATGGCAGGCGAGACCGTCATCACGGTCGTCGGCAATCTTGTCGACGACCCCGAGCTGCGCTTCACCCCTTCCGGTGCGGCGGTCGCGAAGTTCCGTGTCGCGTCCACCCCCCGCACCTTCGACCGTCAGACCAATGAGTGGAAGGACGGCGAGAGCCTGTTCCTGACCTGCTCGGTCTGGCGTCAGGCGGCTGAGAACGTCGCCGAGTCGCTCCAGCGCGGCATGCGCGTCATCGTGCAGGGCCGCCTGAAGCAGCGGTCCTACGAGGACAACCAGGGCGTCAAGCGCACGGTCTACGAACTGGACGTAGAGGAAGTCGGCGCCAGCCTGAAGAACGCCACGGCCAAGGTCACCAAGACCACGGGCCGCGGCGGTCAGGGCGGATACGGCGGCGGCAGTGGCGGCGGCCAGCAGGGCGGCGGCTGGGGCGAAGGCTCCGGCGGTGCCCAGCAGGGCGGCGGCGCTCCGACCAACGATCCCTGGGCGACCGGCGCTCCCGCCGGTGGCAACCAGGGCGGCGGCGGTGGCGGTGGCGGCTGGGGCGGAAGCTCCGGCGGCTCCGGCGGCGGCTACTCGGACGAGCCCCCCTTCTAGGCCTCAGGGCCGAGGGTGGGCCGTACTCCCACTTCTTGATCACACAGGAGATACACCATGGCGAAGCCGCCTGTGCGCAAGCCGAAGAAGAAGGTCTGCGCATTCTGCAAGGACAAGGTCACGTACGTGGACTACAAGGACACGAACATGCTGCGGAAGTTCATTTCCGACCGCGGCAAGATCCGTGCCCGCCGCGTGACCGGCAACTGCACGCAGCACCAGCGTGACGTCGCCACGGCTGTGAAGAACAGCCGTGAGATGGCGCTGCTGCCCTACACGTCCACCGCGCGATAAAGGAAGGGTGACCGACACATGAAGATCATCCTTACCCACGAGGTCTCCGGCCTCGGTGCCGCCGGCGAAGTCGTCGACGTCAAGGACGGCTACGCTCGCAACTACCTGATCCCGCGGAACTTCGCGATCCGCTGGACCAAGGGTGGCGAGAAGGACGTCGAGCAGATTCGTCGTGCTCGCAAGATCCACGAGATCGCGACCATCGAGCAGGCCAACGAGATCAAGGCCCGCCTCGAAGGTGTCAAGGTCCGTCTGGCCGTCCGCTCCGGCGACGCCGGTCGTCTCTTCGGTTCCGTCACCCCGGCCGACGTCGCTTCGGCGATCAAGGCTTCCGGTGGCCCCGAGGTCGACAAGCGCCGCATCGAGCTGGGCTCGCCCATCAAGACCCTGGGCGCCCACGAGACGTCCGTGCGTCTGCACCCCGAGGTTGCCGCGAAGGTCAGCATCGAGGTTGTCGCTGCCTGAGTGCAGCACTCGGCATAGCTGAGAGGAAGGGCCGCACCCCTCGGGGTGCGGCCCTTCTGCTTGTCCTGGACGCGTGAGGGCGGGAGTTCCCTGGGCGCGTGGCGTGGGTGTTCCCAGACGGGACGGCCGTTTCACGTGAAACCGGCGCCTTGTTTCCCGTGAAACGGCCCGTGTACGTCAGTGGGGTGCGCGGTCCTGAAGCGTTCGGCCTACGTCAGCGGGGGCGCGGTACGTCAGCGGGTCGCGCCGGTGACAATCCAGCGGCCCGAGCGGGAGCGTAGCCACAGGGTCAGCATCCGCATCGCCATCATCAGCGTCATCGCGCCCCAGAGAGCGGTCAGCCCTCCGCCGAGAACGGGAACGAGCAGCGCTGCCGGGGCGAACACCGCCAGGGTGAGCAGCATGGCCCAGGCCAGGTACGGACCGTCCCCCGCGCCCATCAGCACGCCGTCCAGGACGAAGACGATCCCGCAGATCGGCTGCGAGACGGCCACCATCACCAGGGCCGGCAGCGCGGCGTTCTGCACACCCGGGTCGCCGCTGAACAGCGGAAGGAAGAGGGGGCGAGCGGCGATGACCAGGAGACCGAGTACGAGTCCGGTGGCGAGCCCCCACTGCACCATGCGCCGGCAAGCCTCACGGGCGCCAGGGGCGTCGTCCGCGCCGAGGTAGCGCCCGATGATGGCCTGCCCCGCGATGGCGATGGCGTCGAGCGCGAAGGCGAGCAGACTCCACAGCGACAGGATGATCTGGTGGGCGGCCATGTCGGCGTCCCCGAGCCGGGCGGCCACCGCCGTGGCGATCAGGAGGATCGCCCTGAGCGACAGCGTTCGGACGAGCAGGGGGGTGCCGGCCTGGGCGCAGGCTCGGATGCCGGCCGCGTCCGGCCGCAGGGGGGCGCCGTGCTTCCGCGCTCCGCGCAGGACGACGTGGAGATAGACAGCGGCCATGCCGCACTGGGCGATGACCGTGCCCCAGGCGGAGCCGGCGATGCCGAGATCCGCGCCGTAGACGAGGGTGGCGTTGAGCACCGCGTTGGCGACGAATCCCCCGACGGCGACGTACAGCGGAGTCTTCGTGTCCTGGAGTCCCCGGAGGATTCCCGTGGCGGCCAGCACGACGAGCATGGCGGGGATGCCGAGCACCGAGATCCGCAGATACGTCGTCGCGTACGGGGCGGCGGCGTCGGAGGCGCCGAACACCTCCATGAGTGCGGGTGCGGTGGGCAGGGCGAGGGCGATCACGGCAACGCCGATGAGCAGCGCGAGCCAGATTCCGTCCATGCCCTGGCGGATCGCGGCCCGCAGATCTCCGGCGCCGACCCTGCGGGCGACCGCTGCCGTCGTGGCGTACGCGAGGAAGACGAAGACTCCCACGGCTGTCATGAGGAGGGCCGAGGCGACGCCGAGACCGGCCAGCTGCGCGGTCCCGAGATGGCCGACGATGGCACTGTCGGCCAGCACGAAGAGAGGCTCGGCCACGAGCGCGCCGAACGCCGGAACGGCCAGTGCCACGATCTCTCGGTCGTGCCGGTGCCGGGTGGCCCTGGGTGCCACGGGAGCCTGTGTCATGGGCATCAATCTAATCTTCCACAGGTAAGAGATGCAAAAGGCGAAGGACCCTTACTTCCGTGCGTGCGGGGTGTGTTCTGGCGCACTGTTCGAGGCGATCTTGATCCGGCTGGGGAAGTTTTTCTTCTGCACAGCCGGTGGATGGGAAAATGCCAGGTCAGAGCCTGTTCTTCAGAAGGCCTGAGGGCTTGTTCACAGGGCTGTCCACCGGGTCGTGCACAGGTTTCGCGGAGTTCTCCACAGCATCGGGGCCGTCGTCCACATGGCCTGTGGATAACCAGATTGGCTGACGGTGCCCGCGGGCCTAACGTGGTGCGGCGCCCGTTCTCTTCTCCGGCCTCGGAAAGCTCGCAAAACCGACGCGTGAGATGCGGAGTCGGGCCGCTCACTTGTCAGTGCCGTGCCGTAGAAATTAAGGGCACTGCTAGGTCCGCTCCGCGGACGGGAGGAGGTGGCTCGGTGACTATTTCCGAGCCCTTGGACGACCCCTGGGCGGAGAGTGGCCCCAGTGATCGTCTGCCCTCGTCCCGACGGCGCGGGAACGGAGGCCGAGGCCGCGACGAGCAGCACGACCGGGACAGCGATTCCTGGGAGAGCGGCGGTTCGTCGTTCGAGCGGGTGCCGCCGCAGGACCTCGACGCCGAGCAGTCCGTGCTCGGTGGCATGCTCCTGTCGAAGGACGCCATCGCCGACGTCGTCGAGGTGCTCAAGGGCCACGACTTCTACCGGCCCGCGCACGAGACCATCTACGGCGCGATCCTCGACCTGTACGCGAAGGGCGAGCCGGCCGACCCCATCACGGTCGCGGCCGAGCTCACCAAGCGCGGCGAGATCACCAAGGTCGGCGGCGCCCCGTATCTGCACACGCTGGTCCAGACGGTCCCGACCGCGGCGAACGCCGAGTACTACGCGGAGATCGTGCACGAGCGCGCGGTCCTGCGCCGCCTGGTCGAGGCCGGCACGCGGATCACCCAGATGGGATACGCGGCCGACGGCGACGTGGACGAGATCGTCAACAGCGCCCAGGCCGAGATCTACGCGGTCACCGAGCAGCGCACCACCGAGGACTATCTGCCGCTCGGCGACATCATGGAGGGCGCGCTCGACGAGATCGAGGCGATCGGATCGCGTTCGGGGGAGATGACCGGTGTTCCGACCGGCTTCACCGACCTCGACTCGCTCACCAACGGTCTGCACCCCGGCCAGATGATCATTATCGCGGCCCGTCCCGCCATGGGTAAGTCGACGCTGGCGCTGGACTTCGCCCGCGCCTGCTCGATCAAGCACAACATGCCCAGTGTGATCTTCTCGCTCGAAATGGGCCGCAACGAGATCGCGATGCGCCTGCTGTCCGCCGAGGCCCGCGTGGCGCTGCACCACATGCGGTCCGGCACGATGACGGACGAGGACTGGACCCGGCTCGCCCGTCGTATGCCGGACGTCTCGGCCGCCCCCCTCTACATCGACGACTCCCCGAACCTGTCGATGATGGAGATCCGCGCCAAGTGCCGCCGTCTCAAGCAGCGTGCCGACCTCAAGCTCGTGGTCATCGACTACCTCCAGCTGATGCAGTCCGGCGGCAAGCGTTCCGAGAGCCGCCAGCAGGAGGTCTCCGACATGTCGCGAAACCTGAAGCTGCTGGCCAAGGAGCTGGAACTGCCGGTGATCGCGCTGTCGCAGCTCAACCGTGGCCCCGAGCAGCGTACGGACAAGAAGCCGATGGTCTCCGACCTGCGTGAGTCCGGCTCGATCGAGCAGGACGCGGACATGGTCATCCTGCTCCACCGCGAGGACGCGTACGAGAAGGAGTCCCCCCGCGCCGGTGAGGCCGACATCATCGTCGGCAAGCACCGTAACGGCCCGACGGCGACGATCACGGTGGCCTTCCAGGGCCACTACTCACGCTTCGTGGACATGGCACAGACCTGATCGACTCCGGGACGGGGCACTCAGCGCCTCGTCTCGTATCTGGTCAGGATCACTCCGCCGGGCAAGGTCCGTGTCTCCACCAGGTTCAGGTTCACCCAGTTGTCCAGCGCGGTGAAGAACGGCGTGCCGCCGCCCGCCAGGACCGGCGCGGTGGCCAGCACGTACTCGTCGATCAGCCCGGCCCGCATGGCCGCCGCGGCGAGCGTCGCGCCACCGATGTCCATGGGGCCGCCATCCTCTGCCTTGAGCCGGGTGATCTCGGCGACCGCGTCGCCGGTGACCAGACGGGTGTTCCAGTCCACCGTGTCGGTCGTCGAGGAGAACACCACCTTCGCCATGTCCCGCCAGCGGCGTGCGAACTCGATCTCCGCCGAGGTGACGCCGGGCTGCTGGTCGGCGGTCGGCCAGTGGGAGCTCATCGTCTGCCACAGCTTGCGCCCGTACAGCGACAGGTCCGTCGCCCGCAATTGGTCGGACCAGAACTGGAACAGTTCGTCGCTCGGCACGCTCCAGCCGATGTCGTCGCCGGGCGCGGCGATGTAGCCGTCCAGGGTCAGGTTCATGCCGTAGATCAGTTTCCGCATGGCCCAGCCTTCCGTCCGTGGGTGTCCGGCGTGTGGACCGGCACGGCGCGGGAAACTCATCGGTGCGCGATCCGGGCTCGCCGGTCGTCCTCGTGCCCGGGGCTCAGCGTGGTGTACCCGGCCGGCACGGGCAACCCGACTCACGCAAGACCGGCACACCACGAGGGGCGGGACCCGCACGGCCCGCGGGTCCGTGGCGGTTCAATCCGCTCGACGTGCGGCGCCGGGACGGGTGGACTGGTGCCATGACGACATCCCACGATGAGCTGCTTCCCGAAACGCGCCGGGCCCTGCTGCACCGCATCGCCGTGGCACAGAGCGAGGGCCGGGCGCCCTCACTCGTCGCGACGGTGGTCCGAGGCGGGAAGGCGGTGTGGAACGGGGCGCGGACCTCGGTGTCCGGTCACGGTCCGGACGAGAACGTGCAGTACCGGATCGGCTCCATCACCAAGACCTTCACCGCCGTACTGGTGCTGCGGTTGCGCGACGAGGGCGTCCTGGACCTGGGTGACCCGCTGGAGAAGCATATGCCCGGCACGGGTGCGGGGGAGGTCACCATCTCCCAACTGCTCGCGCACACGGGAGGATTGGCCGCCGAGTCACCGGCGCCGTGGTGGGAGCGCACCTCCGGTTCGCTGCGTCCCGAACTGGCCGACGTGCTCGGTGAGCAGCCCTTCCGGCATCCGGTCGGACGGCGGCACCACTACTCGAACCCCGGCTACACCTTGCTCGGAGCGCTGGTCGAGGAGCTGCGCGGCGCACCCTGGGAAGAGGTTCTGCGCCACGAGATTCTCGAACCGCTCGGCCTGCACCGTACGAGCACCGGCCCGCAGGCACCGCACGCGGGAGGATGGGCCGTCCATCCCTGGGCGGACGCGATGATGCCGGAACCCGCGGAGGATCTCGGGCGGATGGCTCCAGCAGGGCAATTGTGGTCCACCACAGGAGACTTGGCCCGCTTCGCCGCCTTCCTCGCGCATGGTGACGAGCGGGTGCTGAGCGCGGAGTCCGTCAGGGAGATGCGCGCGCCCGCCGCTCCGCCGGAGACCGCGGAGCTCGCGGCGGGGTCCTCGTACGGGCTCGCCCTTCAGATCGTGCATCGCGACGGCCATACCCTCGTCGGGCACTCCGGTTCGCTGCCGGGCTTTCTGGCCGGACTGGTGATCAGTGTGGAGGACGATGTCGCGGCGGTCGTGCTGTCCAACTGCACCTCGGGACCGCCCGTGTTCAGTGTCGCCGCCGATCTGGTGCGGATCGTCGCCGAGGCGGAGCCGCGGATCCCCGAGCCCTGGCATCCGATGGCCGAAGTGGACCAGGCCGTACTGGAGTTGGCGGGCCAGTGGTACTGGGGGACTCAGGCGTTCGGGCTTCGGCTGCCGGCCGATGGGGGGCTGGTGCTGGGCCCGCTCCAGGGTGCCGGCCGGGGCGCCCGCTTCCGGGCGAACGGCGACGGGACCTGGATGGGACTCGACGGCTACTACGCGGGCGAGCTCCTGCGGCCCGTACGACGGCCTGACGGGTCCCTGAGCCACCTGGACCTCGGCTCGTTCGTGTTCACGCGGCAGCCGTACGACGAGGGCGCTCCCGTGCCCGGTGGAGTGGACCCGGAGGGCTGGCGAGGAATCAGCTAGGCGCCACCGGACACGAGGGGCCCTGTTTCACGTGAAACAGGGCCCCTCGTCCTGCGTCCGGCGAACTCCTCAGAGCGGGAGTTTGAAGCCGATGTGCGAGGCCTCGAATCCGAGCCGCTCGTAGAAGCGGTGGGCGTCGGTGCGGGACGCGTCGGAGGTCAGCTGGACGAGCGAGCAGTCCTGACGGCGGGATTCGCCGACCGCCCACTCGATGAGCTCCGTCCCCAGACCGCTGCCGCGCTCGTCGGCGTGGATGCGCACGGCCTCGATGACCGAGCGCGTGGCCCCTCTGCGGGACAGCCCGGGAATCACGGTGAGTTGCAGCGTGCCCACGACCCGGCCGTCGCGGACGGCGACGACCAGGTGCTGGTTCGGGTCGCGGCTCAGCCGGTCCAGGGCGTCCAGGTACGGGGTCAGGTCGTCGGGCGACTCCCGCCGGGCACCCAGCGGGTCGTCGGCCAGCATCGCGACGATCGCGGGCACGTCGTCGGCGGACGCGGCTCGTATCTCAAGATCAGCCATGGAGGCAGCCTACGAGGACACGCCCACGGAAGGCGCGGGCTGCAAGGGAGTGCCCGCCGACTCGACGGCCCGGACCAGTGGCGCCAGGTCGGGGTTCCCGGCCGCTTCGTCGAGTGCCTCGCGCAGGGCCCTGTCGTTGGTGGGCCTCGCCGAGGCGAGGAGCTCGAGTCCCGCCTCGCTGACGTTCGTGTAGATGCCACGCCGGTCGGTGGGGCACAGATAGCGGGCCAGCAGTCCGCGGTCCTCGAGTCGGGTGACCAGTCGCGTCGTGGCGCTCTGGCTGAGGACGACCGCGTCCGCGACCTGCTTCATCTGGAGATGACCGCCCTCGCCGTCGTGCTGCCGGCTGAGCACGTCGAGCAGGGAGTACTCCCGCACGCTGAGCCCGTGCGCGGCTTGCAGGGCCCGCTCGATGTGGGCCTCGATCCTCCCGTGCAGCAGGGAGAGTGCGCACCATCCCTGAGCGAGGGCGGTGAGCGCGGGGTCCGTGGCTGTCATGACGATTCCTCCGTCCCGGAGCGGCTGAGACCAGGATAGGGCACGGCCGCAATAGCCCGCTGTTGCATATAGCCCGCGTCTGCAACTATTGTGAGCGAAGGCAAAGCGCTCGTGCAATCTTCTGGAAGGTGCCTCCACCATGCCTCTCGCGCTTCTGGCCCTCGCGATCGGGGCCTTCGGGATCGGGACGACCGAGTTCGTGATCATGGGCGTCCTGCCCGAGGTCGCCGGAGACTTCGGGGTCTCCATTCCCACGGCTGGACTGCTGGTGACCGGCTATGCCCTGGGGGTGGTGATCGGCGCGCCGATCATGACCGCGCTCGGCACGAAGGTGTCCCGCAAGCGGATGCTGATGGTGCTGATGGGGCTGTTCGTCCTCGGCAATCTGATCTCCGCCGTGGCTCCGGCCTTCTGGCTGATGTTCGCGGGCCGGGTGGTCGCCTCTCTCGCCCACGGTGCCTTCTTCGGCATCGGATCGGTGGCGGCCGCCGAACTGGTGGCCCCTGAGAAGAAGGCCGGCGCCATCGCGATGATGTTCAGCGGGCTCACGGTCGCCAACGTCGTCGGCGTCCCCCTGGGCACGCTGATCGGGCAGTCCGCCGGGTGGCGTGTCACCTTCACGGCAGTCGCCGCGCTCGGTGTCGTCGGGCTGCTGGGCATCGCCAGGCTGGTCCCCGAGATGCCCAGGCCCGAGGGAGTGCGTCTGCGCCACGAACTGGCGGCCTTCAAGAACGTCCAGGTCCTGCTCGCCATGGCGATGACCGTGCTCGGTTTCGGCGGTGTCTTCGCGGCCGTCACCTACATCGCGCCGATGATGACGCACGTCGCCGGCTTCGCCGACGGCTCCGTCACCTGGCTGCTGGTCCTGTTCGGCCTCGGCATGGTCGGCGGGAACCTGGTCGGCGGCAGGTTCGCCGACCGCGCGCTGATGCCGATGCTGTACGTGTCCCTGGGCGGCCTCGCCGTCGTGCTCGCCCTCTTCACCGTCACCGCGCACAACAAGATCCTGGCGGCCGTCACCATCGCCCTCATCGGCGCTCTGGGCTTCGCGACCGTGCCTCCCCTTCAGAAGCGTGTTCTCGACCAGGCGCACGGCGCCCCCACGCTGGCCTCGGCCGTGAACATCGGCGCCTTCAACCTCGGCAACGCCCTTTCCGCCTGGCTCGGCGGCGTCGTCATCGCCGCGGGCCTCGGATACACCGCCCCCAACTGGGTGGGTGCGGCCCTCGCCGCCGGAGCGCTCGTCCTGGCCGTCGTCTCGGCCGCCCTGGAGCGCCGCACGTCCCGGGCCGGCCTCGTGGTCGCCGGAGGCGTCCCCGCCGAGCCTCGGACCGCCGTCCACCACTGACCCGGGATCGATCCGCCTCGGGACCAGGGCCGTTCCGCGGCGGGCCCGATCCGGCACGTTCCCGACCCGACACAGAACACCCCCACAAGGAGAAGTCCCTGATGAGCACCACCACCGCTGTCGCCCCGCTGAGCATCGAGGACGCCGAGGTCCTGGTCACGGAGGCCCGGCGCGCCGCCGAGGCCGCCGGTGTCCGGGTCAGCGTCACCGTCCTCGACGCGGGCGGCCATCTGCTCGCCTTCCGGCGTGATGACCTGGCCGTGCTGATCTCGGGAGAGACCAGCACGCGCAAGGCCTACACCGCGCTCCAGCTCGACTCGGCCACGGCCGATCTCGTCGACGCGGTGCAGCCCGGCGGCCTCTTCCACACGCTGCCCACCGCGCTCGACCGCCCCCTGCTGTTCATCGCGGGCGGTGTTCCGGTCCACCGCGGCGGCCGTCTGATCGGGGCGATCGGGGTCGGCGGCGGTATGCCCGACCAGGATCACGGCTTCGCCGTCGCCGCCGTCGAATCGCTCGTCTGACGTTCTCAGGACGGGCCCGTACGACGTACGACGGTCCGGATGCGCCGGTCCCTCAGGCTTCCCGGGGGACCGGCGCCTCGTGCGTCCGGGGCCGTTGCCGAGTCGCTAGCCGGCGGCCACCGTCAGCGGTGCGAAGCGGCGGGTCCAGTCGCCGGGCAGTTCCGGGATGTTGTGCGTCATGACCGCGTTGAGGCCGACCGGGGCCAGCCCGCGCTCCTTCAGCCAGCTCAGCAGGTCCTCGTGCCGGACGTCGATGTCGGTGCGCAGGGGCCGGTCGGTGTGCGCGGCGAGGGAGGAGACGAGCGCTTTCGCCGTCTCCGTGTCCCGGGCGATCAGGGGACCCACGACGTGGGTGTCCATATTGGGCCAGGCGGCCGCGTAGCCGATGATCCGTCCGTCCTCCTCGGCCACGCGCAGCTGGTCCGCGAAGGCGGGCAGCCGCGTGATCATGTGCGTGCGGTCCGAGCCGAAGACCTCTTCGTCCAGCCCGAGGAGGGGAGCCAGATCGCCCGCCGTGGCCGGGCGGGTGAAGACCGCGGACGCGGAACCTTCGGAAGTGAACACCCCGCGGACCATCTCCGCGTGGCCGATCACCTTGAACCCCAACTCCTCGTAGAGCGGGCGCCCGTACGGGGTGGCGTGCAGGGTCAGCGGCGTGCTGCCCATCTCCTCGACGAGGTGCCGCATCAGACGGCGGCCGACACCCCGGCGGGCGTGCCGCTCGGCGACGAGGACCATTCCGATCGCGGCCAGCTCGGGACGCTCGCGCGGTCCATAGTCCGTCACCACGCACACGGCGACCAGACCGCCTGTGGGGTCGTCGATCCCGTATCCGGTCCCCGCGGCGAGCAGCAGACCCCACTTGTGTTCCTCGCGGGGCCAGCCCCGGTTCTCTGACAGGTCGGCGCAGGCGACGAGGTCGCGGGGCGTCAGACGGCGAATGGGCAGAGCGGCGGCGGAAGAAGTCGGCACACGGATCAGGCTGTCCGAGACGAACCCCTGCCGTCCACCGCTTTCCCGGCACTGCTCCCGGCTTTTGGCGGTGCTCCGTTCCGTCGGCACCAGTGACCGGCGGTTTCACGTGAAACCGCCGACCTGGGTGAGTGACCTGTGGTCTCCCGGATCAGCCCAGGTCGGGCGCGTGCATGGCGCGTACGCCCTCGATGTTTCCGTCGAGATAGTGCCGCAAGGACAGTGGTACGAGGTGTACGGAGGCGATACCGACCCGGGTGAACGGGACACGGACGATCTCGTATTCGCCGCAGGGCTCGTCCACCTCGGGACCGTGGCGCAGGGACGGGTCCATGGACTCCAGCCGGCAGACGAAGAAGTGCTGGACCTTCACGCCGGTCGCGCCGCCGTCGTCGCCGATGTGCTCGACGGTGTCGACGAAGCAGGGCACCACATCGACGATCTTGGCGCCGAGCTCCTCGTGCACCTCACGGTGGAGTGCTTCGACGACAGTCGCGTCCTCCGGTTCGACCCCGCCACCCGGTGTGAGCCAGTAGGGATCGACACCGGGCTTGGTGCGCTTGATCAGGATCAGGTCGTCGCCGTCGAGCAGGACGGCACGTGCGGTGCGCTTGACCACGGGTCGGACGGTCATGGGAGAAATGTGGCCCGGCTGGTTCCACGTGAAACATCGTGGGACCGCGATTCCGCGCGAAAATCCCGAGGAATGTCCCTGATCCCGTGTGCGTGCCCGCCTCAGCTCCAGTCGGAAGCCGCCCGCAGCAGCCATTCGTGCGCCCGGGCGATGTGCGGCATCGCCAGCGTTCCGGTCCGCACGACCAGGAAATAGGTACGCAGCGGGGGGACCGCGGGGTCGAGGAGCGCCACGAGGTCTCCGCGTTCGATGGCGTCGGAACAGAGATATCTGGGCAGGACGGCGAGACCCGCTCCGGCGGCGGCACAGGCGAGGACCGCCCTGAGATCCGGAACGATCACCGTGCCGGAGGCGGCTGGACGGCAGTCGAAGACGGAGGCCCAGTAGCGGGCGACGAGCGGCAGCGACTCGTGGACCTCGACGACGGGGAGGTTCTCCAGGGTCTGGGCGCCCCTGCGGCGGAGTTTGCCGGGGCTGATCTCGGCGGCCCAGCGTGGAGCGGCGACCAGGACGTGCTCCTCGTCGCAGAGCGGAGTCGCGGTGAGCAGCGCACCCCGCGGCTGGGCCGTCGTCATGGCCAGATCGTGATGTCCGGCGGCGAGCCCCTCCATCGTCTCCTCCGCGTTGCCGAAGGAGGCGCGCAGGGCGAAGCCCTGGCCGTCGTCCCCGGTCAGTCCCATGAGAGCGGGTAACGCGCGTTCCGCGGTGAACTCGGGCGGTCCCGCGAGATGCAGTGTGCGAAGGGACGAGTCCTCGTCGAGGCCCGTACCGGTGATCTCCACGAGGGCGTCGAGGTGCGGCGCCGCCTTGTGGGCGAGCTCGTCGCCCATGGTCGTGGGGGTCACGCCACGCGCCTGGCGCAGGAACAGGGGCCGCCCCAACTGGCTTTCCAGTGTGCGGATCTGCGAGGTGACGGCCGGTTGGGACAGGCCCAGCAGTGCGGCGGCACGAGTGAAGGATCCGGCCCGGTGCACGGTCACGAACGTGCGCAGCAAGGCCAGGTCCATGGTGCCTCTCCCCTTTCAGCACCCCCGCGCGAACCTCAACTATAAATAAGTCGATAGGTCGCTGTCGCTACCGTGATTGGACACTGACACAGAGTCAACTAGCCTTGTTCGCGCGGTTCTTCGCGCAAAGAACCGGAACGGTCCGAGCCACGAGGGGGGAGGCTCGGACCGTTCGTTGTGCGGAGTGGCGGGCTGATCCCGCCGTGGCGGGCGCCTATTCCGCGGATGCGTCGAGGGCCCGCAGAATGTCCGCCACCAGGTCCTCGGGATCCTCGGCGCCGGCGGAGAGGCGGATGAAGCCGGCCGGGACGGCGTCCCCGCCCCACCGGCCGCGCCGCTCGGCCGTGGACCGCACCCCGCCGAAGCTGGTGGCGTCGTCCACCAGGCGCAGCGAGTCGAGGAAGCGTTCCGCGTGCTCGCGCGAGGGCAGCGTGAAGGAGACCACGCAGCCGAAGCGGCGCATCTGCTGCGAGGCGATCTTGTACGAGGGGTCCTCGGGCAGTCCCGGGTACCGCAGCCCCGTCACCTCGGGCCGGTCCCGCAGCACCTCGGCGATCGTCTTCGCGGTGGCGCTCTGGCGGTCCGCCCGCAGCTGGAGCGTGGCGAGGGAACGGTGGGCCAGCCATGCCTCCATGGGGCCGGGGATGGCACCGACGACCTTGCGCCAGCGTCGTACCGGAGCCATCAGTGCCGCGTCCTTGGCGGTGACGTAGCCGAGGAGGATGTCGCCGTGCCCGGTGAGCATCTTGGTTCCGCTGGCCACGGAGAAGTCGGCGCCCAGCTCCAGCGGGCGCTGCCCGAGCGGGGTGGCCAGCGTGTTGTCCACGGCGACCAGCGTGCCCTGCGCGTGGGCGGCGGCCACGAGGCGCCGCAGGTCGCAGACATCGAGACCCGGGTTGGACGGTGTCTCGATCCACAGCAGCTTCGCGCCGTCCAGCACCTCCAGCTGGGCATCGCCGGCGGTGGGTGCGGTGCGCACCTCGACGCCGAACGCGGTCAGCTGCTCGCGCACCAGGGGAAGCACCTGATAGCCGTCGTCCGGAAGGACGACGATGTCACCGGCCCGCAGCTGCGAGAAGAGCACCGCGGAGATGGCGGCCATGCCGGAGGGGAAGGAGAGCGTCTCGACGGACTCCCGCCCGGGCGCCTCCAGTTCGCCGATGGCACGCTCCAGGAGCGTCCAGGTCGGGTTCTCGTCGCGGCCGTAGGTGTACGGGCCGGTGGGCTCACCGGGCAGATGGAAGTGCGCGGCGAAGACCGGGCCGGGAAGGGTCGGCTCGTACTTGACCGGCTCGGGCAGTCCGGCCCGTACCGCACGGGTGCCGTCACCCGGCACCGTCGCCCGTGTGTCCGCGTGTTCGTCCGCGGGGCCGGTGCCCTTGTCCGTCGTGCCGAAATCCTCTGGCGTCATGCCGTTGGTCCTTCCACTTGCTCGCGTACCGCGGCGAGCAGCCCAGGGCTCGCCGCCTCCACCATCTCAAGACATGCCTCGAAGCCGTCCAGGTGTCCGTAGTACGGATCGGGGACGTCCAGGTCGTCGCCGGCGGTGGGGTCGTACGAGCGCAGCAGCCGGACCTTCCCGGCGTCCTCGGCGCTGCTCGCGAGACGGCGCAGGGCCTTGAGGTGTCCTGTGTCGAGGGCGATGACGAGATCGAGACGGGAGAACCACGAGGCCTGGAACTGCCGGGCTGCGTGGCCGCTCTCGTAGCCGCCCGCCTCCAGCACGGCGACGGTGCGTTCGTCCGCTCCGTCGCCCTCGTGCCAGCCGCCCGTGCCCGCGCTGTCGACCTCGACGAGTTCGTCGAGTCCGGCCCGCTCCACATGCGCGCGGAAGACGGACTCGGCCATCGGCGAGCGGCAGATGTTGCCGGTGCAGACGAAGCAGACGCGGTAGGTCATGGAACTCTCTCAGCCGTTCAGTCGCCGTCGGGCAGGACGACGTTGAGCGCCCAGGAGACGATGGAGATGATCAGGCCGCCCAGGACGGCGGTCCAGAAGCCCTCCACGTGGAAGCTCAGGTCGAGTTTGTCGGCGAGCCACGAGGTGAGCATCAGCATCAAGGCGTTCACCACAAGGGTGATCAGGCCGAGGGTGAGGATGAAGAGCGGGAAGGTCAGTACCTTCACGACCGGCTTGACCAGGAAGTTCACCAGTCCGAAGACCAGTGCCACGAGGATGAGCGTGCCTATCTTCTTGCCCGTGCTGTCGCCCGTCAGGGTGATCTTGTCGAGCAGCCAGACGGCGACGGCCAGGGCCCCCGCGTTGGCGAGCGTCTTGACTACGAAATTCTTCATGTGTCTGATCGTGGCAGAGAGATCGACTGGCAAGAAGAGGCTGTGGAAACAGCCTGTGGTGCACGAGAGCGGACGAGGGCGATGAAGGCATTCCGGCTGGATGAACTGGAGGCGGAACGCGCCGCCAACGACGGTGCGTACCTCCAGTTTCTGCGTGAACGGAACATGTCGGTCGGGCTCTACGCGCTCGACGCGGGTTCGTTCGACCCGCAGAAACCGCACGGCCAGGACGAGGTGTACTTCGTGGCCAGCGGGCGGGCGTCGATCACGGTCGGCCTGGAGACCACTCAGGTGGCCCGGGGCAGCGTCGTCTACGTACCGGCCGGGGTGGCCCACAAGTTCCACCACATCACGGAGGATCTGCGGGTCCTGGTGATGTTCTCTCCGCCCGAGAGCTGACCGCGCGTCTCAGGGTTCCCTAGGGGGACGGTCAGGGGAGGACAAGGGGTGCGAGGCCACCGCGCGGCCCCCTGCGCCGCCTAGCATCGGATGCGAGACACCAGAGAGCCCGGAATCAGAGTCCCGGCGTCGGGACCGCGGGCGAGGAGAGGTAAGGACAGGGCGATGCAGGAGATCTTCAGCGGTATGCCGTGGTGGGTGAAGTGGGTCGCGGTGCCGGTCATCGCCCTGGTGGTGTTCGGAGGTCTGATAGCGACCGTCGTCGGGTTCGTCATCGGCCTGCTCTTCAAGCTGCTCGTCTTCGTCGCGCTGGTCGGCGGGCTCATCTTCGTCGTGCGGAAGTTCATGTCGGGTTCCTCCTCGCGCAGCGACTGGTGAGGCGCGAGAGGGTGAGCGGCAGGTAACGGCGAAGGGGGAAAGGGAACCCAAGGTTCCCTCGGCAGGGGGAAGTTTTCCGGTGAGGCCGCGTATATGCGGTGACGGGCCGTTAGAGTCCGGAACCCGACGCGGGGCCGACCCCGCGGGCAGCGCACAGCCCCCTCCCGTGATTCCCCGCACGGGCGGTCCTCCTCGCTCTTCGGAGTGCCCCTTGGCCACGGTCGACACCGCACCCGTACCATCCGTCGCTCCACCCTTCCGGCGACCGGGCACGCCCGCGGCGGCACGCGTTCCACCGGTCCAGCCGCGTAGCTCGCCGGGGGAGCCACCGCCCTCCCGCGGCCCGTCGGCATCCCCCAGGGAGCCGGCGCCGCCCCGGACCGCGACGGTGGAGGAATCCGCCCGGCGCACCGCGCCGGCGGAAGGGCTCTCCGGGCGCACCAGGCCCTCGGCGGCCCCGAGTTCCCCCTCCGCGCCCGCGAGGACCGCGCGGCCCGCCCGCACCCCCGCCCCGGGGCCCGAAGGCGCTCCCCTGGACTCGCACGCCACCACGCTGATCGGCTCGGTGCAGCGTGCGATGCGTCTGCTGGAGGCCGTCGCCTCGCGTGAGCAGGGCGCCCCCGCCAAACAGCTCGCGCGCGAGGCGGGACTGGCCCTGCCGACGGCCTACCACCTGCTGCGCACGCTGGTCCACGAAGGCTATCTGCGCCGTGACAGCGGGCTGTTCTTCCTCGGCGAGGCCGCCGAGCGGCTGAGCACCAGCGGAGCCCGGCAGAAACGTCGCGGCGCGGTACGGGACACCCTCGCGCACTGGCGCGACATGATCGGCGCCCCCATGTACTACGCGGTCTACCGCGAGGGCGAGATCGAGGTCCTGTGCGTCGTCGACAGCCCGGCGAACCCGGCGGTCCAGGAGTGGGCCGACTTCCGTGAGACCGGGCACGCCCACGCGGTCGGCCAGTGTCTGCTCGCCCAGCTCGACGACAAGTCACGGCGTGACCACCTCGACCGCTACCCGGTGCGGGCGCTCACCCCGTACACGGTGCGTGACGAGGACCGGCTGCTGCGGCGCCTGGAACGGACCGGCCGGATGGAACCGGTGGTCGAGCGGCAGGAGTACGCGCTGGGCACGGTCTGCGCGGCGATCCCAGTCACCGCGGGCGGTTCGGCCGCCGCTGTGGCCTTCTCCCTTCCGTCCCACCAGGGTGACCGCCTGATGCCCGCGGCACGGAGGCTGCACGGTGAGGTCGGACGGCTGCTAGGAACACTCGCCTTCTCTATCAGTATCTGAAAACTCACTCCTTGTAATCCAGCATGCACGTTGAGCAATATTTCCAGCAGTGTCGGGTGGGATGAATCCTGGCCGGTGGACGGCAAACGACGGGGTAGGCGATGCGCGAGTCGGTGCAGGCAGAGGTCATGATGAGCTTCCTCGTGTCCGAGGAGCTGTCCTTCCGCATTCCCGTCGAACTGCGATACGAGACCTGTGATCCGTACGCCGTGCGGTTGACCTTCCATTTGCCCGGCGACGCGCCTGTGACCTGGGTGTTCGGGCGGGAACTGCTGATCGACGGAGTGGGCAGGCCCTGCGGTGACGGCGATGTGCACATCGCTCCGGCCGACCCCGAGGCGCTCGGGGAGGTGCTGATCCGGCTTCAGGTCGGTGGCGATCACGCGCTGTTCCGGTCCGGGACCGCGCCGCTCGTAGCCTTCCTCGACCGCACGGACCGCCTCGTGCCGCTCGGGCAGGAACGCTCCCTCGAAGGATTCGACTCATCGCTCGACGCGGTGCTCGACCGCATCCTCACCGAGGAACAGAGCGCGGGCTGACACCGGGGCCGGCCCGGAGCGGCGTAACGCTTCCTCGCAAGGCCCGCCGACGCAGGATGGTTTCAGCACTTTCCTCGGGCGGTCAGTGCTTGCGACGACGTCCCTTGCCGGCGCGTGCCGGGGGCCTGGCCGCCGCGGTCTGAGCGGGGACGCTCGCGCCCCCGTCGCGGTCCGCGGCGACCACCAGGGCGGCGAGCGCCGTCGTCACCGGTACGGCGGCCACCAGACCGATCGAACCGACCAGCGTGCGCACGATCTCCTCGGCGACCAGCTCGCTGTTGGCGACGGTGCCCACGCTGCTCTGCGCGATCGAGAAGAGCAGCAGCAGCGGCAGCGCGGCGCCGGCGTAGGCCAGGACGAGTGTGTTGACGACGGACGCGATGTGGTCGCGGCCGATACGGATGCCCGCGCGGTACAGACCGCGCCAGCCCATCGTGGGGTTCGCCTCGTGCAGTTCCCAGACCGCGGAGGTCTGCGTCACTGTCACGTCGTCCAGGACACCGAGTGAACCGATGATGACGCCGGCCAGCAGCAGGCCGCTCATGTCGATGGACGGGTACAGGCCGTGGATCAGGCCGGTGCTGTCGTCGGTGTTGCCGGTCAGCACGGCCCAGTCGATGAAGACGGAGCCGAGCAGGCCGATCAGCACCAGGGAGAGCAGGGTGCCGACCACGGCCACGGACGTCCGGGCCGACAGACCATGACACATGTAGAGCGCGATCAGCATGATGGCGCTGGACCCCACGACCGCCACGAGCAGCGGGTTCGAGCCCTGGAGGATCGCGGGCAGGATGAAGAAGTTCAGGATCATGAAGCTGATGGCCAGGGCGACCAGCGCCATGACGCCGCGCATCCGCCCGATCACCACCACGACCAGCGCGAAGATCACGGAGAGCAGCGTCAGGGGCAGCTTCCGGTTCGCGTCCGTGACCGAGTACTGGAGGTCCTTGGGGGCGGAGGGCTCGTACGCGACGACGACCTTCTCGCTCTGGTGCAACTGCCGTGACTGATCCGGCTGGACGATCTCGGTGAACGTGCGGCCCGTGTCCTTTCCGGTGTCGATCCGGACCGTCGCCTTCTTGCAGTCCCCCGCCGCCGGGCGCTGGGCCGCGGAGCCCCCGGCGGCGGAGGTGTCGCCGACCTGGGCCCCCGAGGAGGCGTTCACGGACTTGCAGTCCACCCGGTCGATCCTGGTGACGGTCGCCTGCTGGGTCTGCCGGTCGAAGCCGACACCGGTGCGCTCGTGGGCCGGAGCGCCGCCGGGCCACAGCACCACCAGTCCCACCGCGACCGCGGCCGCGAAGGGGATGAGCACCGCGGCGATGACCTTGCGCAGACGCTGGGAGACGGGTGCTGCCGGACCGTGGCTGTGGGAATGCCCGTGCCCGGCGCTCGGGAGCTCGTCCCGCCCGCGGCGCGGACCAGGACCGTGGCCGTCGCCGGACCCGTGATGGTCGCTCTCGGGCCCGTGCCCGTGCCCCTGTTCATGCCCGTGCCCCGGCCCGTGCTCATGCTCGGGTCCGTTGCCGCGGCCCTGCCCACGGCCGCCGTCGGAGCCGGAACGGCGCGGTGGCTCGGACGGAGAGAACGGGTGCTGGCGGCTGGTCGTCACCGCCCGATCATCGCAAGAACGTCAAGGGCCCTCTGTTCACCGCGCCAAACATGACGCTAGCGTGGAGGCACCTTTGCACACGCGGGAGCTCGGAGCACCGGGCTGAGAGGGCGCTGACCTCCGTCTTCGCGATGTTTCACATGAAACATCGGCGATCGGAAGCCGCTGCGTCGACCGCTGAACCTGTTACCGGGTAATGCCGGCGTAGGGAGTAGGTCTCATGACCGACAAGGATGTACGCACGCCTGCCTTCAACCGGACGGACGGGGTCCCCCCGTCGTCCGAGAACGGCGAGGACAAGCGCTCCATCGGCTGGCACAAGGCGTACGTCGGGGGCACACGCCCCGATCTGCGGGTGCCGGTTCGCCAGGTGCACCTCACCAACGGGCAGTCCGTGACGTTGTACGACACTTCCGGCCCGTACACCGATCCGACCGTCGACACCGATGTGCGCAGGGGGCTGCCGCCACTGCGTGAGAACTGGATCATCGCCCGTGGAGACACCGAGGAGTACGCGGGCCGTCCCGTCCGCCCCGAGGACGACGGGATCAAGCACACGGCCCCACGGGGAGGGCTGCGCAACCTCGACGCGGTCTTCCCCGGCCGGCCGCGTCAGCCCCGCCGGGGACGTGCCGGGCAGGCGGTCACCCAGCTCGCCTACGCGCGGCGCGGCGAGATCACGCCCGAGATGGAGTTCGTGGCGGTCCGGGAGAACGTCGACCCCGAGGTCGTACGGGAGGAGATCGCCGCGGGCCGGGCGGTGCTGCCGGTGAACGTCAACCACCCCGAGATCGAGCCCATGATCATCGGCAAGCGGTTCCTCGTGAAGGTCAACGCCAACATCGGCAATTCCGCGGTGACGTCCTCCATCGAGGAGGAGGTCGAGAAGATGACCTGGGCGACCCGCTGGGGCGCCGACACGGTCATGGACCTGTCCACCGGCCGCAACATCCACACCACACGCGAGTGGGTGCTGCGCAACTCCCCCGTTCCCATCGGGACCGTGCCGCTCTATCAGGCACTGGAGAAGGTCGACGGCCGTGCCGAGGAGCTGACCTGGGAGATCTACAAGGACACGGTCGTCGAGCAGGCCGAGCAGGGCGTGGACTACATGACGGTCCACGCGGGCGTGCGCCTGGCGTACGTGCCGCTCACCGCGAACCGCAAGACAGGCATCGTCTCGCGCGGCGGATCGATCATGGCGGCCTGGTGCCTGGCGCACCACAAGGAGTCGTTCCTGTACGAGAACTTCGAGGAGCTCTGCGAGATCCTCGCCGCGTACGACGTCACCTACTCGCTGGGAGACGGGCTGCGGCCTGGTTCCATCGCGGACGCCAACGACGCGGCGCAATTCGCGGAGTTGAGGACGCTCGGGGAACTCAACACGGTCGCGAAGCGTTTTCAGGTTCAGACGATGATCGAAGGCCCGGGCCATGTCCCGATGCACAAGATCAAGGAGAACATCGACCTTCAGCAGGAGATCTGTGATGAAGCTCCGTTCTATACCCTCGGCCCGCTGACGACGGACGTCGCGCCGGCGTACGACCACATCACTTCCGGCATCGGTGCCGCGATGATCGCCTGGTGGGGCACGGCCATGCTCTGCTATGTCACGCCCAAGGAGCACTTGGGCCTGCCCGATCGAGACGACGTCAAGACCGGCGTCATCACCTACAAGATCGCCGCCCACGCAGCCGACCTCGCCAAGGGGCACCCGGGTGCGCAGGAATGGGATGACGCGCTCTCCGACGCCCGCTTCGAGTTCCGGTGGGAGGACCAGTTCAATCTGGCCCTCGATCCGGACACGGCGCGGGAGTTCCACGACCGGACGCTGCCGGCCGAACCCGCCAAGACGGCCCACTTCTGCTCCATGTGCGGGCCGAAGTTCTGCTCGATGAAGATCAGTCAGAACATCAACGAGCGGTTCGGCGGTGACGTGGCCGACGGCGCCTCCGCCGAGGAGATCTCCGAGGGCATGCTCCAGAAGTCCCGGGAGTTCGCGGAGGCGGGCAACCGCGTGTATCTGCCGCTGGCCGACTGAGCCACCCCACGGGGGCGCGGTCCGGGACGGGGACCCGGACCGCCGCCCTCGACCCGGTCACGGAGCGGGCCCGTCGCCCTCGTCACGGTCACGGCGTGACGTCCTGCGGGTACCAGCGCAGTTCGACGGTGTTGCCGTCCGGGTCCCGGACGTAGACCGAGGTGGCACTGCCTCGCGCGCCGAACCGCTGCACGGGCCCTTCGAGCACGGTGAAGGTTCCCGACGCGATGACCTGGTCCCAGTCCAGCGGTTCCACGGTGAGACAGATGTGGTCGACGTTGGACCCCTCGGGGGCATGGGCCACGAGGTCGATGATGGTCTCCGCGGTGATCCTCACCGACGGGAACGGGGCCTGGCCGCGCCGCCATTCGGCGACGCGTACGGGTTCCAGGCCGAGCAGTCCGATGTAGAAGGCCAGGGACCGTTCGACGTCCTGGACGTTGAGGACCAGGTGGTCGAAGGCCTTCACGCGCACGGTGGTCATGTCGTCTCCAGGTCGACGGCGTGGCGGGAGCCACGCGCTGAGCAGGGCGGGTCGATCACGTCGGCACGGCCGCGCCCGGTTCCTTCCCGCGGGCTGTGCGGACGCCTTCTACGATCCGCCGCGGGGCGGACGCCATCAAGACGTGATCGCTGCACGACTGTTGAGCCAGATTTAACGACGGGGGATTCATGCTGGAGCGACTGGAGACCGAGACCTTTCTGACGCTGGCCGAGGAACTGCACTTCGGCCGCACCGCCGAGCGCCTGCGGATCACGACCGGACGGGTCAGCCAGGTGATCAAGGCACTGGAGCGCCAAGTGGGCGGCCTGCTGTTCGAACGCACCAGCCGTTCCGTCCGGCTCACCCCGGTCGGCCGGCAGCTCGCGGACGATCTGGCGCCCCTGGTCGCCGGGATGGAGGAGGCGCTGCGAAGGGCGGCCGACGCCGGCCGGGGGATCACGGGAGAGCTGCGGGCCGCCTTCCTCGGTGAATGGACCGCGCCCGCACTCCTCAGAGCGGTCGGCCTGTTCGGCGAGCGGCATCCCGACTGCCGGGTCGAGGTGCGGGAGGTCCAGCTGTCCAACTCGCGGGCGAGTCTGCTGGACGGCTCGATCGACGTGCTGCTCGCCTCGTTCCCGTTCGACGGCATGGCCTGTGGTCCCGCGCTGTTGCGGGAGAGCCGGGTCCTGGCCGTCGCGGCAGGTCATCCGCTGGCCGGCGAGGAGCGGCTGTCCCTCGAGGTGCTCGCCGAACACCCCGTGGTGCAGTACCCCGAGGTGACCTCGGTGGGGTTCAAACGCGACCGAACGCCGGATCACACCCCCTCGGGCCGGCCCGTGCCCAAGGGGCCGGTCGGCGGGTCGTTCTCCGAGATGCTGACGCTGGTCGCGATGGGCCGGGGCGTCCTCCCGGTCGGGGAACACTCCCGGCAGTACTACCCACGGCCCGATGTCGCCTACGTCCCCCTCCACGACGCGCGGCCGATCGAACGGGGACTGGTGTGGAGGGAGAGCAACACAAGCGAGCGCCTGCGCGCGTTCGTGCGGGCCGCGACGGACGCGGCGGCCTCTTCTCACCCGCCCGCGTATCGGTCGGATCCACCGGCGGCTTCTGCGGGGAGACTGGGCCCATGACACCGACATCGATGAGCAAGGGCGCCAACCTTCCCGTTGCCGCACGGCAGGTGCGGGTCGTACTCGGCTGGTCCGGAGGCCCCGGAGCGCCGGACGCCGACGCCTCGGCCCTGCTGCTCCGCGCGGACGGACGGGTGCGCGACGACGGTGACTTCGTCTTCTACAACCAGCCCCGGCACGTCTCCGGGGCCGTGCGTCACTCGGGCAAGCGGCGGGAGGGCGAGGAGACGACGGACACCGTCGAGGTGGATCTGCGTGGCCTGGAGCCCGAGATCCAGCGGGTGGTCCTGGGCGCCTCCGCCGACGGGGGCACCTTCGGTGAGCTGTCGGGTCTGCGACTGAGGCTGTTCGACGCCGGGACCGGGGAGGAGCTGGCGTTCTTCGACATGGAGGCGACGACGGAGACGGCCTTCATCGGCGGCGAGCTGTATCTGCGCGGAGATCAGTGGAAGTTCCGCGCGGTGGGCCAGGGGTACGCCTCCGGACTCGCCGGCCTGGCCACCGACTTCGGGATCAGCGTCGACGAGGAGCCGGGCGGCTCCGGGAGCGCGGAGCAGAGGGGAGCGGCCGCCGGAGCCACCTCACCGGCACCCCCGCCCGCGCCCCCGCACGTGCCTTCGCCCCCGACCGCGCCCGTCCCCCCGGCACCCCCGTCGGCTCCCCCGTCCGTCCCGGTGTCTCCACTCCCCCCGGCTCCTCCGGCCCCCGCCCCGGGCGTCGGCTCGGCTCCTCGGCTCGTGAAGGGGGAGGAGCGGTTGCCCCTGGACATGCGCAAGCGGCTCTCCCTGCGCAAGGAGCAGGTGGCGGTCAGTCTGCGCAAGCACGGAGCCGTGGGCGTCAGAGCCCGCGTCATCCTGGTCCTGGACGCTTCCGGGTCGATGTCGTTCCTGTACTCCAAGGGTGTCGTGGCCGACGTGGTGGAGCGGATGGCCGCCGTGGCGGCCCAGCTGGACGACGACGGGGAGATGCAGGCGTGGACCTTCGCGTCGAATCCGGCCCGGCTTCCGGACCTCGCCCTGGGGGACCTGCCGGACTGGCTGGAGCTTCATGTCCGGGTCGGTGAGCTGACCCTGTTCCGGCGGAAGAAGCCGAAGAAGGGCCTGCTGCCGGGGCAGGTGGACATGCGGGCGGTCGGCATCCAGAACGAGGAGCAGAAGGTGATTGCCGAGGTCCGCACCTATGTCCGTGAGCACCCGGCCGCCGATCCCACGCTGGTGCTCTTCTTCTCCGACGGCGGTGTCTACCGCAACAAGGAGATCGAGACGGAACTGCGGGAGGCGGTGGAGGAGCCGGTCTTCTGGCAGTTCGTCGGGCTGGGGCGCTCCAACTACGGCGTGCTGGAGCGGTTCGACACCCTGCCGGGCCGGCGCGTGGACAACGTGGGCTTCTTCGCGGTCGACGACATCAGCGACGTACCGGATCCGGAGCTGTACGACCGGCTGCTGTCCGAGTTCCCCTCGTGGATGAAGGAGGCGCGGCGGCTGGGCATTGTCTGAGACCAGCCCTTGGCCGAAGGACGGTGGAGGACTCCCGCGGGGCGACCGCAGCGCCACCGCGGGGCGGTGTGGTGCGGGCAACGCCGCACCGGCAGCGGTGTGTGGGCCCGCGCGCCCGCGCGGGCCCTCTCCTGCCTCGGACCCGGCCGTCGGCCGGCCGGGTCACTCGGGCTGGTGTTCCGGTCCCCCGAAGTCCGGGCTGGTGAAGTCAGGGCTGGAGAAGCTCGGGCGCGGGCCCGCCGCGGGTCCGCCGTCGGGGCTGCTGAATCCCGGCCGGTCGTACCCGAGGTGGGGTATGCGGCTGGGGGCCGGAGCGGGACGGCCCAGTGCCGCCGAGCCCGGGTCCGCGAGGGCTTCCCGGAGGAACGGCAGGATGCCGCGCTCCAGCAGGGCGTCACGCCAGGCGTCCTTGGCCCGGTTGACCTGCTGGGTCAGCTCGTCGCCCGCTCCGGCCCGCAGGGAGGACGAGCCGTTGCGCAGCGCGGTCAGCAGTAGTCCGGCCGCGGCGACCAGAATGGCGGCCGCCGTGACCGCGCCGAAGACCCAACCGGTGGTCAGAAGGGTTCTGGCGATGGCCGGCTCGGGGTCGAGCATCCTCAGGACATAGCCCACGAGCAGGAATATCACCGCTGCCGTCCCGGCCAGGACCGGGGCGAGCACCGCGACGACGGCGACCGCGCCGGCACCGGCGGTCTCGGTGACCTCTCCGACGGTGGCGGCGAGACCCATGGCGGTCGTGTCCGGCTCGGCGGAGCCGGTTTCCTCGCTCAGTGCCGGGGCGGACCGCGCCGGGCGGCGCAGTTCGCTGCGGATCTTCACATAGTGCGCGTACTCGTCCGACGCGGCCGTCGTGATGAGGGCCGTGGCGTTGAGCGCCATGGTGCGCAGTTGTTCGAGGTTGAGCCGCTGGCCGACAGCGGCGAGTTCCGGGCGGTGTGGTGCGGAGCGCAGCGCCTCATCGAGGATCCGCTCGTATTCCTGGCGGTCCTCGCTCAGCAGGTGCTGCGGAACGCTGTTCATCTGCATCCCCCGATGCTCCGTAGGGCTGGTGGCTCGCACGCTGACGAGCCGTCGGGCAGAAACGGAGGGGAGCCTGCTACGGATAAGCCGATGGTAGAGCGGCGACGGCACGCCGTGACAGGGGGTTTCCAGAAATTGGCCCCCGCCCGGAATGGTCCGCCCGCCGGCCGCCTGGCCGCCGAACGCTCAGATATCCAGCGGAAGTTGCTGGACCAGCAGCTTTCCGGCCATGGTCACTCCGCCGTCCATCGCGATGGCCAGGCCGTCGGCGTAGACGTGCGGTCCTTCGATGACGGGGCCCGCTCCGGACTCGCCGTCCTCCGGGACCACCTCGCCCAGGAGGTAGGGAATGGGGCTGTGACCGTGGACGATGCGGGCGCCGCCGTAGGCGCCGAGCAGTTCGCGGACCGCGTCGGCGCCGTCGTCGCGGAAGGCGAAACGCCGGGTGAACTTGCGGAAGAGGTCCCAGCAGTCCTCGGCGTCGTTGCGCGTGAGGGTCTCGCGGACGGTGTCGTTGACCGCTTCGATGGAGTCGCCGTAGTCGAGGTAGGCGGTGGTGTCGGAGTGCACCAGAAGGTGTCCGTCGACCAGTTCCATGGCGTCGAGGCGGGCCATCCACTGGAGGTGGTGGTCCTGGAGGCGGTCCATGTCCGTCTTCTGGCCGCCGTTGAGCAGCCAGGCGGCCTGGAAGGTGGCGGTGCCCGCACCGGAGCTGACGGGCGTGTCGCCGAAGCGCTTGGCGCCGAGCAGCAGCAGCTCGTGGTTGCCCATGAGGGCCTTGCAGTACCCGCCGGCCGCGGCCGCCTCGGCGGACAGCCGCATCACGAGGTCGATGACGCCGATGCCGTCAGGGCCGCGGTCGGTGAAGTCGCCGAGGAACCACAGGCGTGCGGTGCCGGCCGACCAGCTGCCCGCGGCGTCGACGAGGCCCTTGGCCCGGAGCGCGGCGAGGAGCTGGTCGAGATAGCCGTGGACGTCTCCGACGACGTACAGCGGGCCGGGTCCGGCGCCGGGCGCCGGGGCGGGCGCCCCGGCGGGGTCGAGGACGACCTGCTGGGTGTCGCCCCGGTTGATGACCGGGAGATCGCGCTGCGTGGGCGTGTATCCCTCGGAGAACTCTCCGGGGAACTCCGGGGGAGCGTCCACGGACGCGTACGGGGAGGATTCTCCCGACGCGTACCGCTCGGTCTCCCCGACGGGTCCTGCGCCCTCGCCGTGAGGCGTGTTCTGCGCATACGGACCGGTCTCATGGACGTACCCCGGCACCCGGAAGTCGCGCAACGTCGCCGTCCGCACCACCTCGGGTCCCTGACCGGCCCCCTGAGTCATCGACCCCTCCACCACGATCGCGCCGCATCTGCACCGGTTCGGACTGCCTGGTCGCAGCGGCCCGCGGTGTCGTCCGCCCATCATAGGAATGCGGATCGCGCCATGTGATGACCCAGGGGTGGTGAATCGGAACAGGAGCCCAGTTCACCGCGGTTTTCGCCCGAATTGGGCGGGGCTCGCCCCGCCCGATCCGGATCGGGCGTCAGCCCTGCTCGGGTGATCGGGGCGGGCTGACCGTCGTCCGGGGCGGCCGGCGCTGCGAGGAGGTCCGCACGATCAGCTCCGTCGGTATCACCTGCTCGACCGGTTGGTCCGATTCGACCCCTTCGATCGCGTCGATCAGCAGCTGGACGACGGCCGTGCCGATTCTGCGCGGTTTGAGGGACAGGGTCGTGACGGGCGGCTCGGTGCTGGCGTAGACGTTCGACTCGCTGCAACACACCAGCAGCAGGTCGTCGGGTACGCGCAGACCGTAGCGGCGGGCGGCGGCCAGCAGGTCGGTGCCGTTCGGGTCGAAGAGGCCGTAGACGGCGTCCGGGCGGTCGGGCCGGGCGAGGAGCCGGTCGGCGGCGACGGCTCCGGCGCACGGATCGTGCGCCGGATAGGCCTCGTAGACCGGATCCTGGCCCACTCGCTCGCACCAGCGCAGGTAGGCGGTGGTGGAGAGGTGGGTGTACGTGTCCGTGGTGGTGCCGGTGAGAAGGCCGATGCGGCGGGCGCCCGCGTCCGCCAGGTGGTCGAGGATGCCGAGGACGGCGGCCTCGTGGTCGTTGTCCACCCAGGCGGTGACCGGGAGCGATCCCGCGGGCCGGCCGTCGGAGACGACCGGCAGCCCCTGGCGGACCAGCTCGCTGACGACCGGATCCTGGTCGGAGGGGTCGATGACCACGGTTCCGTCCAGGGCGACGTTCGACCACACGTCGTGGCGGGAGGTCGCGGGGAGGATGACCAGGGCGTATCCCCGGGCGAGCGCGGCCGAGGTGGCGGCTCTGGCCATCTCGGCGAAGTACGCGAACTCGGTGAAGGTGAAAGGTTCATCCCCGTACGTGGTCACGGTCAGGCCGATGAGGCCCGACTTTCCGGTACGGAGGGTCCGGGCCGCGGCCGAGGGGCGATAGCCCAGCCGGTCGGCGACCTCGCGGACATGGCGTCGGGTGGCGTCCGGGAGCCGTCCCTTGCCGTTGAGGGCGTCGGACACGGTTGTGATGGAGACCCCTGCTGCCGCGGCCACGTCTCTGATGCCCGCCCGGCCCGGCCGACCGCCTCGGCGGGAGGTCTCCGCCCGGCTCACCTGGTGCTTCCCTGCTGCTGTCATGGCGAGCCGATAGTAGGGCTCATACGGTGGGGTAGTGCGGACGCATATGCACGCGTTGACAGGCACGTTTCTGCATGGTCGAGAGTCCCTAACTTCCTTGGAAATGAAGGCAGTTGAGCGATCTCATCCCAGTACGTGACGTGTCGGCGCGTGCGGGCCTGCCAAGCGGGCCATGTCTCGAAGAGGTCTCAACTCACCTGTACGAGGGATGCGCGCCACGGCGTGAGCCACCGGCGCATGTGATAGTCGGCGACGCGCCCCCTTTCGTACGACTTCGTACGAGGACGGCCGGCGGCCCGAGCGGCGCGGGCGCGGGGCCCGTGCCCGCGGCATCCGGGGGCGATCGCTTGGCCGTGTGCGTGCCGGTGCGGACACCTGCCGGTGTCGGGTTGTCCACAGGCCATTCGCAGCGGCGCGGAATCCTCATAAGGTGAGAAGTATTGGTAGCCGGTGGTGGTCATGAGCCGCTGGTGGTCACGAGGAGGACTGCGGTGAGCGACACGAACCCCAAGCTGCGTGCCGAGCTGGCGGGGATTCCCACCTACAAGCCCGGCAAGCCGGCCGCCGCCGGCGGCGCCGTGGCGTACAAGCTGTCCTCCAACGAGAACCCGTACCCGCCGCTGCCCGGTGTGGTCGAGAGCCTGACCGCGGCGACCGGTTCGTTCAACCGTTACCCGGACATGGCGTGCACCGGGCTGATGAACGAGCTGGCGGACCGTTTCGGCGTCCCCGTCTCGCACCTGGCGACCGGCACCGGCTCGGTCGGCGTCGCGCAGCAGCTGCTCCAGGCCACGAGCGGTCCCGGCGACGAGGTCATCTACGCCTGGCGGTCCTTCGAGGCGTACCCGATCATCACCCAGATCAGCGGGGCGACCTCGGTGCAGGTGCCGCTGACCCCGGGCGAGGTGCACGACCTGGACGCGATGGCCGACGCCATCACCGAGCGGACCCGGCTGATTTTCCTCTGCAACCCGAACAACCCGACCGGCACCGTGGTGCGCAGGGCCGAGCTGGAGCGGTTCCTGGACCGGGTGCCGAGCGATGTGCTGGTCGTCCTGGACGAGGCGTACCGCGAGTTCATCCGTGACGTCGAGGTCCCGGACGGTGTGGAGATCTACCGTGACCGGCCCAACGTCTGTGTGCTGCGCACCTTCTCCAAGGCGTACGGTCTGGCCGGTCTGCGGGTCGGCTTCGCGATCGCTCACGAGCCGGTGGCGGCCGCGCTGCGCAAGACGGCGGTGCCGTTCGGGGTGAGCCAGCTGGCCCAGGACGCCGCGGTGGCGAGCCTGCGCGCCGAGGACGAACTGATCGGCAGGGTCGGCTCCCTGGTCTCGGAGCGCACCCGGGTGGTCGACACGCTGCGCGGTCAGGGCTGGACGGTGCCCGAGACGCAGGCCAACTTCGTGTGGCTGCGCCTGGGGGAGCGCACCCTCGACTTCGCCGCGCACTGCGAGCAGGCCGGTGTCGTCGTGCGCCCCTTCGCCGGCGAGGGTGTTCGCGTCACCATCGGGGAGACCGAGGCCAACGACATCTTCCTGAAGGCGACCGAGAGCTTCCCCAAGGGGCTGTAGCGGACCCACTGCCAGCCGGGGTGGCGTTGTCCGTCGCCCCGTGAAGGCGTCCGCCCGTGAGCCGTGGCCGAGGGGCCCGTACGTGGTGTTCGCGTACGGGCCCCTCGGCATGCCCGGGGCCGGACACGCGCGAGGTGAGGGCGACTCCAGGGGCCGTGTGTCGGTCCGAGGCCGCCCGGCCCCTCCAGGCCGGGTCCCTTCGGCCCCGTTTAGGGACCCCCCACCCCTCTTGCCTCGAACGGGTATGCGTCATAATTGCTTGTGAATGTGAACGCGTTCACAAGCGTGTCCTGTTGCTCCCGTGATGTCTGTTGTGAAGCGGGCACACTGCCGCTGTGACCACGGCGACGTAAGGAGACTGACGACGTGGAATTGGCTTTGGCGCCGGAAACCATGGCGCGATGGCAGTTCGGCATTATCACCGTCTACCACTTCTTCTTCGTTCCCCTGACGATCTCGCTCGCCGCGCTCGTCGCCGGCCTGCAAACCGCCTGGGTGCGTACGGAGAATCAGAAGTACCTCAGGGCGACCAAGTTCTGGGGCAAGCTCTTCCTGATCAACATCGCGATGGGCGTCGTCACCGGCATCGTCCAGGAGTTCCAGTTCGGCATGAACTGGTCCGCCTACTCGCGCTTCGTCGGTGACATCTTCGGAGCGCCGCTCGCCTTCGAGGCCCTGATCGCCTTCTTCTTCGAGTCCACCTTCATCGGGCTGTGGATCTTCGGCTGGGACAAGCTCCCGAAGAAGCTCCACCTCGCCTGCATCTGGATGGTCTCCATCGGCACCGTCCTGTCGGCGTACTTCATCCTCGCGGCCAACTCGTGGATGCAGCACCCGGTCGGCTACCGGATCAACAAGGCGCGTGGGCGTGCGGAACTCACCGACTTCTGGCACGTACTGACGCAGAACACCGCGCTCGCCCAGGCGTTCCACACCCTCACGGCCGCCTTCCTGACCGGCGGCGCGTTCATGGTGGGCATCGCCGGGATCCACCTGGCCCGCAAGCGGCATGTCGCCGTCATGAAGACCTCGCTGCGGCTCGGCCTGGTCACCGTCGTCATCGCCGGTCTCCTCACGGCGATCAGCGGCGACACCCTGGGCAAGATCATGTTCAAGCAGCAGCCGATGAAGATGGCCGCCGCCGAGGCGCTGTGGGACGGCCAGGACTCCGCGCCCTTCTCGATCTTCGCGTACGGAGACGTCAGCAAGGGCCACAACACCGTCGAGCTGTCGATCCCGGGGATACTGTCCTTCCTCGCCGACGACGACTTCAACTCGTATGTGCCCGGCATCAACGACACGAACAAGGCCGAGCAGGAGAAGTACGGTCCCGGCGACTACCGCCCCATCATCCCGGTCACCTTCTGGGCGTTCCGCTGGATGATCGGCTTCGGCATGGCGTCCTTCGCGATCGGCGTCGTCGGACTCTGGCTGACCCGCAAGAAGTTCATGCTGCCGCAGCACCTCAGGGTCGGCGAGGACGAGGCGCCGCACCTGGTCCTGTTCAAGAACAAGGCGCTCGGCCCGAAGCTCACCAAGTGGGGCTGGCGCATCGCCATCTGGACGCTGGCCTTCCCGCTGATCGCCAACTCCTGGGGCTGGATCTTCACCGAGATGGGCCGTCAGCCGTGGGTCGTCTACGGCGTGCTCCAGACCCGCTTCGCGGTCTCCCCCACCGTCTCGCAGGGCGAGGTCATCACCTCGCTGACCGTCTACTCGCTGATCTACGCGATCCTCGCCGTCATCGAGGTCAAGCTGCTGGCGAAGTACGTGAAGGCCGGCCCGCCCGAGCTCACCGAGTCCGACCTCAACCCGCCCACCAGGATCGGCGGCGACTCCAGTGACGCCGACAAGCCGATGGCCTTCTCCTACTAGGCTCAGGGAGCTGCTGAGTCATGGAACTTCACGACGTCTGGTTCGTCCTCATCGCCATCCTCTGGATCGGCTACTTCTTCCTGGAGGGCTTTGACTTCGGAGTCGGCATCCTCACCAAGCTGCTGGCCCGTGACCGCACCGAGAAGCGGGTGCTGATCAACACGATCGGTCCTGTGTGGGACGGCAACGAGGTGTGGCTGCTCACAGCCGGCGGCGCGACCTTCGCCGCCTTCCCCGAGTGGTACGCCACCCTGTTCTCCGGCTTCTATCTGGCCCTGCTGCTCATCCTGGTCTGTCTGATCGTGCGCGGAGTCGCCTTCGAGTACCGGGCGAAGCGGCCCGAGGAGCACTGGCAGCGCAACTGGGAGGAGGCGATCTTCTGGACCTCGCTGATCCCGGCGTTCCTGTGGGGTGTGGCCTTCGGGAACATCGTGCGCGGAGTGAAGATCGACCGGAACTTCGAGTACGTGGGCAACTTCTGGGATCTGCTCAACCCCTACTCGATCCTCGGTGGGCTGGTGACGCTCACGCTGTTCACCTTCCACGGAGCTGTGTTCGTCGGGCTCAAGACGGTGGGCGACATCCGGGAACGGTCGCGGAAGCTGGCGATCCAGGTCGGTCTGGCGACGGCCGTGCTGGCGCTGGTCTTCCTCATCTGGACCCAGGTCGACAGCGGTGACGGCGCGTCGCTGGCCGCGCTGATCGTGGCCGTGGCCGCCCTCGTCGCGGCGCTGGCGATGGTCAACGCCGGACGGGAGGGATGGGCCTTCATCCTCTCGGGGGTCACCATCGTGGCGGCCGTCGCGATGCTCTTCCTGTCGCTCTTCCCGGACGTCATGCCGTCCTCGCTCAACGCGGACTGGAGCCTCACGGTCACCAACGCCTCGTCGAGTCACTACACCCTGAAGATCATGACCTGGTGTGCCGTGATCGCCACGCCGATCGTTCTGGTCTACCAGAGCTGGACCTACTGGGTGTTCCGCAAGCGCATCGGCACGCACCACATCGCCGTGGACGCGTCGCACTGAATCCGATGTAACGGCATGTTTCACGTGAAACGTGCCCAATGGGCCAAAGGTGTGTTTCACGTGAAACCAATTGATCCTCGCCTGCTTCGGTACGCCCGAGCCACCCGCCTGTTTCTTGTGGCGATCGTGGGGCTGGGCGTCGCCGGAGCGGCTCTGGTCATCGCTCAGGCGATGCTCATCGCCGAAGTGGTGGTCGGAGCCTTCCAGCACGGGTCCTCCGTCGCCGAACTGCACATCCCCCTGCTGCTGTTGACGGCGGTGGCGGTCGGTCGCGCTGTGGTGGCCTGGCTCACCGAGCTGGCCGCGCACCGCGCGAGCGCCGCGGTCAAGTCGGAGCTGAGGGGGCGGCTGCTGGAGAAGGCCGCCTTGCTCGGGCCCGGCTGGCTCAGCGGCCGGCGGACCGGGTCTCTGGTCGCTCTCGCGACCCGGGGTGTCGACGCGCTCGACGACTACTTCTCGCGCTATCTGCCGCAGTTGGGGCTCGCTCTCGTCGTCCCGGTCGCCGTCCTGGCGCGCATCGTCACCGAGGACCGGGTCTCGGCCGCGATCATCGTCGGCACCCTGCCGCTCATTCCTCTGTTCATGGTGCTGATCGGCTGGGCCACGCGCAGCCAGATGGACCGTCAATGGCGGATGCTCTCCCGCCTGTCCGGGCACTTCCTGGACGTGGTCGCGGGACTTCCCACACTCAAAGTGTTCGGCCGCGCCAAGGCGCAGGCCGAGTCGATCCGGAAGATCACCGGCGAGTACCGGCAGGCGACCATGCGGACGCTGCGGATCGCCTTCCTGTCGTCCTTCGCCCTGGAACTTCTCGCCACCATCTCGGTGGCCCTGGTCGCGGTGACCATCGGTATGCGCCTCGTGCGGGGCGAACTGGACCTGTACACCGGGCTCGTCATCCTGGTGCTGGCACCCGAGGCCTATCTGCCCCTGCGGCAGGTGGGAGCGCAGTACCACGCCGCCGCCGAGGGACTCGCCGCCGCCGAGGCGATCTTCGAGGTGCTGGAGACCCCGGCACCGAGGTACGGCTCGCTGCGGGTGCCCGCGGGGGAGATCGCCTTCGAGGGAGTGACCGTGCGGTACCCGGGACGGTCCGCGGACGCGGTCTCGGACGTCTCCTTCACGGTCGAGGCCGGTGAGACGGTCGCCCTCGTCGGCCCCAGCGGCGCGGGCAAGTCGACGCTGCTCAGCGTTCTGCTCGGCTTCGTGGAGCCCGCCGCCGGTCGGGTCCGGGCCGGGGGAGCCGACCTGGCCGACGCCGACCTCGCCGACTGGCGCTCGCGGATCGCCTGGGTGCCGCAACGACCCCATCTGTACGCCGGATCCATCGCCGAGAACGTACGGCTGGCGCGTCCCGACGCCGACGACACCGCGCTGCGCCGGGCCCTGGTCGACGCCGGTGCGGCGGAGTTCGTCGACGCGCTGCCCGCCGGAGCCGACACGCTCCTCGGCGAGGACGGCGCCGGACTGTCGGCCGGGCAGCGTCAACGCCTGGCCCTCGCGCGGGCCTTCCTCGCGGACCGGCCCGTGCTGCTGCTCGACGAGCCGACGGCCGCGCTCGACGGCGCGACCGAGGCCGAGGTCGTCGCGGCGGTCCGGCGGCTCGCCGTGGGACGGACCGTCCTGCTGGTCGTGCACCGGCCGGCCCTGCTGGACGTCGCGGACCGGGTGGTCCGCCTGGAAGCCCCCGCCCCAGGGGTGCCGCGCCCGGCGGCCGAGGCCGACGCCCCCGGCCCGTCGGGGCCGCCCCGCATCCCGCTCCCCCGGGAGGACGAGCCGACGGGCACGTTCCCGGCGGACGCCGAAGCCCACTCCTCGCATGCTCCCCGCCGCAGCGATGCGCTCGCCCGCGTCCGGGCGATGGCTGCCCCCCGACGGCGTCCGCTGGCGCTGGCCCTGCTCCTCGGCGGCCTCGCGCTCGGGAGCGCCGTCGGCCTCATGGCGACCTCCGGATGGCTCATCTCCCGGGCCTCCCAGCAGCCGCCGGTCTTCTATCTGATGGTGGCCGTCACGGCCACCCGGACGTTCGGCATCGGCCGGGCGGTGTTCCGGTACGCGGAGCGGCTCGTGTCGCACGACGCCGTGCTGCGGATGCTGGCCGACACCCGCGTGGCCGTCTACCGGCGCCTGGAACGGCTCGCGCCTGCCGGACTGCGGACCACTCGGCGCGGTGACCTGCTCTCGCGGCTCGTCGCCGACGTGGACACCTTGCAGGACTACTGGCTGCGCTGGCTCCTGCCGGCCGGAGCCGCGGTGCTCGTCTCCGCCGCCTCCGTCGGGTTCACCGCCTGGCTGCTGCCCGAAGCCGGGGCGGTCCTCGCCGCCGGTCTGCTGGCGGCCGGAGCCGGGGTCCCCCTGGTGACCGGCGCCGTGGCGCGCCGCGCCGAGCGACGGCTGGCTCCCGCGCGCGGCGAACTGGCGACCCAGGTGGCCGACCTGCTCACCGGTACCGCCGAACTGACCGTCGCGGGCGCGCTGCCGGCCCGTACCGCGAAGGCACGGCGGGCCGACGGCGTCCTCACGGGCATCGCCTCCCGGGCCGCCACCGCCACCGCACTCGGCGACGGACTCACGGCACTCGTCTGCGGGCTCACCGTCGCGGCCACCGCCGTCGTGGGCGCCCAGGCGTTCGCCGCGGGACGGCTGCACGGCGTGCTGATGGCCGTCGTCGTCCTCACCCCACTGGCCGCCTTCGAGGCCGTCATGGGACTGCCGCTCGCCGTCCAGTACCGGCAGCGGGTGCGCAAGAGCGCCGAGCGCGTCCACGAGGTGCTCGACGCCGCCGATCCCGTACGCGAGCCGGAAAAGCCCCTCCCCGCGCCCGCGTCACCGTTCCCGCTCCAGGTGTCCGGACTCCGGGCCCGGCACGTCGGACAGGACCGTGAGGCGCTGGCCGGACTCGACCTGACCCTCCAGGAGGGCCGCAGGGTCGCCGTGGTCGGCATGTCCGGGGCCGGAAAGACGACGCTGGCACAGGTGCTGCTGCGGTTCCTGGACCCGGAGGCGGGGACGTACACGCTGGGCGGCACGGACGCCCGCGGGCTGGACGGGGACGCCGTGCGCCGGCTGGTCGGGCTGTGCGCCCAGGACGCGCACCTCTTCGACAGCAGCGTGCGCGAGAACCTGCTGCTCGCCCGCAAGGACGCCACGGAGGCCGCGGTGCGCGAGGCGCTCGGACGAGCCCGCCTCCTCGACTGGGTGGACGGGCTGCCCGACGGGCTCGACACCCTGATCGGCGAACACGGGGCACGGCTGTCCGGCGGTCAGCGCCAGCGGCTCGCGCTGGCACGCGCGCTGCTCGCAGACTTCCCCGTCCTCGTTCTCGACGAACCGGCGGAACACCTCGACCTGCCGACGGCCGACGCGCTCACGGCGGATCTGCTGGCCGCGACCGAGGGCCGTACGACCGTGCTGATCACGCACCGGCTGGCCGGGCTCGACGCGGTGGACGAGGTGATCGTGCTCGCGCGGGGCCGCGTGGTCCAGCGCGGGGCGTTCGCGGAACTGTCGGCCGTCGACGGGCCGCTGAGGGAGATGGCGGAACGGGAGACCGCGGCGGATCTGCTGGTGCGTGCGGTGGCCTCCTGAGCCGGACTCATTAGGCTCGAAGCATGTCAGCGGTGAGGGGCTCCCCCGTCCCGGGCGACGAAGGCACAGGTGGCGGTGCGGGCGCGGCGGCGCGGGCGGTCCGTGCTCCCGCGGGGCTGTCCGCCGCCTCCGCTGCACGGGTGCCGCAGCTGCTTGAGGCGGTGCGCACGGTCGGGTCGGGGCTTGAGCTGCGCTCCAAGCTCGACCGGATCTGCGAGACGGCGGCCGAACTCACCCAGGCGCGCTACGCGGCCATCGGAGTCGTGGACGAGAGCGGACAGGGTCTCGCGGAATTCGTCCAGTACGGCGTCGACGAGGAGACCGCCCGCGCCATCGGACGGCGGCCCGACGGCCGCAGAGGGCTGCTGGGCGCGCTCATCCGCGACCCCGACCCGGTGCGCCTGGCGGACCTGACCGACGATCCGCGCTCCTGCGGGTTCCCGGCCGGTCATCCGCCGATGCGCAGTTTCCTCGGGGTACCGATCCGGGTGCGGGGGGAGATCTTCGGAAACCTGTATCTCACGGAGAAGCGGGGCGGCGGCACCTTCGACGACGACGATCTCGACATGCTCCGGGTGTTCGCCACGGAGGCAGGGACCGCCATCGGCAACGCCCGTCTGTACGAGGCGGCGAAGCAGCGTGAGCGCTGGATCGACGGCTCGGTGGCCGTCACCACCGTGCTGCTGGCGGGCGGCGACGCCGAGGACGCGTTGCAGGTCGTGGCGGAACAGGCCCGCCGGCTCTCCGGTGCCGCGGCCGGGCTCGTGCTGCTGGCCACGGAGGAGGGCGGTCTGGAGGTCGTCGCGGTGGCCTCGGACCACCCGTCGAGGCTGCTCGGCGTGGTTGTCCCGCCGGAGAGCGAACTGGTCGCCGAACTCCGCGACGGAAACCCGGTGTTCGTGACGGACGCGTCCGCCGACCCACGTATGCGCACCGATCTCACCCACGCCTACGGGCCCGTCATGATGCTCCCCTTGCAGAGCGACGGCCGGGTGCTCGGAGCCCTGCTCACCCCGAGATCCCGCGACGGACGCCAGTTCACCGGGACCGAGCGGAGCGTCGCCACGCAGTTCGCCTCGCAGGCGGCCCTGGCGCTGATGATGGCCGAGACCCAGCGCGACCGGGAACGGCTCGCGGTGTACGAGGACCGCGACCGGATCGCCCGTGACCTGCACGACCTGGTCATCCAGCGGCTGTTCGCCACCGGAATGATGCTGGAGAGCGCACAGCGCCGGTCGAACGTGCCCGAGGTGTCGCGGGGGGTCGGCAAGGCCGTCGACGAACTCGACGTCACCATCCAGGAGATCCGCACCGCGATCTTCGCGCTTCGACAGGGTCCCGCCGAGACGCCGTCCGAGCTGAGCACCCGCGTCCTGCGCGAGATCAACATGGCCGCCGTGCCCCTCGGGTTCCACCCCGGGCACCGCTTCACAGGACCCGTCGACACGGCGGTCGGCGAACTCACCGGCAAGAACCTCATCGCCGCGCTGCGCGAGGCGCTCTCCAACGCCTTCCGGCACGCGGGGGCCTCCCGGATCGAGGTCTCCGTCGATGCCGACGTCCTCCTGCCGGACGGGCGGCCTGGTGTGCGCCTCGCCGTCGCGGACGACGGCGTGGGCATCCCCGACGGCGGCCGGCGCAGCGGTCTGAAGAACCTCGAGCGGCGTGCCGAGTCGCTGGGCGGCGCGAGTTGGTACGGGCCGGGGATCGGTCCTGACGGCGGCGGTACGACGGTGGTGTGGCAGGTACGGCGCTGAACCCCCTTGCGCGGGCGATCTGTTCGCGATCCCCACGGGCGACCTGTTCGTGGTCCGCGCCGGTGCCGGGCGTCCGGCGGCCCGTCGGCGGGGTCCCGTTCGGCCGGGAAGCTGGGCCATTCGTGACGTCCTGTCCCCCAGGTGCACCCCTTGAACGGGCCGGGTCCGGGAGCGCGGGCCACGATCGCTGTCATGCGCTCCTCTCGCCGCCATCCCCTCCTGATCCCGGCCCTGTTGTCCGTGCTCGTGGTGCTCGCGGCCCGGCCGGCCGCGGCCGACGGCGACGGTGCGGACCTCGACATCAGCACCCAGGTGGCGCGGCTGTACGAGGACGCCTCCGTGGCCTCGGGACAGTACGAGGCCGGGCGGCAGGACGCCGAGGCGCAGCGCGGCTGGGCGGAGCGGGCCGAGCGCCGGCTCGTGCGGGAGCGGCGGGAGATCTCCGTACTGCACGAGGACCTGGGGCGCATTGTGCGCGCCCAGTACCGGCAGGGCGGCGGGCTGCCGTACACGGCGCAGATCCTGTTCGCGAAGGATCCCGACGGGCTGATGCGCGGTCAGCACGCGGTGCGGCGGGCCGATCTGGCCGTCGCGGGCGCCGTCGCGAGGAGCCGGCGTGCCGAGGGACGGCTCGCCGTGGACGAGGCGAAGGCCCGTTCGGAGTGGCGGGCGCTGGAGCGACGGACCGACGATCTCGCCGCGATCAAGCGGACCATCGAGGCCAGACTCGACGAGGCGCGCTCGGCGTTGCAGAGCCGGGCGGACGCCTCCGTGGCGGCCGGTGCCTGCCGAGGGGCGGTCCGTCTCGACCAGCCGCCGCCGGCGTTCACCAGCGCGTGGGTCGCTCCCGTGGAGACGTACGAACTCTCCGCCGGCTTCGGCAGCGGGGGTGAGCACTGGGCGCACCGGCACACCGGGCAGGACTTCGCGGTGCCCATCGGCACTCCGGTGCGGGCGGCCGGAGCGGGCCGGGTGGTGAAGGTGTCCTGTGGCGGCGCCTTCGGCATCGAGGTCGTGATCGAGCACCCCGGCGGCTACTACACGCAGTACGCGCATCTCGCGGCCGTCGCCGTCGACCAGGGGCAGCGGGTCTCGACCGGGGAGTGGATCGGGCAGTCGGGCACCAGCGGCAACTCCACGGGCCCGCATCTGCACTTCGAGGTGCGGGTGACACCGGACATGGGATCGGCGATCGACCCGGTGCCGTGGCTGGCGGAGCACGGGGTCGTCGTCTAGCGCCACAGGCCCTCGGGCGGGTGTCGCCCGAGGGCCTGCGGCCGTGCTCCCGCCGCTCTACGAGCGGTCCGCCAGGATCTGTTCGATCACGACCGCCACACCGTCCTCGTTGTTCGCGACCGTGCGCCCGGAGGCGGCGGCGATCACGGCCGGGTGGGCGTTGCCCATCGCGTACGACCGGCCGGCCCAGGTGAGCATCTCGACGTCGTTCGGCATGTCACCGAAGGCGACGACCTCCTCCGGCGCGATACCGCGCTCGGCGCAGCACAGCGCGAGCGTGCTGGCCTTGGAGATGCCCGGGCCGCTGATCTCCAGCAGGGCGCTGGGGCTCGACCGGGTCACGTTGGCCCGGTCGCCGATGGCGGGGCGGGCGACGGCGAGGAACTCGTCCGGGTCCATGTCCGGGTGGAACGCGAGCACCTTCAGGACGGGCTGATCGGCGTCCAGCGCGTCCTCGGCGAGGAGCTTCTCGGCGGGAAGGACGATCTCCGGGGGCTCCATGTGCATCAGGGGGTAGCCCGGTTCGAGATGGAGGCCGAACGTCCGCTCGACGGCGCAGACCGTGCCGGGCGCCGCGGAACGCAGGATCCGGATGACGTCCAGGGCGGTGTCGGGGGTCAGTTCGCGGATCTTGACGAAGCGGTGGGCGCCGGGGCCGCCGTGCAGGTCGACCACGGCGGCGCCGTTGCCGCAGATGGCCAGGCCGTGCCCGTGGACGTGGTCGCTGACGACGTCCATCCAGCGGGCCGGGCGGCCGGTGACGAAGAAGACCTCGATGCCGGCCTGTTCGGCGGCGGCGAGGGCGGCGATCGTGCGGTCGGACACCGATTTGTCGTCGCGCAACAAGGTGCCGTCGAGGTCCGTGGCGATCAGCCGGGGCGGGACGGTGGAGGCCGGGGTCTCGGGCCGGCGAGTCGCTGAGGTCACGTGCTCATTCTCCCGCATATATGCGCACGGCCGTGCGGCGGTGCGCACACTTGAGTGGTAACCGCCGCATCCGGCCCCGTGCCGTCACGCGCCGCCGGGTCCCGGGGCACGGCTCAGCCCAGCTGGGCCACCGCTTCCATCGCGATCCGCTCGAAGACCTTGGCGTCGGCGGCGAACTCCGAGTCGGGGATCGGCCAGTGGATCACGATGTCGGTGAAGCCCAGTTCGGCGTGCCGGCCCGCGAAGTCGACGAACGCGTCGAGGGACTCCAGGGGGCGGCCCCGGTCCGGGGTGAAGCCGGTGAGCAGGATCTTGTCGAGCTCCGCCACGTCCCGGCCGATCTCGGCACACGTGTCGGCGAGCTTGGAGACCTGTCCGCGAATGGCCTGAACCGACTGCTCGGGGGTGCCCGTCTCGAACAGCTTCGGGTCGCCGGTCGTCACCCAGGCCTGCCCGTGCCGGGCGGCGAGCTTCAGCCCGCGCGGGCCGGTGGCGGCCACGGCGAAGGGCAGCCGGGGGCGCTGGACACAGCCCGGGATGTTGCGCGCCTCGTGCGCCGAGTAGAAGTTTCCGCCGTAGGAGACGGAGTCCTCGGTCAGAAGCCGGTCGAGCAGGGGGACGAACTCACCGAAGCGGTCCGCGCGCTCACGCGGGGTCCACGGGTCCTGGCCGAGCGCGGTGGCGTCGAAACCGGTGCCGCCCGCCCCGATGCCGAGGGTGATCCGGCCGTTCGAGATGTCGTCGAGGGAGATCAGGTCCTTGGCGAGGGTGACCGGGTGCCGGAAGTTGGGCGAGGTCACGAGCGTGCCGAGACGCAGCCGGTCGGTGATGGCGGCCGCCGCGGTCAGGGTCGGTACGGCCCCGAACCACGGGCCGTCGCGGAAGGTCCGCCAGGAGAGGTGGTCGTAGGTGAACGCGGTGTGGAAGCCGAGCTGCTCCGCGCGCTGCCATGCGGAACGCCCGCCCTCGTTCCAGCGGACGTACGGCAGGATCACGGTGCTCAGACGCAGACTCATGCGTCGAGCGTAGACGGAGCCGGGAGGTGAACGCCTCAGGACCAGGCTCCCGGCGCCTCGGCGCCAGGCTCCCGCGATCAGTGCGGCCAGGCTCCCGCGATCAGTGCGGACAGGTTCCCGGGACCAGCGTGGCCAGGCTCCCGCGACCGGTGCGGCCAGGCTCCCGGGATCGACCGGGCCCGGTGTCCCGGCTCGCTGAGCGCCCGGTGTCCCGGTTCGGCGAGGCCCGGTGTCCCCACTCACTGGGGCCCGGTGTCCCGGATCAGTGAGCCGCGGGAAACCGCAGGTAGCGCGGGGGTACGGCCTGGGTGAGCCAGACGCCGTTGGCGCTGACCCGGAAGACATGGCCGTCCCGGTGCATGGCGGCGGCGTCCACGGACAGGACGAGCGGGCGGCCTCGGCGGGCGCCGACGCGGGTGGCCGTCTCGCGGTCCGCCGAGAGGTGTACGTCGTGCCGGTTCATGGGCCGCAGGCCCTCGGCGCGGATCGCGTCCAGGCTGCGGGCCACGGTCCCGTGGTAGAGGTACGCCGGCGGGGTCGCCGGGGGCAGTCCGAGGTCGACCTCGACGGAGTGGCCCTGGCTGGCCCGGATCAAGGTTCCCTCGACGGCGAAGCGCCGCTTGTCGTTGCTGGCCACCACATGGTCGAGCTCTGCGCGGGTGAACCGGAAGCCGTGCGCGACGGCCGCGGAGATCAGCGTGTCGATCTCGACCCAGCCGCCCTCGCCGAGGGTGAGACCGATCCGCTCGGGCTGGTGCCGCAGATGCTTCGAGAGGTACTTCGACACCTTCACGGTGCGCTTTTCATCCATCGGTTCATCGGCTCGTCTTTCCGTCCGATCATCCGTCTGCTCATGTTCCTTCATCCTCCCAGCGTGCCTGGAGAGAGACGGATCACGCATTTGATTTTGGGTTGGAGGTTTGATCCACAACCAAGTGACGTTATCCACAGGTGAATTGACGAATCTGTGGACAACAAGCCTGCGGTTCAGGGGGTTTCGTCAACACCTGTGGCAAGAGGGCTGTTTGTCGTCAGGCGGTCCAACGTGCGTGTCTGTAGCTCCCGTTCGGTGGCCGCCGTCACGAACTCCGCCGCGTGCTCCACGCCAACCAGACGCTCCACGGCCTGCATTGTCCCGGCGGGCACCTCCACCGGACGTGCTCCTCCCGGCTCCATCGGCACCGGACCGGCCGTGAGCTGGCGGCTCAGATGACGGGTCGCGAAGTGCCGCATCGCACGGGCCAGTTCGGCGTCCACCGCCTGCTGGGCGAGCGGCCGCAGCCGCCGGACGAGCGAGGCCGCCTCGGCCGCCTGCGCGTCGCTCGGCGGACGCTCCCCCAGATAGCGCGCGAAGACATGCTCCGTGGTGAACTCCAGGAAACGGGACGCGATGTGCTCGACCTGCCCCCTCAACTCCCGCAGGTGGCGGGCGATCGCGGGCAGGGAGACACCGGCGTTGTGCAACTCGACCGCCACGGAAAGTTCTTGGGGGCTCGGGACGAGGAATGTGTCCTCGTCTCCCGGAACGGGCTCCAGCACACCCAGTTCCACGGCCTCCGCCACCGCCGCGTCGTCGGGACGGCCCCCGAACCGCTCCACCAGCTCGCTCCGGGAGATCCGGGCGGCCTCCTCGTCGGTCCACGGCCCGTCGACCTCCGCGACCAGGCCCAGTATTCCGCCGAGACCCCGGCCCGCGTCCCAGGCCTCAAGGAGTTCCTTGATCGAGGCCAGGGTGTAGCCGCGGTCCAGGAGGTCGGCGATCTGCCGCAGCCGCGCCAGATGGGCGTCCGCGTACACGTTGGCGCGCCCGCGGCGCTCGGGGCGGGGCAGCAGCCCGCGGTCCTGATAGGCGCGGATCGTCCGGACCGTGGCGCCGCTGCGGTGCGCCAGGTCCTCGATGCGGTACGCGGCGCCGCCCGCCTCGTCGCTCATCCCCGCCTCACAGACGTGGCTCCACACGGGCGATCGCGCGCAGCACCCCGGGCGCGAACCGGTGCAGGAGACGGGCTCCGCGCGCCTCCGGGGTCACCGGGACCACCGCCTCGTCGCGGACGACCGCGCGCAGGATCGCGTCGGCGACCTTCTCCGGCGGGTAGTTGCGCAGGCCGTAGAGCCGCGCCGACTTCTTCTGGCGCCGCTTCTCCTCGGCCGCGTCGACCCCGGCGAAACGCGCGGTCGCGGTGATGTTGGTGTTGACGAAGCCGGGGCAGACCGCCGAGACGCCGATGTCCTTCCCGGCCAGCTCCGCGCGCAGACACTCGCTCAGCATCAGCACGGCCGCCTTGGAGGTGCTGTAGGCGGGCAGTGCCTTTGAGGGCTGATACGCGGCCGCCGAGGCGATGTTGACGATGTGTCCGCCCTGACCTCGCTCGGCCATCTGCTTCCCGAAGAGCCGGCAGCCGTGGATCACGCCCCACAGATTGACGTCGAGGACCGTCCTCCAGTCGTCCGCCGTGGTGTCGAGGAAGGAGCCGGAGAGCCCGACGCCGGCGTTGTTCACCAGGACGTCCACGACGCCGTACTCGGCGGCGACCCTCTCGGCGAGCTTCTCCATGGCCTGCTCGTCGCCGACGTCGGCGATCTCGGCCCAGGCCGCAGGTGAGCCGATCAGCTGCGCCATCTCCGCCGTGCGGACGGCGGCCTCGGCGTCCCGGTCGACGGCCACCAGCCGCGCGCCGGCCTCGGCGAACGCGAAGGCGGTGGCCCGCCCGATGCCGCTGCCGGCGCCGGTGACGAGCACGAGCTGCCCCCCGAACCGGTCCGCGTACGTTCCGGAGGCGGCCGGCTCGGGCGCGGGCACACCGGCCCCGCGGCCCTCGTTGGCGGTCACGAACTCGGCTATCCAGGCGGCCAGTTGGTCGGGACGGGTCCGCGGGACCCAGTGTTTGGCGCTCAGCGTGCGGCGCACGGAGTCGGGGGCCCACTTCTCCAGCTCGTCGTACAGCCGCTCGGAGAGGAAGGCGTCGCCGAGGGGCGTGATGAGCTGCACGGGCGCGTGGGCGTACGCGTCCTCGCGGGGCCGGCCGAGGCGGGACCGTACGTTGTCGCGGTAGAGCCACGCCCCGTGCGCCGCGTCGGAGGGCAGCGACGCGGTCGGGTAGTCGCCCGCGGGCACCTTCTCCAGCCGCTGGAGGATCTTCGGCCACCGCCTGCCCAGGGGGCCGCGCCAGGCCAGCTCGGGTAGCACCGGCGTGTGCAGCATGTACACGTACCAGGACTTGGCGCCCTGCCCGAGGAGCTGGCCGATCCTGCGCGGGGTGGGCCGCCGCATCCGCCGCTTGATCCAGTGGCCGAAGTGGTCCAGGGACGGACCGGACATCGAGGTGAAGGACGCGATCCGGCCCTCCGTGCGGGCGATCGTGACGAACTCCCAGGACTGCACCGAACCCCAGTCGTGGCCCACGAGGTGCACCGGCTCACCGGGGCTGACCGCGTCGATCACCGCGAGGAAGTCGTCGGTCAGCTTCTCCAGCGTGAACCCGCCGCGCAGCGGCCGCGGCGCGCTCGACCGGCCGTGCCCCCGTACGTCGTACAGCACGACATGGAAGCGGTCGGCGAGCCGCGCGGCGACCTCGGACCACACCTCCTTGGAGTCCGGATAGCCGTGCACGAGCACCACGGTCGGCTGACTCGCGTCGCCCAGCTCGGCGACGCACAGCTCGATCTTGCCTGTCCGCACCCGGCGCTCGCGCGCTCCCACGAGACTCACTTGTCCTCCGCCCAGCGCCGCACGTGCGGCAGATCGTCGTCGAGCCAGAACGCGCTCTCTTCGGGGTCCCTGGAGTCCGTGACCACCAGGAGCTCCTCGAACTTCGCGCCCGTACCCCGGAAACCGAGGTGCGGTTCGACCGCCCACAGCCCCGGCCGGGGCGGGTGGTCGGAGAAGGTGTACGGCGACCACAGCGGGGACCAGCCCTCCCGGTGCCCGTGCAGCGCGTCGCTCGCCAGCCCCTTCAGGGACCGGACGCCGAACCCGAACAGACGCGGGGACCAGGGCCGCTCCCGCACCCGGTCCACCTTGTGCGCGATCACTCCGAACGGATACGCGCGGTGCCGGTTGGCGCAGCCCTGGCGGACCATCAGCCGGTCCACGTCCTCGTAGATCTCGCGCAGGGACCGGCGCTCGCGCACCTCGCGCAGGATCAGCTCGCGGTGCGCCTCCAGATCGGTGAGCAGCCTGTCCTGCACGGGGTTCGGCCCGAGCGAGCCCGAATAGCCGATGTCCGCCGTGAAACCCTGGTGCACCGGCGCCATGTCGAGGATGAACGGCATCCCCGGCTCCAGCCGGCGCTCGGTGGGGAAGAACTGCAACGGGATCCGGAAACCGGCGAAGGCCGTGCGGTCGCCGAACCAGGCGAACGGCAGATGGAACCAGTCCCGCACCCCGCGCTCACGCAGCCACACCCGCTGCATGCGCGCCGCCTCCCGCTCGGTGACACCGGGCTTCAGCTGCGCCGCGACCGCCTCCGCGCATGCGTACGCGAGCCGCTGTACCTCTCTGAACCCGCGCAGTTCCAACGGGAGTTCGCCTGTCATGGCCGTCGTCATGCCACCGCCCCACCTGTCCGCACCGACTGCGGTACGTGCCCGTAACGTGACACTGGCGAATGTGACAGTTGTTAGAGGCTGCGTCAATAGGCCCGTGACCGCCTGTGGACGACGAGCCGCCTGTGGACAACCGGCCGCGCGGAACCGCCCGGGCTCCCGGCACCCGTACCTGAGGGTGACCCCTACGGGCCCGTACGCCTGGAGGCTGACGCCGATCCACCTCCGTGGGCTGACGACCCCTGTGGCGCGCGCCACTACCGTCGAAGCGTGACTGTGATCGCGACCGAAAGCCTGAGCAAGCGGTACCCCCGGGTGACCGCGCTTGACCGGCTCTCCGTGGACGTCGGGCCCGGTGTGACCGGACTCGTCGGAGCCAATGGAGCCGGCAAGTCCACACTGATCAAGATCCTGCTGGGTCTGTCCCCCGCCACCGAGGGCCGCGCGCACGTGCTCGGCCTCGACGTCGCCACCGAGGGCGCCGCCATCCGCGAGCGGGTCGGGTACATGCCCGAGCACGACTGCCTGCCGCCCGACGTCTCGGCCACCGAGTTCGTCGTCCACATGGCGCGGATGTCCGGGCTGCCGCCGGCCGCCGCCCGCGAGCGCACCGCGGACACCCTGCGCCACGTCGGCCTCTACGAGGAGCGGTACCGCCCCATCGGCGGCTACTCGACGGGCATGAAGCAGCGCGTCAAACTCGCGCAGGCCCTCGTCCACGACCCGCAGCTGGTCTTCCTGGACGAACCGACCAACGGCCTCGACCCCGTCGGCCGCGACGACATGCTCGGACTGATCCGGCGCATCCACACGGACTTCGGCATCTCGGTCCTGGTCACCTCCCACCTCCTGGGCGAACTGGAGCGCACCTGCGACCACGTCGTGGTCGTCGACGGCGGCAAGCTGCTGCGCTCCAGCTCCACCACGGACTTCACCAAGACCACCACCACCCTCGCCATCGAGGTCACCGACAGCGACGAGCACCCGGACGGCACGGGCGCGATGCGCGAGGCGCTCCACGCGCGCGGGATCGAGACCCACGAGGGCGGCGGACTGCCGGGCGCGGGACACATCCTGCTGCTCACCACGGAGAGCGAGGACACCTACGACCTCGTCCGCGACGTGGTCGCCGACCTCGGCCTCGGGCTGGTCCGCATGGAACAGCGCAGACACCACATCGCCGAGGTCTTCACCGAGAGCGACGCCCAGCGGAAGGAGGCGGTCGGCCATGGCAGTTGAGCACCCCCTCACCCAGCCGGGTGAGCAGACCCGTATCCACAACATCGGCTACCGCAACTACGACGGCCCGCGCCTGGGCCGTGCCTACGCCCGCCGCTCCCTGTACTCGCAGTCCCTGCGGGGCGCCTACGGACTGGGCCGCTCGGTCAAGTCCAAGGTCCTGCCCATGCTGCTCTTCGTGGTGATGTGCGTCCCCGCGCTGATCATGGTGGCCGTCGCGGTCGCCACCAAGGCGAAGGACCTGCCCGTCGACTACACCCGCTACGCGGTGATCATGCAGGCGGTCATCGGCCTGTACGTCGCCTCCCAGGGCCCCCAGGCGGTCTCCCGGGACCTGCGCTTCAAGACCATCCCGCTGTACTTCTCGCGCCCCATCGAGACCGCCGACTACGTGCGCGCCAAGTACGCGGCCCTGGCCTCGGCGCTGTTCGTCCTGACGGCCGCCCCGCTGATCGTCCTCTACGTGGGCGCGCTGCTGGCCAAGCTCGACTTCGCGGACCAGTCCAAGGGCTTCGGACAGGGACTGGCCTCCGTGGCCCTGCTGTCGCTGCTCTTCGCCGGAATCGCCCTGGTCATCTCGGCGATCACCCCGCGCCGCGGCTTCGGCATCGCGGCCGTCATCGCCGCCCTGACCATCTCCTACGGAGCGGTCTCCACCGTCCAGGCCATCGCCTTCGAGCGCTCCAGCAGCGGAGCCGTCCCCTGGCTCGGCCTCTTCTCGCCGATCACCCTCATCGACGGAGTCCAGACGGCCTTCCTGGGCGCCTCCTCCGCCTTCCCCGGCCAGGTGGGCCCCTCGTCCGCGCAGGGTGTCGTCTACCTGGTCGTCGTCCTGGGTCTCATCGCGGGCTGCTACGGCCTCCTGATGCGCCGCTACCGAAAGGCCGGGCTGTGACCACGCTCACCATCGACCACGTCTCACGCTGGTTCGGCAACGTGGTGGCGGTCAACGACATCACGATGACGATCGGTCCCGGAGTCACCGGACTCCTCGGCCCGAACGGCGCCGGAAAGTCCACGCTCATCAACATGATGGGCGGCTTCCTCGCCCCCTCCACCGGCACCGTCACCCTCGACGGCAAGCCGACCTGGCGCAACGAGGACATCTACCGGCACATCGGCATCGTCCCCGAGCGCGAGGCGATGTACGACTTCCTCACCGGACGCGAATTCGTCCTCGCCAACGCCGAGTTGCACGGACTCGGCCCGAAGGCCGCGGACCGCGCGCTGGCCACCGTCGAGATGGAGTACGCGCAGGACCGCAAGATCTCCACGTACTCCAAGGGCATGCGCCAGCGCGTGAAGATGGCGTCCGCGCTGGTCCACGACCCCTCGCTGCTGCTGCTCGACGAGCCGTTCAACGGCATGGACCCGCGCCAGCGCATGCAGCTCATGGACCTGCTGCGCCGCATGGGCGACGAGGGCCGCACCGTGCTGTTCTCGTCCCACATCCTCGAAGAGGTGGAGCAGTTGGCCGCCCACATCGAGGTGATCGTCGCCGGACGGCACGCGGCGAGCGGCGACTTCCGGCGCATCCGCCGGCTGATGACCGACCGCCCGCACCGCTATCTGGTCCGCTCCAGCGACGACCGGGCACTGGCCGCCGCGCTCATCGCCGACCCGTCGACCTCCGGCATCGAGGTCGACCTCGCCGAGGGCGCGCTGCGCATCCAGGCCGTCGACTTCGGGCGGTTCACCGCCCTGCTGCCGAGGGTCGCCCGCGACCACGGCATCCGGCTGCTGACGGTGTCGCCGTCGGACGAGTCGCTCGAATCCGTCTTCTCGTATCTCGTCGCGGCGTAGGAGGCCCAAGATGTACGACCCCACAGTCGCCCGGCTCACCTACCGGGGCCTGCTCGGCCGCCGCCGGGCCCTCATCCTCGGCGTCCTGCCCGTCCTGCTCATCGTGATCTCCCTGGCCGTCCGGAGCTTCTCCGGAGCCGACGACCAGGTGGCCTCGGACCTGCTCGGCGGGTTCGCGCTCGCCACCATGGTGCCGATCATCGGCGTGATCGCCGGCACGGGCGCGATCGGGCCCGAGATCGACGACGGCTCGGTGGTGTATCTGCTGGCCAAGCCCCTGAAGCGGCCCACGATCATCTTCACCAAGCTGATCGTCGCGATCGCCGTCACCATGGCCTTCTCGGCGGTGCCGACCTTCGTCGCGGGCATGATCCTGAACGGCAACGGCCAGCAGATCGCCGTCGCCTACACCGTGGCCGCCCTGGTCGCCTCGATCGCCTACGCCGCGATGTTCCTGCTCCTCGGGACCGTGACCCGGCACGCCGTCGTCTTCGGGCTCGTCTACGCGCTCGTCTGGGAGGCCCTGTTCGGGTCCCTGGTGTCCGGCGCGCGCACGCTCAGCGTCCAGCAGTGGGCGCTCGCCGTGGGCCACAAGGTGACCGGCGGCGACATCGTCACCTCGGACGTGAGCCTGCCGACGGCGACGGTCCTGCTGGTCGTGGTCACCGTCCTCGCCACCTGGTACGCGGGGCAGCGGCTGCGGTCGCTGACGCTGGCCGGCGAGGAGTGAGCGGCTCCCCGCGCGCGTGCCGTCTGGTGGGCGGCACGCGCGCGGGGAGCCCCCTTTCTTCTTGACAGCGGCTTCATCCCGGCCCGGGCACACTGGGCGCACGGGGACGCACGGCCAGGAGGAACGGGGATGGCGAGCGAGGAACCACGGGACGGCGGCCGGGACCGGTCCGGGGACGGACCCGCCGGCGAGCGCGGCGAGCGGGCCGGGAACGGGACCGCGGGCGGGAGCGGAGAGCGGGCCGCGGACGAGTTCGGGGACACGGCGGGGGAGCCGTGGGACGACCTCGTGCTCGACCAGGACTTCATACGGTCCGCGGAGACGACCGAGCCGTCGGCCCGCGCGCGCATGCTCGCCGCCCGCTGGCGTGAGGGCGGCCCCGATCCACAGCCGTGGCGCTCCGACGAGCCGCCCGCCGGCTGGTTCTTCAGCAAGGGACGCCGGCGCAGGTGGCGCCGCAAGTGAGGCCGTGCGGGCCCGCTCTTTAATCAGTGGCGCCCAAGTCGGCGTACGGGCACAGTGGTTCTGTCCACGCCGCCGCGTCGAGCCGGCGCCGCATTCTGGGAGAGGAGCGCGACGATGTTCATCAGGAGCAGTTCGTCGAGCTCCCGACAGGGCAGCCCGCGGCGGGTTCCGGAGTAGTCACTACCTCCGTCGAACCCGCTCGCAGGGGGAGTTGCCCGGGGCGGCCGCTTCGAGCGCGCGTCACCGCGCGGGCCGCCCACCCGGAGGATTGGCCGAGTGGAAAGGCACCGGCTTGCTAAGCCGTGGTCGGGGGTGAAACCCCGCGCGCGTTCGATCCGCGCATCCTCCGCACAAGACATGAGAAGGCACGCCACGAGCACCGAACCGCGCGGGCGCGAATCCGACGAGCACGAACGGGTCCCGCGCGAATCCGGCGTGCGCGACCGTTCGCGCGTGGCCCGACAAGCGTGAACCGTTCCCGCACCCGCCCTACGAGCGCGTCAGCAACCGCTCCAGCACGACCGCGATCCCGTCCTCCTCGTTCGAGGACGTCACCTCGTCCGCGATCGCCTTGAGGTCGTCGTGGGCGTTGGCCATGGCCACCGAGCGGGCCGCCCAGGCGAACATCGGGAGGTCGTTCGGCATGTCGCCGAACGCGATGGTGTCGGCCGCCTTGACGCCCAGACGCCGGGCCGCCAGGGACAGCCCCGTCGCCTTGGAGAGACCGAGGGGGAGCAGTTCCACGATCCCCGCGCCCGCCATCGTCACCCCGACGAGCCCGCCGGCGACCTTCTCGGCCGTGGTCGCGAGCTCGTCGTCGGAGAGCGTCGGGTGCTGGATGTACACCTTGTTCAGCGGGGCGGCCCAGAGGTCCGCCGCGTCCCTGAGCGGGACGACCGGGAGCGAGCCCTCCAGCCGGCGGTAGCCGGGGCCCACCAGCACATCGCCGTCGAGCCCGTCACGGCTCGCGGCCAGCAGCAGCGGACCCACCTCGGCCTCGATCTTGGCGAGCGCCAGACCGGCCAGCTGCCGGTCCAGGGTCACCGACGTGAGCAGCCGGTGCTGCCCCGCGTCGTAGACCTGCGCGCCCTGACCGCAGACCGCGAGACCTTCGTAGCCGAGCTCGTCGAGGATGTGCCGGGTCCAGGGCACCGCGCGCCCGGTGACGACGATGTGGGCGGCGCCCGCCTCGGTCACCGCGGCGAGCGCCTCACGGGTGCGCGGCGAGACCGTCCCGTCGGAACGCAGCAGCGTTCCGTCGAGATCGGTCGCGACGAGCCTGTACGGGAACGCCCCCGGCCCCGCGGCCGGAGACGATCCCGTCGAACCGGTGGTGCTGGTCACTTGGAGATCGGCTCCAGAACCTCACGGCCGCCCAGGTAGGGCCGCAGCAGCTCGGGAACCCGGACCGAACCGTCGGCGAGCTGGTGGTTCTCCAGGATCGCGACGATGGTGCGCGGGACGGCGCACAGCGTGCCGTTCAGGGTGGCGAGCGGCTGGACCTTCTTGCCGTCGCGCATCCGCACGGACAGGCGGCGGGCCTGGAAGCCGTCGCAGTTGGAGGCCGAGGTCAGCTCGCGGTACTTGCCCTGGGTCGGGATCCACGCCTCGCAGTCGAACTTGCGGGAGGCCGAGGAGCCCAGGTCGCCGCTGGCCACGTCGATCACCTGGAAGGGCAGTTCGAGGCCGGTCAGCCACTGCTTCTCCCACTCCAGGAGCCGCCGGTGCTCGTTCTCGGCGTCCGCGGGGTCGACGTACGAGAACATCTCGACCTTGTCGAACTGGTGGACGCGGAAGATGCCGCGGGTGTCCTTGCCGTACGTGCCCGCCTCGCGGCGGAAGCACGGCGAGAAACCGGCGTAGCGCATCGGCAGCTTGTCGGCGTCGAGGATCTCGTCCATGTGGTACGCGGCGAGGGGGACCTCGGAGGTGCCGACCAGGTAGTAGTCGTCCTTCTCCAGGTGGTACACGTTCTCCGCGGCCTGGCCGAGGAAGCCGGTGCCCTCCATGGCGCGCGGGCGGACCAGGGCCGGGGTCAGCATCGGCGTGAAGCCGGCCTCCGTGGCCTGGGCGATCGCCGCGTTGACGAGGGCGAGCTCCAGGAGCGCGCCGACACCGGTCAGGTAGTAGAAGCGCGAGCCGGAGACCTTGGCGCCCCGCTCGACGTCGATGGCGCCGAGCGCCTCGCCGAGTTCCAGGTGGTCCTTGGGCTCGAAGCCCTCGGCGGCGAAGTCGCGGATGGTCCCGTGCGTCTCCAGGACGACGAAGTCCTCCTCGCCGCCGACCGGGACGTCCGGGTGCACCAGGTTGCCGAGCCGGAGGAGGAGCCGCTTGGTCTCCTCGTCCGCCTCGTTCTGTTCGGCCTCGGCGGCCTTGACGTCGGTCTTGAGCTGCTCGGCCTTCTTGAGCAGCTCGGCCCGCTCGTCGGGGGAGGCCTTGGGGATCAGCTTGCCGAGCGACTTCTGCTCGGAACGCAGCTCGTCGAAGCGGACGCCGGACGACCTGCGCCGCTCGTCGGCGGAGAGAAGGGAGTCGACGAGCGCGACATCCTCTCCACGGGCGCGCTGGGAGGCGCGAACACGGTCGGGGTCCTCACGGAGCAGGCGAAGGTCAATCACCCCTCAAGGCTACCGGTGCCCGCTTCCGCCCAACGACCCGATATTCCAGAGGGTGACCGCTGTCACGGTATGAGTGAAATGCCGGGTCGAATCCCTTGATCACCGAACGACGTCAAGGAAAAGGGGCCTACTCCCTAAAACGGGGCAGACGGCGCCTCACCCGTTGACCGGATTTCCTTGTGCGGGGCGGGACTTGCGGGCGGGGTTGTCCACAGGGCTCGACCCCTCGTGCTAGTTATCCACAGGCTGTGTGGAAGATCTGTGGATGTCGGAATTGATCATTCCGATCCTGCTTCGTCGGCCGAGGAATTCCCGGTCCAAACCCTCCGTACGTCCACTTTCGGGTGTAAACGATTCGCCCCATCGGGTTGATCAATGGAAAAGGGTAGACGAAGAGGGACGTGCAGGGGTGTGGACGGACATGGGTCGAGTAGCCGATTTGTCGATGATGTAGTGCTTCGTTGTCGACTTGTCCCCAGGTCGAGAAGCGCACCTGTGGATAACTTTGTGGATGACGGAAAAGGGGCAGGCGGGACCTGGGGGAAACGCTCGGACGGGTGTGGACCCGCCCGTTCAGAACCGGCCGTCGGCGCAGCGCGCGAGCCAGTCCGAGGCCGCGGAGAATGCGTGGTCGGACGTACCGGGCCGCAGCGGCGCCACGTCCTCCAGTTCGACACCGGCCCGCGGGTACGAACCGAGGAAGCGCACCTGGGGGCAGATTCGCTTGAGACCCATCAGCGCCTCGCCGACCCGGCGGTCGGTGATATGGCCCTCGGCGTCGACGGAGAAGCAGTAATTGCCGATGCCCTGGCCGGTCGGGCGGGATTCGATCCGCATCAGGTTGACACCGCGCACGGCGAATTCCTGGAGCAGTTCGAGCAGTGCTCCGGGGTGGTCGTCGCCGAGCCAGATGACGACGGACGTCTTGTCGGCGCCGGTCGGCGCGGCGGGCCGGGCCGGGCGGCCGACCAGCACGAAGCGCGTCTCGGCGTTCGCCGCGTCGTGGATCTCGGTCACCAGCGGTTCGAGGCCGTAGGTGGCGGCGGCGAACTCGCCGGCGAATGCCGCGTCGTAACGGCCCTCCTGGACCAGCCGGGCGCCGTCCGCGTTCGACGCCGCCGACTCCCAGAGGGCGTCCGGCAGATGCGCGGCCAGCCAGTTGCGCACCTGGGGCTGGGCGACCGGGTGCCCGGTGACCGTCTTGACGTCCGTCAGCGCGGTGCCGGGCCTGACCAGCAGGGCGAAGGCGATCGGCAGCACGACCTCGCGGTAGATCATCAGCGGGTCGCCCTTGGCCAGCTCGTCGAGGGTGGCGGTGACACCGCCCTCGACCGAGTTCTCGATCGGGACGAGCGCGCCGGCGGCCTGGCCGCCGCGGACCGCGTCGAGCGCGGCCGGGACGGACACCATGGGGACCAGCTCCCGCGTCGCGGCCTCGGGAAGCGTGCGAAGGGCGGCCTCGGTGAACGTACCCTCGGGGCCGAGATAGGTGTAGCGCGTCGCCGACATACCGTCACCCTAATGGGCCTCGCCCGACGCGTCCGACGCCCGCGGACCCCCGGCCGCGAGGCCGGTACGGGGCCCGGTACCGCGGTACGGGACGGGGTACGGATACCCCCGGTCCGTCACCCCTCCAGCAGCCGCTGCCCCACGTACTCCCCCTCCGCCGCGCCGCCCGGCACCGCGAACAGGCCGCTCGACTCGTGGCGGATGAACGTCGAGAGCGCGTCGCCGCGGTCCAGCTTGCGCTGCACGGGGACGAACCCGCGCACCGGGTCGGCCTGCCAGCACACGAAGAGCAGACCGGCGTCGGGCGTGCCGTCGGCTCCGATGCCGTCGTGGAAGGAGAAGGGGCGGCGCAGCATCGCCGCCCCGCCGTTCTGGTCGGGCCGGGTGATGCGGGCGTGTGCGTTGACGGGCACGACGGGGTTGCCGTCGGCGTCGGTCTTGTCCAGGTCCATGGCGGTGGTCTCGGTGCCACCGCTGAGCGGCGCCCCGGTGGACTTCCTGCGCCCGATGACGTCCTCCTGCGCCTTGCCCGACAGCTTCTCCCAGTCGTCGAGAAGCATCCGGATACGGCGGACGACCGCGTAGGAGCCGTTCGCCATCCACGCGGGGGTGCCGGAGGCCGGGACGAAGATCCGTCCGTCGAAGTCGGACTCGGACGGCTTCGGATTGCGGGTGCCGTCGATCTGACCCATCAGATTGCGGGCGGTCATCGGCTCGGCGGTGGCTCCCGGCGAGCGGTTGAAACCGTTCATCTGCCAGCGCACGCGCGCCGCCGCTCCGGCGTCCTTCTGGATCGCGCGCAGGGCGTGGAAGGCGACCAGGGCGTCGTTGGCCCCGATCTGCACCCACAGATCGCCGTCGCTGCGGCCCTTGTCGAGACGGTCGGAGGAGAAGTCGGGCAGCGGATCCAGGGCGACCGGGCGCTGCTTCTCCAGCCCCGTACGGGCGAAGAAGCTGTGTCCGAAGCCGAAGGTGACGGTGAGGGACGAGGGGCCGGCGTCCCGCGCGACCTCCGTGTCCCCGTGGGCCGCGGCCTCGCCCGCCATCAGCCGCCGGGCCGTCTCCGACCAGCGGCGCAGCAGTGCGGCGGCCTCCCGGCGGCCCGCGCCGGCCGTCAGGTCGAAGGCGACGAGATGGCCGCTCGCCTGAAGGGCGTCGGTGATCCCCGGCTGATGTTTCCCGTGAAACATTGCCATGTCCGCGCCGACGGAGGTCAGCGGAACGGCCTTCACGGGAGACGGCGCGGCCGCGTACCCCACGGCCGCCCCCGCCGCTCCGAGCGCGAGCCCGGTCGCCCCCGCCGTTCCCAGCAGGCGACGCCGGGACATGACCCCCTGTGGGGAGTCGCCGGACGACGCCGTAGCGGGGGACGCCTGGGCGGACGGGCCCTTGCGGGCCGGGGCCGAGGGTGTCCCGGGGCCGGTGGTCCCCGGGGTGGACTGGTCGGGCATGGTCTGGTTCAGCCGATCTGCGCGGTCTTGTTCACGGTGGCCTGGTCGATGTCGGAGGTGCGCACGGTCACCGCGATCTTCCAGTCGCCCGCCATGGGGATCTGCACTCCGCTCGCCGCCCAGTGTCCGGTGGCGATCCGGTCGGGGGTCACGGGCAGCGGGCCGACGTTCTTCGCGGTGAGGGTGAAGGCGACCTTCACCTCGGGCACGTCGAAGGCCTTGCCGTTGGGCCGGAGCACGAAGACGTGCATCTGGTTGCCGCCGACGCGGGCCGGGTCCAGGGTGACCTCGACCGTCCCCTTGCCGTCCTGGCCGCCCGTGTCGAAGGGGATCTTCAGGGACAGCGGCCCGGAGCGCCGCGAGGCGGACGCGGTGGCCTGACGGGCCTCCTCCGCGGTACGTCCCGGCTCGGTGGCCGTGAGCACGGTCGTGACCGCGAGCAGGACGACCGCGACCCCGGCCTCGGCGAGCACCGAGCGCCGCAGGCCCGAGCGCTGCGGGTCGGCGTCCCTGACCCGCTTGTCGCGGGTGGAGTCCACGGCGGCCTGCTGCCGGGCGAGCTGGGCGGCACGCCGCGAGTCGGCGGGGACGGTGGCGGGCGTCCTCGCCCCGGCGTGCTCCACGACGACGGCGGGCGTCCGCGCCCCGGAGCGCTGCTCCACGACGGCGGCGGCCTCGGGGACGGCCGGTCCGGCCAGCTGGGCCGTCCAGCGCCGCGAGATCCACGCGATGCCCACGAGGACGGCCACCAGACCGACCTTGACGAGCAGCAGCTGCCCGTACGAGGTGCCGGTGAGCGCCGACCAGGAGCCGAGCTGACGCCACGACTGGTAGATCCCGGTCGCGACCAGCACCAGGACGGAGCCGAACGCGAGGCGGGAGAAGCGGCGTACGGCCGCCGCCTCGATCGGGGCCTCGGCGGGAGCCCGGAACAGGGCCACCAGCAGTGCCGACAGACCGCCGAGCCAGCCGGCCACGGCCAGCAGGTGCAGGACGTCGAGGGGCATCGCGACGCCCGGCTGGAGTCCGGTCGAGGCGTGCTCGGCCATGGCCCAGGTGGCGGCGAGACCGGCCGCGACGACCGTGCCGCCGACGGCGAGCCCGAAGGTGAGGTCGCTCTTCTCGGCGGCCAGGTCCTCGGATCCGGCGTCCGTCCCCCCGGTGCTCGTACCCGCGTCCCCGCCGTCCTCGGAGGCGGCGTCCGCCGTCCCGGCCGGTCCGCCGTCCGGGGTGTCCGTGCCGGCCGCCCGGTCGTCCTCGTCGCGCTTCGCGTACGCGCCGAAGAGCACCGCGATGAACAGCGCCGCCGCGGCGAGCAGCAGCAGCCTCGACACCAGCGCCGCGCCCGACTTGGTCTGGAGCACCTCACCGAGCAGGGTCAGGTCGAAGATGTCGCCGACCTTGCCCGACCCCACGTACGAACCGCGCAGGAGCAGCAGGGCGAGGGTGGAGGCGGTCAGGGTGAGCCAGCCGCCGACCACGAGCCGCTGCACGGGCCGGATGCCCGAGCCCCGCTGCCAGCAGGCCAGGACGAAGGCGGCGCCGCCGACGAGCACGATGAATCCGGCGTACGAGAAGTAGCGCGCGGTTCCGTAGAGGAAGCCCACCACACCGCCGCCCACGGCCTGGCCGGTCAGCGCGACGGAGGTCTGCGAGGGGGCGCCGACGGAGAAGGTGAAGGCGCCGGAGACGGGGTGACTGTCCGCCGACACCACCTGGTAGGTGACGGTGTACGTGCCGTCGGGCAGGCCCGGGCGCAGTTTCAGGCCGTAGGTGTCGCCGCCGAGGTCGCTCGCGCCGCCGGCGTCGACCCGGTCGCCCTTGGGGTCGAGCACCTGGAGCGACTCGCCGTTCAGGGAGACCTGCTCGGAGAAGGTGAGCGAGACCTGGGCGGGTGCCGTGTCGACCACCGATCCCTGCGTCGGGTTGCTCCCGGTCAGGGCGGCGTGCGCGGAGGCGGGCGCGGCGCCCGCCAGGAGCGCGCCGCAGACGGCGAGGAACAGCAGCAGGAGGGTCCTGAGGCGGGGGGCGATGGTCGGTTTCACGGTGATGCCTCCCTCAGTGCCCGGTCTTCGGGCTGTAGGTCGCGGGCTTCACCGGCATGGAGATCCTGACGGTGCCGGACTTGGCGAAATGCAGTTCCACGGACACCTTCTCGCCCGGTCCGGGCTTGTGGGTGAGCTTTGCGAACATGAGGTGGTTGCCGCCGCTGGCGAAGTCCAGGGTGCCCTCGGCGGGCACGGCGAACGACGTCCTCTCCTCCATCGCGCCGCCCACGGTCGCGTGCATCGTCACGTCGTCCGAGAGGTCGCTGGTGACGGAGGTGAGGGTGTCGGCGCCGCCGGAGTTGGTGACGGTGAAGAAGCCCGCCGCCATCGTGCCCATGCTCGGGGCGGGCATGTAGGCGCCGGTGACCTTGAGTCCGGGCGCCGAGGGGGACGACGAGGAGCCGTCCGCGCCGCAGCCCGCGAGGGTGCCGGCGGCGGCCAGGACGAGGGAGCAGACGGCGAGCGGTCCCGCGCGGCGGCCCGTACGGCGGCTCACGGGGTCCTCCCCTCGACGATCTTGGGCAGGTCCTTGGTGTAGTCGTCGACGGTGGCGCTCTCGCCGTACAGCACATAGCCCGCGTCGGTCTTCGGCGAGAAGGCGATGACCTGGGTGCCGTGCACGGAGACGGTCTTGCCGTTCTTGTCCTTGGTCGTCGGCTCGATGGTGATGCCCAGGCTGCGGGCACCGGCCTGGATCGTGGCGAAGTCGCCGGTCAGGCCGATGAAGTCGGGGTCGATGCCCTTGAGCCAGGTGCCGAGCGCGGCCGGGGTGTCGCGGGCCGGGTCGGTGGTCACGAACACGACGCGCAGCTTGTCCTGTTCGGCCTTCGGCAGCTGCTTCTTGGCGACGGCGAGGTTGTTCATCGTCAGGGGGCAGACGTCGGGGCAGTGCGTGTAGCCGAAGTAGATGAGCGTCGGCCTGCCCTTGGTCCGCGCGAGCAGGTCGTACTTCGCGCCGGTCGTGTCGGTGAGCACGAGGTCCGGCTTCTCGAACGGGTTGTCGAGGACCGTGGCGGCCTTGGCCGAGCCGGCCTCGGCGGAGACCACGGCGGCCGGCTTGGCGCCGTCGTCACCACTGCCACAGGCGGACAGGGTCAGTGCGGTGGCGGCGAACAGGGCGGCCGTCGCGTACGTCTTCTTGCGCATAGAAAAATGTCCCAGATGTGAGCGCTCCGGTGGGCACCGGGGGTCGGACGGGGCCGAAGGGCCAGGTCGGACCGGGCGGAAGCCGGGCCCGGCCGGTCCGGAGAGCCGCGTCGGCGACCCTCCGGTGTCCACCGGGAGCGTGTGTGTCTCAGTACCTCAGGCGGATGCCGGCACCTCAGGCGTTGGTACGCCGCCGGCCGGCCAGAACGCCGTACGCCACGCCCGCCAGGCCGACGGCGATGCCCACGGCGCCGAGCACGCGCGCGGTGGTGTCGCTGGTGTCGCCGGTGGAGGCGGCCTCGCCGGTGTGAGCGGCGGTCTCCTCCGTGTGGGAGGCGTCCTCCGCGGCGCCGGACCCGTGGTGGCCCCCCTCGGTCGCGGCCGTCAGCGCGAGCGTCGGGGCCGGGTGCTCGGGCTCCTCGGCGCCCTCCTTCTGCGGCTCGATCCAGCGCACGATCTCCTTGTCGGAGTACGTCTGGACGGCCTTGAAGACGAGCGTGTCGGTGTCCTCGGGCAGCGCTCCGATCGAGAGCGGGAACTTCTGGAAGAAGCCGGGCTCGATGCCCTTGCCGTCGGCGGTCCAGGTGACCTTGGTGACGGCCTCGCCGATCTTCTGGCCGTGCGAGGTGACCGGCTTGTCGAGCTTGGACTTGGTGACCTTCACGGTCCAGCCGTCGAGCGGCTGCGGCATGACGGAGGCCAGCGGGTGGTCGGCGGGGAGGTTCACCTCGACCTGGGTGGTCGAGGCGTTGTCGCGCTCGTTGGGCACCTTGAAGTCGACGACCGTGTAGCCGCCCTTGGCGGCCGTGCCCTCGGGCTGCACGCTGACGTGCGCGAACGCGGGGGCGGACAGGGCGAGGACGGCCGTGGCGGCGACGGTGCCGGCGGCGGCGAGACGAGAAGCCTTCATGGAAGGAAACACTCCACATTCAGTCCGGTGACGAAGGGGACGCGCGGGTGCCTCGGTGCCCCGCGAAAGGGGGCGAAGGGCGCCGGAGAACCGGCGGGCACGCGCGCGTGCGGCACGACCGCGTCCCCTCCGGGAAAGACCGTGAAGCCCGGCGCGTCCGCGGGGTCGAGGACTCCGGGACCGGGGCGTTCGGCGGATTTCCGTGAAGTGGCGCGTCGTGTCAGGCGACGAGGGCGAACACGGTGGAGGCGGGCGGTCCGCGCCGGACGACGGTGTGCTGAAGAGCGGTCGTCCGTGGAGCCAGGGGCGTGAGCAGCGCGGTGCGCGGCGTGCGCCCGATCTCGGGCGCCCCGGGAAGTCCCGTACGCAGGGCGCGTACGAGGGTCAGCGCGGCGCGCAGGGACCGTACGAGCGCCGCTTCGGTGACGCCCTGCGCCGACAGCCGCATCAGGCGCAGGAGGGCCAGGTCGCCGTGGCGCAGGACCCATCCGGCGGCGAGGGCCGCGAGCACGTGGGCGAGCAGCATCGGCAGGGAGGGCAGTACCGGCATCGGGCTGCCCGCGGCCGTGGGGACGGCGTCGGCGGCGTGCCGCATGCCCGCCATCCCCGCCATGCTCGTCATGCCCGTGTCGATCCGCGCGTCGGCGAGGATCCTCATGGCCTGCTCGGGGCTGATCGCCGCCGCGGCCGTACCGCACACCAGCCGGGCGGCGCGCGCCACGAGCGTGGCGTCGGACATCCGCGTTCCCGACGCCATCGCGCCCATGGACCCGGTGGCCGTCGAGGCGGCCTGGAGTCCCAGGCCGAAGAGCGTGTGCAGCACCGCCTGGCCGAGCGCGAGCAGCGCCACGATGCCGGGCAGCGCCCGTTCGCGGCCCGCCAGCGCGGCGGCGACGGCGAAGACCGCGAGGAACCCGGCGCCCAGGGTCCACAGGGGGACGACGGCGCAGGAGGCGATCCCGTGACCGGCCGCGGCCAGCACGACGCAGACCGCGGCGAACACCGCGGCCCTCAGGATCCGGAGACCCGCTCCGGAGCGCGCCGAACGCTGGTGGGGGGCAGTCATGGCCGGGTCATCATCGCACTGGGCCCCGACGCGCCGTGCGGCAGGTCCGATTGACGGCTTGTGACCGGTCCGTCCGCCGTACGGGGTACGCCCGAAGGGCCGACGTCAGACGCCTGATCGCTCCCGCATACACCGCTCCCGCGAGTGAGCGCGTCGGCCGTATGGGCGGCATCACGTCGTGTATGCGATTGCGCACGGGTCGTTGCGGCAATACGTAACGGTATGTCGAGCCGCGGCCGGGAGGCTGGAGCATGAGCATCTGGTGGTCACTCCATCTGCGGCGCGAGGCTGCGAGTGTTCCGCTCGCCAGACGCCTGTTGCTCGGCACGATGGAGAGCGCCGGGGTCGACCCGGACATCTCGTACGACCTCTCCGTCGCTCTCACCGAAGCCTGCGCCAACGCCGTCGAGCACGGCGGGGACGACGTGCGGGACCCCTCCTGCGGGGCGTACCGAGTGACGGCCTACCTCGACGGCGACCAGTGCCGTATCGAGGTCGCCGACTTCGGCCCCGGTTTTCCGGCCGGCAACGCCCCCACCCTCCTCCGCCAGGCGGGCGAGGACGCGGAGCACGGCCGGGGCCTGTGTCTGATCCGCGAGCTCGCCGACCACGTCCACATCGGCAACAAGCCGGGGCGCGGGGGCGCCGTGGTGAGCTTCGACAAGATCCTCAAATGGCGGACGGTCCCCTCGCTGCTGCCGGTCTGACGTCCGCGCGCCGGACCTCTCACAGGCCGGTGACAGCGCGCGCCCAGGTTCTTGAGGGCCTGCGCGTCTACGTTCCCTTCCCACACACCCGGCTCCGGTGCCTCCACCGCCGGCGTCCGCAGGGGAAGGGGTACGTCGATGAGCGGCCGCGAGGACGACGAGGCGCTGGCGGGGTCGGCGGTGGCCGCGCTCGTCGGGCAGCTGGAGCTGACCCCCAAACCCGGACTGCCCGACCCCCGTGACCTCCGCGCCGGGGTCACCCGCCGGGACCTGCGCGCCCTGCGCTGGTCCGCGAAGGCACTGGCACCCGGCCTCGCGGCGATGGCCGCCGCCGCCCGCCGCGACGGCGGGGCCACGCCCGCCCTTCGCGCGGAACTGGGGTCGATCGGCCGGTGCGCCGAGCACACCGTGGGCCTGACGGGCGGCGGCCACCGCGGCGCCCTGTGGGTTCTCGGGCTGCTGGTCGCCGCCGCGGCCCTCGACCGCCGGGCCACCGGACCCGAGGTCACCGCGACGGCCAAGCGGATCGCGGCGCACGCGGACCGGCGGGCACCGCGGCGGCCCTCCCGCGGCTCGACCGTCTCGGTGAAGTACGGCGCGGCCGGCGCGCGCGGTGAGGCACGTGCCGGATTCCCGCATGTACGCGGGGCGTTGGAGGCGCTCACCGCCGTCCGCTCGGCGGGCGCGCCCGAACCGTGCGCCCGCCTCGACGCGCTGCTCACCATCATGTCCACGCTCCAGGACACCGAGTTGCTGTACACGGCGGGGCCCCACGGCCTGCGCCATGTCCAGGCCGGCGCCCGGGGAGTGCTCGAAGCGGGGGGTACGGCCACGGAGGCGGGGCGTTCGGGCCTCGCCGCCCTCGACGACGACCTGCACGCGCGCGGGTGGAGCCCCCGGGGCAGCGGAGCCCTGCTCGCGGGCGCGCTGTTCGTGGACGCCCTGCCGGTCCCACCCCTCTGACACCTGTTCGGGTCCGCGTCCCGCATCGGCCCGCGAGCCGTCACCGGCGAACTCCCGCTCCCGGACGCACCGGTGGCCGGGCACCCCGAAGGGAACCCGGCCACCGGCTTCGTATCGGCCCTCGCGGGCACGGCGTCAGCCCTTGAGGGACGCCATCCAGGCCTCGACCTCGTCCGAGCGGCGCGGCAGGCCGGCCGACAGGTTCCGGTTGCCGTCCTCGGTCACCAGGAGGTCGTCCTCGATCCGGACGCCGATGCCGCGGTACTCCACGGGCACGGTCAGGTCGTCCGCCTGGAAGTACAGGCCCGGCTCGACGGTCAGGCACATGCCCGGCTCCAGCGTGCCCTCGACGTACGTCTCGGTGCGCGCGGCAGCGCAGTCGTGGACGTCCATGCCGAGCATGTGGCCGGTGCCGTGCAGGGTCCAGCGGCGCTGGAGGCCCAGCTCCAGGACACGCTCGACCGGGCCCTCCAGAAGGCCCCACTCGACGAGCCGCTCGGCCAGCACGTGCTGCGCGGCGTCGTGGAAGTCGCGGTACTTGGCGCCCGGCCTGACGGCCGCGATACCGGCCTCCTGGGCGTCGTACACGGCGTCGTAGATCTTCTTCTGGATCTCCGTGTACGTGCCGTTGACCGGCAGCGTGCGGGTGACGTCCGCGGTGTAGAGAGTGTGGGTCTCCACGCCCGCGTCCAGCAGCAGCAGGTCGCCGGAGCGGACCGGGCCGTCGTTGCGCACCCAGTGCAGCGTGCAGGCGTGCGGTCCCGAGGCGCAGATCGAGCCGTAGCCGATGTCGTTGCCCTCTACCCGCGCGCGCAGGAAGAAGGTGCCCTCGATGAAGCGCTCGCTGGTGGCCTCGGCCTTGTCCAGGACCTTCACGACGTCCTCGAAGCCGCGCACGGTGGAGTCGACGGCCTTCTGGAGCTCGTCCGCCTCGAACGCGTCCTTGACGAGTCGCGCCTCGGAGAGGAAGACGCGCAGCTCGTCGTCGTGCTCGCGGGTGACCTTGTCGGTCAGCGCGGCCTCGATGCCGGCGTCGTAGCCGCGCACGACGCGGACGGGGCCGGTGGCCTCCTTCAGCGCGGCGGGCAGCTCGCGGACGTCGGAGGCGGGGATGCCGTACAGCTGCTCGGCCTCGGCCAGGGAGTGGCGGCGGCCGACCCACAGCTCGCCCTGCCCGGACAGCCAGAACTCGCCGTTCTCGCGGTTGGAGCGCGGCAGCAGGTAGATCGTCGCCTTGTGGCCCTCGGTGGCGGGCTCCAGCACGAGGACGCCGTCCTCGGTGAGGTTGCCGGTGAGGTAGGCGTACTCGACCGAGGCGCGGAAGGGGTACTCCGTGTCGTTCGAGCGGGTCTTCAGGTTGCCGGCCGGGATCACCAGGCGCTCGCCCGGGAAGCGGGCGGACAGCGCGGCGCGGCGGGCCGCGGTGTACTCGGCCTGGGCGATGGGCGCGAGGCCCCGCAGCTCGGTGTCGGCCCAGCCCGACTTCATGCTCTCGGCCAGCTCGTCGGACACGCCCGGGTACAGGCCGTTCTTGCGCTGCTTGATGGGCTCTTCCTCGCCCGCTTCGTCAGCGGCTTCGTCGAGCACGGCTTCCGGGGTCTCCGGGGTGAGCGCCTCCGACACGGTCTGCCTCCTTCATACGACTTTGGACCACCCCATCGTACGGTCGTACTGAAGGGGGCCCAGGGCCGGAGGACCTGTTACACCATGTAAGAGCCCTCTCACTCGAAGCGGGCCGCCAGGAGGACGACGTCCTCGTCGCTGTCCGCCTCGTCGAGACCGCCCGGCAGCACCCCGCGCAGCACGTGGTCGGCGATCGCGCCCGGGTCCTCGCGCAGCGCCCGCGGGACGCTCGCCGCCGCCGCGTGCAGCCGGGCGAAGGCACGGTCCATCGGGTCGCCGGTGCGGTGCAGCAGGCCGTCGGTGTAGATGAGCACGGTCTCGCCCGGCTCGGCGGTCAGCTCGACGCTCGGCGCCTCCCAGCAGGCGAGCATGCCCAGCGGCGCGGACAGGGAGGTCTCCACGAACTCGGTGCGCCGCGGGCCGATCACCAGGGGCGGGCTGTGTCCGGCGCCGGCCAGGGTGAGCTTGCGCAGGGCGGGCTCGCAGTAGGCGAACAGGGCGGTGGCGGAGCGCGCGGGTTCGGTCAGCCGCAGCAGCAGTTCGAGGTCGGAGAGGACGGCGACGGGGTCCTCGCCCTCCATGACGGCGTAGGCGCGCAGGGAGGCCCGCAGTCTGCCCATGGCGGCGACCGCGCTCGGACCCGAGCCGGTGACGGAGCCGACCGCGAGGCCGAGCGCCGCGTCGGGCAGCGGCAGGGCGTCGTACCAGTCGCCGCCGCCGTGCGGGCCGGTGCGGTGCCGGGCGGCGAGCTGGACGCCGGGGACCCGGGGCAGCCGTGGGGGAAGCAGCTCCTCGGACATCGTCCGCACGCACGCCCGCGCGCGTTCGAGCTCCAGCAGGCGGGCCAGGTGTTCCGTGGCGTAGCGGGCGTAGTGGCCGACGAGGTGGCGCTGGCGTTCCACCGGCTCGGCGGGTTCGTCGTAGAGCCACACGGCGGCGCCGAGACGGCCCGCCGCCTCGGTGGACAGCGGCAGCGCGTAACTGGCGGCGTAGCCGAGGCGGGCGGCGACCTCGCGGTGGCGCGGGTCGAGCCCGTCCTCCGAGAGGAGGTCCGGCTGGGTGATCTCGCCCTCGCCGCCCGGCAGTCCGTCCAGGATCTTGCCGTACGACATGGAGCTGCGCGGCACCGTCTCGATGTGCCCGAGATCGGCGTGGGCGAGGCCGAGGCCGATCGTGGTGTCGGGGCCGAGTCCGTCGCCGGGTTCCATGACGACCAGACCGCGCCGGGCGCCCACCAGGGCGGCTCCGGCGCGCAGCAGTTCCTGGAGCGCCTCGCTCAGCGTCGCGGTGCCCGCGAGACGCTCGGTGAGTTCGTGGAGCGTGGTGAGGTCCGAGACCCAGCCCGCGAGGCGGTCCTGGAGAGCGGCCCCGGGGCCGGCCGGCGGGACGGCCGGTGAGCCGCCCGCGGGAGCGGGCGCGGGCGCGACAGTGTGTGCGGGCGATGGAACCGTTGAATCGATTCCGGCCACTTTCGGAAGGTGAGGGGCGTTCATGACGTCCGGCTTTCCGACCGGTGCGTATTGCTCAATAGCATCGCAAACCCCCATGTCGTTCTGCGCCGCTAGCGGTGTCTCCACATGTACACGTACTCGTGAGGGGATGTCCAGCATTGTCCTGCCGGGATTCCTGGTGTCCGTGCGACCGGTGGTAACCCTTGCGGGAAATCAAAATTGGCCTAAAACTGACTCGGGCAACGGCTTATTGAGGTCGACTGGCCTCGTTCGACGGAGCGTCACAGCGGTCGTGATGGGTACGTACTCGGTGAAGGCCAGGGGTGGTTGAGATCCGCCCGGAACCTGGCGACGGACCCGGGCGTCTTAACCACCGACGACCGTGCCCCATCCTCCCGTGGCGGAGGCGGCTAGCAATACGCGGGACGTAAAACGCCAGGCGCCGCCACCCCACGCCATGCCCATGCTTTGGATGTACGCGGTATGGGCGCGGACACAGCCACATGCTCGGCCCAGAGGGGTTCCCCTTGTCTCCAGCAGGGGTGTGATGCGCCAGCAGGTACGCACAGTGAAGTGATCGACACATGGTGTGATGTGATCCTCGGTGTTGCCAGGCGTGCAACGGAAAGGAACGAGCGCTCATGCGCGAGATCCTCGGAAGGCGACGCAGGCTCCTGTCCAGGCGGAACGACGGGAAGCCTGAGATGCTCAGCGCGGCCCTGACCTTCGCGACCTCATGGCGGTGGCCCGTCCTCCCGGGTGTGGCGGCCGACCCGCAGGGGCGCGCCCGCTGCGGCTGCCCCGACCCGGAGTGCACGGTGCCGGGCGCCCATCCCTTCGATCCCGGGCTCCTCGCGGCCACCACGGACGAGCGCATGGTGCGCTGGTGGTGGACCAATCGGCCCACGGCCTCCGTCGTGCTGGCCACCGGCGGCGGCGCCCCGTGCGCGGTGAGCCTGCCCGCTCCCGCGGCGGCCCGCGCGCTCGACGCCCTCGACCGCACCGGGATGCGTCTCGGCCCGGTCGTCGCGTCCCCCTCCCGCTGGGCGATCCTCGTCGCCCCGTACTCCATGGAGCAGCTCGGCGAACTGCTCTACGCCAAGGACTTCGTCCCCGGTTCCCTGCGCTTCCACGGCGAGGGCGGCTACATCGCGCTGCCGCCGTCCGAGACGGGCCAGGGCCAGATCCGCTGGGAACGCGCTCCGCTGCCCGGTTCGGCCGCCCCCTGGGTGCCCGACGTGGAGGCCGTGGTGGATGCCGTCGTCGAGGCACTCACTCGTACGGGTGTGAGCGCGCCCGAGTTGTAAGGGCGTCCGGCGCGCGGCGGGCCGAGCGCCCGCCCGCGCTCGTTATCGTCCGGCTATGCAGCGTCTTTCCGGGGGGTACCGGGCCGCGACGGCGCCGGGCGGCGGGCCGGATCCCCGAAGGGTCCGGCTGGTGGCGCTCGCGGGAGCCGTGGTGGCCGTCCTCGCCGTGCCGCTGGCGGTGGCCTCGGCCGGCCCGGTGCGCGACGGCGGTTCCACGGCTCCCCGCGGCTCGGCGCCCGTCGGCGACCGGCCGCGGGTGCCGGGACCCCGGCGCTCTCCCCCGGCGCCCGGCCTCGCCACCGTCGCCCGGTGCGGCCCCGAACTCTCCTCGCCCGACGGCGTCGAGGCGCAGACCTGTGTCCTGGCGCGGGGCGGGGAGACCTGGGCGCGCACCTACTACCGCAACGCGACCGGCGACGCGCTGAGCTCGGCCCTGACGCTGATGGGGCCCGGCGGACGCACGGTGCAGATGGACTGCGCGCTGGACGCGGAGGACGATCCGGGGGAGTGCGAGACGCCACGGCAGCGCTCGACGGGGGATTTGGGGGCGTACTCGGCGATCGCGGAATTCGCGCGGAGCGCCGGCGCCGACGACCCGCTGCTGCTGCGCTCGGGGAGCAACTCCGGCCGTGGGTAAGGCGATTGATATTGTTCGGGATTCCGAACATGAAAAGACCCGGTTGCTGGCGACGGGGGATGCACCAGCAACCGGGCTACTCGAACGGTAACAAGAGATCGGCTGTTCGCAAATTCGATCTCGGCTATTCGGACACGGATTTACCTGTCACAACGGGGAGTTGTGACAGGAGTCACCCGTTCCCGTGGCCCCGAGAAGCTGACTGGTCGGTCAGTTCGCCGTTCTGTGGGCCCGCTGTGGGTCAGCTGAGGGTCACCTGGCGGTTGGTGAGTCCGCCGCGCGCACGGCGCTCGTCCGCCGTGAGCGGCGCGTCCGTGGCCAGAGCGGTGGCGAGGCGCTCGGCGAACTCGGCCGCCGGCTTCTCGACGTCCTCGGCCGTGACACCGCTCGGCAGGTCCCAGACCGGCACGGTGAGCCCGTGCGCACGGAAGGAACCGACCAGCCGGGTGCCCTCCCCGAGGCTCGAACGGCCCTCGGCGTGCAGCCGCGCGAGAGCGTCCAGAAGCTGCTCCTCCGCGTGCGGCATGACCCAGCGCAGGTGGTTCTTCTCGGGCGTCTCGCACCAGTAGGCGGCGTCGACCCCGGAGAGCTTCACCGTCGGGATGGCGGCCGCGTTGGCCCGCTCCAGCGAGGCGGTCACCTCGGGCGTGGCGTTCTCCGCGTCCGGGACCCAGAACTCGAAGCCGCTGTGCACTTCTGGCTCGAAGGCGCCTTCGGGGTCGAGCAGGTCCTGGAGCCGCGGGCCGTCGGCCGGGGCGCGCCGTCCCTCGACCGGGGTGCCGGGCGGCGCGACCAGCGCGCGCTGGAGGGTGTCGGCCAGGTCGCGGCTGATGTCGCCGGACGACGTGTCGTTCTGGAGGCCGAGCAGCACCGAGCCGTCCTCGCGGCGCAGGGCGGGCCAGGCCATCGGCAGGACCGTGGCGAGGGTGACCGAGGGAACGCCCTCGGGCAGGCTCTCCTTGAGCTTCAGCCCGACCGTCGCGGCGGGCACCAGTTCGCGCAGCGCGACCCAGTCGCCCTCGCCCCGCAGACCCTCGAAGGGCCGGTGCACCAGCTCGGTCGCGGCGTGCGCGGCGGCCCGGCCGTGGCAGGCCTTGTAGCGCCGGCCGCTGCCGCAGGGGCAGGGCTCGCGGGCGCCTACGACCGGGATCTCGCCGTCCTTGAGCTGCGGCTGCTTGGCCTTCGTCTGGGGTCGCTTCTTGGCCATCGTGGCTGTCTCCCGATCACGGCTCGTCTCGTACTGGCGCGAGCCTAGCCGTTCGTACGGAGACCGACGGGAACCTGTGGACAACGCACCGCGTCGTCCGGAGCCCGTCGGCCGCTCCGCGCGCCCCGGTCCGGCTCAGCCGAGGTCGTCGAAGGCGTCCGTGAACTCCAGGGCGGAGAGGCCGGACACCCTCGGTGACGCGACGCGCGTAGCGAAGTCGTCGTGCCGGCGCGCCGTTTCCACGTCGCCTTGGACGACCACCCACACCGTGACCTCGCCGTGGACGTCGTCCCGGACACCCCAGTCCTTGGCCAGCGCCCTGATGATGTTCAGCCCGCGGCCGCCCCGGGCGGTGACCGACGGCGTGGCGGGCACGGGGCGGGTCGGGCCGCCGCCGTCCGTCACCTCGACCGTCAGCCGGCCCGCGGGGTCGACGCGCCAGGCCGCGCGCACATGGCCGTCGCCCGTGAGCGCGTCGCCCAGGGGCCTGCCGTGCCGGCACGCATTGCTGAGCAGTTCGGAAAGGATCAGTACGGCGTCGTCGACGACCGTTTCCGCCACACCCCCCGAACGCAGCTGATCGCGCATCCGGTGTCTTGCTTCCCCCACGCCCGCAGGGCCATGGGGTACGGCCATGCTCGACGACGTGGGCACCTCCTGTGCCACCACCAACGCCACCCCCGAGACCTCCTTCACCCCACGCCACGGTGTGGATGCCCCACTGGACTGGACCGGAAACCGGCCAATCGACGTCTGCTGACGCACTCGTAACGATCGAATGCGGAGCGAACGCGCCGGTGCACTCCCTGTGACCGAGTGGCCGGTTATCGCCGGTTTCCGAGGGGCGCCCGCGGTGTTTCCCGGCGCGGTCGCCGGCCCCCGGACGGGCCAGGTCAGCGGCCCAGTTGACGCAGGACCGCGCGCGGCCGGTTGGTGATGATGGCGTCGATGCCCAGCTCAACGCAGAGATCGACGTCCTCGGGCTCGTTCACGGTCCAGACGTGCACCTGGTGACCGGCGCGTTTCAGCCGCTCGATGTACGCGGGGTGGTTCCTCACGATCCGCATGGAAGGGCCCGCGATCCGGACACCGGCGGGCAGTCTTCCGTCCCGCAGCCGGGGGGAGACGAACTGGAGCAGATACACCGTCGGCAGGGTCGGGGACGCGGCCCTGACCCGGTGCAGCGAGCGCGCCGAGAAGCTCATCACGCGCACGGGGGACTCGGCCGGGACGGCGGGGGTGTCCAGGCCGAACCGCTTCAGCAGGTGGAGCAGCCGCTCCTCGACCTGGCCCGCCCAGCGGGTGGGGTGCTTGGTCTCGATGGCCAGCTCCACCCGGCGGCCGGCGTCGGCGACGAGTTCGAGCAGTTTCTCCAGCGTGAGGACGGAGGTGTCCGCGAGGCCGCCGGGGACGTGTTCCCAGTCGGGCGACTCCTCGCGGTTCTTCCAGGAGCCGAAGTCCAGCGCGGCCAGGTCGGCGAGTTCCAGGGCGGAGACGGCTCCGCGGCCGTTGGACGTCCGGTTCACCCGGCGGTCGTGGACGCAGACGAGATGGCCGTCGGCGGTCAGCCGTACGTCGCACTCGAGGGCGTCCGCACCGTCCTCGATCGCCTTCTTGTACGCGGCCAGTGTGTGCTCGGGGGCCTCTTCGGAGGCTCCGCGGTGAGCGACGACCTGAATCGGGTGCTGTCGTGCGAGGGTCACCGCGTCATGGTGCCACCGACGCCCGGCGCATGTGAGGTGAGATATGTCCCAGACCATTCCGTTTGGTAATAAAAGTCCGTTATAAAGGATGGCCTCGGACGCACAGCCACCGCTTATGGTGCCCTGACGCCCTGTGGGAAAAGCTGACGGCGTACAAAAGCACATGCACAGCTGAATCGCGCCGGGCCATCGACAAGCGTGAGTGGGCGTGACCGAGTGCGACCGAGAACAACAGCCGTGGATCGAGGAGAAGAGCTGTGAGCACCGAGAACGAGGGCAACGCAGTACCCCCGGCCCCGTCCGCACCTCCCGTGCCGGTGGAAACTCCCGCTGCTTCCGCGCAGGGCGCCCCGCCCGCGGGGGACGCGCCGACCGCTCCGATCCCCGCGGTGCCCGGCACCCCCGGCGCACCGGAGCACGAGTCGGCGCCCGCGGGCATGCCGGCGTACGCGTCGAACGGAGCCGGGCAGGGCGCCGACCCGTACGGACAGGCTCCGGCCCGGGGCTCCGCGCCCGAGGCGGGCTGGCCGCCTCCGCCGCCCGCCACCCCCGCGTACGCCGACGGCGGGGGCGCGGGGCACGGCGGCTGGGGTTCCGCCTACCAGCAGCCGGCGCCGAAGCCCAAGAACGGCCGCGGCGGTCTGGTCGCTGCGGTCCTGGTGGCCGCGCTGGTCGCCGGCGGTGTCGGCGGAGGCATCGGCTACTCGCTGGCCAAGAACGACGACAACTCCACCGACTCGACGACGGTCTCCGCGCCGAGCACCAGCGGACAGGTCAAGCGCGCCTCGGGCACGGTCGCGAACGTGGCCGCGAACGCGCTGCCGAGCACCGTCACCATCGAGGCCCAGAGCACCAACGGCGAGGGTGGCACCGGCACCGGCTTCGTCTTCGACAAGCAGGGCCACATCCTCACCAACAACCACGTGGTGGCGGACGCGGTCGACGGCGGCAAGCTCACCGCCACCTTCCCGAGCGGCAAGAAGTACGACGCCGAGGTGGTCGGCCACGCGCAGGGCTACGACGTCGCGGTCATCAAGCTGAAGAACGCGCCCTCGGACCTGAAGCCGCTCGCCCTCGGCGACTCCGACAAGGTGGCCGTCGGCGACCCGACCATCGCGATCGGCGCGCCCTTCGGTCTCTCCAACACGGTGACCACGGGCATCATCAGCGCGAAGAACCGTCCGGTCGCCTCCAGCGACGGCAGCGCCAGCAGCAAGTCCTCGTACATGAGCGCCCTCCAGACGGACGCCTCGATCAACCCGGGCAACTCCGGCGGTCCGCTGCTCGACTCGGCGGGCGCGGTGATCGGCATCAACTCGGCGATCCAGTCGTCGAGCAGCGGCGGTCTCGGCGGCTCCGGCCAGTCCGGCTCGATCGGCCTCGGCTTCGCCATCCCGGTCAACCAGGCCAAGTACGTGGCCCAGCAGCTGATCCAGACGGGCAAGCCGGTCTACGCGAAGATCGGCGCGTCCGTCTCCCTGGAGGACGGCACGGGCGGCGCGAAGATCACCGAGCAGGGCGCGAGCGGCTCCTCGTCCGTCGAGGCCGGCGGCCCCGCGGCCAAGGCGGGTCTCAAGCCCGGCGACGTCATCACCAAGCTCGACGACATGACGGTCGACAGCGGCCCGACCCTCATCGGGGCGATCTGGACCCACAAGCCCGGCGACACCGTCAAGCTCACCTACACGCGCGACGGCAAGACCCACACGGTCGACGTCACCCTCGGCTCCCGGGAAGGCGACAACTGACCTTCCGGTCGCACGCGGACGGGGTGCCTCTCACGTGAGAGGCACCCCGTCCGCGTCTGCGGGGCCGTCCGGCCCGGGATCAGGCGCGGGTCTTCTTCGCGGACGTCTGCCCCTTCTTGGAGGCGGTGCGCTCCGGGGGCGGCGGCGGTGAGGGACGCCGCTGCCGGTGGCGGGACACGTTCTGGCGCGGCGGCCGGGTCAGCGTGATCTGACGGATTAACTGCTGGAAGCAGGTCAGCGACGCGAGGGCGGGTACGACGGCGGTGGCGACGCCGGTGATCGTCTGGTGCGCGTCGGCCACACAGAACATCATGGCGACGGACGAGAACAGCAGGACGACGTACCAGGAGTGCACGGCCCGGCGCTGGTGCAGGGCAGCCCTCAGGATGGAGAGCGAGGCCACCATCCAGGGGCCGTAGACCAGGAGGGGCCACCAAGGTCCCGTGCCGCTCTGCGCGTTGGAGGCGATGCGCTGGAGGGGCGAGTAGGCCACCATGCCGCTGAAGACGCTCACCATCGACACGGTGGCGGCGGCGACGGCGGCCAGCACGAAACTGACGGTCTGGATCCAGTTCCGGGGATTGCGGACCCGTACCTTGCGGTGTCCGGCCGAGGAACGCCGCAGGGGCGGCAGTTCGGCGGTGATCTGGACCAGGTTGTCCATCGGGTCGCCGGTGAACTCGTCGGTGTACACCGGCTCGAACTCGTCCGCGTACGCCGGTTCGCTGCGCGGGGGAGGCACGGTGACCTCCTGCTCCGCCGCGGCGTCCTGGAGGAGGTAGGTGAGTTCCTCGACCGGGTCCCAGCCCTGGTCGTGCAGCGCGCCGCCGGGATCGCCGTACGTTCCGGTCTCCGGCCCGGTGGGATATCCGGGATGGTTTCCGTACCGGGCGAAGGAGAGATTCGGGTATTCGTCATTCACGGAAATTCGTCCCGGTCCCCTGAGTGCCGTGGCGGCCGGAATGTCCCGCGTCGTTCCACGGCCGGCCGATTTCCTCCCGAACCGTGTCGGGCGTGCGGGCACCTGGTCCGTCCGGCAACGCACGGGCCGGGCCCTCTGCCGTCGCTCCGCGGAGGAGGTCGGCCGGAGCGAGAGATCTTGCTTTCGCCATGTTCCGCTAACGCGGCTCCCCCGCCTCCAGATGTGCGGCAATCGAGTGAGCGGGCGGCGGCGCAAGTATTCACCAAAGCGGCTTTTCGTGTACGCGGGCCGACGGCTCCGGCCGCGTCGGCGGCCGGGCGTCGCCGGCACCCGGCCGGTGCCGTCGCGGGACCGGATCGGCGCTGGTCGATCCGGTGTCGATCCGGTGCGGACCGAGCCTCCGCGGAACCTCGGAGCCGGGTACTCTGTACCCGCTCCACCCGCCTGGGCGGAGCGGGGTGGGTTGCCCGAGCGGCCTAAGGGAACGGTCTTGAAAACCGTCGTGGCGCGAGTCACCGTGGGTTCAAATCCCACACCCACCGCGGATGTACGGCCCTCGACCGGGACGAACGGTCGGGGGCCGTCGTCGTGCCCGGCTCGGGGAAGGCCCTCACTCGTGCGGGGGTGAAGAGGCCGTCATCCGGGCCGCCGAGGCGATCGTCGAGCGGGCCTCCCGTTCGGGCAGGCCCGTGCGGACGGCGGCCTGGACGAGCGGGGTCGTCAGCTGCGGTCCGATGCCGTTCTCGTAGGCGCGGCACGCGGCCCAGAACAGACGGGTGTTGCGCTGGCCCTCGTGGGCGGCGAGCACGAACTGGACGAGCCCCTGGCCCTGCCGTTCGCTCGCGGAGGCGGCGGGGTGGTGGGCGCGGGCCGGGGGCGGGGGCAGGAGCAGCCGCAGGAGTTCGGGCGGGCAGGGCGCGGGAGCGAGCCGGGAGGTGCCGGGGGCGGTCCCGTACACACCGTGTTCGGTGCGTGAGCCGGGGCCGACGAGGTAGCCGCCGGCGCCGCGGATGTCGATGCCGGGGGCGAGGCGGCTCGCCGAGTTGGGGACGACGACGTCCGGCGGTCCGCTCAGCCACAGATGGCGGCCTCCGCTGGGAGTCAGGACGACGACCGTGTCCGGGATCGTGAAGAGATGGCGCAGGGCCAGCTCTCTCAGGGCGGCCGAGGAGTCGGTGGCGGACTTGGTGTCGAGGTCGACACCGATGAGGTGGTGCGGGTGCAGCCCGCAGGCGATGCCGTAGCCGGTGGCCCAGGGGGCGGCGGCGAAGAGTTCACGGATGCGCCGGGGCTCGGTCGAGGCGTCGTACACGCCGTGCCCGAGCCGGCCGCATTCGCCGTGGCACGGGCGGGGATCGGGGTCGTCCCGGTGGGGGGAACGCAGGGCCGGGAGCTTCGTACGGGACAGCGGGATCACCGCGAGCCCGCGCTCGGCCGCGGACAGGGCATGGGCCAGGGCCAGGGTGGTGGCCCGCCGGTCGATGGTGGCCATGACTCCATAATCGTACGAGTGTTCGAGAAAGGGAAGGGCTCGGGAGGGCTCTCCGGCTCACGAAGGGGCCGGGCGGGTGAGAGGCGGGGGCGGGCCCGGGAGGCGCCGGACCGCTCCCGTCGTTGCGGTGCCTGGGCCGGGCCGGCGTCAGGGGTCTGAGCAGGGGCTTTGTGTGCGTGAAGGTGGTTTATCGACATGTCATCACGCTTGAGGGGGAATCGCGGCTTCCGAGGTGGTTCGCCGGGACGGGCTGGGCAACTCTGGACTCGCGACGTCGTGGACAACACCGAGGCGGCCGGCCAACCGCCTTGGAACAAGCCGTCATTCGCGTACGTCCCGGCTCACCGCCGGTGCGTGCACCCGGTTCTGGAGGAACTCGCATGGCAAGCACCCGTACCGCTCGCGTTCTCGCCGCCGTCGCGGCCCTGCCCCTGGCCGTCACCTTCCTGGCCGGGGTCGCGGCGGCCGACAACGGCTCGATCGCGGACACCGGATCGAACGCGGGCGTGGCGACCGCGAGCGGCAGCGGGGTCGGACGCGACAACAGCGGCAATTCCGGGACCACCCAACAACAGGCGGTCGGCGGAGGGGCCTCGAACCAGAGCAACACCGCCCAGGTGAACGGCTCCGCGCCCACGGCCCTCAACCAGGGCAACTCGAACGTCCTCGTCACCTTCGTCAAGCTCTGGTGAGCCGGGGGCCGCCGGGCTTCCGCCGGCCGGGGGGTTCGCGGGCGGGGTGAGCGCCCGGTGGGGCGGGCGCTCGGGGTGAGCGCTCGGTGGGGCGGGCGCTCGGGGTGAGCGCTCGGTGGGGCGGGCGTTCGGAGGCGGGTGCTCGGTGGGGCGGGTGCTCAGGGGGTGGGTGTTCCGTGGGGGGCGAGTGCTCGGTGGGGCGAGTGCTCGTTGAGGGGAGCGCCCGACGGGGAGGGAGAGGGGAAGGGTGTCCGCGCGACGGTGCTTCGGCGCCGTCGCGCGGACGTGTTCCGGACCGCCTCGTGAGTGCGCCCGGCCCGGCGGTGCGCGGCCCGCCGGGGGCGGTGTCCACGACCTTGACAGCGAAAGGCATCTGACGGACAGTCAGAAAACCTTGTTCGTACGAGGTCCTGGAGGGCCGCCGCCGTGCACCTCGCCCCCACCGAGCGCCAGCAGCGGCTGCGCGCCGAACTCCGCGCGTACTTCCGGGATCTGATGCCGGACGGTCCGCCGCCCGCCGACGACCCCGGCCGGCAGCGGGCGCTGCTGCGCCGCATGGGCGCCGACGGTCTGCTCGGGCTCGGCTGGCCGGTCGCGTACGGCGGGCAGGGGCGCGGAGCGGACGAGCAGTTCGTCTTCTTCGACGAGGCCTACCGGGCCGGCGCTCCCGTCTCGATGGTCACGCTGAACACCGTCGGACCGACCCTCATGAAGTACGGCAGCGACGAGCAGAAGGAGTTCTTCCTGCCGCGGATCCTGAAGGGCGAACTCGTCTTCGCCATCGGGTACTCGGAACCCTCCGCCGGTACGGACCTGGCCTCCCTGCGCACCCGCGCGGTCCGCGAGGCCGCGGGGAGCAGCGGACCGGAAGGGACCGGCGTCGACGGCCCGGCCGATGACGGCCCGGCCGCCGACGGCCCGACCGATGACGGCGGCGGGCTCTGGCGGATCGACGGGCAGAAGATCTTCACGTCCAACGCCCAGAACGCCGACTGGATCTGGCTCGCCTGCCGCACCGACCCGGACGCACCGCGGCACCGGGGCATCTCGATCCTGCTCGTCCCCACGGACGCCCCCGGCTTCTCCTGGACACCGATCGAGACCGTGGGCGGCCAGACCACGACGGCGACCTACTACGACGGGATCCGCGTCCCGGCCGGGAACCTGGTCGGCGAGGAGAACGGCGGCTGGGCACTCGTCACCAGCCAGCTGAACCACGAGCGGGTGGCCCTCGCCGCGATCGGCATGCAGGCCGAGGACTTCTGCGCGGCCGCTCTGGAGGCGGCCCGCACGCCCGATCCGGTGACCGGACGGCGCCGGGCGGACGAGCCGTGGGTGCGGTACCGGCTCGCCGAGGTGCATGCCCGGCTGGCCGCGACCCGCCTGCTCAACTGGCGTCTGGTGGGGGCCGTGGGAGCCGGCGGGCCCGCTCCGGGGGACGCGAGCGCGGTGAAGGTCATGGGGACCGAGACGGCGGTCGCGGTGTACCGGATGTGCCAGCAGATCGTGGGCCCCGAGGCGCTGGTCCGCTCCGGTTCGCCGGGGGCCTTCGGGGGCGGCGAACTGGAGCGGATGAACCGGGCGGCCCAGATCAACACGTTCGGGGGCGGGGTGAGCGAGGTGCAGCGGGAGATCGTCGCGACGATGCGGCTCGGCATGAGAAGGGGGCGGCGGTGAACGAGGGGGACGGACTGACGGAACGGCTGAAGGAGTACGAGGGGCGTGCCGCCACCGCCGGGGGCGTCGGCAGGGACCCGGTGAACGCGCCGATGATCCGGCACTGGTGCGAGGCCATGGGCGACACCAACCCGGCCTACCGGGGGCCGGACGCCGTGGCCCCGCCGACCATGCTCCAGGCGTGGACGATGAGCGGCCTGTCCGGGCACACCGACCGCCCCGGCCGCTCCACGACCTACGACGAGCTGTTCGCCCTGCTCGACGGCGCCGGATACACCTCGGTGGTCGCCACCGACTGCGAGCAGGAGTACCTGCGCCCGCTGCGCCCCGGGGACGAGATCACCTTCGACTCGATGATCGAGTCCGTGTCCGGGCTCAAGACGACCAAGCTGGGCACGGGGTACTTCGTCACCACGCGCATGGACATCAGGGCGGGCGGTGAACTCGCCGGGACCCACCGGTTCCGCATCCTCAAGTACGCCCCGGCGCGGCGGAGTCCGCGGGACGGCGGCCGGCGGCCGGAGCCCGCGGAGGCGGGGAGCAGACGTCCGCGTCCGGTGATCAACCGCGACAACGCCGGGTTCTGGGAGGGCGTCGGGCGGCACCGGCTGCTGATCCAGCGCTGCACGGACTGCGGGGCGCTGAGGTTCCCGTGGCTGCCGGGGTGCGGCGCGTGCGGCGGCCCGGACTGGGACACGGTCGCATCGGGCGGCGAGGGGACCGTGTACTCGTACGTCGTCATGCACCATCCGCCCTTCCCGGCCTTCGACCCGCCCTACGCCGTCGCCCTCGTCGAGCTCGCCGAGGGGGTGCGGATCGTGAGCAACGTGGTGGGCGTGCCGCACGACGAGGTGCGGATCGGGATGCCGGTGCGGCTCGCGTTCCAGCGGTACGACGAGGAGCTGGAACTGCCCGTGTTTCGTGCGGCGCAGACGGTCGGCGGCCCCGGCGGGGGGAGCTGACATGGACTTCACGCCCACCGGGGAACAGACGGCCGCCGCGGAGCTGGCCGCGCGGATCTTCGGCGATCTCTCCACCCACGAACGGCTCACCGCGGCCGGGACCGGCAGCGACGCCGGACTGTGGAAGGAACTGTGCGCGGCGGGACTGGTGGGAGCGGTGACCGACACCGGGCTCCTCGGGCTGGTCCTGCTGCTCGAGGAGCAGGGGCGCACCACGGCGCAGGTGCCGTTCGCGGTGAGCTGTGTCTACGGACTGCTCGCGGTGACGGCGCACGGTTCGCCCGAGCAGCGCGAGCGGCTGCTGCCGGGGATCGCCGACGGGACGGTGGTGGTGACCGGGGCGATCACGGACCCGGGCGCGATGTCCGCGTTCTCGGGGCCCTCCTCCCCGGCCGCCTCCGGATCACCCTCCGCCCCCGGGGAGCTGACCGGTGTCCTGCCCGCCGTCCCGTGGCTGCGCGACGCCACCCATGTGCTCGTCGCCGACGGCCGGCGCCGGCTCTGGCTGGTGCGTGCGGCGGAGGCGGCGGCGAGGGAGCCGGTCGAGCTGACGGCGCCCTGGTCGGCGGGGCGGCTGGTGCTGGAGGGGACACCGGCCGAGCCGCTGGGCGGCGCCGGGGCGTACGACGACGTGCTGGCGACGGCGCGTACCGCCTTCGCGGGACTCCAGGCCGGTGTGTGCGCGGGGTCGCTGGCACGGGCGGTGGAGCACACGAACACGCGCGAGCAGTTCGGGCAGCCGCTCGCCGTCCGGCAGGGCGTCCAACTGCGGGCCGCCGACGCGTACATGGACACCGAGGCGATCCGCGTGACGGCGTACGAGGCGGCGTGGCGGCGCGACGAGGGGCTGCCCTGGGCGACGCACGCCCTCACGGCGGCCTGGTGGGCCGCCGAGGCGGGCCGGCGGGTGGTGCACACGGGCCAGCATCTGCACGGCGGGGCGGGCGCCGACCTCGGACATCCCGTGCACCGGCACTTCCTGTGGGGCAGGCAGCTGGACGCCCATCTCGGCTGCGGGGACGAACTGCTCCAGGAAATGGGGGAGTTGATCGTGGAAGGGGAGGCGGGGACATGAGGGTGGGCGACGAAATTCCGCCGCTGGAGATCGAGATCACCCGCACGCTGATCGTGGCCGGGGCGATCGCCTCACGGGACTACCAGGACGTGCACCACGACGCGGACCTGGCGCGCGCGAAGGGGTCGCCGGACATCTTCATGAACATCCTGACGACCAACGGCCTGGTCGGACGGTACGTGACCGACCACTTCGGCCCGGCCGCCGTGCTGCGCGGGGTCGCGATCCGGCTCGGCGCCCCCAACCATCCTGGAGACACCATGGTGTTGACCGGCCGCGTCGAGGAGGTCGACGGCGACACGGCGACCGTGCGGATCCTCGGCGCCAACGGCATCGGCCGGCACGTGACGGGAACGGTGACCGTCACGGTCCCGGCCTCCGCCGGCGCGCGCCACGCGGACGCGCCGTCCGCCGAGAGGCCTTCTGCGGGCGGTGCGGCATGAGCGTACGCGGGCGGGACGGTCTCGGCGGGCGGGCGGCGATCGCCGGGATCGGGGCCACCGAGTTCTCCAAGGACTCGGGGCGCAGCGAGCTGCGTCTCGCGGTGGAGGCGGTGCGGGCCGCGCTGGACGACGCGGGGCTGACGCCGGGCGACGTGGACGGTCTGGTGACGTTCACGATGGACACGAGCCCGGAGATCACCGTCGCGCAGGCGGCCGGGATGGGGGAGTTGTCGTTCTTCTCGCGCGTCCACTACGGCGGCGGGGCGGCGTGCGCGACCGTCCAGCAGGCGGCGCTCGCGGTCGCCGCCGGAGTGGCCGAGGTCGTGGTCTGCTACCGCGCGTTCAACGAGCGGTCGGGCCGCAGGTTCGGCTCGGGCGTCCAGCGGCGGGAGCCCTCGGCGGAGGGGGCGGCGCTGGGCTGGGCCCTGCCGTTCGGGCTGCTCACCCCGGCCTCCTGGGTGGCGATGGCGGCCCGGCGGTATCTGCACACCTACGGACTGACCCCCGAGGCGTTCGGTCATGTCGCGGTGGTGGACCGGAAGTACGCGGCGACGAACCCGGCCGCGTACTTCCACGGCAGGCCGATCACCCTCGCCGAGCACGCGGCCTCGCGGTGGATCGTGGAGCCGCTGCGGCTGCTGGACTGCTGCCAGGAGACCGACGGCGGCCAGGCCCTGGTGGTCACCTCGGTGGAGCGGGCCCGCGATCTGCGGCGCCCCCCTGCGGTGGTCGCGGCCGCCGCCCAGGGAGCGGGCCGCGCGCAGGAGCAGATGACCAGCTTCTACCGGGACGACCTGACCGGGCTCCCGGAGATGGGCGTGGTGGCCAGGCAGCTGTGGCGGACCGCGGGGATCGGCCCGGCGGACATCGACGTGGGCATCCTGTACGACCACTTCACGCCGTTCGTGCTGATGCAGCTGGAGGAGTTCGGCTTCTGCAAGCCTGGTGAGGCCGCGGACTTCGTCGCCGAGGAGAGGCTTCCCCTGAACACGCACGGGGGACAGCTCGGGGAGGCGTACCTGCACGGGATGAACGGGATAGCGGAGGGCGTACGGCAGCTGCGGGGCAGCTCCGTGAACCAGGTGCCGGGCGCCGCCCGTGTCCTGGTGACGGCGGGAACCGGGGTCCCGACCTCGGGCCTGATCCTCGGGACCGACACCTGAGACCACGGCCACCACGAATCACCTCGCACTTCCCGGCCCACCCGGCCCCGAAGGACCGACCTGCCCAGCCGCGCGCCCCCTTCTTTTCGCCCCCTCCGCCCCTACCCAACCCGTACCCGGGGGCTCCGCCCCCGGCCCCCCGCTCCTCAATCGCCGGAGGGGCTGACTGCTCCCGGAACCCAAAGGGGGCGGGCCGGCGGAGAGGCCACCCCCGGGGCTCCCCCCCAGCCCCCGCTCCTCAATCGCCGGAGAGGCTGAAGATCACGCACGTGAGGGGCTGAAACTCTCCCCGGCCGGGGCCGGAATGTGGACCGGGCACCACGACGCACCCGCACCCGGAATCGGACGCGAGGGGCCGTGCCGGTACATCGATGCCCGTCGCCACCGACGCCCACCCCTCACCCAACGGCGACGGGCTGATGCACCGGCACGGCCCCGACCCCCCACCGGACCGAACCCGCGACGGCCACCGTCTCTCAGGGGCGAACCCTCAGACGCGGCGACAGGCGTGTCCACCTTCAGGAGGTGAGGCCGACCCCGGTTCTACAACCTGAGGCGGACATGGCTTCGGGACCTGCGGCCGATCCGCCGGACGAGGGGGCGAACCTAGCGTGGAGCCATGACCACACTCGTCTGCACGAGCGCCTCGGACGCCGCCACCGGGGCGGCACGGACCCTGTCGTACCCGTCGTTCTCGTCGTACGTGAAGGCGCGCCAGCCGGTGCTGCTGCGGACCGCCCGGTCGCTCACCGCGAACCCGAGCGACGCCGAGGACCTGTTGCAGACGGCGCTGACGAAGACGTACGTCGCCTGGGACCGGATCGAGGACCACCGGGCGCTGGACGGCTACGTGCGACGTGCCCTGCTGAACACCCGGACCTCGCAGTGGCGCAAGCGCAAGGTCGACGAGTTCGTGTGCGAGGAACTGCCGGAGCCCGAGGGCCTGCCCGCCGCCGACCCCGCCGAGCAGCAGGCCCTGCACGACGCGATGTGGCGGGCGATCACCAAGCTGCCGGCACGGCAGCGCGCGATGGTGGTGCTGCGGTACTACGAGGACCTGAGCGAGGCCCAGACCGCGGAGATCCTCGGGGTCTCCGTGGGCACGGTCAAGTCCGCCGTCTCCCGCGCGCTGGGCAAACTGCGCGAGGACCCCGAGCTCATACCCGTGCGCAGGGAAGGCCCCCGGCCGGTGTCCGAGCGTGTCCTGCGGTGATCGATCATTCCGGGGCCTAGTGACATACCACGCGGTATGTGCGCAGAATCAGCGGAACCCATTACTACCGCGTAGGCAATGTCGCCCCCGGGAGGACGCCGTGCTGAGCACGATGCAGGACGTACCGCTGACTGTGACCCGCATTCTGGAGCACGGGGCGCTGGTGCACGGACAGTCGCAGATCACGACCTGGACCGGCGAGGGCGAACCGCACCGCCGCAGCTTCCAGGAGGCCGGCCTGCGTGCGAACCAGCTGGCCCACGCCCTGCGCGACGACCTCGGGGTGACGGGCGACGAGCGGGTCGCGACCCTGATGTGGAACAACGCCGAGCACGTCGAGGCGTACTTCGCGATCCCCTCCATGGGCGCCGTGCTGCACACCCTGAACCTGCGCCTCCCGGCCGAGCAGCTCGTCTTCATCGTCAACCACGCGGCCGACCGTGTGGTCATCGCCAACGGCTCGCTGCTCCCGCTGCTCGCACCCCTCCTCCCCCAGCTGCCGACGCTGGAGCACGTGGTGGTCTCGGGTCCCAGCGACCGTTCGCTGCTCGACGGCGCGGGCGTGCGGGTGCACGACTACGAGGAGCTCATCGCCGGCAAGCCGGCCGTCTACGACTGGCCGGAGATCGACGAGCGCCAGGCCGCGGCCATGTGCTACACCTCCGGGACCACGGGGGACCCCAAGGGTGTCGTCTACTCCCACCGTTCGATCTACCTGCACTCCATGCAGGTGAACATGGCCCAGTCCATGGGCCTCACGGACCGGGACACGACCCTCGTCGTGGTGCCGCAGTTCCACGTCAACGCCTGGGGCCTGCCCCACGCGACCTTCATGTCGGGCATCAACATGCTGATGCCCGACCGTTTCCTCCAGCCCGCTCCGCTCGCCGAGATGATCGAGTCCGAGCGGCCCACGCACGCCGCCGCCGTCCCGACCATCTGGCAGGGACTGCTCGCCGAACTGACCGCCAAGCCCCGTGACGTCTCCTCCCTCACCCAGGTGACCATCGGCGGCTCGGCCTGCCCGCCCTCGCTCATGGCCGCCTTCGACGACCTGGGCATGCACGTCTGTCACGCCTGGGGCATGACCGAGACCTCCCCGCTCGGCACCATCGCCCGCCCGCCGGCCCACGCGGTCGGCACGGACGAGGAGTTCGCCTACCGCCTCACCCAGGGCCGCTTCCCGGCCGGCGTCGAGGCCCGCCTCACCGGCCCCGGCGGCGAACGGCTCCCGTGGGACGGCGAGTCCGCCGGCGAGCTGGAGGTCCGCGGCCCCTGGATCGCCGGTGCCTACTACGGCGGCAACGACGGGGAGCCGCTGCGCCCCGCCGACAAGTTCAGCGAGGACGGCTGGCTCAAGACCGGTGACGTCGGCACGATCAGCCCCGACGGCTTCCTGACCCTCACCGACCGCGCCAAGGACGTCATCAAGTCGGGCGGGGAGTGGATCTCCTCGGTCGACCTGGAGAACGCCCTCATGTCCCACCCGGACGTGACCGAGGCCGCCGTCGTGGCCGTCCCCGACGAGAAGTGGGGCGAGCGCCCGCTGGCCACCGTCGTCCTGCGGGAGGGCTCCACCGCCGACTTCGCGTCGTTGCGTGCCTTCCTCGCCGACGAGGGCAGGATCGCCAAGTGGCAGCTTCCCGAGCGCTGGTCGATCGTCGAGGCCGTCCCGAAGACGAGCGTCGGCAAGTTCGACAAGAAGGTCATCCGCAAGAGGTACGCGGAGGGCGGCCTGGACGTGACCAAGCTCTGACTCCGACGCGCGTACGGCACACATGAGCCGGGAGGACCGCCCCAGGGCGGTCCTCCCGGCTCACACGCTTCTCACGGGCGTAGGGGCCCCAGTTGGTGCCGAAGCGCCCCTAGTTGGTGCCGACGCGGGCCAGCAGGTCGACGATCCGCTCCTGGACCTCGTCGGTCGTCGAGCGTTCGGCGAGGAACAGCACCGACTCCCCCGCGGCCAGCCGCGGCAGTTCGGCCGTGTCGACGGCAGCGGTGTAGACGACCAGCGGTGTGCGGTTCAACTGCCCGTTCGCCCGCAGCCAGTCGACGATCCCGGCCCGTCGGCGCCGCACCTGCATCAGGTCCATCACCACGAGGTTCGGCCGCATCTGCGAGGCCAGCGTGACCGCGTCCTCGTCCGTCGAGGCGCGCGCGACCTGCATCCCGCGCCGCTCCAGCGTGGCCGTCAGCGCGAGCGCGATCTCCGCGTGCTCCTCGATGAGCAGGACGCGCGGCGGGTGCTGCTCGGAGTCGCGCGGGGCGAGCGCCTTCAGCAGGACGGCCGGGTCGGCCCCGTACGCCTCCTCGCGCGTCGCCTGTCCGAGCCCGGCCGTCACCAGGACCGGAACCTCGGCCGCGACGGCGGCCTGGCGCAGGGACTGAAGCGCCGTGCGGGTGATCGGGCCGGTCAGCGGGTCCACGAACAGCGCGGCCGGGAACGCGGCGATCTGCGCGTCCACCTCCTCGCGCGAGTTCACGACGACCGGCCGGTAGCCGCGGTCGCTCAGCGCCTGCGCGGTGCCGGCGTCGGGCGCGGGCCACACGAGCAGCCGCCGCGGGTTGTCCAGGGGCTCCGGGGGCAGTTCGTCGTCCACGGGCCGCGGCTGCGGCTGGTCGGCGACCTCGACGGCACCGCCGGGACCGTCGAGCGGCTCGGGGCCCTCGGCGGCGTTCTCGTCGGGTGCTCCTATGGCGTACGACCGTCCGGCGCCCTCGGTGGTGCCGGGCCGCCGGGGTCCCGCACCCGGCTGGGCACCGCCAGGAAGGGCGCGCGCGGCCGTCTCCGGACGGTCGGCGGGCTCCGGCGGAGTGCCGAGCTTGCGGCGGCGTCCTCCGCCGTTCGTCGCGTGCGGGGGAGGCGTCGGGGCCTGGACACCGCCGCCCGGCTGGGCCGCCGCGACCTGACGGGCGAACGGAACGCCCTGGCCGAGCGTGCGCACGCTTATGGCACGGCCCTGCGTCGAGTTGGGGTCGGCCGGGGCGGACGCGGGCGCCGCCTCGGCGGGCAGCGGCTGGGCGACCCGCGCGGCCGGACGCTCCGGGGGGAGCGGGGCGGGAGCCGCGGGGAGCGCGGGCTGGGCGGCCGCGCCGGACGGCGCCGGGGCGCCCGTACCGGTGGTCGTGTTCGCGTCGGGCCAGGACGGGGCCGGGGCCGGGGCCGGGGCGGCACCGGGCCGCGCGGCGGCGGGCAGGCCGGTGGGAACGGGCTGACCGGCGGCGGCAGCGGCCGGGGCGACCTGCGCGGGGAGCCCCTGCGCGACCCCCTGCGCCGGAACGGTCTGCCCGAGCGCGGGCACCGGCTGTCCTGGCACGGCCTGAGCGGGTACGGCCTGAGCGGGTACGGACTGTCCGGGCACCGGCTGAGCGGGCACCGGCTGTCCGGGTGCGCCCTGGGCCGGGAGTGCCTGCCCGGGTGCGCCGGCCGCCGCGGGAGCCGGTTCCGCGATCTGGCGGGCGCGACGGCGGCCCGTCGGCGTGGAGACCGGGTGCGGCTGCGGCGGGGTGTGATCGTCCTCGGGATCGTGCCGCATCGCGTCATGGCGGCCGTCGGCCTGCTGGGCCAGCGCGACCTGGGCCTGAACCTGGGCCTGCGCCGCCTGGGCCACCTGCGCCTGGGCGGCCTGGACCTGTGCGGCCTGTGCCTGGACCGCCTGGGCCTGTGCGGCCTGCGCCTGCGCCGCGGCCTGGACGTACTCCGGCGAGCGGTCCGCCTCCGCCGGCGGCAGCGCGAACACCGCGCGGGCGCCCGTCTCCTGCGCGTCCTGCGCGGCGGCACGCTCGGCGGCCGCGGCGAGCGCACGGCGGCGCCGCCCGGTCGGCAGACCCGCCTCGTCGGTGTCGTCGTCCTCGTCGGCGCCCTGGTCCGGCGCCGGGGCGGCGGGCAGCGCGTTCTGCTCACCGTCGCGGCGCGCCCGTCGTCCGGAGGGCACCGGAACCCCTTGCGGAGGCACCGTCCCGCCCAGTCCCGAACCCACGGCCGCGGTTCCCGCGCCGTGCTCGCCCGCCATCACGACCGCGCCCTCGGAGACCGCGTCGGACGCGTCCCGGGCCTCGCCCGTGCCCTCGGCGGGGCTGGGCCGGCCACGGCGCCGTCCGGTGCCGCCCGAACCGTCCTCGGTGCCTTCGCCCTGCTGCTGCGCGGGGGCCGCCTCGACCGCCGCCTGCTCCTCCGCGGCACGCCGGCGACGGCGCCCGGTGGGAGCGGTCGCGCCCGCGGCCTCCAGGGCCTGCGGACCCGACTCCCCCGACTCCTCGCTCTCCAGGAAGGCGTCCGTGGAGGCCCGCCGGGCCCGGCGCCGGCCGCCGCTCTGCTGCGGGGGCTGCTCGGCCAGGGCGATCTCGGTGCCGATGGGCGCCACGCTGCCGGGCGGAACCGCGCCCGCCCCGCCGCCGATGGGCACCTCGAGGACGTAGGCGCTGCCGCTCATCCCCGGCACCTCGTGCGTCTGGAGCACCCCGCCGTGCGCGCGCACGATCCCGCGCACGATCGGCTCGTGCACCGGGTCTCCCCCGGCGTACGGCCCGCGCACCTCGATGCGGACGACCTCGCCGCGCTGGGCCGCCGCCACGACGACCGTGTTGTCCATGTAACCGCCCGCCGACACCGGCGCGTTGCCGGTCGCGTCGACACCGGCGACGTCCGCGACGAGGTGGGCGAGGGCGCGCGCCAGACGCTGCGGGTCGACCTCGGCCTCGATCGGCGGCGCGTGCACGGCGAACTGCACGCGGCCGGGCCCGATCAGGTCGATGGCACCCTCGACACCGGCCGCGACCACGGCGTCGAGCATCACGTTCGTACGGAAGATCGTGTCGACGCCCGCGTCCAGCCGCTGGTAGCCGAGGACGTTGTCGACGAGCGTCGTGATGCGCGAGTAGCCGGCCGCGAGGTGGTGGAGCACCTGGTTGGCCTCCGGCCACAGCTGCCCCGCGTCGTCGGCGGCGAGCTTGGCGAGTTCGCCGCGCAGCTGGTCGAGGGGGCCGCGCAGGGAGTGCCCGAGGACCGCGAGCAGCTGCTCGTGCCGGGCGGACAGGGCCTCGAAGCGGTCCTTCTCCCGCTCGCCGAGCGCCGCGTACCTCTCCTCGCCCGCGGCGAGTTCCTCCTCGTGCGCCTCGGTCAGCCCGGTGAGTTCGGCGCTGTGGTCCTCGCGCAGCTTCTCCAGCTCGGCGGTGTGCTCCTCGCCGAGCCGCTCCAGCTCCTCGGTGTGCCGGGTGGCGGCGGCTTCCTTCTCCTCGACCAGGGTGTCGTACGGCCGCCGGTCGGTGAAGGTCATGACGGCGCCGACGAGCTGGTCCCCGTCGCGCACCGGAGAGGTCGTCAGGTCGACGGGCACCTGGTCCCCGGACTTCGACCACAGCACCTGCCCGCGCACCCGGTGCTTGCGTCCGGAGCGCAGGGTGTCGGCCAGCGCCGACTCCGAGTAGGGGAACGGCTCGCCGTCCGCGCGCGAGTGCAGGACCAGGGTGTGCAGCTCCCTGCCGCCGAGGTCGCTGGCCCGGTATCCGAGGATCTGGGCCGCGGCGGGGTTGACGAGGACGACCCGTCCGTCGGTGTCCGTCCCGACGACACCCTCGGCCGCCGCGCGCAGGATCATCTCGGTCTGGCGCTGCGATCGCGCGAGCTCGGCCTCGGTGTCGACGGTGCCCGACAGGTCGCGTACGACGAGCATGAGCAGTTCGTCGGGGAGGGGGCCGTAGTTGTCGTAGGCCTGCTGGCCGCTCTCCAGGTTCGCGCTGGTGACCTCGACCGGGAACTCCGAGCCGTCGGTCCGCCGCGCGGTCATCCGGGTCGGCTTGGTGCGCCCGCGCTCGTCGGTGCTGTCGGGGCGCCGCATGGAGCCGGGGATCAGCCTGGAGTCGAACTCCGGAAGGAGGTCGAGCAGCCCTCGGCCCACCAGGGCCGTGCCCGGGGTCTCGAAGGCCTCTAGGGCGATCGTGTTGGCGTTGACGACGGTGCCGTTGGCGTTGACCAGGACCAGCGCATCGGGCAGCGCGTCCAGTATGGCTGCGAGGCGAGCAGCGCCTCGGGATGGCCTGCTGCTCACGAGACGCTTCCTCCCTGTTACCGCACCTTGCCGACCGCGGGGGCCATCTTGCCAACCGGCCCGCGGCGTGTCACGCGAGGGAGTCTACGGGCAGAGGTTGCGCTCGCGATGCCGGATGAGAGGGAGGTCGCACACATATGAGAGGCAGAACCGGCGGAGAAGCCGTGACCACGCACTTCACCGTACGGAACCGTGAGAGCACCGTGAGATCACCGTGACTTCGCCGTGTCCTCTCCCGATCCGCGCTATGGGCGGGTACCGGGAAGCACGGGCATCAGGGCGTTCCAGCGCGAGATCTCGCACCCGTTCGAGCGGTCGTAGCGCGCGTCGACGGGGCGGCCCGCCCAGGTTCCGGTGACATGCGCGGTGGCCGGGCCCCCGTATTCCATGGTGCACAGGGCGTCCGGCGGCACCGGGGCGAAGGTGTCCTTGCCCCAGGTGGTCATGCGGTCCAGGCGGTCGCAGGCCTCCGCCGCGTGCGGATGCGTGCCGCCCGCGGGGTGGCAGTCCAGTTCGAACGTCCCGTCCGCGCCGCCGCCCGCTCCGGCGACGGTCACGGTCAGCCGGTCGGAGGAGTCCTCCGGACGGGCCGGCGGGGGCATGAGGGCGGCCGGCGGCGTGAGGCCGTCCGCGACGGCGGCCCACGAGGACGGCACGCCGGGGAACGCGGTGAGTTCGGCGAACCCGGGGAGGGCGGAGGGGGCGGAGGGGGCCACCAGGGGGACGGCGGCCACGCCGGGAGTGTCGCTGACGGGGGTGCCGGTGGCGGCGGTGGCGCCGGGCGCCCAGGAGAGCGCGGCGGTGGCGGACACGGCGGCGGTGAGGAGCAGTCGGCGCAGCATGACCTGCCTAACGCCGGGCGGCCCTCCCGGTTGCGTGCTCCGCGGGGGCTTTGCAGTGCGGCGTATTCGCCTAGTACCGTAGGGGTCGATTGGTGACACCGCGCTCGTCTGTGTCATCATCTGCACGCACCACTCGCGCTCGCGTGAGGGGTTGTGCGGGAGGCGTCGCCTAGTCCGGTCTATGGCGCCGCACTGCTAATGCGGTTTGGGACTTCAATCCCATCGAGGGTTCAAATCCCTCCGCCTCCGCACGAAGATCCGAAACCCCGGTCCACTGGACCGGGGTTTCGGCGTTCCCGGGGTCCGCGCGACCCGCCGCCGGCATCGCGACCTCCTCGCCCTCCACCGCGCCCACGAACCCCCTGAAGCACGTTTTCGCAGCTCACAAGGGGTGGGGGGAATGGATTTCACATGGCGGCGGCAGTCATGTAATGTTCTTCCTGTCGCCGCGAGCGGGGCAAAAGCCCGGGGAGCGAAGACAGCAGCAAAAAAAAGAACAAGCACTCGTAGCTTAACGGATAGAGCATCTGACTACGGATCAGAAGGTTGCAGGTTCGAATCCTGCCGAGTGCACAGCACGCCAGAGGCCCTGCGGAGCAATCCGCGGGGCCTCTGGCTTATCCGTTGACGGCGGTCGTTGACGGCAACCACGCTTCGGCGGTGATCGCGCTGCGTTCTTACACGTAGAGATCCATCGGCTCAGCGGCGTACGTGCCATCGGGTAGCCGAGCGTCGGTTAGTTGGAACCTTTGCCGGTGACCCCCTACATTCACGTTGATCACCGAGCCAGGTCGGCGCGTCGTGACGATTTGCATCGGGTTCCCGTCGGTGCCCACCGTGCCTAGCAGGGTGTATCGGCGGAGACTCGTCTTCCGCCGGTGCCGGATGAGCCAGGTACCGTAGATGCCCACCGGAGCGGCTGCCACTTCTGCGAGGAACGCCGGCAGCGCTTGCCCAAAGATGCTCATGCTGACCTCCCCCAGAGCTCTGCGGCAAGACGTCGGACTTTGCGGTGCACCTGGTCCCCGGTGCGGTGAGGGTCAGGAGTCCCGGCGATCGATGCCGCGCCGCTCCAAGTCGTCGTCCCGGGCGTGCACCGTGCGGTGAGTACCTTGCGCTCTTCGCTCGTGAGGCGCTTCAGGAGGGTGCTCACGCGAGGGTCCATCACGTGAAGATCGGGCTCTGAGGTCTGTTCATCGCAGGAGACTCCGTTGACACCAGGGGGACGGAGGCCGTCGTACGTGAGTACTGGATTCCCGCTGGCTTGATGACTCCGCAGAGGGCGTTCTTGTTCCTCGTCCTTCAGAATCCTGTGTAGGAGTCCGGGTGAGGTGCGAACACCCGCGCGGTCCAACTCGTCCCTGTAGAGCCAGAAAACCTTCGCAACTTGGATGCCTGCTCCGGGGCTCAGCTTGAGGTACGTACGGGCGAAGCTCTCGACGGTTTCGATGTCGTCCGTGTCTGCTGCCTTACGGGCCAGACTCAGAGCGTCGTGAAACCGGAGGCCGTAGACAGAGTTCAGAGCTGCTTCGCGCTCGGCTGTACAGATGATCCGTGACCCGTTGACTCTCTTCACGGCGAGTTGGAGGCTCCCCCCAGTCCGTTCCTGGAGTCTCTTGGCGTCGTTCTTACGGGAGTGGCGCTTGACCACGGGGACGTCCTGATTCCGGCGTGGCGGTCCCGTGACTCCGCATGCCTAAAGGGCCGCTGAAGTCACAGGATGCGGAGCACCTTCGGGCCGTCGTCGCTGTCACCGGTCACGGGGCCGGGCAACTAGGCCGTGGCCGCTGCACGGCCAGGAAATCAGAGTAGCGGGGGAGACGATGGATTCGTCAAGAGGGGAAGGTCCCTTGAAGACCGCCCCCCTCACCACGCATTGCCGGAGTGGCTCAGACAGCCACTGGGATACCGTCGGCGTCGGCGTCGCCGTCGTCGTCCGGCTCGCCATCGTCTCCCCTCAGCGCTTCCCCGACACGATCGAACGCCGAGCGCTGCGAGTCGAGCCGGACGAAGGTGTAGATGTCCATGGTCACGCGAATCGAGCTGTGGCCGAGGACCTCCATGATCATGCGGGCGTCGGCGCCCTGTTCGTGGAGGAGCGAGGCGCAGGTGTGCCGTAGGTCGTGGAAGCGGACCTTGCGGACGCCAGCCCGGACGGACAGCGCTTCGAAGGAGCGATTCAGGTTGCGCGGCTCGATGGGGGTTCCGTTCCGCGTGGTGAAGACGAGCCCTTGCCCCGTCCCCTTCCAGTTGTTGCCCGCCCCCTTTCGGTCGGCGATCTGCTGGGCACGCTGGGCCCGGAGCGCGGTCACGCACTCGGCAGGCAGAGCGACGCGACGGGCCGAGCGCTGCGTCTTTGGCGCGACGATCAGCAGCTCACCGCCGACCCGCTGCAGGGCCTGTCGGACGGTGAGGACACCTTCGTGGAGATCCACGTCCGACCAACGCAGCCCGAGAATCTCGCCGCGCCGCAGGCCGATACGGACCGCCAGCTCGTATGCCGCCCAGAGCCGGTTTTCCCGAGCCGCCGCCAGGAGCTGACGCCCCTCCCTGGCGGTGAGCGGTTCGATCTCTCGCTTCGTTCCCATGCTCAGCTCCACGTTCCGGGCGACGTTGCGGGGCAACTCGTCTTCACGTACGCGGTGTTGGAGAGCGGCACGCATGATCACCAGGAGGAAGCGCACGGTCCGGTCGGACGGGAGCTTCTTGCAGCACTTGCCGAGGGCGCAGCAGCGCCGCTTGTGCTCCGGTCGCCTCTTGTCCTTGCCCTGCGCGCAGCACTGGCAGGTGACGGCCGTTTTCGCGAGGAAGGCCCGGATGTCGCGGGCGGTGAGCCGGACCAGCTTCTTCCTGCCGAACTCCAGGGTGACGTAGTTGCGGACGAGGGACTCGTAGTTGACGTACGTCGTCCTGCGGACCTTGCCCTTGGCGACGTTGGCCAGCCAGTACGTCAGGTATTCCGCGAGGGTCATCTTGCTGGTGGCGACCGGCAGGCCGCTGAGAGAATTGGCCTTGAGCTTCGTGAGCTTCTCGTGGGCGTCGTCCCAGGTCTTGCCGTAGACGCTGCGGCGCTTGTACGTGCCGTCTGTCGTGAGGACGTACGCGCTTCCCTCCCAACGGCCGTCCTTGCGGAGGTAGATGGTGCCCTCGTTGTTGGCGTTCTTCTTCGGCTGGGCCATCAGGCGGCTTCCTGTTCGGTGCGGAGGGATATGTACGCGTCCACGGCTGCTTCGCTGATGCGTCGGCAGCGGCCGATCTTGAAGGAGGCGAGTTCGCGCGAGCGGATCAGGTCGTGGACCTTCCAGCGACTGATGCCGAGACGTTCGGCGACCTGGTCCACGGTGAGCACGGCCGTTGTCATGCAGGCAGCAGTCCTTCTTGCTTGAGCTGTTGGGCGTGGGCGATGTCGTGGCGGACCTGGGCGGCGAGGAGCTCTTCGCCGGGGCGGTAGCCGCCGCTGAGGTAGGTCCATGAGGAGTCGGTGACGAGGGTGGTGTTCTCGTCGTCTGCAGGAAGGCCGGCGCGGATGCGGGCGGCTTCGGCTTGGGCGGTGCGCCAGGCACAGCGCACGTCGCGGAGCGCGCCGAGGGTGGTCGAGTAGGCGCGTGACTTGCTGGAGAAGTGGCCGCGGAAGCCGAGCATGTGGGCCCACTTCCAGAGCTTGAGATGAGCGAACTCCGGGAGGTGGCCGAGGGCCCACGCGGTGCGGATCATCTGCCGGGCGTGCTGCTGAATGGGTAGGGAAGCGAGGGGCTCGGCCTGGCCGGTGCCGTCGCAGTCGGTGCACAGGTCGCGGAAGCCGTCAGGGCCGCGTACGTAGCCGCGTCCGGTGCAGGGTCGGCATAAGAGGGTGCGGTCCACAGTGCCCGCGCCCTCGGCATTCTTGGTGGCGTACTTGGCGACGTATCCGGCGACCTTCGCGTCCGTGAGTTCGCCGTTTCCCAGGGCGGAGATCTCGTCGACCTTGAACCGGTCACCCCACTTGATGACGCGCTCGCCGACGGCGTCCGACTCGACGATGAGCCGGGCACGTTCGACCGCCAGGCCCACGGCGACGTGAAGTGCGTCGAAGGTGGCCCAAGGCGGGGGCGAGCTGGTGTGGCCCTCGGGCCCGTCGAAGCGGATCACGGCGTGGAAGTGGACCAGGCCGCGTTGTTGGTACTCGGCGACTTTGGCGAAGGAGACGCGAAGGGCCGCGGTGAGTGCCTTCTGCGTCATGCCGAGGTGCTCGGCGACGGCGCGACGCAGATAGGTGGTGAATCGCGCCCACAGGGCCCCGGCGTGGGCGTTCCACAGCACGGCCCCGGCGTAGTCGTAGCTCGCCGGGCGGAGAGGGGTGCCGAGTTGGGGAGCGTCGGCGGAGTGGCTTTCGCCGCACGCGCAGGGACGCGGCTTGCCCGCATCGGTGGTGGGGCGGTTGTGGACGGGGCCGAAGGAGGGGGCGGTGAGAGTGACGAAGGCGCGGGGGTGGTTCCGAACGGTCTCGGCGACGTTCTTGCCGCCGGACAGTCCGGCCTTGATCAGGTGGTACGTGTCGGCGGCGTAGAGGCGGGAGCAGGCGGGGCAGCGGGAGGCACGGCGGTTGCCGCACGTGGTGAGCAGACGTCCGGAGGGTTCGTTCTCGGAGCGGTAGGAGCGGACTACTTGCCGGGTGGTCTGGTCGGTGGTGACCGTCCAGCCGTGCAGGTTGACGGGGTTCGTGCAGCCGCGCAGGTTGCGGACCTGTTCGGTGACGCGGTCGAAGTCGTGGGTGTTGGCCAGTTCGACCAGGTCCCGCAGGCCGGGGCTGATGACGTGGCGCAGGTCGAGGGGGCGGTGCATGGGTGGCGGGGTGTCCCTTCTGGCGTGAGGGTGAGACCTGCGGGCAGCAGCGACTCAGTGCGCTCGGGCTGCTGCCCGCAGGCATGACAGGTCGGGCCTTGGAGAGGCCGGGGAGAGACACGGGGAGCCGGCGGAGGGCTCGGCCCTACAGGGCGGCGTGGAGCGCGGTGGCCATGGGCAGGCCGATGCCGAGTCGCGTCTTGAGCTGAGCGGCTGTGATGGGCTTGCTGTGCTCGGCGTGGTGGGACGCGGCGATGGAACGGGCCTCGGCGAGGAGCGGCTCAGGCACCTTGACCGCGGGTGAGGCAGGAGCCGGGGCGGTGCGCAGCGCGAGCGGGACCAGGGTCGACATCGGGGTGATGGGCTCGGCCGGGACGGTGGGCGGTGTCGTAGCGGGGACCGGGTCGGAGGGCGTCTCCTCGGGCTGAGCCTCGGTCCGGTCCGACAGGGAAACCGGGGCGGCCGGTCGTACGACGGTGTGGAAGGCGCGGAGGAGTTGCGGGCCGACCGAGCCCCAGCCGAGGAAGGAGCAGAGGGGCCACGGCATCCACAGCGGCGCGGCCGTAGTGGCTGGCGGCGATCGGTTCGGCGACGTTGAGGGCCAGGGTCAGCAGTCCGGAGAAGTGCATCAGACGGGTGGCGGCCGTCATCTGTTCGGCGGGAAGGCCACGCAGGGAGAGGTACCGCAGGGCGACCAGGAGGCCGACCACGGAGAGGTCCACCATCGGTGCGATGAGCGGCGCGATCGGGCCGGGGACGCCCAGACGCAGGGCCAGAGACCAGACGTTGCCGAACGAGAAGACGAACGCCAGCGTGGTAATGATGATCATGACGGCGGTGATGGTGCGCTGAGTGATTCGGTCCTCTGTCATGGGTGTTCACCTCCTCTCTTTTGGCGTTGTGAGCGTCAGGGGCAGTCGGTCAGGCCGCTTCAGCGTCGTCGGCCTTGATCAGGTCGGTGTCCCCCAGTCGAGGGCCGAGGACGGCTTCGAGGAGGGTGTAGGGGTCGGTGGAGAGGCGCGCGGTCTGCTCAGCGACACGGGCTGCGTCAGCGTCCGGAACGTAGGGCGTACGGATGCGGGTGAAGCCGGGCTGCGACTGGTGGTTCATGGACGCGACGCCGACATAGGTGGGGTCCTGGAGGTTGATCGGATTGGCGTCCGGCCATTCCCGGATCTCCTCGCCGAGCGCGGCGACGGCGGCTTCGGCGGTCTTCTGGGCGAAGCTCAGGCCCACGGGGCACACGTCTCGGATGAAGGTGGGGATCGCGTCACCCGTGGACTTCTGGGTGGTGAGGATGACGAGCAGGCCCACGGAACGGCCCTTCTTCACCAGGTCTTCCACGAGCCGGGCGTTCTCGGCAGCAAGCGCGGCGAGTTTCTTCGTCTTCGGATCGCTGCCCTTGTGGTCGCGGAAGTACGTGTGGGCTTCGTCGATGATCAGCACGACCAGCGGCCGGCTCTCGGACGGGCCGATGTCCCACATGGACTTCACTCCGAGCACCGAGCGCACCGAGGCCGAACGGGCGCGCCGCAGTTCCACCAGTCGCAGGAAGAGCGCGTTCGCCTCTTCCAGGTCATCACCTACGAAGGCGAACATGCGCTGGACCCAGTCGGCGTAGTCGCCCTCGTGCGCAGCCGACACCTTGCCGTCCGCACAGGCGAACTGCACCGCCGCAGACGGAGCCCAGTCCGAGAGAAGCCGGTTGACCAGACTCGTTTTACCGAAGCCGGGTAGACCGGCCACGGTCACGCCGGGTACCTGCGCGAGGTCCACAGACACCGGCTGCGCGTATTCGTCCACGCCCAGGTCCCACCGGGCCGTCTCGTCCGGCTCCTCACCCGTGGGGTGGTGCTCGGTGGGGAACTTCAGCGGATCCAGCCGGACACCGCGAATGAGAACCCGCCCGGGCTTGTCCTGAGTGACCGCGACCCGCGTGCACCTCCAGGCATCCGCCAGATGCGGGGCCGCTTTCTGGAACTGGTGGAGACCCACCCCAGGCAGGCAGCGCGCCCGTGCGATCACTCCGTACGCGTCATGCGTGACCTTCAAGGCGGGGATGAGAACACGGGGCTTGATGGGCCTGCCATTCGTGGTCTTTAGCGACGCCAGCGCGGTCGGGGTCTTGTCCACGGCCGACAGCTTGAGCATCGGCGCGAGCCGCTTCCAGCCCCACCGCACCCGTACCGCCTGCCGGATTGACTGGCGGGTCATGGCGTCCGCGCGCAGGTAACGGACCACCCACCACACCGTCCAGCCGACGAGCACGGCCAGCGTCAGGTCAACCACCAAGGAGCTGTGGCTTAAGGCCCCTTCCGCAGGGCTGTTCGGATCCTTCATATGCCGTTCTCCAATGAGTTGTAGAGGGAGGCCGCCAGGGCCGATTCGAGAGCCGCCCGATCCGCCGGAGTGTCGAGACGGGGGTAGCCGTAGCCGATGAGCACGACCGTCACCGAGTTCACGAGCGACTCGGTGAACCGGGCATCCGGCCTGGCGTGAGACAGCGGGTAGCTGCGCTCAGCGCCGGACCGGACAGGCGCGCCGCTCACGCCGCTTCAGCGGCCGGGGCCACGAGGTCCAGCCGGTCCGCGCGGTAGGCGATGCCGTCCGAGAGCGATCCGTTGAAGATCCGCGCCCACGGGGTGGCGAACAGCTCGACCGGCGCGACCGGAAGGCCGGGCTTGAGGCCGTTGGGAAGACCGGTCTCCGGAACGGTGATCTTTAGGGCTTCGGCGCGACCCTCCTCCATGAAGAAGAGGGTGATCGTGTAGAGCTTCGCGCCGGTCTCACGGTCGGTCGCGAACTGCGTCTTCTCAAGGTCCGCGTACTTCGGCACCGGCAGGGTGCCGACCATGAACGACGAGGTGGGGAGCAGGCCAACGCGGATGCGTGCCATGGGAGTTACTTCCTTTCGGTCGTGCTCTGTCGAGGCGGTGTCGCCCGATCTCCATTGAACATAGCTGACCTAGCAGTGTCAAGTGAATCGGGTGAGCTAGGTACGTTCTGACACAGGTCACCTATGTCAGTGGGGTGTGCTAGGCCAGCTAGGGTAGATATCCTTGGGCCATGAGCCCCGCGCCAGAGAGCAAGCAGGATCGTCGGCCGCCGTATCAGCACGCTGCCGACGAGCTCCGGCGCGACATCTTGCAGGGTCGGATCAAGCCGGGCGAACAGATGCCGGCCATTCGCGAGCTACAGGAACGCTTCGGCGTGGCCAACATGACTGCCAGGTCCGCGCTCAACGTGCTGCGCGACGAGGGCCTGATCTACACGATCCATGGCCGGGGCAGTTTCGTCGCAGACACCGACGCCGCTGGCCAGTTCTCAGCGGACTACACGGCACCAGCTTGGTACTTGGCCAACAGGGACAAGAGGCCAGGCCAGGCTGAGTATGAGGAGGGGCGCCCCGACGACACCGATGCCGCCGGGACCACCCTCGTTGAAATGCTCACTGAGCTACGGGACGAAATCCGTGTCCTCAGTGCTGAGCATCAGGAGCTGCGGCGCGAGGTCGAGGAGCTGAAGTCTCAGCAGTCGAAGTCGCAGTCCTGAGCCGAGCCACTTCCTCACGCAACTCTTTGGTCTCCCTGCCGAGGCGGCCGACCATGGCCTTCATCTCCTCGATCAGCGCAGCCACCTGATTCGCATCCCCGACGTGAATGCTGGTCAACCCCATTTCGTTGTCCGGTATGTGCTCGGTCATGTCTCCCCGCCGGCCGCCGTGCCCTCGTTGCGTATCGCGCTCGATCGGACCGCAGAGGTACAGCGACGGCATGGGGGCGTCTCCGCTGTTCGACGAGCGCCCTGCCTGCGGAGCTGTTCAGAGTTTCTTTACTGGATCAAGGCGGCCCGCCTGCGGCGGTCCGCGCGCGCTGGCGGCCACGGGCCGCCGCCGCTCCCTGTCTCCGCCACCGCTCCGGCGGCCCCCGGCCACTCAGCGCGCAATACCTACAAAGCGAACAGCCAGACCCGGAAGCAATCCGACCAGCCCGGGTGTCAGGACCAGGCCGAGACACTGAGAGCGAGCGCACTGCCCCGGTGACCGTCGTTCTGCCTGCCGAGACCCAAGGGCGAGCCCCGCGGCGCGTGCCCGTCGACAACGCCCCGGCCAGAAGCGGTGCGGTCCGTGACGTATCCAGGAAGCGTGGCTGAGATCCGTGCGGGGTTGCTGGAGGCACACGTGACGGGTGCTCGTGCGGCGTTCCCGCCGCTGTGGCTGACTTTCGGTGGCTGATGTCCGAACCACGACTCCTTCGGGCACAGCGCAAGGGTTGTCCTCTCCAACTCGACAGCAGGAGACCGAAGTTGTGGCCGCACCCGCATTCGGGCACGCCGACCACCCCGGTACCATCGGCACCGGGGTCCTGATCAGGGCCTCCACGACCGGACCACCCGGAATGCTGTCCAGGCTGAGGGTGGTCCGGTCTCTTGCTGTCTGCCGCCGACGCATGGGAGAGCTCCGCGGCGGCACCTTGGGGTCAGCTCAGGGCTTTGCCCACCTCGTAGATCGTCGGCCGGTCCTCCGGCGCATGGCTGAGCATCGCGTCGATCAGTTCGCCCAGCTCACCAGGCGCCTTCACGGGGCGGCGTCGGCCGCTGGCCACTGCTTCTCTCTGCACCGGGCGGGGAGCGTCGTCCGGGTACTCGACGGCTCGCCACCCGGTTGCGGAGATGAGCAGGGAGGCGCCGAGGGCGTAGACGTCGGCCGCCGTTGTCGGCTCGGCCTTGCCAATGGCGAGCACGCTGCGGGAGATCTCCGGTGCCTCGTAGTGGACGAGACAACCGCGGTAAGGGAAGTCGTACCCCTCGGGCACCTGGCCGCCCTGCGCGAGGGCGAGATCGATCAAGTGAGTTCGTTCCGGCCCGATGATGAAGTGGGCCGGTTGAACGTCACCGTGCGCCCAGCCCTTCGCGTGGAGTTCGGCCAGGGCTTCGACACATCCCAGCGCGACGCCGGAGTGCGGCTCGATGGAAGATCCCGGCCGACGGCAGGGCTCCCACAGCATGTGCAGGTCCGGGCCCTCGTACCAGGGCTGAAAGTTCCACGTACCGCACTCCCAGTCGCCGTAGGCGATTCGATCGTGACCGAGGCGGAGCAACACCGTTCCCTCGCGCGCCGGCGCAAGAGCCGTCCAGGGCTGCGCGGGCCAATCGGCCGTTGCTTCGATCGGATGACCGAGCTTGACCGCGTAGTGGCCGCGAGGGCTGTTCACCTCCCAGACGGTGGAGCCCCGACGGTTGAGGACCAGGCGCCATGCCGTGGGCATCAATGCGTCGAGCACCACGATCGGCAGGTCAGGAGTCGAGCCGGACAAGGTATCTGTCTCCTTCCGGGCGAACGCGGCCGACGCCCAGACGGGGCCGGCCGCGCCGCTTCTGTCGGGTGCTACGCCTGCCCGTACGGTCGGCCGCAGTCCGAGTCGCACTGGGCGAGGTTCTCGCCGTTCACGGTCCACAGGTCATCGAAGACCACGAACCCGGCCGCCTTCATGGCACGCGCGGAGGCGGCGACCTGCTCCGGGTCGCGGGCTCCGCCGCCCGGCTTCGGGTTGTGGTGCAAGAAGCGGCCCGCGTGCTCCTCACACAGCTGGGCGTACTCCTTCGTGTGCAGGATGAGCGCGTGGAGGCCGAAGTCCACGTCGTCCGACGGGACCATGAGAACCGTGGCGGTGGCCGCCGTGACCACGAATGCAACCGCCTGATCCGCGATCCGCTCGGCCCGCTCGGGCGCCTGCCCGTTGTGAGTGACCACGAAGTGGGCGAGGCTCTCGAACAGTTCCTCACCCGCTACCGCGCGACCGGTCTTCTGGCCGTTCGTCGTTGCCGTCATGTGCAGTCTCCTCGTGTGAGGTGGTGCGTGGCAGATACCTCCCACCCGGATCGCTGAGCGAGGCTCGTACGACCAGGGCGGGGTGGGGCTGGAGGCCAGCCCCGGGCGGGGACGGGGGAGCCGGAGAATCGGCACCCGCCCGGGGCGGCCGGTCTACTGGCCGGTGCCGAGGGCCATTCCGATCACCAGGCCGCACGAACCGCTGATGCAGATGATGAACAGGACCCCGGCATACCGGCCGACGGCGCGCATCACAGGCCGACCCGACGATTGCCGTTCCTGGCGGCCAGTCGTGCGCTCAGTTCCTCCCGTGGAGTGAGCGCCGCCACGTCGTCCGGCTTGGCATCCCACTCCCTGCCGCCCTGGATGGGCCGCATCTGCACACGACCGCCGATCTCACCCATGACGACGCCGATACGTTTCCCGGCAGTGTCCTTCGCCAGTTCGCCGATGCTCGGCCTGGTCTGCTGATTGCTCGCCATGTCGAAGAGCATCGCGATCCGGGCATGGTCGCCAAAAGGTCAGGCTGATTACCCAACTTGGGTAACATCGCGGGAAGTAGAGAATCGGCGACATTGCGTAGCCCTGGCAGGTGGGAGCCAGTCCGATGCCCGACGCATCCCAGCCGCAGGAATTACCTGTCAGGCTGCTCACCGATCCCGAGATGATCAATGCGTGTCGGGCACGGGACTTCACCAGGATCTTCCAGCTGGTCAAGGTGAGAGCGGGCATCTACCCCTCGATGATCGCCAGGCGGTGTGAGCTGACGCCCAGCCGCGTCGGCGAAGTCATGGCAGGGCGTCGCCAGTTGCAGCACATGGACTTGATCGAGCGCATCTCGGACGGTCTGCGCATCCCAGGAGACATGCTCGGCCTTGCGCGTCGACCCTGGGAAACCCCTCACGCTCTCGCCGTCACCGAGCGCGAGGCGCCGCAGGCACCGGAGCCGCAGCAGCAGACGCCCACGTCTCTTCCGGGGCCGGACGTGGACAGCATTTTGGCGCTGGCCACGCGCACCAACCTCAGCACAGCCACGCTCGAAGCATTCCGGTCCTCCATCGAGGACTACTGGCGGCGGGACGACCAGCACGGTGGCGAAGCTCTGCGGCCGGCCATCGTGGGTCAGCTCCGCTACGTGGTCGGACTCCTCAAGGAGAGCCGACCACCGTCCATACAAAACGGCCTGTACGGAATTGCCGCCGAACTGGCGCGCCTTACTGGCTGGACCTACTTCGACGCCCGCCAGTACAACCAGGCTCGCGCGTATTTCACCGAAGCCCTGCAACTGGCCAAGGAAATCGACGACCGCCAGTTCATGGCCAACGTCCTGGCCTGTATGAGCTTGCAAGCGACCTATCAGGACAAGCCCGCGGACTCCCTTGCACTCGTGACTGCCGCCCAGGACCAGGCCCGCTCATCTCTCGGCACCACCCCGCGCGTCCTGTCGATGCTGTCCATGCGTGAAGCCTTCGCCCACGCCTCGCTCGGCAACCAGACGTCCACGCACCAGGCGATCGGCGAAGCGCACCGTCAGTTCGAGCAGATCCGGGCGAGCGACCCCGACCCGTCATGGGTGAGCTACTTCGACGAGCTGAAGCTCATAGTCGACACGGGCATTGCCCACGGTCGACTCGGCGAGGCCGCAACGGCTGAGCCCTTGATCACGGATGCGCTGCGGCGTGAGAACGGCACCAACCACCGCGGCCGAGCGTTTCACGCGTTCTGGCTGGCCCGTACGCAACTGGATCAGGGCAAGGTCGACCAGGCGTGCACCACCGCCACACAAGCCCTGGAGTCCGCGTCCGCAGTGGCCTCCGAGCGAGTGTCAGGCCATCTCAGAGAGTTCTACGACCAGTTGGCCCCACACAGGCGGGAGCCCGTAGCCCTGGCCTTCGAGGCACGGCTACGGGCAGTCCTACCGCCGGTCAGCGGATCGCTTCATCCATGAGCAGGTAGAGCAGACCCACGAGTGACCCGCTACTGACGATCTCGCGGCGGTCGATCATTCCCCGCACCTCACTGAGCGGGATCCACTCGATGCGGTCGGACTCGTTCTTCTCCGTAGGCGGTCCGACGTGCGTCGCTCCGTCCGCACGGAAGACATGGTGCTGCGAGTCGGTGATGCCGTTGGCCGGCTCGGCGTAGATCAGCGGCTTGATGGGCCCAGGGCGCCAGCCCGTCTCTTCCAAGACCTCACGGGCAGCTGCCTCCTCGGGCGACTCGCCCTCCTCGATCAGGCCCATGGGCAACTCCCAGGCCCATGATGAAGCGGTGCACTGGTACTCCCATCTATGTCGATGCGGTCGGACTCGTTCTTCTCCGTAGGCGGTCCGACGTGCGTCGCTCCGTCCGCACGGAAGACATGGTGCTGGTGATGTCGAAGGCGTTCAAGGCGGTCTTCCAGCGCATGGTCCAGCGGGCCTGTCCCTTGCCGGTGGGGTCGAGCGACATGATCGCCATGTAGACGCATTTCAGGGCGGCGGTCTCGTTCGGGAAGTGCCCGCGGGCCTTGACCGCCCGCCGGATCCTGGCGTTCACGGACTCGATCGCGTTCGTGGTGCAGACGATGCGGCGGATCTCGGTGTCGAACCGCAGGAACGGGGTGAACTCCTCCCAGGCGTTCTCCCAGAGCCTGACGATCGCCGGATACTTCTTCCCCCAGGCGTCGGCAAACTCAGCGAACCGCTCGAGGGCCGCGTCCTCGGTCGGAGCGGTGTAGATGGGCTTGAGGAGCTTGGCGATCTTGTCCCAGTCCTGGCGGGCGGCATAGCGGAAGGAGTTCCGCAGGAGGTGGACCACGCAGGTCTGGACGGTGGTGCGGGGCCAGACGGTCTCGACGGCGTCGGGCAGGCCCTTGAGGCCGTCGCAGACGAGCATGAGGACGTCGTTCACGCCGCGGTTCTTGATCTCGGTGAGGATGTGCATCCAGTGCTTGGCGCCCTCGCCGCCGTCGCCGGCCCACAGCCCGAGGATGTCCCGGCGGCCTTCGGTGGTGACGGCCAGGGCCACATATATGGGCCGGTTGGCGACGGCGCCGTCGCGGATCTTCACGTGGATGGCATCGATGAAGACCACCGGATAGACCGGGTCCAAGGGGCGGTTCTGCCATTCCGCCATGCCCTCGAGGACCTTGTCAGTGATCGTGGAGATCGTCTGGCGGGATACCTCGGCGCCATAGACCTCCGCGAGGTGGGCCTGGACCTCGCCGGTGGTCAGGCCCTTCGCAGACAGGGAGATGACCATCTCGTCGACGCCGGTCAGGCGTTTCTGCCGCTTCTTGACGATCTTCGGCTCGAAGGACCCGTCCCGGTCGCGGGGCACGGATATCTCCACCGGGCCGACGTCGGTCAGAACAGTCTTCGCGCGGGTGCCGTTGCGACTGTTGCCGCCGTTCTTCCCGGCCGGGTCGTGCTTGTCATAGCCAAGATGGTCGGTGATCTCGCCTTCCAGTGCGGACTCCAACAGCCGCTTCGTCAGCTGCTGGAGCAGTCCGCCCTCGCCCGTCAGCTGCAAGCCCTCCGCCTGGGCGCGGGAGACCAGCTCGTCGATCAGCCGGTCGTCCACCGCCTTCGACTGCTGAGGCTCAGACGGCTCGGCGGTCTCCGCCTCGGTCACGTTCTCACTGGTCATCGATGCATCCTCCATGATCGGGAGTTACACCGAACGATTTACAGTCCCCCGCCGGTCGAACCGGCGGGGCCTTTGGCGTGGGTGCGTGACATCAACGCCTTCGGAATCGACTGCGTTTCGGGGTGGGTGGGCTGGGCTCAGGGGCGGTCCGGTTCCAGGGTCCAGTGGCTGGGGGAACCGGTGTAGCGGTAGCGCGGGAGTCCGGTGGTGGCCGTGGTGCGGAACGGGCGGCCGTGGTCGTCGATCCGGATGGTGCCGGTGCGGCCCTGTGAGGACCAGTCGAGATCGAGGTACCACGCGCACGCGCAGTGCGCGGTCCGCGCGTCGACCAGCAGGACCTCCGGGTCCTGGACGGAGACCCGGTACGGCAAGGGCCGCGCCGGCAGGATCGTGTCGCCCCTGCTGCCGGGCACGGCTCGGGGGACGGGGGTGCGCTTGTCGAGACTCACCGCGAAGGATCCGGGCGTGATGCCCCCGCCGCAGCCGAGCGACGTGTCGTAGTCGTAGGCGCCGCCTGCCGGGGGCGTGGCGTGGCGTACGACCCGTACGTGCAGGGCCTCCAGGACGACGGCCGTCGACGCGAGCCCCTGCACCGACACGCGCACCATGGTCTCTCCGCCGTGCACCGCGTCCTGGGCGTCGGCCCACACCTCGGCGTCCTCGGCGGACGGCGGCGGCGGTACCTGCCGCGGGGGCCTGCCGATGATGTAGTCGTGGCCGCAGTCCCCTTCCCACACATGGGAGTTCACGGTCCAGGTGAAGGGGGCGGCCGGGGCGGTCGGCCGAGCGGGGGAGGCTGAGGGCCGGGCCCCGCCGCCCGCCGTGGCCCCGGCCGCGAACCCGGGGAGTCCCGGGAGCGACGAGAACGCCGAGAGCCCCGCGGCGGTCAGCAGGAACACGGTCCCCAGCACCCCGGACACGATGGCCGGCCGCCGCCGGTACCAGGCACGGGCCCCCGGCGGCGACGGGAGAGACCCGGGAGCGGGCGCATGCGAGGGGGCGGGTGTCGCGAGGGGTGTGGGTGGTTTCGCGGGAGCCGGTGCTGTGGGGGGTGCGGGTGGCTTCCGGCTCCCGGGTGCGTTCCCCGGCTCCGGGGACCCACCGTGCGCCGGGGTGCCGCGCCCGGCCAGGCCGCACTCCGCAGAAGCGGGCTCAGCCGCGCCGCGCTCGGCCGCTCCGGGTTCCGCGGTGCCGTGCCCGGCCAGGCCGCACTCCGCAAGGGCGGGCTCGGCCGCGCCGTGCTTCACCGCGCCGGGCTCGGCCACTCCGGGTTCCGCCGTGCAGGGTTCCGGCTTGCCGGGCTCGGCGCGTTCCGGCTCGGCGGGCTCCGCCGCTCCGCGTTCCGCGCCCGGCCCGGAGGCGGCTGCCGCGCCCCGCCCCGCCGGGCGGCCCCGGCGGCGTTCCGCGGCTGCCAGGATCCACAGGCGGTGCAGCTCCACCCGCTCCCGGGGCGAGGCCCCGCACAACGTGGCGAACCGCTCCACCACGGCGAAGTCCAGCGGCACCGTCTCGCCCGCGCAATAGCGGTGCAGCGTGGAGGCGTTCATCCCCGCACGCCGGGCCAGGCTCGCGTAGCTGCGATCCGTACGGGCCTTGAGACGCGTCAGCAGCTCCGCGAACCGCGTCACGTCGTCGTCGGCCATGGCCCGTGCCCACCTCCGCTCGTAGCCGCCCGCCCCGTCCCGGAACGGCACCCCAGGAACGTGGACCCATCTCTTTGCACGTCACCAGCCCTGGGACGGTTCCACCGCCGCGGTTCCCCGGGGCCGCCCACGCTCTTGGCGTCGCCCCCGGCGGTACGGCCGCACCGGCCCGCGCGTTCAGCCGCGTCGGCCCGGCCCCGGGGCGTTCTCGCCGGTCGGGGTGTCTGTCAGTGGGGTCCTCTACTGTCGTCGGGTGCGGCGGGTGTGGACGTGTTCGGGGTTGCGGTGGTCCGCGGACGGACCCGTGCTCGTGTGGGGCGGGGGGCGGACCAGCCCGCTGGCTCCGGGGCGGCGGGTCGCGTTCGGTGTCGTGGACGGGGGTGCGCGGACCTGCGTCGGGGCGCGTGGGAACGCGTGTCCCGTACGGGCCGCCGTGTCGCCGCGCGGCACGGGCGCGCGCTGCGAGGACTGCGCGCGGCTGGACCGCGCGCACTCCGTGGCCGCCGACACCCTGGCCGACGATCCGCGTCCGTACCGCGTGTATCTGGCCTGGTTCGGGCCCGGCATGGTCAAGGTCGGGATCACGAGGGCCGAGCGGGGACCGGCGCGCCTCATGGAGCAGGGCGCCGTGACGTTCAGCTGGCTGGGGCAGGGGCCGTTGATGGCCGCGCGCCGGACCGAGGAACTGCTGCGGGCCGCGCTCGGGGTGCCGGACCGGATTCCGTACGCCGACAAGCGGGCGGTACGGGCGGCGCTGCCCGGGGCGGGGGAGCGCGTCGCCGAGATCCGCGATCTGCACGCGCGCGCCGGGGAACTCGACGGCTGGCCGGAGTCGCTCCGGCGCGAGCCCTTCGAGCCCGTGGACCACACCGACCTGTTCGGGCTCGCCGGGCTTCTCCCCACGTGGGGGGTCGTGCGCGAACTGGCCGCCGGAGGAGCGGTCACCGGGGAGCTGTGCGCCGCCGCGGGTCCCGATCTCCACCTCCTCACCGGGCGGGGAGTCGTGGTCCTCGACACCCGGCTGATGACGGGCTGGGACCTGACCGGAGCCGGGGACGCGGACCTGGCCGGGGGCTCCGGAGTCACCTTTCCCGTAAGGGAGTCGCCCGCGCCGGACGCGGCCGTGCAGGACGGCCTCTTCTGACGGCCGGCGGGGACCCCAAGGGCGAGCCGCCCGCCATGAAGGTCAAGACTTCGATCCCTTTCGGATCCCGTTCGGAAAGGTGCTGGACGACGGGGGACGCCGGGAAGGAGAGTGACGGACATGAGCGATCACTCCGACGTGCCTGTCGCAGCCCACGAGCCCCCCTACTACGCCGCCGTGTTCACCTCCGTGCGCAGGGAGGAGGACGACGGGTACGGGGAGACCGCCGAACGGATGGAGGAGCTGGTGCAGGGCATCCCCGGCTACCTGGGGATGGATCACGCCCGGAGCCCGGGCGGACTGGCCATCACCGTCGGGTACTTTCGGGACGAGGACGCCATCAAGGAGTGGAGTGCGCACGCCGAGCACCGGTCGGCACAGCGGCGCGGCCGGTCCGACTGGTACGAGCGCTACACCCTGCACATCGCCAGGGTCGAGCGGAGCCACGGGTTCGAACGTGCCGACGGCTGAGCACCGGGACGCGCGGGACGAGTCCCTGGAGGTGCGGGGCTTCTGGGAGGGGCTCGGACTGCCCGGACTCGTGGACGTCCACACGCACTTCATGCCCGAACGGGTCCTGCGCAAGGTGTGGGACTACTTCGACGGACTCGGTGAACTCACCGGAGGCATCGAGTGGCCCATCGCCTACCGCGCGGACGAGGACGAACGCCTGGCGCTGATCCGGGAGTTCGGAGTACGCGCCTTCACGGCGATGCTCTACCCGCACAAGGCCGGCATGGCCGAGTGGCTCAACTCCTGGGCCGTGGACTTCGCCCGCCGCACCCCCGACTGCCTGCACACCTCGACCCTGTTCCCCGAGAAGGGGGTCGAGGGTTACGTGCGCGAGGCGGTGGAGGCGGGCACACGCGTCTTCAAGGCGCACGTACAGGTGGGTGCGTACGACCCGGCGGACGAACTCCTCGACCCCGCCTGGGGGTTGATCGCCGAGGCGGGAATCCCCGTGGTGATCCACTGCGGTTCGGGGCCCTCGCCCGGCAAGTACACCGGCCCGGGACCGGCCGCGGCCGTCCTGCGCCGGCATCCCCGGCTGCGGTTCGTCTTCGCGCACATGGGGATGCCCGAGTACGAGGACTTCCTCGGCCTCGCCGAGCGGTACGAGGAGGTGCGGCTCGACACGACCATGGCGTTCACCGACTTCAGCGAGCGTCTCGCGCCGTACCCGCCGGGACTGCTGCCCCGCCTCGCGGACCTCGGGGACCGGGTGCTCCTCGGCACGGACTTCCCGAACATCCCGTACCCCTACGTCCACCAGCTGCGCGCGCTGGAACGGCTCGGGCTGGGCGACGACTGGCTGCGCGCCGTCTGCTTCGGCAACGGCGCCCGCCTCTTCGGCCTCCGCTGACGCGGGCGGGACGGTACCCAGGAGTTCCCTGAGAGGCGCCTGTGCGTTTCTCAGGGAAATCACAGGTTCACGAAAGGATGCTCTCAGCGGCGCCCACCAAGGTGTCCGCTATGACCACGACCTCGCCCCAGGGGCGCACCGAACTGCTGAGGCCGGACGGGAGCCCCGTCCGGGTGCTTGTGGTGGACGACGAGCTGTCGATCACCGAGCTGCTGTCCATGGCCCTTCGCTACGAGGGCTGGCAGATCCGCAGCGCGGGTGACGGGACCGGCGCGGTGCAGACCGCGCGCGAGTTCCGGCCCGACGCCGTCGTGCTCGACATGATGCTGCCCGACATGGACGGACTGACGGTGCTCGGCCGGCTCCGCCGGGAGCTGCCCGATGTCCCGGTCCTGTTCCTGACGGCGAAGGACGCGGTCGAGGACCGGATCGCGGGTCTCACCGCCGGCGGCGACGACTACGTCACCAAGCCGTTCAGCCTGGAGGAGGTCGTGGCCCGGCTGCGCGGTCTGATCCGGCGTTCCGGCGCGGCCGACCGGCGGTCCGAGTCCGTGCTCGTCGTCGGAGACCTCACCCTGGACGAGGACAGCCACGAGGTGTCGCGCGGCGGGGCCAACATCCACCTCACCGCCACCGAGTTCGAGCTGCTGCGGTTCCTGATGCGCAATCCGCGCCGGGTGCTGAGCAAGGCGCAGATTCTCGACCGTGTGTGGTCGTACGACTTTGGCGGCCAGGCCAATGTGGTCGAGCTCTACATCTCGTATCTGCGCCGCAAGATCGACGCCGGGCGCGAGCCGATGATCCACACCCGGCGTGGGGCCGGATACCTGATCAAGCCCGCCACGTCATGAGCGGACGACGACGGCCGCGAACGCAGAGGAGGCGAGCACGACAGCCGCGGACCCTGCGGTCGCGGCTCGTCGTCTCGGCGGTGGCGCTCATCGCCGTGGTCTGCGCCATGATCGGCACGGTCACGACCATCGCGCTGGACCGGCATCTGTACAAGCAGCTGGAATCGCAGGTCACGGACGCGGGCCGACGGCTCACGGGCCCTCCCGGAAACCTGCGGGGCGCGAACCCGGGCGATGCGAGCCAGGATCCCGGCAAGCCGAACGGTGACGGCGCGCCGGCTTCCCTTCCCGGCTCTTCCGACGAGAACAGGCTCGATGTCTTCGTCACCATGGGCGGGACACAGACGAAGACCATAGCGGCCCAGGTCGGCACGGACGGCGCGGTCGACGAGGCGGTCGTCGCCGCGGAACAGTCCAGCAGCAGCGTCGGCTTCCAGCGGATGAAGCCCGTCGCGCTCAACAACGCCCAGAAGGCCGCGCTCGCCTCCGTCGCCAAGGACGGCGACCCGCACACCACGGACATCCCGAGCCTGGGCGAGTACTACGTCATGTACGTGACCGGTGCTCATGGCAGCTACTACGTCGCCCTGCCCACCGCAGCCGTGAACAACACCGTCAACACCCTCATCCTCGTCGAGGCCAGCATCACCGGCGCCGGACTCGTCGCCGCCTCCATCGCGGGCACCGTGATCGTCGGCCTCGCCCTGCGTCCCCTGCGCAAGGTCGCCGCGACCGCCACCCGGGTCTCCGAACTCCCCCTGCACACCGGCGAGGTCACCCTCTACGAGCGGGTCCCGGAGTCCGAGTCCGATCCGCACACCGAGGTCGGGCAGGTCGGCGCCGCGCTCAACCGCATGCTCGACCACATCCACGGAGCGCTCCACGCACGCCAGCAGAGCGAGATGCGCGTACGGCAGTTCGTCGCCGACGCCAGCCACGAGCTGCGCACCCCGCTGGCCTCCATCCGCGGGTACGCCGAGCTGACCAGACGCGGCCGTGAGGAGACCGGGCCCGACACCCGGCACGCGCTCGGGCGGATCGAGTCCGAGGCCGGCCGGATGACCCTGCTCGTGGAGGACCTGCTGCTGCTCGCCCGGCTCGACGCCGGCAGGCCGCTCCAGCACGAGCAGACCGATCTCGTCCCCCTGGTGATCGACGCCGTCAGCGACGCGCGGGCCGCCGGGCGCACCCACAACTGGCGGCTCGAACTGCCCGAGGAGCCCGCGCTGGTGTCGGCGGACGCCGCACGCCTCCAGCAGGTCATGGTCAACCTCTTCGCCAACGCCCGCACGCACACCCCGCCGGGGACGACCGTCACCGCGCGCGTGCACCGGCACGGGCCGTGGCTGTGCGTGGACGTCCAGGACGACGGCCCGGGCATCCCGCCCGACCTGCTGCCCCGCGTCTTCGAACGGTTCGCGCGCGGAGATTCCTCCCGCTCGCGCGCCTCCGGATCGACCGGTCTCGGGCTCGCCATCGTGCAGGCCGTCGCGGCCGCGCACGAGGGCGCCGTGACCGTGGACAGCGTCCCCGGCAGGACCGTGTTCACCCTGCATCTGCCCGCGATCCACCCCGGAACATCGTGGCAATCGCACTCACAGGCACAGCACAGCGCCACCACATCGGTGCGACAGGGGGCCTGACGAGAGTCGTTCGCATGCGAACCGACTCTTCTCCCGGCAACCTGCCGGCGCGGGAGCACCTCCCGGCCACAGACGCCGGTACGGCTGTCCTGGACGTAGTGATCCCCGTCTACAACGAGGAGAAGGACCTCCAGCCCTGTGTGCTCAGACTGCACGAGCACCTCAAGCGCACGTTCCCGTACGCGTTCCGCATCACGGTGGCGGACAACGCGTCCACGGACACCACCCCCCTGGTGGCGGCGCGGCTGGCGGAGCGGATCCCGGAGGTCAGGTCCTTCCGGCTGGAGCAGAAGGGCCGCGGCCGGGCGCTGCGGACCGTGTGGTCGGCGTCCGACGCCCCGGTCCTGGCGTACATGGACGTGGACCTGTCCACCGACCTGAACGCGCTGCTGCCGCTGGTGGCCCCGCTGATCTCGGGGCACTCGGATCTCGCGATCGGCTCGCGGCTGTCCCGCTCCTCACGGGTGGTGCGGGGCGCCAAGCGGGAGTTCATCAGCCGTACGTACAACCTGATCCTGCGCGGCTCGCTCCAGGCCCGCTTCTCGGACGCGCAGTGCGGCTTCAAGGCGATCCGCGGTGATGTCGCCCAGGAGCTGCTGCCCCTGGTCGAGGACACCGGCTGGTTCTTCGACACCGAGATGCTGGTGCTGGCCGAGCGGGCCGGGCTGCGCATCCACGAGGTCCCCGTCGACTGGGTCGACGACCCCGACTCGACCGTCCACATCGTGAAGACCGCGACGGACGACCTCAAGGGCGTGTGGCGGGTGGGACGAGCCCTCGCGACCGGCTCCCTGTCGCTCGACCGGCTCACCCGGCCCTTCGGGGACGACCCGCGCGACCGCGAACTGACCGACGTACCCAAGGGCCTGGCCCGCCAGCTCGTCGGATTCTGCGTGGTCGGCGGCCTGTCCACCCTCTTCTACCTGCTGCTCTACAGCGGCTTCCGCTCCTTCTCCGGGGCGCAGGTCGCCAACGCGCTCGCGCTGCTCGTGTCGGCCGTCGCCAACACGGCGGCCAACCGCAGGCTCACCTTCGGCGTGCGCGGCCCGGGCGGTGCCGTCCGGCACCAGGCGCAGGGCCTGGTCGTCTTCGGCATCGGCCTCGCCCTGACCAGCGGCTCCCTGGCCGCGCTCGGCGCGGCGACGAGCGATCCCTCGCACTCCACCGAACTGGCGGTGCTCATCGCCGCCAACCTCGCGGCGACCGTGCTGCGCTTCCTGCTCTTCCGGGCCTGGGTCTTCCCCGACCGGCGGGACGGGACGCCGTCGCCGTCCCGTGAGCCGGCCCCGCACCTGCCGGACACGCGGTTCCAGCCGGCGGCGGTACGGCAGAGCGGCGCGGACGCCCATCCGCCGCTGCCGCAGCGCCCGGCCGCGCCCCCGTCCCCCTCCCCGTACGACACGGCCCCCCACCGCGCCGACGACGCCGTGGACCGGGCCCGGCGGGATTCGACCATGCAGTTGCAGGCGGTGCGCCCGCACGACCACGATCCGAGGAACGCGCGATGACGACACAGCCCGACACGAGCACCGGCACCGGCTCCGGCCTTGGACCCGCCTGGGGTCCGGCCGCCTCGGCGCCTCCCCCCGAGCACGCCCCGCCGACCGTCGCCCCCGGGCCCGGTGAACCCGGCCGGCCCTTCCCGTACAGGGTCTGGAGAGGACGGCCCGAGGACCCGCGCTGGGCGCGCCCCGCCTTCCTCGGTCTGCTGCTCGCCACGGCCGTGCTGTACCTGTACGACCTGAGCGCCTCCGGGTACGCCAACTCCTTCTACTCCGCGGCCGTGCAGGCCGGCAGTCAGAGCTGGAAGGCCTTCTTCTTCGGCTCGCTCGACTCGGCCAACGCCATCACCGTCGACAAGCCCCCGGCCTCGCTGTGGCCGATGGCCCTGTCGGTCCGGATCTTCGGCCTCGGCTCCTGGGCGGTCCTCGTCCCCGAGGTGCTGATGGGCGTGGCCACGGTCGGCGTCCTGTACGCGGCCGTGCGCCGCCGGTTCGGCGCCGCGGCGGGTCTGATCGCCGGCGCGGTGCTCGCGCTCACCCCGGTCGCCGCGCTGATGTTCCGGTTCAACAACCCGGACGCGATGCTCGCCCTGCTCATGACCGTCACGGTCTCCTGCGTGCTCCGCGGCCTGGAGGACGGCCGCACGAAGTGGCTCCTGTGGGCGGGCGCGGCGGTCGGTCTCGCCTTCCTCACCAAGACGCTCCAGGCCTTCCTGATCCTGCCGCCGCTGGCCGTGCTGTACACGGTCTGCGCGCCGGTGACCGTGCGCAAGCGGTTCGCGCAGCTCGGCCTCTCGGCGGCCGCCATGGTGGTCGCCGGCGGCTGGTGGGTCGCGATCGTCGAACTGTGGCCCGCCTCCTCCCGTCCGTACATCGGCGGTTCCCAGAACAACTCGTTCCTGGAGCTGACCTTCGGCTACAACGGCCTCGGCCGCATCAACGGCGACGAGACCGGCAGCGTCGGCGGCGGTGGCGGCGCCGGCGGCACCGGGATGTGGGGCGAGACCGGCTGGAACCGGATGTTCAACTCCGAGATCGGCGGCCAGATCTCCTGGCTGCTCCCGGCGGCCCTGATCCTGCTGGTGGGCGGCCTCGTCCTGACCCGCGGGGCGAAGCGGACGGACCTGACCCGGGCCTCGTTCCTCGCCTGGGGCGGCGCGCTGCTGACGACCGCGCTGGTCTTCAGCTACATGGCCGGCATCTTCCACCAGTACTACACGGTGGCCCTGGCCCCCTACATCGCCGCCGTGGTCGGCATGGGCGCGACGGTGCTGTGGGAGGAGCGGGGCAAGGTGTGGGCGTCGCTCACCCTCGCCGGAGCGGTCACGGCCACCGCCGCCTGGGGATATGTGCTCCTCAACCGCACCCCCGACTATCTGCCGTGGCTCAAGTGGCTGGTCCTGCTGGGCGGTTCGACCTCCGCGCTCGGTCTGGTCTTCGCGGCCCGGCTGGGCCGGCGGCTCGCCCTCGCGGCGGCCGGGCTCGGCCTCGCGGCCGCGCTCGCGGGCCCGACGGCGTACACGCTCTCCACGGTGGACACCGGGCACACCGGCTCCATCGTGACGGCGGGTCCGGCCGGGGCGAGCATGATGGGCGGCCGGGGCGGCTTCCCCGGTGGCGGCACGCGGGGCGGCTTCCCCGGTGGCGGCCAGAGCCAGCGGAACGGCACCGGCGGAATGCCGAACGCTCCGCAGGGCGGCGGCACTTTCCAGCCCCCGGCGGGCGGCACCGGTGGCCTCCCCGGCCGGAACCAGGGCAACGGCGCCGCCCAGGGCGGGAACCAGCAGGGCGGCATGCCCGGCGGCGGCACGGGTGAGGGCGGGATGCCCGGCGGCGGCGCGGGAGGACTGCTGAACGGCGCGTCCGTCGGCTCCGCGGCCAAGGCGCTGCTGTCGAAGAACGCGGGGGACTACACCTGGGCGGCCGCCGCGGTCGGTTCCCAGAACTCCGCCAGCTACCAACTGGCCACCGGCGAGCCGGTCATGGCGATCGGCGGCTTCAACGGCACCGACCCGTCGCCGACCCTGGCCCAGTTCAAGAAGTACGTGACGGACGGAAGGATCCACTACTTCATCTCGGGCGGCGGCATGGGCGGCGGCATGGGCGGCGGGACCTCGGGCACCGCCTCCACCTCCTCGCAGATCAGCTCGTGGGTCACGGCCAACTTCAAGAAGGTGACGGTGGGTTCGGCCACCTTCTACGACCTGACGCAGCCGAAGAGCGGCAGCTGACCGCACGGCCCGGCGGGGGCCCGGCGGGCGGAGGGTGACGGTGGCCCGGAGCGAACTCGCTCCGGGCCACCGCTCTTTCGTGCGAGGGCCGGGTTTCGGCCGGAGTGAGGGTCATGTCCCTGAAGTGCCCGCTTAGCATCATCGAGGAGGGTGGTCCGGGAAGTTCCGGTGGTCCGGGAGGTTCCGGCCCGCGACGCGGTTCGGGTTCCTAGGAAGGTGCGCCATGGTGAGGGCAGCCGACGGGGCGGGACGACCGGCGCGGACCAGTGTCTGGCTGGAGGGCAGGGCTCCCCGCGGGAGGGCCGTCCGGCACGGCGGCCAGCCGTCCGGGCTCGACCGGGAGCGGATCACCGCGACCACGGTGCGGCTCCTCGACGCGGAGGGGCCGGCGAAGTTCTCCATGCGACGGCTGGCCGCCGAACTGAATGTCACGGCCATGTCCGTGTACTGGTACGTCGACACCAAGGACGATCTGCTGGAGCTCGCGCTCGACGCCGTGTTCGGTGAGCTGGAGTTGCCGGACGCCACCTCGCCGGAGGGCTGGCGCGATCAGCTGCGGGCGCTGGCCCTCGGATACCGGGAGCTGCCGGAGCGCCACCCCTGGGTCTCGGCGCTGATCGCCAACTACCTGAACATCGGGCCGTGTTCCACCGCGTTCTCGGCCTGCGCGCAGCTCGTGATCTCGAACACCGGGATGCCGGTGGAGGCGCGGCCCGGGGCGACGGCGGCGGTTCTCCAGTTCCTGTACGGGTCCGGGACGGTCGGGAGCCGGGAGCGGGACTTCGCGTCCGGGCTCGAACTGCTGATCGCGGGGATCGAGGTCATGGTGTCCCGCGGCTGAGCCCCCGGCGGCCCGGGAGCGCGTCCTACGGAGCCAGGTGGGCCGGGAAGCCGCCGGTGGCCACCGGGCCCCAGCGGACGGGGGTGACGCGGATGATCGACTTGCCCTGCTTGCGCATGGCCGCGCGGTACTCGTCCCAGTCCGGGTGCTCACCCGCGATGTTCCGGTAGTACTCGACCAGGGGCTCGACGGAGTCCGGGGAGTCGATCACCTCGGCGGTGCCGTCGATCTGGACCCAGGGCCCGTTCCACTCGTCGCTGAGGACGACCAGGCTCACCCGCTCGTCCCGCTTGGCGTTGCGGGTCTTGGCCCGCTCGGGGTACGTCGAGACGACGACGCGGCCCGAGTCGTCGACACCACAGGTCAGCGGGGAGCCCTGGGGTCCGCCGTCGGCGCGGCGGGTCAGCAGGATCGCCCGGTGGCGGGGACGGACGAAGTCCAGCAACTCGTCCAGGGAGACGGAGGTGTTCGTCGCGATGTGGGGTGCCATGCGATCAGCGTAGGCCGCGTGCGGGCCGATCGCCCGCGGGCTGCGCCGACGGGCGGCACCGCGGCTCATCGGAGCGGCTAAAGTGCTCTTCGTCCTGTGCTCGCAGTCGGGAATGTGCTGCGGAGCTCTCCTGCGCATGGCCGTGTGGCCGTGCATGCCGAAGAGGTTCGTGGTGGCTGCGTCTGAGTTTTCCGAATTGTCCCGTTCCGATACGGGTTTTGAGCTGGCCGAAGGCCTCACGGCCGCGGCCCAGCAGCTGCACGAGACAACGACTCCCCACGCCACCCTGCGCACGGCCGTCGGGCTGGCCGTGCGCATCCTCCCGGGCGTCGAGTACGCCGGGATCTCCGTCATCGAACCGAAGGCCCACCGGCAGACACTGGCCTGGACGGACGAGGTCGTCCGCTCCGCCGACGCGCTGAACGCGGGCCGCGAGCACCACCCGTACTGGAGCAGGCTGTGGACGGCTCCGGTCGCCCGGATCGAGGACAGCGCCGCGGCGGACGGGGCCGGGGACCGCGCGCTGTCGGGCCTCGGCCTGCGGTCGGTGCTGTCGCTGCGGCTGCGGGCCGACCGGCGCCGGCTGACCGTCCTGACGGCGTACGCGCGGGCGCCCCGCGCCTTCGACGAGTCGGCCACCCGGATAGGGCGGCTGTTCACCGCGCACGTCGGCATCGCGCTGGACTCGGCGACCCAGCGCGAGCAGCTCACCGAGGCGATGCGCACCCGCGATCTGATCGGCCAGGCCACGGGCATCCTCATGGAGCGGCTCGACATCGACGCGTCCGAGGCGTTCGCCAGCCTCGTACGCACCTCCCAGCGGGAGAACGTCAAGCTCCGTGACCTGGCCCGACGGATCGTCGACGCCGGCGAGGGCGAGTGAGCCCGGCTCAGACGGCCGGCAGGGACTCCCCCTGCACCGCCTGGACGTCCAGCTCCACCCTCAGGGTCGTGCCGATCGCGGAGATGCCCGCCTGGACGATCTGGTTGTAGTGCAGGGCGAAGTCCTCGCGGTGCAGCTCGGCACTCGCCCGGAACGCGGCGCGGGTGCCGCCCCAGGGGTCGGCGCCGGTGCCGAGGTAGGCGAGGTCGAGGTCGACGGGCCGTACGACACCGTGCAGGGTGAGTTCGCCGTGCACGGTCCAGCGGTCGGAGCCGGCCGGGGTCAGGCCCGTCGAACGGTAGGTGATCAGCGGGTACTTCTCGGCGTCGAGGAAGTCCGCCGACCTCAGGTGCCCGTCGCGCATGCCGTTGCCGGTGTCGATGGAGGCGGCCGTGATCGTCGCCTCGACCCGGGAGGCGGTCACGTCGCCGGGGGCGATCTCGATGCGTCCGGTGAACTCCGTGAAGCGGCCGTGCACGCTGGAGATCCCCAGGTGCTGGGCGACCGTGCCGACCGAGGAGTGCGCCGGGTCGATGGTCCACGGTCCCGGCGGGGGCAGCTCGGTGCCGCCACGGCGGGCCAGTGTCACCTCGCCGACCTCGGCCCGGCCGGCCGCCGTGACGATGGCGCCGGAGGCGGCGGGCGCGTATCCGAGCGCGGTCACGATCACCGTGTAGGCGCCCGGCGCGAGGCTCGTGGTGTCGTGCACGGCCCCGTCGGTGTCCGCCTCGGCCCGCAGCACCTGCGCGCCGGCCGAGTCGGTCACCGTGACGATCGCGTGCGACACGGCCCATCCGTCCCGTGTGCGGATCTTCGCGGTCAAGCCCATGGCAGTAACTCCTTGCGGTGTACCAATGAAAACCGGCCCGTGGGGGGCGCACCTCCGCTCAGAGTGCGCGCATCCCCACGGGCCGGGGCTCGGACTACTCGCCGGGGTGGGCGAGTTCGATGTCGTGGGCGTCCACTCCACGGCCGCCGACGGTCAGCGCGGTCGCCACCGGCGGGTAGCCCGCCGCGATGACGGTGTACTCGCCGCCGTCCAGGTCGGTGAAGGCGTACGCCCCGTCGCCGCCGGTCCTGGCCGTGCCGACCACGTTCCCGGCCGCGTCCACCAGCGTCACGCGGGCGTCCGACAGGGGGCCGTGCGGCGCCCGGACGACACCCAGGACCTGGGCGCCGGCTTCCAGGTCGACCTCGACCCGGGTGACCCCGGTGCCGCCGACCTCGACGGGCAGCGCCCGCGGCCGGTGGCCCGCGGCGTTCACCGCGACCGTCACGACACCGGGCACCAGCTCGGCGAAGGCGAACTCGCCGTGTTCACCGGTGGTTCCGGTGGCCAGCACATCCCCGCGGACGTCGGTCACGACGACCATCGCGTCCTTGACGGGGGAGGCGCTCTCGGCGGCCCGGACGACACCGCCGAGCCCGCTGGTGCCGCTCAGCAGGATGTCGTACGCGAGCGGCTCCCCGGTCACGACGATCGTCGAGGCCTGCGGCTGGTAGCCGTCGGCGGAGGCGATCAGGACGTAGGAGCCCACACCGGGCGCGTCCACCGCGTAGGAGCCGTCGGCCTGGGCGACCGAGCGGCCGAGCTGGCGTCCCTCGGGCGAGATCAGCGTGACCGCGGCCTGCGGCACGGGCGCGCTCTCGGCGCCGCGGACCTGGCCGTGCACGGCGATGCCGCCGGAGCCGGGCCGCGGGTCGTCCTCACGCGTCGCGGTGGCGACGGCGCCGAGCCGCTGCGTGCCCTCGGGCGCGGTCCCGGAGACGGCTTCGGTGGTGGTGACGGCCGGGGCGAGGGCGGCGGTGGCCGCGGCCTCGACGGCCTCGGCGACGGGTGCCTCGGCGACCGGCTCGCCGGACTTCTCCGCGGCGGCCTGGGCCATCGCGCCGGACGTCCGCAGCGGGACCTCCTTGATGAACAGCACGATGAGGAAGGCGACCAGCGCCATGCCGGAGGCGATCAGGAAGACGTCCGCGATGCCGTGGCCGTACGCGCTCTCCATGACGGTGCGCAGCGGCGCGGGCAGCTTGTTCATGTCCGGGATGGAGCTGGAGTCCGAACCGGAGGCGAGGCCCGCGTACTTGGGACCGAGGTGGGTCAGACCGTCCTTGGCGTAGTCGGTGATCCGGGTGGCCATGATCGCGCCGAGCGCGGAGACGCCGACCGCACCGCCGAGGGAGCGGAAGAACGTCACCGTGGAGCTGGCCGAGCCCAGGTCGGCCGGTGCCACCTGGTTCTGCGTGGACAGCACCAGGTTCTGCATCATCATGCCGACGCCCAGACCCAGCAGCGCCATGAAGATCGCGATGTGCCAGTAGGCGGTGTCGTAGCGGATCGTGCCCAGCAGGCCGAGACCCGCGGTGACCAGGAAGCCGCCGGAGACCAGCCAGTACTTCCACCGTCCGGTCTTGGTGATGACCTGGCCGGAGACCGTGGAGGAGATGAACAGGCCGCCGATCATCGGGATCGTCATGACACCGGACATCGTCGGGGACTTGTCCCGCGCCAGCTGGAAGTACTGGCTGAAGAACACGGTGCCGGTGAACATCGCGACACCCACGAAGAGCGAGGCGAGGGAGGAGAGGGTGATGGTCCGGTTGCGGAACAGCCGCAGCGGGATGATCGGCTCGCTCGCCCGGGACTCGACCAGCACGAACAGCAGGCCGAGGACGATCGCGCCGCCGACCATCGCGCCCGTCTGCCACGAGATCCAGTCGTACTTGTCACCGGCGAAGGTGACCCAGACCAGCAGCAGCGAGACCGCGGCGGAGATGAAGAACGCGCCGGCCCAGTCGACCTTCACGTCCCGCTTCACGACGGGCAGGTGCAGGGTCTTCTGGAGCACGATCAGCGCGATGACCGCGAACGGCACACCGACGTAGAAGCACCAGCGCCAGCCGAGCCAGCTGGTGTCGGTGATGACACCGCCGAGCAGCGGGCCGCCGACGGTCGCGACGGCGAACGTCGCGCCCAGGTAGCCGGAGTAGCGTCCGCGCTCGCGTGGGGAGATCATCGCGGCCATCACGATCTGCGCGAGGGCGGACAGACCGCCGACGCCGATGCCCTGCACGACACGGCAGGCGATGAGCATGCCGGGGTTCTGGGACAGACCGGCGGCGGCCGAGCCCAGCACGTAGATGATCAGCGCTATCTGGACGAGCGCCTTCTTGCTGTACAGGTCGGAGAGCTTGCCCCACAGGGGGGTGGTCGCCGTCATGGCGAGCAGCGAGGCGGTGACGACCCAGGTGTAGGCGGACTGGCCGCCGCCCAGGTCGCCGATGATGCGGGGGAGGGCGTTGGTGACGATCGTCGACGACAGGATCGCGACGAACATTCCGAGCAGCAGCCCGGAGAGCGCCTCCATGATCTGCCGGTGCGTCATCGGAGCGCCGTCGGCGCCTCCGTGCTTGGCGTGAGAGCCCCGCACACCGGCTGGTGTGGTCGTTGCCATGGGGTTCCTTTTCTTACGTGTCTACGCGGGTGTACGGGTGGTCGGTTCTGTTGCGTCTGTCGCGTACGGGGGAGGGTGGGCGGGCGTCCGCTGCGGAGACCGGCAGTCGCCGAAGCTCTCGCGCAGCCGGCCCATCAGCTCGATGAGCAGTCCGACCTCGTCGTCGGACCAGTGGCTCAGCCGGTCGGAGAGCAGCCGCGACGTACGCAGGGACAGCTCGTCGAGCTGCGCGTGCCCCGCCCCGGTGAGGCGCAGGATGCGCGAGCGCCTGTCGGCCGGGTCGGGGGACCGTTCGATCCAGCCCCGCTCGGCGACATGCGCGACATGGCGGCTGGTCACCGACATGTCCACGGAGAGCAGCTCCGCGAGCCTGCTCATCCGCATCGGGCCGTACCGGCCGAGCAGGGTGAGAACGGCGGCGGAGCCCGCGGGGCACTCGGGCGGCAGGATCCGGCCCATGCCCCGCTTGACGGCACCGATGGCGCTGAGCTGACGAGCCAGTTCCTCGTACTGGGCCTGCCCGGCCATCGCACCCCCTCTATTCGTTGCTTAGGGCAACCATAAAGAAGTTGGTTGCCGCAGGCAAACGAGTTCGGGGCTTCAGGGATAAAAAGTTGGTAAAGGCAAGTGTTGGCGATCGGGAACGTGCAGGCGGGAGTGGTGGACGGGGCGGGCGGCGCGCAGCGGTGCGGGCGGTCGGGGGCGGCGGACGGGTGACGAACGGGGACGAGGTGGTGCGGGGTGGTGTGCGTCCTGGTCGTGGGCGGTGTGGGGACCCGTCACGATCGGTGTGAAGGGGAACCCGGCACTTGGGCAGCTCCCGCGTATTCGCTAGGGTCCGGCCTATGGCAAACACCCAGGGACCCGAGGGCAACTACGACCCCGCGGGCAGCACTCAGATGTTCCGTGCGTTCGTCGACGAGGCCCCCCAGGGCCGGCAGCAGCAGGCGGCCGCTCCCGCGGGCCCCCGCGTGGGTCTGATCGTCGGCGTCGTCCTCGCCGTCGCGGTCGTCGCCGCGGTGGCCTATCTCGCCTTCATGTGATCGGCCGGGACCGTGCGGCCGGATCACCGGCCGGGCGGGACCGGTGACGAGCACGCGGGCGTGACCCGGGTGACGAGCGGGGCGGGGTGACCCGCCGGGGCCTGGGCCGAAGGGCGTCAGTTCCCCAGCGACGACAGGGCCGCCACGCCCCCTACTTCCACCCGACGGACACGTCCCGCGTCTCGATGTGCATGCCCAGCGGCACGCGCCAGGCGTCGACGCACACCGTCCAGGTGCCGCTCCTTGTCGCGCCCGCGGCGATCGGCGCCGGCAGGGCCGCGGCCGACCGGATCGTCGCCCAGTCGATCCCGAGCGAGCCGATGATGTGGGTCCCGAACGTCACTGTGCCCGAACGCGCCGCCGTGCCGCCGGTGTTGGCGAAGGAGACGGTCACCTTCTCGCACCACCGCCGGTCGGTGGCCGCGCGCGAGGTGGACTTCACGGCGAGCACGGCCGGACCGGCGCTCGCCGTCGGGGCGGGTGCTGTCGGTGTCGAGGAACCTCCCGGGCTCCCGCCCGAACCGCCACCCGAACTTCCGCCCGAACTCCCTCCCGTACGGCCGGAGTCGCCGCCGGAGGACGAACCGGACGACGAGCCGGAAGCCGAGCCGGAAGCCGAACCGGGCGAGGTTCCGGAGGGCGAGGACTGCCCGCCGTCGGAGCCGATTCCCGCTCCTCCCGCGCCAGTTGACCGGGAGCCGCCCGCCTCGTCACCCGTGCCCGCCGAACCGATGGGGCCGTCGCCCGATGATCCGCCCCGGCCCGCGGATGATGCCCCGGTCCCTGAACCGGCCGTGTTCCCAGGGGTGTTGGAGCCGCTCCCGGCCCTACCGTCCAGCGGCACCAGGGACACCTCGCCCGAAGGCGCCACCGCCCGGGGAGAGTTGTCCGCGGCGCCGACGGCCGCATGGCCGTCGCCTCCGCCGCTCCCGCACCCGGCCAGGACCCCGCCCAGACAGAACACGGCCGCCGAGGCGCCCAGCAGGGCACCTCGGCGACGGCCTGTCGGCTCGTGACGCATCGGCTCGTGACGCATCGCGCCAGTGTGGCTGACGACCCGTCAATTAAGAACCCACGTGCGGGGATCAGTCGGAGATGAGCCCCTCGCGCAGCTGCGCGAGCGTGCGGGTGAGCAGGCGGGAGACGTGCATCTGCGAGATCCCCACCTCCTCGCCGATCTGGGACTGGGTCATGTTCGCGAAGAAGCGGAGCATGATGATGCGGCGCTCGCGGGGCGGCAGCTTGGCGAGCAGGGGCTTGAGCGACTCGCGGTACTCCACGCCCTCCAGCGCGGTGTCCTCGTAGCCCAGACGGTCCGCGAGGGAGCCCTCGCCGCCGTCGTCCTCGGGGGCCGGCGAGTCCAGCGACGAGGCCGTGTACGCGTTGCCGACGGCGAGACCGTCGACCACGTCCTCCTCGGACACCCCGAGAGCCGTGGCGAGTTCGGCGACCGTCGGCGAGCGGTCGAGCCGCTGCGACAGCTCGTCGCTGGCCTTGGTGAGGGCCAGGCGCAGCTCCTGGAGGCGGCGCGGGACGCGGACGGACCAGGACGTGTCCCGGAAGAACCGCTTGATCTCGCCGACGACCGTCGGCATCGCGAAGGTCGGGAACTCGACACCGCGTTCGCAGTCGAACCGGTCGATCGCCTTGATCAGGCCGATGGTGCCGACCTGGACGATGTCCTCCATCGGCTCGTTGCGGGAGCGGAAGCGGGCCGCGGCGTACCGGACGAGCGGGAGGTTGAGCTCGATGAGGGTGTCCCGGACGTAGGCGCGCTCCGGGCTGTTCTCGGCGAGTGCGGCGAGCCGCAGGAAGAGGGAGCGGGACAGGGTCCGGGTGTCGATGGCGCCCGAGGACTCGGGGACCAGAACGGGTTCCGGGGCCTCGGCGGCAGGGACATCGTGAAGCGCGGCGTGCGCCTCGGGCACTGCGTCGCTCTTCGTGAGCGTGAGCACCTTCGAGCTGCCCTGATCTGCGGACATGCCACCCCCTTTGGGTCGCGGACGGTCGCGGCAGTCGCTCCCGTCGGAGGAACGCAGCCTCCACCTGAATACCGGAGGCGAGGCCGCGGCAAACGCGCTCCGGGAAGAATGTCACATGTCGGCAACACGCTGTAGAGACTTGTCGACATGTAGAGGGTGGATCGGCCCTGGAAAAAGGGGGTCTGACGGATTTTCAGCGCTGAACTGACGTAAAAATCGACCTTGAGCGATTCGCTCTTTTCGGTTACGCCTCGATCCTGTTTGCGGATCGAAGACGCGCGAAGCTCCGGGCGAGGAGCCTTGACACGTGCATCTGGGAAACGCCCAGTTCCGCGCTGATCTGTGACTGGGTGAGGTTGCTGTAGTAGCGGAGCAGCAGGATCCGCTGCTCGCGTTCGGGCAGCTGTACGAGCAGATGCCGTACGAGGTCGCGGTGTTCGACCCCGTCGAGCGCGGGGTCCTCGTAGCCGAGCCGGTCGAGGAGCCCCGGCAGCCCGTCGCCCTCCTGGGCCGCTTCGAGGGAGGTCGCGTGGTACGACCGCCCCGCCTCGATGCAGGAGAGCACCTCCTCCTCGGTGATGCGCAGCCGTTCGGCGATCTCCGCGGTGGTGGGCGAGCGTCCGAAGGCGGTCGTCAGGTCCTCGGTCGCGCTGTTCACCTGCACCCACAGCTCGTGCAGCCGGCGCGGCACGTGCACGGTGCGAACGTTGTCACGGAAGTACCGCTTGATCTCGCCGACGACCGTCGGCATCGCGAAGGTCGGGAACTGCACGCCCCGGTCCGGGTCGAAGCGGTCGATGGCGTTGATCAGGCCGATGGTGCCGACCTGGACCACGTCCTCCATCGGCTCGTTGCGGGAGCGGAAGCGGGCCGCCGCGTACCGCACGAGCGGCAGGTTGGCCTCGATGAGGGCGCCGCGGACCCGGTTGTGCTCGGGGGTGCCCGGGTCCAGCACCTTGAGCTCGCCGAAGAGCACCTGGGTGAGGGCGCGGGTGTCCGCGCCGCGGCGCCGCTCGGGAGCGACCTCCTGGACCGGTGCGGGGCCGGACGCGGGGTCGGGGGTGACGGCGGTGGTGACGGCGGTGGCGGTGGCGGGGCCCTGGGCGGGCGCGGGCGGGAGGGGGGCCGTGGGGCCCGGGCCCGGCGCGGGGGCGGGCGGAAGCGGGGGCGTGGGGGCCGCCGCGGGGCCGGACGGCGGGTTCGGTGCCGTGGTCTGCGTCAGGGGGCGGGCCGGGGACGGCGGCGGGGCGGACGGGAGGGCCGTCGCCCTGGCCTTGGCCGGGGCTTCCTCCTGGGGCGGCGCAGTACTGGCCGACACGGTCAACGCCACCTCTTCGTTCGTCAACGACCCGTCAACATATCCGTCAATTCATCCCTCAAAAGCGGTCATAGCATCACAAGACATGTGCACTGTGTGCAAGCACCCCATAACGCCGTGTTGGGGGTGGGGCGGGAGGTGAGCCGAGGTGGATCGGGGTCCAGGACGTCGAAAACCCCTGACCGGTTGTGGTCAAGGGCTCGGTAAGAGTGTGCGATCGAAACGGTCAGAACGGATAGTCGGCGATCACCCAGGTGGCGAACTCGCGCCAGAGAGCGACACCCGCCACATGGGCCGGGTGCTCCAGGTAAGCCTTGAGGGCGTCGGCGTCCTCGACGGCGGAGTTGATCGCGAAGTCGTACGCGATGGGCCGGTCGCTGATGTTCCACGCGCACTCCCAGAACCGCAGCTCGGGGATCAGGCCGCCGAGCGCGCGGAAGGCGGCGACGCCCTCGGCGACCCGGGGTTCGTCGCGCGTGACACCCTCGTTGAGCTTGAAGAGGACCAGATGGCGGATCACGGGTGCTCCCTGATGGTGAGGTGGTTCTTCGCGGGGCCGCGGTCTCGCCCGGCCGTGCCCCGCCGCGTCGGGCGGCCGGTCCGGCGCCGGGCGCACGCACTCCCCGCCGGACGGTGACGGTGTCCGGCGTCAGTTCTTCGCGCCGTCGGCGATCCAGGTCATGAAGTCGCCTATCGCCCCGGCGGCGTTGGATATGCCCTCGAACGCTATCTGTACGTAGTCGGCTGCCTTGGCCGGGTCCGTGATGATCACGTAGAGCGCGAAGACCACGAGCACGTAGATGGCGATCTTCTTCGAATTCACCGCCATGGCGGCCTCCCCTGTGACTCCTGCGTCCGTCGGCCCCCTGCTGCCGGCGGCGAGTGTAACCTTCACGCCCGCTTTAAGGACCAACGGCCCGCTGGTAGAGGTCCTTTGCCGGGCCTGTGCGGCGCCCTCGCGGTCCAGGATGGAAGGGAGCCCCGGCAGGACCCGACAGGAGTCCACGGGGCCCGGAGGGACCCCACTGCGGGGTCTCGCCGCCCGACTTCCCCCGAGACGGCGGCGCGGACTTGCGGGTCCCTTCGTGGGGGAAGGGGCGCCCCCGATAGCGCTCCTTCCCCCTCCTCTGTGGGAGCGGAGAACCCCTCCGGGTACGGAGAGGCCCCGGCGACCGAGCGGCGCCGGGGCCTCTCCGTGTCACTCCGCCCCGCCCTCTACTCCGTCACGACCGGGGGCAGCGGTTCACGGGCCGCGTGCCAGGCGGGCGGGAGCCCCGCGACGCCGGTGCGGGCGGCGATCACACCGCCCGCGACGGCGCAGGTGGTGTCGATGTCGCCGCGCCCGGCGACCGTGAGCCACAGGCCCTCCTCCAGGTCGTCGAGATGCCCCGCCGCGCACCACAGGGCGTACGGGACGGTGTCGGGACCCGACATCCGGTAGCCGGAGCCCAGGACCTCCGCCGCGTGCCGGACCGAGGTGTGTTCCGGCATCCGGGCCGCGATCCGCACGCCCGAGCGGACGTCGCTGTCGGGGAGCCGCTCGGCGACGGCCCGGAGGAACTCCGGCCGGGCCGGAGCGGGTCCGCCGCGGCTGCGGGTGGCCAGCGCCGCGGCGACGGCGACCGCGACGGCCCCCGTGACGGCCTCCGGATGGTGGTGCGAGACCTCGCTCTGGCGGGCGGCCTGCTCGGCGACCGCGTCGAGGTCGCCGGCGTGCCAGGCGCCGAGCGGGGCGGCGCGCATGGCCGCGCCGTTGCCCCAGGAGCCCTGCCCGCCGAACTGCCCGGCGACCACCTCCCGCCAGGGCTCGCCCGCGCCGATCCGGCGGAGCACGTCGTGCATCGAGGCCCCGTAGCCGCGGTGCGTGTCGTCGGCGTACGCGGCCGCGAAGCCCAGGGCGAGGCGGTCCTGGTCGACCGTGCCGCCGCCCTCGGCGAGTTCGCGGACGAGGACGACCGCCTGCGCGGTGTCGTCACTCCACTGCCACAGCGGTTCCGGGGGCAGGGTCCTGGCCTCCAGGGCCTCCGGACCCTCCCGGCGCAGGATGCCGAACCAGCGGTCACCGAAGGCGTCGCCGAACGCGAGCCCGTGCAGCGAGTCCAGCACGGCGGGGGGCACAGTGATCATCGGCGCAGTATGGCAATCGGACGACCACCCCCGCGCTCCGATTTACGGGCCGGGTACGGGGCGCTCCGATTCCGGGCCGGGTACGCGCGAAGGGCCCGATCCAATGGATCAGGCCCTTCGTCTACCGCGGTAGCGGAGGGATTTGAACCCTCGGTGACTTGCGCCACACTCGCTTTCGAGGCGAGCTCCTTCGGCCGCTCGGACACGCTACCGAGGGAGACCCTACCCCAAGGTGGGCCATGGTCTGAAATCCGTTTCGGCGACCCCGGCGGCGGAAGGTTCCGCGGACCGGCCGGGTCCCGTCAGCGGTCGCGGAAGAAGTCCGTGAGCAGGCCGGCGCACTCGGCGGCGAGCACGCCCTCGATCACCTCGGGGCGGTGGTTGAGCCGGCGGTCGCGGACGACGTCCCACACGGATCCGGTCGCGCCCGCCTTCTCGTCACGGGCGCCGTACACCACCCGCTCGACCCGGGACTGGACGAGCGCGCCCGCGCACATCGTGCAGGGCTCCAGGGTGACGACGAGCGTGCAGCCGGACAGCCGCCACTCGCCGAGCCGGGCGGCGGCCCCGCGCAGCGCGAGCACCTCGGCGTGCGCCGTCGGGTCGCCGGTGGCCTCGCGTTCGTTGTGCCCGGCCGCCAGCACGGTCGTACCGTCCGCGGACAGCACCACGGCGCCGACGGGAACGTCCCCGCCCCGGAGCGCCAGCCGTGCCTCGTCCAGCGCGAGCCGCATCGGGGCACGCCACGGGTCGCGTACGGGGTCGGACGGCGGGGTCGCCTGCTGCGGGGTGCTCACCCGGGGAACCTAGCGGAATCCCGCCCGATCGGCCGTCCCCCGCCGTCCTGCCGTCTTCACCCTCCCGGGAGGACGCCCGGCTGACGGACGTCCGGCCGACGGCAGGCGAAGATCCGGCCCGGTGGATCGGGCCGGTTCGCCGGTATGGGGGAAGGCTCGTGGGCGGGAGGACCGGCCGGGCCGCCGTTTCCGGAGGCCCGGGGTCTGTCCCGGGGACCGGCCCTAGCGGACCGTCTCCAGGACCTCTGCCGCTCCCAGGGCCTCGGCGATCGTGCCGAGCGCGTCGCCTTCGTCCAGGGCCAGCAGTTCCTTCTCGCTCACTCCGAGGTCCGCGAGGATGTAGCGGTCCCCGACGGGGCTGTGCGAGACGGCGTCGCCGGACACGCTCCCCTGGTCCTCCTCGTCGTCCTCGGAGTCCCCTGGTTCACCGTCCTCCGTGCCGTCCAGATCGAGGGAGTCCAGGTCGGCGTCGTCGTCGCCCGGCTCCCGTCCTAGTAGCTCGTCCGTGAGCAGGATCTCGCCGTACGAGCTACGGGCGGCCGCGGCGGCGTCCGAGACGTAGATACGGGGATCCTCCTCGCCGTCCACGCGGACGACGCCGAACCACGCGTCCTCCTGCTCGATGAGCACGAGCACCGTGTCCTCGTCCGAGACTTCACGGGCCAGATCGGTCAGATCCGACAGGGTTTCCACATCGTCGAGCTCTGTATCGCTCGCTTCCCACCCGTCTTCGGTGCGCGCGAGCAGTGCGGCGAAGTACACCGTGACTCTCCCACTGGTCATAGGTGTGCCGGTTGGGGTTCCCCCCGGCGGAGGCTGTGGGCGAGGAGTGCTGCTGCTCCGAGCCCCGCCCACTCGGAATCGTGGCAGAAAGACAGCGTTCAGGGGACGTCTTCGGCCTGCTGTGTCCGCCCGGTCTGATCGCTAACAGCGGATCGTACGCGGCTGCCCGCGCCACGTGGACACCTCCCCGCCCGACACGTCCGCCACACGGCCCCTCGTGTCACGCGCGCGGCCCGGTTCCACGGAGGCCGGGCGGCAGGGCTCCCCCGGGCGCGGCCCGGCCGCCGCGCGGGCGCGTCCTCCCTGCCACGACGGGTCCGCCGGCGACGCCGGTCCGGGCGCCCCGCGCGGCCCTCCCACGGGCCCCGGGGCATCGGGCGCACGGTGAAACGCCCCCGATTCCCCGCGTGGGCGTGTCGGCGGGGCCGATGGAGGGTCCGTCCGACGCGTGGCGCGGGGGCCGGGGCGTGGCGTGGCGGCCCGGTGCTCGGCGCGCGGGCGTGACGCACGTGGGGGGACCGGGGCCGTTCCGGAAGGCGGCCCCAGCGGTGGCGCGGGGACCCGTCGGGGCGGGCCGGTGAGCGGGCCGGTGAGCGGGTCGGTGGGCAGGCCGGGAGGTGGCGTGGGGATCCGTCCGGGCGGGTCGGTGGGCAGGCCGGGAAGTGGCGCGGGGATCCGTCCGGGCGGGTCGGTGAGCAGGCCGGGAAGTGGCGTGGCGGCCCGGTGCTCGGCGCGCGGGCGTGACGCACGTGGGTGGACCGGGGCCGTTCCGGAAGGCGGCCCCAGCGGTGGCGCGGGGACCCGTCAGGGCGGGCCGGTGGGCAGGCCGGTGAGCGGGTCGGTGGGCAGGCCGGGAGGTGGCGTGGGGATCCGTCCGGGCGGGTCGGTGGGCAGGCCGGGAGGTGGCGCGAGGACCCGTCAGGGCGGACCGTTGAGCGGGTCGGAGGGCGCCGTGGGCGGCCGTTACCAGCGGAAGGTGCGCATGCGCATCGCGTGGCGCAGGCGGGCCGTCTTGGCGCGACGGGGCTGCACCCGGTCACGCAGCTCGCGCGCCTCGGCCAGGTCGCGCAGGAACTGGGCCCGTCGCCTCCTGCGCTCGGCGTCGGTCTCCAGCCGTTCGGACGACTCCTCTTGCGGGTTCCGCATTGGCACACCACCCCAGGTCCGTCCCTCCCACCTTCCCTCCGCCGGGGGGTTTGATGCCAGCGGACGGGTGATGCGGGCCGGTGGCCCTTGCCGGGCGGGTCAGTGGCGGGTGCCGTGAGCCCCGCTAATGTTGTGGACATGCGTCTTCACGTCGTCGACCACCCCCTGGTCGCCCATAAGCTCACCACCCTGCGCGACCAGCGCACCGACTCCGCGACCTTCCGGCGGCTGGCCGACGAACTGGTCACCCTGCTCGCCTACGAGGCCACCCGCGACGTGCGCACGGAGCAGGTCGACATCGTGACGCCGGTCTCCCCGACCACGGGCGTCAAGCTCTCCTACCCGCGCCCGCTCGTCGTGCCGATCCTGCGCGCGGGCCTCGGCATGCTCGACGGCATGGTCCGGCTGCTGCCGACCGCCGAGGTGGGCTTCCTGGGCATGGTGCGCGACGAGGAGACGCTGGAGGCGTCCACGTACGCCACCCGGATGCCGGACGACCTCTCCGGCCGTCAGGTGTACGTCCTGGACCCGATGCTGGCCACCGGCGGCACGCTCGTCGCGGCGATCCGGGAGCTGATCAAGCGCGGCGCGGACGACGTCACCGCCGTGGTCCTCCTGGCCGCCCCCGAGGGCGTCGAGATCATGGAGCGCGAACTGGCGGGCACCCCGGTCACCGTGGTCACGGCCTCGGTCGACGAGCGCCTGAACGAGCACGGCTACATCGTGCCGGGCCTGGGCGACGCGGGTGACCGCATGTACGGGGCCGCCGAGTAACAGCCCGCGACCACGGGCCCGGTCCCGGAGCCGGTGGCTTCGGGACCGTCACCCGGGCGGGGCCGGTGATTTCGGGGCCGGCCCGGTGCCGGTGACGGCAGACCCGGGCCGGTCCCGGGGTCAGCAGTGCTTCTTGGCGTCGGCGGGCGCCGGCGCGGGCTGCGTCAGGACGGTCAGCGCCTTGTCGGCGTCCTCCTTCTTCGACAGTGTCTTGAAGGCGGTGCCGATGATCAGGTCGACCGTGGTGGCCTGGGCGCGGCCGTCGGTCTTCAGCTGGGCGCCGGAGAGCTGGGTGTTGAGGACGGGCAGCGCGGCCCGGTCGGCGCCCTTGGCACCGAGCAGTATCCCGGCGCCCGGGACCTTCTTGTCGTACGCGGCCGTCGCGTTGCCCACGTCACCGATCTTGAAGCCGCGCTTCTTCAGCTCGTCGGCCGTCTGCTTGGCGAGCCCGCTGCGGGGCGTCGCGTTGAAGACGTTCACGGTGATCTGAGCGGGCTTCGGCAGCGTGGCCGCGACGGCGGCCGCGGCGGACGCCTTCGCCTCCGGCGTGACCTTCGAGGCGCAGTCCGCCTTGGTGTCCGCCGCGGTGGCCTTGCTGCCGCCCGTGTAGATGTCGATGAGCTGGAGGGACCCCCACCCGATCAGCCCGAGAACGGTCACGGACGCGACGCTCACGAACGCGAACCTGCGACGCCCGCTTCGTCGGCGCATCCGCGGGTACTTGTCCCCCGTGATCCGATACTGGCCACCCATGCCAGGGGGAGTAAGCATGCTCATGGGCGCAGCGTAGTGCGCCGGGGCGCCAATGCCTACTAGATGATCATTGCCCGGCGTTCAGTTCAACCCATTGGGGTCAAGCCGTGGCCATTAGTCCAGTTCAAGAACGCGCGCGTGCAGCACCTGGCGCTGCTGGAGCGCGGCGCGGACGGCGCGGTGGAGGCCGTCCTCCAGGTACAGATCGCCCTGCCACTTGACGACGTGCGCGAAGAGGTCGCCGTAGAAGGTGGAGTCCTCGGCGAGGAGGGTCTCCAGGTCCAGCTGGCCCTTGGTCGTCACGAGCTGATCGAGGCGGACCGGGCGCGGGGCGACGTCCGCCCACTGGCGGGTGCTTTCCCGGCCGTGGTCGGGGTACGGCCGGCCGTTTCCGATGCGCTTGAAGATCACACGGAAAGCCTACCGGTCAAGACCTTCCGGGCGCAGCCATGGCGGCGGAGTGCGACGCTGGAAAAGGTGTCGCAAATCCTTGCAAACCGGGAACAGGGGTCTGATATGAGTGACGGCGAGACCATGCGCTCGACTGCCGCAGGGACCGCTCCCGAACAGGCTCCCGGCGCCCCCGCGCTCCCGGCCGAGGCACTGGGGATCGCCGCCGGATACGCCTTCGCGGGCCCCGCCCTCGACCTCGGCGCCCTGCTCTGGGACGGGACGTGTCTGCCCGACGCGCAGATCCGCGTGCCGCTGCCGATGCTCAACCGGCACGGCCTGGTGGCGGGCGCCACCGGCACCGGGAAGACCAAGACGCTCCAGCTGATCGCCGAACAGCTGTCGGCGCAGGGCGTCCCGGTCTTCCTCGCCGACGTCAAGGGCGATGTCTCCGGCATCTCGGCCCCCGGTGAGCCCGGGGCGAAGGCCCAGGAGCGGGCCCGGGAGGTCGGCCAGGAATGGACACCGGCCGGCTGTCCGGCGGAGTTCTACGCGCTCGGCGGTCTCGGCCACGGCATTCCCGTACGGGCCACGGTCACCAGCTTCGGTCCCGTGCTGCTGTCCAAGGTGCTCCAGCTCAACCGGACACAGGAGCAGTCGCTCGGGCTGATCTTCCACTACGCCGACCAGAAGGGCCTGGAACTGGTCGACCTCAAGGACCTGCGCGCGGTCGTTGCCTTCCTGACCTCGGACGAGGGCAAGCAGGAACTGAAGGGGATCGGCGGTCTGTCCACCGCCACGGCGGGGGTCATCCTGCGCTCGCTCACGGCCTTCGAGGCGCAGGGCATGAGCCCGTTCTTCGGGGAGCCGGAGTTCGACACGGGCGAACTCACGCGACGGGCGCCGGACGGCCGGGGCGTGGTCTCGGTCCTCGAACTGCCCGCGGTGCAGGACCGGCCGCAGCTCTTCTCCACGTTCCTGATGTGGATGCTCGCCGACCTCTTCCACGACCTCCCGGAGGTCGGCGACGCCGACCGGCCGAAGCTCGTCTTCTTCTTCGACGAGGCGCATCTCCTCTTCAGCGACGCGTCGAAGGCGTTCCTGGAGTCGATCACGCAGACCGTCCGGCTCATTCGCTCGAAAGGAGTCGGCGTCTTCTTCGTGACACAGACGCCGAAGGACGTTCCCGCGGACGTACTCGCCCAGCTCGGCAACCGCGTCCAGCACGCGCTGCGCGCCTTCACCCCGGACGACCAGAAGGCCCTGAAGGCCACCGTGCAGACGTTCCCCGACTCCCCGTACGACCTCGAAGAGGTGCTCATGGGCCTGGGCACCGGCGAGGCTGTGGTCACCGTCCTGAGCGAGCGGGGCGCCCCGACGCCGGTCGCGGTGACCCGGCTGCGCGCGCCGCGGTCGCTGATGGGCCCGGTCGAGGCGGACGCGCTCGACCGGGCGGTGCGGGAGTCGCCGTTGTACGGGCGGTACGCGCAGGCGGTGGACCGGGAGTCGGCGTACGAGAAGCTGACGGCCGCGCGGGACTCCGGTGCGTCCTCGACTCCCCCGGCCGCCTCGGGGCCCAGGACGGGACCCGAGGCCGGGCCGGGGCGCTCCGGGGGCGGGGGCCGCCCGAAGGAGGAGGCATCCATGGTCGAACAGGTCGTCGGCAGCGGTCTGTTCAAGTCCCTGGCGCGGTCGATGGGCACGCAGATCGGGCGGGAGATCACCCGGTCGCTCTTCGGGACGGCGCGCAAACGGCGCTGACGCCGGCACCGGCCGAGCGGCGGCCGAGGTGCGGCCGAGGGTGGGGAGACGCGCGGGGCCCGCGAGACGTGCTGCGGCCCCGGGTCAGCCCCGGGCCGCCTTCGCCGCCTTGGCCGCCGCCTTCATCTCCTGCTTGTGGGCGCGGACCTTGGTGAGCGACTCCGGTCCGGTGATGTCGGCGACCGAACGGAAGGAGCCGGCCTCGCCGTACGGGCCCGCCGCCTCGCGCCAGCCCTCGGGGGCGACCCCGAGCTGCTTGCCGAGGAGCGCCAGGAAGATCTGGGCCTTCTGCGGACCGAAGCCGGGCAGTTCCTTGAGGCGGCGCAGCAGCTCCTTGCCGGTCCCTGCGTCCTTCCACACGGCGGCGGCGTCCCCGTCGTAGTGCTCGACGAGGTACTGGCACAGCTGATGGACGCGCTTGCCCATCGAACCGGGGTAGCGGTGCACCGCGGGCTTGGCCGAGAGCAGCTCGGCGAACTTCTCCGGGTCGTACGCGGCGATCTCGTGCGCGTCGAGATCGTCCGCCCCCATCCGCGTGGCGATCGTGTACGGCCCCGCGAAGGCCCACTCCATCGGCACCTGCTGGTCCAGCAGCATGCCGACCAGGGCGGCGAGCGGGCTGCGGCCGAGCAGTTCGTCGGCCTCGGGCTGCTGGGCTAGGTGAAGCGTGACGTCCATGGACCGATGATCTCGCGTGCGGTGGCGGGCCGCTCGGCCGCGGCCGTCGTGGCCGGGCCGGCTTCACCCGGTCTCCACTCCCGACGTACTATCCGAGAGTTAATTAGGTTAGCCTAACCTGACATGACTGGGGATGGACCGTGACCGCCGAGATCTACCGTGACACCTGGGGCATCCCGCATCTGCGCGCGGGCGACGCCCTCGAACTCGCCCACGCCCAGGGCCGAGTCACCGCCCTGGACCGCGCCTGGCAGATCGAGGTCGAACGCCACCGGTCCCGGGGCACCTCGGCCGCGTTCCTCGGCGCCGAGTCCGTCGGCTGGGACCGGTTCGCACGGCAGGCCCGGCTCGACGACACCGCGCGGCGCTGCTTCGCCTCCCTGGAGGAGCGCGACCCCGAGAGTGCCGCGTGGGTCGTCGCGTACGTCGACGGAGTCAACGCCGGTCTGGCCGAAGGGGCCGCGCGGGCGCCCGAGTTCGCCCGGAGCGGGCTCGTTCCGGGCCACTGGGAGCCCTGGAGCCCGATGGGCGTCTGGCTCGGCACCCACATCCTGTTCGCCGGGTTCCCCGCCAAGCTGTGGCGCGAGGAGGTCGTACGGCGCCTCGGCGCGGACGCGGTCCCGTTGTTCGCCATGGACGGGCCGGGCACGGCGGGCAGCAACGGATGGCTGGTGAGCGGCGAACGCACCTCCACCGGGCGGGCGTTGATCGCCGGTGACCCGCACCGCTTCATCGAGGACCCCGGCGTCTACCAGCAGATCCGCCTGTCCTGCCCGGAGTTCGACGTCGTCGGCCTCGCCGTCCCCGGCGTCCCGGGCATCGCCCACTTCGCCCACGCCGGAACCGTCGCCTGGGCGATCACCAACGCGATGGCCGACTACCAGGACCTCTACCGCGAGCGGCTGCGGCACGGCGACGGCGGAAGCGTCGAGGCGCTCGATCCCGACGGGGTCTGGCGGGTCGCGGAACGGCACGTGGAGCGCGTGGAGGTGGCCGGCGCCGAGCCCGTCGAGGTCGAGGTGACCGAGACGGCGCGCGGGCCCGTGGTGATCGGGGGCGCCGGTGCCGAGGAGTCCGTCAGCCTGCGCTACCCGCCCCGGGTGACCGGGGACCTCGGATTCGGCGCGCTCCTGCCGCTGCTGCGGGCCCGCCGCGTCGCCGACGTGGACCGGGCCTTCGACGTCTGGGCGGAGCCGGTGAACGTCGTGCAGGCCGCCGACACCGAGGGCGGGCTGCTGCACCGGGTCGCGGGCCGGGTCCCGGTGCGCGCCGCGGCCAACCGCGTCCGGGTGGTGCCCGCCTGGGAGGCCGGCCACGAGTGGACCGGCTGGCACGAGATGCCGCACGGCCCGGTCGAGGACGGACTCGCCGTGATGGCCAACCAGCGCGGCCCCGCCGCCCCGCTCGGCGTCGAGTTCGCCCCGTCCCACCGCGCCGACCGCATCCGCCGACTGCTGGACACGGGACGGACGTTGTCGGCCCGGGACATGCCGGCCATCCACATGGACACCCGTCTCGGGTCCGCGGCCGCCCTCCTGGAACCGCTGGCAGCCCTGGACCTCTCCGCCCCCGCGGCCGCCCTGCGGGACCAACTCCTCGGCTGGGACCGGCACATGGACGCCGACAGCGGCACGGCCGCCGTCTACGCGCGAGTGCGCGACGCGGCCGTACGACAGCTGGTGGCGCACCCGGCGCTCGCCGCCCTGGCCGAACCGCCCGCCCTCCCGGCCGTCTTCCTGCCCTGGCTCGCGCTCACCCCGCGCGTCGCCTTCGCCCTGGAGAACCTGCTGACGGCGGGGGAGCCGTACGGCATCGACCGCGACGCCGTGGTGCGGGCGGCCGTCGAGGAGGTGGCCGCGGAGCCCGTCACCGGCACCTGGGGCGACACCCACCGGCTCGCCCCCTGGCGGGCGCTCACCGGCGCCGCGCACGACGAACCGGCCCTGTCGGGCGACAACGACTGCGTCCTGTCCACCTCCTCGCTCCCGGGACTGACCGACCTGAGCGCCCGCGGACCCGCGGCCCGGTACGTCTGGGACCTCGCCGAGCGGGACGACAGCCGATGGGTGGTCCCGTTCGGCGCCGACGGCGTCCCCGGCGCGGCCCACCACCGCGATCAACTCCCCTTGTGGCTCACGGGAGATCTCGCCCCGGTGACCACCGACTGGAACGCCCTGACCAAGGAGAGCGATGACGACTGAGACGTACGCCGACACCCGCGAGGCCGTCCACGAGCAGCGGATCGAGGGCTTCGGCACGGTCCGCGTGCTGCCCCTGGACCCGCACGCCGACCTCGACGTCCTGCACGGCTGGGTCACCGAGGAACGGGCCGCGTACTGGGGGATGACCGGGTTCACCAGGCAGCAGGTGCTGGAGACCTATCTGCACCTCGACTCGCTCGACACCCACCACGCCTTCCTCACCGTCAAGGACGGCGTACCGGCGGCGCTGTTCCAGACCTACGAGCCCGGGGCCGACCGGGTCTGCGAGTGCTACGAGGTCCGGCCCGGCGACATCGGCGTCCATCTGCTCATCGGGCCCCCCGCGCCCGGCGCCGGCGCGCGGCCCGGCTGGTCGTCCACGCTGCTGGGGGCGTTCCTCGCGTACGCCCTGACCGGCCTCGGCCGGGAGCGGGCCGTCGTCGAACCCGACGCCCGCAACAGCAGGGCCATCGAGCGGCTGGCGAGGCAGGGCTTCGTCGACGCCGGGGACATCGTGCTCCCCGGGATCGACCTGCCCGAGGTCCGTCTGCCCGAGAAGCGGGCCCGGCTCGCCTTCCTGACGCGCGAGGCCTTCGAGAAGGGCCCGACGGCTCCGAGGTGAGCCGGACGCGGCCCGATTCCGTACATGACCGAGACTCTGGACATGCGGATACGGAGACGGCGTGTGAACGGAAGCTGGCAGCGAGAGCGGCGCTTCGGCGCCCGGGCGCTGGCCCTGCTGGGCGGCGTCCTGGTCCTGGTGCTCTTCGGCGGGGTGAGCGGCGCGTCCGCCCACGCCGCTCTGACGGGCACCGATCCGCAGGAAGGCAGTGTGCTGAAGTCGGCGCCCCGGCGGGTGACCCTGACGTTCAGTGAGTCGATCGGCCTGTTCGACGACTCCTTCCGCGTGCTCGACCCGGAGAACCGGCGCCTGCGCACCGGGGAGGCGGAGCACGCGGACGGCAGGTCCGACACCGCCGGGGTCACCCTGCCGCGCGGCCTCGCCGAGGGCACGTACACCGTCGCCTGGCGGGTCGTCTCGGCGGACAGCCACCCCGTCTCCGGCGCCTTCACGTTCTCCGTCGGCAAGGCCTCCGCGACCCCCGTACCGCTGCCGCCCACCGCCGGCGACCCCCTCTCGTCCGCCCTCTACGGCATCGCCCGCTACACCGCCTACTGCGGACTCGCCCTGTTCATCGGCGCGGTCACGTTCGTGGTGGGCTGCGGTTTCCCCGGATCCGTACGGCGTCTCCTGGTCACCGGCTGGTGGATCCTGCTCGGCTCCACGTTCGCGCTGCTCCTGCTGCGCGGCCCCTACGAGCGCGGCACCGGCGTGTCGGGGGCCCTCGACCCCGCGACCCTCAGCGACACCCTGGCCGGCAGGCCGGGCATCGTGCTGGTGGCGCGCCTTGCGCTGCTCGCCGCGGTGGCCTTCGTGCCCCCGCGCGTGCCCGTACGGGAGCGGGGGGCGGCCCGGGGCGTCCTCGTGCTCGGCACGCTGTTCTCCCTGGCCCTGGCGGTCACCTGGGCCGCCTCCGAGCACGCCTCCGCCGGGATCCAGGTCCCCGTGGCGATGGTCTCCTCCGTGCTGCACCTGCTCGCCATGGCGGTGTGGCTCGGCGGTCTGGCCGCCCTGCTGACCGCCCTCCACCGCCCCGCCGAGCCGGTCCCGCCGTCCGTCGTCACCCGCTTCTCCCGGCTCGCCCTCACCTCGGTCGCCGTCCTCGCGGTCACCGGCGTCTACCAGGCCTGGCGCGGCCTCGGCTCCTGGGACGCCCTGACCTCGACGGCGTACGGCAGGCTCCTGACCGTGAAGATCGTGCTGGTGGCGCTGCTCCTGGCGGGAGCCGCGTTCTCGCGCCGCTGGACGGCCCGGCTGGCGGCGACGGCCCAGTCCCCGGCCACGGCCGAACGCGCCGCGGTCCCGGTCGCCGTGACGGCGGGAGCGGGGACGGTCGAGGCCGGCACGGCCGAGGAGGGTCCGGCGGATCCGGCGGGCACCGGAGCGACGGTCGGCGAGGAGCCCACGGACGGACCGGGAACCACGGACGGACCCGGGGGCCCTGAGGCCACAGGGACCACCGACCACGATCACCAACACCACCACCGGGGACTGCGCCGCTCGGTGCTCGCCGAGGTCACCGTCGGGGTCGTGGTGCTGGTCATCACGACGATGCTGACCGGCAGCCAGCCGGGCCGCGTGGCGGCGGAGAGCGCCGACGCGGTCGCGGCCGTGCGCCGGGTGACCTCGAAGACGACCGTGGTCCCCTTCGACGTCGGCACCCCGGGCGGGCACGGAAAGGTGTCGGTCGAGCTGACGCCCGGCCAGGTGGGCGAGAACTCCGTGCAGGCCGTGGTCTTCGGCCCCGACGGCGGCCTCGCGACGGTCCCCGAGGTGCGCGTGACCTTCACCCTGGAGTCACAGAAGGTCGGCCCGATCGACGCGGAGATCACCGACAAGGGCGGCTACTGGACCTCCGACGGCCTGACCCTCCCCCTCCCCGGCACCTGGACGATGAAGGTCACGGTCCGCACCAGCGACATCGACGAGGTCACGGTCTCGAAGAAGGTCGAGATCGACTGACCCCGGCGGCCCGAGGAGAGCCCGGAACCGCGAGCACGCCGACGTACGTGCCGCGGTCCGGGCCGCACCCCTGGAGGGCCTGCCCGTTCACCGCGGCGGCGACCAGATCGACCGCTCCGGCACCCCTTCTGGACAGAAACCAGGACGACGAGGGCCGAACACAACGAAGCAGGGCCCCACCTTGCGGTGGGGCCCTGCGACATCGTGCCCGGTGAGGCACTGGCGGAGGATACGAGATTCGAACTCGTGAGGGGTTGCCCCCAACACGCTTTCCAACTCTGCTGGTTTGCGTTCCTGGTGGTTCAGGACCGTTCATCTCCTGCGTGTCACCTTCTGCCAGCACGGCCGTGAACGAGCGCGAACTCCAACGGATGAGACTGTCGTTGAGACTGGACGACAGGTCAGTCGGCAGATTTACAGACCGCGCGCATGTCTGCCTCTGACCAGGAACTTGAGCCACCGCAAGGTGAAGTTGCCCCACGCTTGCCCCACCAAGTAAAGACCGTTAGTGCCGTCAGCTTTCATGCCGTGTCGTGTCTGGGCTGAGAGCTGACCACGGTGTGAGCGTGACCTGCATGCCTATTGCAGACAATGACCGCGCTTCATTACCGCCGTTTACGGCCGAAGCGACCTTTGCTCTTTTTCAACTTGCCGCCAGTCAACTGCTGCGCCTCATGAGTCCTTCCCATAGCGGTCAGCAAAGCGGCGAGATTCTGGGTGGCACGCGCAGTTTTGGGATGCTTTACACCAAAGAGGCGCAGGTAGCCGACGCGCGCCTCCTTCAAGAGGGCAACCGCCGCCGGGTACTGGCGGAGAACGTGCAGCGTGGCGGCGAGGTTGACAGCGGATGTGAGGGTGTCAGGATGGTCCTCGCCCAGAACACGGCGGCGATGCGCGAGAACATCCTCCTTCATGCGGCGAGCCTCCGCATACTCCCCCAAGGAGTGCAGGGTGGTAGCGAGGTTATTCGCGGATGTGAGGGTGTCGGGGTGATCTTCGCCCAGAACACGGCGGTGACGCGCGAGAAGATCCTCCTTCATGCGGCGAGCCTCCGCATGCTTCCCCAAGTCACTCAAGGTGCTGGCAAGGTTGCTAGCGGATGTGAGGGTGTCGGGGTGATCCTCGCCCAGAACACGGCAGTGACGCGCGAGAACATCCTCCAGCATGCGGCGAGCCTCCGTATGCTCCCCCAAGTCACTCAAGGTGCTGGCAAGGTTGCCGGCCGAATTGAGGGTGTCGGGGTGATCTTCGCCCAGAACACGGCGTTGACGCGCGAGAACATCCTCCTTCATGCGGCGAGCCTCCGCTTGCTCCCCCAAGCGACTGAAGGTGCTGGCGAGATTGCTAGCGGATGTGAGGGTGTCGGGGTGATCCTCGCCCAGAACACGGCGGTGACCCGCGAGAACATCCTCCTGCATCCGGCGAGCCTCCGCATGCTCCCCCAAGTCACGCAAGGTGCTGGCAAGGTTGCCAGCGGATGTGAGGGTGTCGGGGTGATCCTCGCCCAGAACACGGCGGCGACGCGCGAGAACATCCTCCTGCATCCGGCGAGCCTCCGCACGCTCCCCCAAGTCACCCAAGGTGCTGGCAAGGTTGCCAGCGGATGTGAGGGTGTCGGGGTGATCCTCGCCCAGAACACGGCGGCGACGCGCGAGAACATCCTCCAGCATGCGGCGAGCCTCCGCATGCTCCCCCAGGTAGGCCGTGGTGACGGCAAGGTCGTTCGCGGAGTGAAGGGTGTCGGGGTGATCCTCGCCCAGAATACGGCGGCGACGGGTGAAGGTGTCCTCGATGATGAGGTGGGCTTTGTTGAAGTCTCCGAGGTCGCCGGTCGCGTGCCCCACATACTGCGCACAGGTGAGGGTGTCGGGGTGGTCCGGCCCCAAATCAGCACTCCATGCCTGATGCAGCGCCGTGCTGAGGTCATAGGCGGTGCGTGGCAGGCCGGTACGGATGAGGAAGTGAGCAGCTTTTGTGAGCGTGGGGCGCAGTTCGGGCCGGTCGGCGATGACGGCGGCGACGTGGGGGGTGGTGAGGTGGGCGGTAAGGGAGGCCCACCCTGGCCAGTCGGCCGGAGATTGCGGGTCGCCCGGATTGACTGCTGCGAGGACAGCAGTGACATCGTCGTGAATGACTGCGATCAGGTCAGGACTGCTCTGAGTGCGGAGGATGGCCTGGGTGAGGCGGTGAATCTGGAAGGCGTCGAAGTCGGTGCGGGCCAGTCCGAAGCGGCCTAGGGGCTGGAGGGCTTTGCGCGGCCACATCGGGTCGTCTGGATCACTGGGAATCGTGGCCAGACGGGGGCGAGATGCCTCTAGCCAGGCGATAGGGATGGGTTCAGGGCCGAAGAAGGCACCGAGCCGGAGCAGCGCGTGGGCGTCGGGATGGCCGTCGTCCGCGAGGCGGGAGGCGGCGATGTTGACCGTCGCGGCCAGTGACGCGGGGTAGTCGCGGACATCGCTCTCCTGCAGGAGGCGCTCAGTGTTGGTGGTCAGGAGTTGCCGGTAGCGGTCCAAGGTCATGCCGCTGCGCAAAACTCCCACAGCCTGGGCGAGAGCAAGAGGAAGGTCACCGAGATCCTGCGCCAGAAGCTCGGCGCGCTCGGCGGTCAATCCCGGGATACGACTCTGGAGGTAGACCAGGGAATCACTGCGGGTGAACACGTCCAGGTCACTCCGGTGAGCGATCCCGTGCCAGTCCGGGTTGCGTGAGGTGATCAGAACATGGCCTAGGCCCTCGGGGAGCCAGGGCTCGATCTGATCAGGTTGTTCAGCATTGTCGAGAATGAGAAGCCAGCGGTGCCGCGTCCGTAAATGCTGGAGAAGAGCATAGGCGTTGGCCTCGGCGCCAGCATCGAATTTGGCGATACCGAGGCAGTCGGCGAGTTCGGTGTAGCGAACAGGCAACTGGTCAGCCCGTTCGGCGTCGACCCACCACACGAGGTCGTACTGGCTTGCGAAACGGTGAGCGTACTCCAAGGCAATCTGGGTCTTTCCGATGCCGCCCATCCCCTGGAGCGCCTGGACCACTGCTTGGTGTCCACTGAGCAGACCGGTACGAACCTGCCCCAACACGGCCTCGCGGCCAGAGAAGTCGGGGTTGCGGCGACGGACATTCCACACCTCGGGCAGACCCACGCTGCTGGGTAGTCGGGGATGCTGTGTATCAGGTTTTGTAGTCGTATCGGCCGAGGTGGCGCCAGGGAAGGCGACCGGACCGGTAGGGGGAACCGGTCCACTCACGGCTTCGAGCAGGGCAGCAGTAGCGGCGGTTTCATCCAGATCGTGAACGTCTGTGCGCAGCCTCCCCGCCAGGAGGGTGGGGATGTCGTCATCGGCCAGAAGCTCGATCGCCACCGGAACGAGGCGTCCCCGCAGGGCCACGACGGCCGACCACTCCTCCCGGGTCCATCGGTTGGGGGCGAAGTACTGCCTGGAAAACAGGGCCACCACCGCGTCGGCGTTGTCGAGAGCAAGGTTCATCTTCTGGACGAAGTCGTCCCCGGTGCGCCAGCTCCACCGATCCAGCTCGACCTGGTGCCCGGCCTGCTGGAGTCGCCAGCTGGCCCACTCCGCCCAGGCCTGGTCCGGGCCTGCGTAGCTGACAAAAATTCGTTGCGCGATGTCGGTCACCGTTGACCCCCAAATCCCCTGGCGCTCGCGATGTGGAGCACTGGCCATGATCTCGCGTATAGCGTGGGACAGGGTAGAGAACGCGGAGATCTCACAAGTAGAAAGAGGCAGGGAAATGGCCCAGGCGCCGAAGAACGTGGAAGTCAGGCTGAAGCTACCGATGCTTGAGATCGCAGGTAGCTGGGAGCCAAACGACGCGGAGCGACGAGCTGCCTGGGAGCTGTATGTAGAGCTGATCACCCGAGTGTCTGTGGTGCCGCTGGGGGAGGACGAGGGCCTGCTGCGAGAGGCGCTGACGAGCCTGTACTCGCTGTTCGGCACCACTCGCGAGATCCTGCGCCGTTACGGGCCGCAGATCGCCGAACCGAAACGGAATGGCGAGTACAACTTCGGGTACCTGGCGGTGGCAATGCTCAACTACGCTGTACGCCCGCTCCTTGCCGCCTGGCATCCTGCGTTGGAGGACTGGGAGAGCCGCCGCCCTGCGGATCGCTCCCGCCGCGACCATGAGCACTCCTGGCCCCAGTCGGCTCAGCTGCGAACCGCCTTGAACGACACCCGTCGCATCCTTGCCGCGTACGCCGATCTCCTCGCCACCGCCTGCGGCGTACCCAACCTCCTTGGAGCCTATCCAAACCCCCGCTCCTGACGCACCACGAGGCGGGAGGTGAGCGTTCCTCGCTTGTTCCGCTCAGTCGTCGAACTGCTCACGGACTCTCGCCATATACGGCGACGGAGTACGAGATCTCAAGAACCTCGGGCTTGCCCTTGAGTTTGATCGAGTAACGGATGCCATCCGTGCCTTCGAAATCTGCCCAAGTCGTGTAAGTGGCCGTGCCGTTTGCCTTGTTGAGCTTCACAGTCCCGTACTTCGGTTTCGAGAGGAGCTTAATCTCCACATCCGTCGCCGTGAGGCCCTCGTCGTCATCGAGAGGGTCCTCGGACAGAGTCGTACTGTTGGCGTCCTCTGCGGTTACCGAGTCCAGAAGGTCGAACTTCTTAGGCTTGCTGACATCGACCCAGTGGATGTATCTGTCGCCAGAGTAATCCTCTAGGCGCCAGTCCGGCGGCTTGGCCTGCTGCGTCGTCCCAGCCGCAGGCTCGCTCGATTTTGCCCAATCCGGCTCGTAATTGTCCATGCTGCAACCCACGAAGACGACCGCGCCGATGAAGACGAGCATGACGCAGCCCAAGCAGTAATCCGTGAAACTTTCCCCACCCTTTTTGGCCACACTCACCCGTCCCCGCCAAAGCCTTACCTCGATCGCCGGGGGATCGTACAGCATCGCCATTGGCCCTCTGACCTGCGGCTCAGGCTGTCGTCACGGTCGGCTGCATGTCTAGGGCTGCTGCCCCGGCGCAAGCGCGCTATGGAGGCATCCGTCAGCGCACTGGACAAAGACTCAGGACGAAGAGCGGCAGCGTCGTCGGTCATCCGTTTGCCACGGGAGGTTGTCCGACCAAGCGCTGGAAGAGCGCTCCCGACCTGCGGTGTGGCAAATCGACGATGCGCACGAGTTCGAAACCTGCGGCCGAGTAGTAGCCGTGCAGCCCCTCGTTGTCCTTCCACGCGTCCAGCCGAAGCCACTTCTTGCCTTGAGAGGCAGCCCGACCTGCTGCCCACTCCAAGAGTCTGGCCCCAAGCCCTGCGCCGGCCGCGTCACGACGCACAGCCATGCGGTGCAGGTATAAGGCTGTGGCCGGTTCGTCGTCTGGTGTCCAAAACTCCGGATCGGCGAACTCGTCTAGCTGGAGCGTCGCGACCGGGGCGTCACCCTCGAACGCAATGAAGCACACCCCCTGTTCAAGGGCTGCCGAGATGCGGTCGCGGTGCGGCGGGTACTGCCATTGATCAATGCCGCGAGACGCGAGCCAAGTGGAAGCGCCGCGCAGCAGCGCTTCCACTGTGTTGAGTTCATAGGGGGTGCCGGGTCTGATGTGCAGATCGTTCATGCTTCCTCGGTGGAGGCTTCGCGTTGCCGCTCGTAGGAGATCACATGCCGGTCTCCGGGTAGCACGCTGACTGCGACGCGTACGGGCTGTCCCTCGGTCGTGAACCCTGTCACGACGTGTAGCCCAACTGGAGTTCCCGGACCGAGAGGAAGCCGCCCGCCGTCTGAGCATCGGCCGAACCACCATGTACGCGCTCATCCGCGATGGCGCAGTGCAGACCGTGCCGATCGGCCGGTCCCGTCGAGTTCCCGTGCATGCGCTCACTGACTACCTCGCCGAGCGCATGCAGTCCCGATCCACGAACGCAGTCGCGTAAGGAGTGCTCATGGCCAAGCGCGCCAAGCGCGCAGATGGTGCATCGTCCATCTACTTCGGTAAGGACGGCTTCTGGCACGGTCGCGTCACTGTCGGCGTCTGTGACGACGGGAAGCCCGACCGGCGTCACGTCAGCAGCAAGGTCAGTGAAGCGGAGGTGATCAAGAAGGTCCGCGCGCTGGAGAAGCGGCGCGACGAGGGGAAGGTCCGTAAGCCTGACCGGCCGTGGACCGTCAAGGCGTGGCTCCTGCACTGGGTGGAGGAGATCGCAAAGCCGTCGGTGCGGGAGAACACCTACGCCGGATACGAGGTGGCCGTTCGGGTGCACCTGATTCCCGGCGTAGGCGCTCACCGACTGGACAAACTGGAGCCTGAATACCTGGAACGCCTGTACGCGAAGATGCAGGCCAACGGGAGCAAGGCCGCCACTGCTCACCAGGCGCACCGCACGATGCGTACGGCTCTCAATCACGCGCTTCGCCGGGGCCACGTCACCCGGAACGTCGCCACCCTCGCGGTACCTCCCCGAATCGAGGAGGACGAGGTCGAGCCGTACGACATTGAGGAAGTGCAGCGGCTCCTGTCTGAGGCCGCCAAGCTGCGTAACAGTGCCCGCTGGTCCCTCGCTCTTGCGCTGGGACTGAGGCAGGGCAAAGCTCTCGGGCTGCGCTGGTCGGATGTCGACCTCCAGAACGGCATTCTCCGCGTGAGGAAGAACAGGCTGCGGCCGAAGTATCTGCACGGTTGCGGCGGCGACTGCGGCCGAAAGTCCGGGTACTGCAAGCAGCGGGTCCGAAGGAACGAGGACACGGCCAACACCAAATCGCGCGCCGGCCGCCGGGTGATCGGCGTTCCGGGTGAACTGGTCAGGCTGTTGGAACTGCACCGCAAGGAGCAGGACCGGGAGCGCCTGCTCGCTGGCCAGGAGTGGCAGGACACCGGTTTCGTCTTCACGTCCCCCGTGGGCGCGCCGCTCGTGCCCAGCACGGATTACGACGCGTGGAAACAGCTCCTGGCCGATGCCAAGGTGCGGGACGGTCGTCTGCACGACGCCCGGCACACCGCGGCCACGGTCCTGCTCATCCTCGGTGTTCCAGAACGAGTGGTGATGCAGATCATGGGCTGGTCGTCCACGGCCATGGCAGCCCGCTACCAACATGTCACGGGCGGAATCCTGGCCGACGTGGCACAGCGGGTTGGCGGTCTCATCTGGGAAGTGGCCAAGGCTGCCGACGATGGCGGCCCTGAGGGCTCCGAGGGAGCGCGTTGAGACTGTAGATGAGACCGCATACGAAGAAGGGCCCCGCTGCAAGCAGCAGGGCCCTTCGACATCGTGCCCGGTGAGGCACTGGCGGAGGATACGAGATTCGAACTCGTGAGGGGTTGCCCCCAACACGCTTTCCAAGCGTGCGCCCTAGGCCTCTAGGCGAATCCTCCGCGGCAAACAATACAAGACGTTGAGGAGTGCTCGCGAACTCGTTCCCCGCCCCGGGGATCCTGTACTCTTTGCGGAGCCCCTCACGTGGCGCTATCTGACTGAACTCCCCCAGGGCCGGAAGGCAGCAAGGGTAGGTCGGCTCTGGCGGGTGCGTGGGGGGCGCTTGCGTTTCCGGGGCGGTCGCCCCGACGGGCGCCGGGGCCGCGCACGGGATGCGTTCGGGATGCCCTCGGAGCGGTCCTTGATGTCAGTGGGCGCCTATAACCTCGTAGACGTGTCGTCTCTCGCGCTGTACCGCCGCTATCGCCCGGAGTCGTTCGCCGAGGTCATCGGGCAGGAGCATGTCACCGACCCGTTGTCCCAGGCGCTGCGGAACAACCGGGTCAATCACGCGTACCTGTTCAGCGGTCCGCGCGGGTGCGGCAAGACGACGAGCGCGCGCATCCTGGCCCGCTGTCTGAACTGCGAGCAGGGCCCCACCCCGACCCCGTGCGGCCAGTGCCAGTCCTGTCAGGACCTCTCCCGCGGCGGCCGGGGCTCCATCGACGTCATCGAGATCGACGCCGCTTCGCACGGTGGTGTGGACGACGCCCGTGACCTGCGGGAAAAGGCCTTCTTCGGCCCCGCGAGCAGCCGCTACAAGATCTACATCATCGACGAGGCCCACATGGTCACGTCGGCCGGATTCAACGCGCTGCTCAAGGTCGTCGAGGAGCCCCCGGAGCATCTGAAGTTCATCTTCGCCACGACCGAGCCCGAGAAGGTCATCGGGACGATCCGGTCGCGGACCCACCACTACCCCTTCCGGCTGGTGCCGCCCGGCACCCTGCGCGAATACCTGGGCGAGGTCTGCGGCCAGGAGGGGATCCCGGTCGCCGAGGGCGTGCTGCCGCTCGTCGTGAGGGCGGGCGCGGGGTCCGTGCGTGACTCCATGTCCGTGATGGACCAGCTGCTGGCGGGCGCCGCCGACGACGGTGTGACGTACGCCATGGCGACCTCGCTGCTCGGGTACACGGACGGCTCCCTGCTGGACGCCGTCGTCGAGGCCTTCGCTGCGGGGGACGGCGCCGCCGCCTTCGAAGTGGTGGACACCGTCATCGAGGGCGGCAACGACCCGCGCCGCTTCGTCGCCGACCTGCTGGAGCGGCTGCGGGACCTGGTGATCCTGGCGGCCGTCCCGGACGCGGCGGAGAAGGGGCTCATCGACGCCCCGGTCGACGTCGTGGAGCGGATGCAGGCCCAGGCCGCGGTCTTCGGCGCCGCCGAGCTGAGCCGTGCCGCCGACCTGGTCAACGAGGGCCTCACGGAGATGCGCGGAGCCACCTCGCCCCGCCTCCAGCTCGAACTGATCTGCGCGCGTGTGCTGCTGCCCGCCGCCTACCGGGACGAGCGGTCCGTCATGGCCCGCCTCGACCGCATCGAGCGCGGCGTGAACTTCTCCGGTGGCGGAGCCGCCCCCGCCATGGGCTACGTGCCCGGACCCGAGGCGCGCGGAGCGGCACCGGTTCCGCAGGCCGCGCCCGCGGCCGCCCCGGTTCCGCCGGTCGCCCCCGGGGGAGGTCTCGCGGCCGCCCGTGCCGCGGCCAGGGGCGCAGGGCCGGGCCCCGGTCAGGCGGGTTCCGCCGAGAGCGCCGGCGCCGTGCCGCCCGGTGTGGCCCCGGGGGAGCCTGTTCCGGCCGTTCCCGTCACCCCCGCCGCGTCCTTCACCGCCCCCGCTCCGACGGCCGCGCCCGCGCCCGCGCCGGCGGCGCACGAGCAGCCCACGGCTCCGGCAGGTGCCCCCACGGGGGCCGCGCCCGGCGCCTGGCCCACCACCACGGCGGCCGGCAGCGGCCGACGCCCCGGTGGCTGGCCCACGGCGGCCCCGGCGGGCGGTGGCCGGCCTCCGGCACAGTCCGCGCCCGCGCCCGCACCCGCGCCCGCCGGCACCCCGGCCCCCCAGGCCGCCCCGGCGGCTCCCGGAGCGCCCCAGGCGGCCGCTCCGGCCCCGGGCGGCATCGACCCCCGCGTGCTGTGGCCGAACATCCTGGAGGCGGTGAAGAACCGCCGCCGGTTCACCTGGATCCTGCTCAGCCAGAACGCGCAGGTCACGGCCTTCGACGGGACGACCCTCCAGATCGGGTTCGTCAACGCCGGAGCGCGGGACAACTTCGCCGGCAGCGGCAGCGAGGACGTGCTGCGGCAGGCGCTCGCGGAGCAGTTCAACGTGCACTGGAAGGTCGAGGCGATCGTCGACGCCTCGGGCGGCTCGGCACCGCCCGCCCCGACCGGCGGCTTCGGCGGTGGCGGCGGTTACGGCGGCGGTGGCTACGGAGGCGGTGGCGCCGGCGGTTATGGCGGGGCCCCGGCCGGCCAGCGCCCCGCGCCCCAGCAGCCGTCCGCCCCCGCTCCCGGCACCTCGGCCCCGCAGGCCGGCCCGTCCGCGGCCCGTCCCCAGGCCCAGGCGATGTCCGCGCCCGCACAGGCAGCCCCGGCGTACGAGCCGCCCCCGGTCGCCCCGGAGGACGACACCCCCGAGGACGACGACCCCGACCTGGACGAGTCCGCGCTCTCGGGCCACGAACTGATCGTCCGCGAACTCGGCGCCACGGTGGTCGAGGAATTCACGAACGAATGAGCGCCGCCATCCCGAACCAGACCTGAGGCCCGCCCTGGCCCGGTTCACCGGACATCGCCGGAGTCCGGGTTTCCGGCCGACACACATGCCCGGCCTCCAGGCCACCGCCCGTGCTCGGCCTCCGGGAACGGACCAGGGTCGGGCCCCGACCCCGGCCGGACACCGCCCGGGGCCGGGCTCCGTGCACGGACCAAGATCGGGCCCCGAACCCGGCCTGGCCCCGGCCGGACACCGCCCGGCGCCGGGCTCCGAACCCGGCCTGACCCCGACCCCGGCCTGACCCCGACCTGACCCCGACCGAGCCCCGCCCGGGGCCAGACTCCGGGAATCCTCCGTGCCCGGCCACGGACAGGACCGGCGACCACCGGGCTCGGTTTCGCCGGACCCCACCCGGCCCAGGGCTCCGGGAACGCTTCGCGCCCCGCCACGGACAGGACCGTCGACCGGCTTTCGGGCGGTCCAGGGCCCTGTTCCGGTCCGGCAGGACACACGTCCCCGAGGCGAGGCTCCGGGGGCGCTGCGGGCCCCGCCGCGGACGGGGCCGGCGACCGGCTTCGGACAGTGCGCGAGGCCCCGCCCCGAGGCCCTGCTCCCTCGCGGGTGCCCGGCGGGCCCGAGGGCTGCGGATCATGGGCGCGGGTGCCATCGGACCGGACCACTCCCCGCGCCGGGGACCCCGCCGGGCCCCCTGCCGGGACTCGTTTTCGGAGGATCGCACCAGTGTCGTACCCCCGTCGCTTCGGAAGCCCCCACAAGGGCACCCGTGCGCGGCGGCTAGGCTGACCCCCGTGAAGGTCCTTGTCATCGGTGGTGGCGCCCGCGAACACGCCCTGTGCCGCTCCCTGTCCCTCGACCCCGACGTCACCGCCCTGCACTGCGCTCCCGGCAACGCCGGGATCGCGGAGGTGGCGGAGCCGCACGCGGTCGACGCCCTCGACGGCTCCGCCGTGGCCGCGCTGGCCACGGAGCTCGGCGCCGAACTGGTGATCGTGGGCCCGGAGGCCCCGCTGGTCGCCGGTGTCGCCGACGCGGTGCGCGCCGCGGGCATCCCCTGCTTCGGCCCCTCGAAGGAGGCCGCGCAGCTGGAGGGCTCCAAGGCGTTCGCGAAGGACGTGATGGCGGGTGCCGGCGTCCCCACGGCACGCTCGTACGTCTGCGCGACGCCCGAGGAGGTCGAGGAGGCGCTCGACGCGTTCGGCGCGCCGTACGTCGTGAAGGACGACGGGCTTGCGGCCGGCAAGGGCGTCGTCGTGACCGACGACCTGGAGACGGCGCGGGCGCACGCGAACGCCTGCGACCGCGTCGTCATCGAGGAGTTCCTCGACGGCCCCGAGGTCTCCCTCTTCGCGATCACCGACGGCACGACCGTCGTCCCGCTCCAGCCCGCCCAGGACTTCAAGCGCGCGCTGGACGGCGACGAGGGCCCGAACACCGGTGGCATGGGCGCGTACTCGCCGCTGCCGTGGGCGGACCCGAAGCTCGTCGAGGAGGTCATGGAGACCGTCCTCCAGCCGACCGTCGACGAACTGCGCCGCCGCGGCACCCCGTTCTCCGGGCTCCTGTACGCCGGTCTGGCGATCACCAGCCGCGGTGTGCGGGTCATCGAGTTCAACGCCCGCTTCGGCGACCCCGAGACGCAGGTCGTCCTCGCCCGCCTGAGGACCCCGCTGGCCGGCGTCCTGCTGGCGTCCGCGAACGGCACCCTCGCCGATCTGGAGCCGCTGCGCTGGAGCGACGAGGCGGCGGTCACCGTCGTCGTGGCCTCGCACAACTACCCGGACACCCCGCGCACCGGCGACCCGATCACCGGGCTCGACGAGGTGGCCGCGAAGGACGCCCCGCACGCGTACGTCCTGCACGCCGGCACCCGGCACGAGGGCGGCGCGGTGGTGAGCGCGGGCGGCCGTGTGCTGTCCGTCACAGCGATCGGATCCGGCCTCACCGAGGCCCGCGAGCGCGCCTACGCGGCCGTCGCTCGCATCGGCCTGGACGGCTCACAGCACCGCACCGACATCGCGGCGAAGGCGGCGGCCGAGGCGTAGCCCACCGCCCCCGCACAGCAGCGCCGAGCCCCGGACTCCGTACGGAATCCGGGGCTTTGTCTGTTGCGTCCTGGCCCCTCCAGCTGCGGGTTTCTGTACGGAACCGGAAGCGTGTCCGGGAGTCGCCGTCACCCACCTTTCCCCAGAGCCATTCCATCGGGTGACCGATGCCGTATCCGGCTGACGAGGGCCGGGGCCCCAACTAGGGTGCGGCGAAAGCATTCCGGCACTTGGCCCACCGGCATTGCGATGTCGGCGGCGGGTGCCACAGTGGGGGAGTGACCAACGCCAGGGCATCCGTCGGCGCCGGCAGCGACAAGGCCGGGGCACGGCGGACAAGAGGGGGTGACGTCCGGTCGTGACCGGTATGGGTGTTGAGGTGGGCGCGCAGGCAGCGCGCTCCCGGGCTCTCGCCGTGCTGCGGGTCCGCAGCAGGGCGCTGGCCGTCGCCCTGCTGCCCGCGGCCGTGGCCGTCGTGCTGCTCGTCGGGGCCGCCACCGGCCGTGTGACCGGCAGGCCCTGGGGGATCGCGGGGTGGATCGTGACGGTCCTCGCCGTCCTCGTCCTGCTCGCGGCGGCGGGCGTCGCGCTCGTCGTGGCCCGTGCCCGGCCCGCGATGAGCCCCACCGTCCCGATCCCCGAGGCTTCGGCCCCCGATCTCTACCGCATGGTCCGTGACCTGGCCGATCGCCTGGACGTCCCGGCTCCCTCCGCGATAGCGCTCACCCCGGACTGCGACAGCTGGCTGGAGGACCGCACCCACCGGGCGCACGGCCGGTTCTCCCCGGGCGGAAGGGGCGAGCCGGACGGCGGGCGCCGCGATCCGGCAGGAAGCGGCCCTGTGACCGCGCTGACCGACCGCGCGGCCCGGGTCAACGACGCCCCCGTCCTCGTCATCGGCTCCCCCTTCCTGTGGTGGATGCGGGTCGGCGAGCTGCGGGCGGTCCTCGCCCCCGTGGTCGCCGGTACGGGCCCGTCCGCGCACCCGGACATAGCCGCGGCCCGCCGCTTCGTCCGGGGCCTGGACGCGGCCGTCGCCGTGGCCTCGGCACCGGGCCGCGGCCCGCTGCCCCGCACGGTCCTGGCCGGAGTCGGCCGGATCACCCGCATCCTGCTGCGCGGCTGCCGGGACCACGCCGCCCAGATGGAGCGGGCCGTGGCGTCCGCGGCGGCCGAGCGCGCCCAGGCCGTGGACTACGGCGTGCGGATCGTCGCCCAGGAGCAGGTGGGCCTCGCGTACGCCGGCTGGGACCGGCTGCTGACCCGGGTCGCGCTGCCCGCCTGGCGGATGGGCCGCTGGCCCTCCCGGCTGGACGTGGGTGTCGTCGCCGCCCTGACCGAGCTGTCCCGCCGCGACCGCCTCGCCGAGGGCTTCACCTCAAGGCTCGGCGAACGCCCCGCCTGCGACCTGCTCGAAGAGCCCGGCACGGTGGACGAGGCCGCCTCGCTGCTCGCCGCCCGGCTCTTCCACGGCGGCCCCGCGGAGTCGGGACCCGACTGGGCGCCGGTCGACTGGCAGGACTATCCGGACGAGGTCGTCGACCGGAAGTGGCGCACCGACGCCGCCCGGCTCCACCGGGTCCTGGACGCGCTCGGCGTACGTCATCCCGCCGACCCCGCGCTGCCCGAGGCCGACGGACCGACCCTGGCTCGTGTGCTCGACCACCTGTCCGCGCCGCGCGAAGCCACGCCCGCCCCGGATCCCGGCCCGGTGGGCTCCCTCGCCGAGCACCGCACGGAGGCGTACGGGGAGATGGGGATCTCCGAGAGCGACGATCCCGACCTCGCCGTGGGGAACGAACGGTCGGCGGCCCTCGCGGCCCGGCTCACCGCGGAACTGGCCCGCGAGGAGGCGTCCGCTCCGGCGCGGCCCGGACCCGCCGGGAGCACCGGGCAGCAGGACCCCGACCACGACCTCTGGGACGACCGGATGCTTCCGCTGTTCCCCCTCCAGCCGCCGAGGACCGGCCGGGAGCTGCTGGCCGACCACGTCACGGCGATGGTGTGCTGCGCGGCGATGGACACCGCGGGCGCGGTTCCCGGACTCGACTGGCTGGACGGTCCTTCCCTCCTGGTCGGCGGTGAACGGGCCGCCGACATCGGGCCCCGCGTCCTGACCCTCATAGAGACCGGGGATTCCACGCCCCTGCGGGACTGGCTCCGCCATCTCGGAGTCCGCCCGGAGAAACCGGTCCGCCTGGTCTGACGGCGGTCCGTCCGCGGGCCGCCCCACCGTCCCCGTTCCCGGCCCTTCGTCCACCCCACGGTTCGCAGGGGTCACGGCCCAGGTGGAGTCAGCCGTTCCACTCACGCCAATTCGCGACGAACGGTGACGGACTGCGTGCGTAATGTGATGTGCTGGGACCGATCGAGCACAGCGCAAGGGCTTGCCAGTACGACGGGGGCACGAGGGAGGGGTGCGGGCATGGGATCGGAGCAGATCCGCCGCTGGGAGTCGGGAGCACTCGCGCACGCCGTCACGGATCCCTTCGGCCTGGGACCCGTTCCCTGGCTGCGCGGCAGCGAGACCTATTTCGACGACACCGGGCACGTCGTCCCCTGGTACCTGGACACCGACACGCCCCAGGCGCCCCAGCCGGCGTCCGGGGCCTCGCGGATCCCGGCCCCGCGCTCCACCTCGGGCACGCGTGCGCGCACGGGCCCCGGCGGACCCCGCTCCGCCGACGACGTCCACCGCCAGATCAAGGGCTTCACCAGCACGGGTGCCGCCGCTCCCGGCGAGTCCATCGACTTCCACGTCACGGTCGACCCGCCGCAGGAGTTCAGCGTCGACATCTACCGCATCGGCCACTACGGCGGGGACGGCGCCAGCAAGATCACGACGAGCCCCCGGCTCTCCGGGATCGTCCAGCCGCCGCCGCTCACCGCCGACCGCACGGTCTCCTGCCACCACTGGTGGCTGTCCTGGCGCCTCCAGATCCCGTCCTACTGGAGCGTCGGCGCCTATGTCGCCGTCCTCACCACCCTCGACGGCTACCGCTCGCACGTCCCCTTCACCGTCCGCAATCGCCAGACGGCCGACCTGCTCCTGCTGCTTCCGGACATCACCTGGCAGGCGTACAACCTGTATCCGGAGGACGGCCACACCGGTGCCAGCCTCTATCACGCGTGGGACGAGAACGGCCGGCTCCTCGGCGAGGCCGACGCGGCCACGACCGTCTCCTTCGACCGCCCGTACGCGGGCGCGGGACTGCCCCTGCACGTGGGCCACGCCTACGACTTCATCCGCTGGGCCGAGCGGTACGGCTACGACCTCGCCTACGCCGACGCGCGCGATCTGCACGCCGGCCGCGTCGACCCCACCCGGTACCGCGGCCTGGTCTTCCCGGGCCACGACGAGTACTGGTCGCCGCAGATGCGCCGCACCACGGAACTCGCCCGCGAGCACGGCACCTCGCTGGTCTTCCTCTCCGCCAACACCATGTACTGGCAGGTGGAGCTGGGGCCGTCCCCGTCGGGTGTCCCCGACCGGCTGCTGACCTGCCGCAAGCGCCGGGGTCCTGGAAAGCCCGTTCTGTGGCGGGAGATCGACCGCCCGGAGCAGCAGCTCATCGGCATCCAGTACGCCGGGCGCGTCCCCGAGCCGCACCCGCTGATCGTCCGCAACGCCGACCACTGGCTGTGGGAGGCGACCGGGGCGCACGACGGCGACGAGGTGGAGGGCATGGTCGCCGGTGAGGCGGACCGTTACTTCCCGCGCACGCCACTGCCCGAGCACCAGGACCGGATCCTGCTCGCGCACTCCCCGTACCCGGACAGCGAGGGCGTCCCGCGCCATCAGGAGACCTCGCTCTACCGCGCCCCGTCCGGCGCCCTGGTCTTCGCGTCCGGGACGTTCGCGTGGTCCCCGGCCCTCGACCGCCCCGGCCACGTGGACCCCCGTATCCAGCGGGCGACCGCCAATCTCCTCGACCGCATCTGCAAACACGACTGACGAAACACCGCCGGGCGCCCGCGGCACACCCGTGCCGCGGGGCGCCCGCGCCCGCCCGGGACGCCCCGTGTCCACAGCCGCTCGTCCCGTACGGGAGAATCGAGCCACTTGTACAGAACCACGGGGAGGAACCGTGTCCGGATTCGTCGAAAAGCCCGAGCCCCTCCAGGTGCCGGGTCTGGTACATCTGCACACCGGCAAGGTGCGCGATCTGTACCAGAACGAGGCGGGCGACCTCGTGATGGTCGCCAGCGACCGCATCTCCGCCTACGACTGGGTTCTCCCCACCGAGATCCCCGACAAGGGCCGCACGCTCACCCAGCTCTCGCTGTGGTGGTTCGACCAGCTCTCCGAGCTGGCGCCCCACCACGTGCTGAGCACCGAACTCCCGCCGGGCGCCCCGGCCGACTGGGCCGGCCGCACCCTGATCTGCAAGTCCCTGCGGATGGTCCCGGTCGAGTGCGTCGCCCGCGGCTATCTGACCGGCTCGGGCCTCGCCGAGTACGAGGAGTCCCGCACGGTCTGCGGACTCGCGCTCCCCGAGGGTCTCGTCGACGGCTCGGAGCTCCCCTCGCCGATCTTCACTCCTGCCACCAAGGCCGCGGTCGGGGAGCACGACGAGAACGTCTCGTACGAGGAGGTCGTCCGCCAGGTCGGCGCCGACACCGCGGCCGAACTGCGCCGGGCGACCCTCGCGGTCTACGGCCGGGCCCGTGACATCGCCCGCGACCGGGGCATCATCCTCGCGGACACCAAGTTCGAGTTCGGCTACGACGGCGACACGCTGGTCCTCGCCGACGAGGTGCTGACCCCGGACTCCTCGCGCTTCTGGCCCGCCGACGTCTGGGAGCCGGGCCACGCGCAGCCGTCCTTCGACAAGCAGTACGTCCGCGACTGGCTGACGTCCGCCGAGTCGGGCTGGGACCGCAGGAGCGAGACGCCGCCGCCCGCGCTGCCCGAGCGGATCGTGGAGGCCACCCGCGCCAAGTACATCGAGGCGTACGAGCGGCTGACGGGCGTCAGCTGGTCCTGACCGCGCGCACGGGCCCGGCCGCGCGCCGGGCCCGTCCGCCGTCCGCGCGGGGAGGACGTCACCGCACACGAAGAAGCCCCCGACCGGAGTCGGGGGCTTCTTTTCGGAGCGGACGACCAGGTTCGAACTGGCGACCTCAACCTTGGCAAGGTTGCGCTCTACCAACTGAGCTACGTCCGCATGCGCCGTGGCGCGAGAGCAACTATACCCAACCTCGCGCCCGTGCGAGACGCACTGCCGTGTGCCGGTTCTCCGCGCCCAGTTTGGACACGGCCGAGGAGAGATAGTTCCGGACCGTTCCCTGCGAGAGGGCGGCCCGCTCCGCGATCTCCGCCACGGGCGCGCCGTCGGCGGCGAATTCGAGCACCTCGGCCTCGCGCGCGGTCAGCGGGGAGTCCCCGGAGGAGATCGCGTCGGCGGCCAACTCCGGGTCCACGTAACGGTTTCCGGCGTGCACGGTACGGATGATCTCCGCGAGCCGTCGCGCACTGACCGTCTTCGGGACGAACCCCCGCACACCCGCCGCGAGCGCCCGCTTCAGATGCCCGGGGCGCCCGTGACTGGTCACGATCAGCACCTGGCAGCCCGGCAGTTCGGCCCGCAGGGATGTGGCCACGCTCACACCGTCCGCCCCCGGCATCTGAAGATCCAGCACGGCGACATCGGGCACGTGCGCCCTCGCCATCGCCAGCGCCTCGGGTCCGGTCGCCGCCTCGGCCACCACGACCAGGTCGTCCTCGAGACCGAGCAGCGCGGCCAGCGCGCCCCGGATCAGATGTTCGTCGTCGGCGAGCAGCAGCCTCACGGGCCCCGCGGCCCCGGATGCGCCGTCCTGTACGTCCGTCATGGCGTGACCTCCTTCACCTGGTGCGGAAGCGCCGGAGGCGCCCCCTCGGGCCCCCTGGTCGTGCGGCCGGGGACGGGAGTGCCGGCTCCCGTGCCCGAGGGCGGCCGCAGCGGTACCTCCGCCGTCAGCCGGAACGTCCCGTGGCTCACCTCGGCCCGCAGCACCCCGTCCACCTCCTCCAGCCGCTCGCGCAGTCCCATGAGCCCGCTCCCCCTCCCCGGTCCGGGGTCCGGCAGCGCGTCGCGCGGCACCCCGTCGTTCTCGACGATGAGCGTCACCCGGTCCCGCGCCGCCCGCAGCGACAGCGAGCACTTCCCGGCGTTCCCGTGCCGCAGCACGTTGGTGGTCGCCTCCCGTACGACCCAGCCGAGCGCCGACTGGATCCGCGGAGGCAGCCCGGCGGCGGTGCCGGTGACGGAGCAGTCGATCCCGGCGGCCGTCAACACGCCCTTGGCTCCGGCCAGTTCGTTGGTGAGATCGGCGTCGCGATAGCCCCGTACGACCTCGCGCACCTCTCGCTGGGACTCCCGCGCGATCCGCTGCACCTCGGTCATCTGGTCCACGGCCTCGGGCCGTCCCCGCCGGGCCAGCTGCACCGCGAGTTCGCTCTTGAGGGCGATCACCGCGAGATTGCGGCCCATCACGTCGTGCAGGTCGCGGCCGAAGCGCAGCCGCTCCTCGGCGACGGCGAGCCGGGCGCGGGTCTCGCGGGCCTCGTCGAGTTCGTAGACGGCGTCGAGCAGCCAGACGGAGAAGGCCGCGGTGAAGGCGAGGAAGCCGGCGGTGAGCAGCACCAGGACGGCGGTGACGAGCGCTGCGGGTGCGGGGAAACCGAGGGGGAGGGCGAGCGCTCCGGTGCCCGCGGAGGCGCCGAGCACGACGTACGTCATCCGGCGCCCGTCCCGGGTCCCGAGCGCGAGCGTGCCCGTGCCGAACGCCGTGGCGCCGACGAGCAGCGAGGAGGCGACCAGGAACGCGCCGTCGTCCGCCGGGTGCCAGGGGGCGCCGGACAGGAGGGTGCCCAGGACGACCACGCCGCAGGTGCTCACGGCCAGCGCGAGCAGGGTGCGCCGGGGCCGTTCCCGGGTGCCGCGCGTCCAGTCCAGCGCCCGTGAGGCGGTCGCCGCGCAGAACGCCGAGTGTCCGCTGACCAGCAGGAGCACCGCCCAGGCCCGGGCGGTCGGCAGGTTCCCGAACACGGGCAGCCCGATCGAGGCGGCTTCGAGGAGGGAGAAGACGTGGAAGGACCAGCGGGTGTACGTCTCGACCTTCGCCGGTGTGCTCTTGCCCCGCCACCAGCCGGACGGCCTGCCCATGCCCACCCCCGTGTCCGTGGTCATCGCCGCGGCTCCCAGCGGAACCACCGTCGTACAGCAAACACCGCGATCACGGTCCAGGCCACCGCCGTGACGAGGGCGCCGACGGTGTCGTGGGCGGAGAGGTGCCCGGTCCAGCCGCCGCGGATCAGGGTGATCACCGGGGTGAGCGGCAGCAGTTCGCAGAACGGGGCCACGCCGTCCGGCAGCAGCTCCAGGGGGATCAGGGCCCCCGAGGCGACCAGCGACACCAGGGTCAGGGGTGTGGCGGCCACCTGGGCGCCCTCCACGCTCCTGCTGATGCTCGCGGTGACGGCGGCGAGCGCCGGCCAGGTGACGAACGCGGACAGCAGCCCCAGCAGGACGAGTTCGGGGCGCGCGGGCATCCCGACGCCGAGGGTCGCGCGGTAGGCGACCGTCAGGATCAGGCACTGGGCGAGGCCGATCGCCACCGAGGGCAGCGCGGCGCCCGCGAGGATCTCCAGGTCCCGCAGCTCCCCGGTGCGCAGCCGTTTGAGGACGAGTTCCTCGCGGCGCGCCGTGTACACGCTGACCAGGGAGCCGTAGACGGCGAAGAGGAGGGCGAAGCCGAAGGAGGAGGGGAGCAGGACGGAGCCGACGGTGAGTCCGGTGCCCTTCAGGCGCATCGAGGCGACGGCCGAGCGGAGCGTGAGCGGCATGACCAGCGGTACGAACACCGCCGCGGCGAGGGTCGCCCTGGTGCGGCCCAGCAGGGTGAGTTCGGCGCGTGCCAGGGCTCGCGTGCGGCCGGCGGCTGTGGTCCTCGCCGTTCCGGCGCCGGTGGTGACCGCTGTTCCGTTCATGCCGCCGTTCCCCTCGTGCGTGCCTTCCGCGTCTTCGCGGTCTGCGTCGGTGCGTCCGTGCTGTGTGCCACCGCGTCCCGCGAGATCCGCAGGAAGGCCTCCTCCAGGGAGGCCGAGCGCACGTCGAGCCCCCGCAGCTCGACGCGCGCCCGCTCGGCCCACACGAGCAGGGCGGTGGCGGTGCGCTGGAGGTCGCCGGTGCGCAGCCGGATCCTGCGGCCCGCCGTCTCGTGGCCGCTCACGCCGAGTTCCGGCAGCGGCGGCAGGTCGCCGGGGAAGTACCCGTCGGGCAGCTCGAAGGAGACGTGGGAGGGCTGGGAGGCGGTCACCTCGGCGGGGGTGCCGACGGTCGCGACCCGTCCTTCGTGCAGGATCGCCAGCCGGTCGGCGAGCGACTCGGCCTCTTCCAGGTAGTGGGTGGTCAGCAGGACCGTGGTGCCGCCGTCGCGGAGTTCGCGGACCAACTCCCAGGTGCTGCGGCGGCCTTCCACGTCGAGTCCGGTGGTGGGCTCGTCGAGGAAGAGGACCTCGGGGTCGCCGAGCAGCGCGAGCGCCAGGTCCAGGCGCCGCTTCTCGCCGCCCGACAGCTGCTTCACGCGGACGCCGGAGCGGTGCGCGAGTCCGGCCCGGTCCAGCACCTGATCGGCGGGCCGGGCGCCGCTGGTGCACCCCGCCCACATCCGCGCGGTCTCGGCGACGGTCAGCTCGGACGGGAAGCCGCCTTCCTGGAGCATCACGCCGATCCGGGGCCGTACGGCGGCGCGTTCGGTGTACGGATCGTGCCCGAGGACCCGTACGCGCCCGCCCGTCGCGGGAGCCAGACCCTCGATCAGTTCGACGGTGGAGGTCTTGCCCGCGCCGTTGGTGCCGAGAAGGGCGAAGATCTCACCGCGGCCCACGGAGAAGGTGACTCCGCGGACAGCCTCGAATTCCCTTCCGCCGCCCCCGTACACACGCCGCAGATCAGTGACCTCGATCACGTGGTCGCGCTCGTTCGTGTTCATGGGATCAGCGTCGGCGCGGACGGGGCCCGACAGCAGTGCGCGGTGTCATCACTCGGCATGACAAATGTCAGAAGCCCTCGGCATCCCGCCGGGAGAACACCGGTGGATACGGGGTTACGCGAGGGGATACGAGAAAGGCCCCGGTCGATGACCGGGGCCTTTACTTCGCTGAGCGGACGACCAGGTTCGAACTGGCGACCTCAACCTTGGCAAGGTTGCGCTCTACCAACTGAGCTACGTCCGCATTGCCTCCGACCGGCTTCCACCGATCGGCGCGAGCACCACCCTACCTGATCGACAAGCGATCGGTGGACGATGCAGAGCGGGTGACAGGAATTGCACACTGCGCCTTCCCCCTGGAAGGGGGATGTTCTGCTACTGAACTACACCCGCACGACCTTCGGGTTCCGGCCTTTCGGCCTGGCCCCTCGGCGTGTTCCAGACTCTAGCTGATCAGGCGGGGGTCAGCGCAAGTCGGTTGTTCCGGGGGCCGCGGAAGGCCGCGCGGCTCCGGGACGCGGGGCCCTGGGGCGGGCTCAGTGCGCCTCGGCGAACGCCTCGTAGACCTTCTTGGGGATCCGGCCGCGCGGCGGCACGTCCATCTTGTTGGAGCGGGCCCAGGCGCGGACCGCGGCGGGATCGGGCGTCAGCGCCGTGTGCGTGTACGCCTTCCCGGACTTCGACCGCTTGCGGCCGGCCTCGACGTACGGCTCGAGCGCCTTCCGCAGTTCCTCGGCATTGGTGGGATTGAGGTCGATCTCGTACGACTTGCCGTCGAGTCCGAAGGCGATCGTCTCCGCCGCTTCCGAGCCGTCGATGTCGTCAAAGAGAGTGACCACGACACGCTGCGCCACGAATATCGGTCCCTTCGTGCGACACCTCTGCGATCAACGGCCATGACGTGCGCTGACGTCAGGGAGTTGTCGGGGAGATGTCGACTGTCCGGCTGTTATTGAGCAAAGTATCGGCTATTGCCAATTCATTTGTACAGTGCCCGGCATTGCATTGTGAAGCCCGACTAAAACCCTCCGCGTGTCCGTCGGCAATGGTGTCCTGCCGTTCTTCTGCGGTTTTTCCCAGGATTTTCCGTGCATGCCCCCGTGCCGATGCGCGATCGTGATGGCGGTCACGTAGGATTCTACGAATCTACGCGAGTAGAAATTTCGTACGGGTAGTCTGAAGGGACCTGCTCAGCACCACACACCGGGAGTGCCAGTGGCACGCGTCGTAGTCGACGTCATGCTCAAGCCGGAGATCCTCGACCCCCAGGGCCAGGCGGTGCAGCGTGCACTGCCGCGCCTCGGTTTCGAAGGTGTCTCCGACGTCCGTCAGGGAAAGCGATTCGAACTGGAAGTGGACGGACCGGTGGACGACGCCGCGCTCGCCCGCATCCACGAACTGGCGGAATCCTTCCTCGCCAACACCGTGATCGAGGACTTCACCGTCAAGGTCGAGGAAGTCGCGGAGGCCGGAAAGTGACCGCTCGTATTGGAGTCGTCACCTTTCCCGGCAGCCTGGACGACCGCGACACCCAGCGCGCGATCCGGCTCGCGGGCGCGGAACCCGTAGCCCTCTGGCACAAGGACAAGGACCTCAAGCAGGTCGACGCCGTCGTGCTGCCCGGCGGTTTCTCCTACGGCGACTATCTCCGGGCCGGCGCCATCTCGCGCTTCTCTCCGGTGATGGAGACGCTCATCGAGCAGGCGAAGTCCGGAATGCCGGTTCTCGGCATCTGCAACGGCTTCCAGGTCCTCACCGAGGCGCACCTCCTGCCCGGCGCGATGCTCGGCAACAACCACCTCCACTTCATCTGCCGCGACCAGAAGCTGCGGGTGGAGAACGCGGGGACCGCCTGGACCGCCGACTACACGGCCGGCCAGGAGATCCACATCCCGCTGAAGAACATGGACGGGCGCTACGTCGCCGACGAGCACACGCTCGACATGCTGGAGGCGGAGGGCCGGGTCGCGTTCCGCTACGTGGACGTCAACCCGAACGGCTCGCTGCGGGACATCGCCGGCATCACGAACGAGGCCGGGAACGTCGTCGGTCTCATGCCGCACCCCGAGCACGCCGTCGAGCCGCTCGTCGGCTCCGGCCGCACCGACGGCCTCCCCTTCTTCACCTCGATCCTCAAGAAGCTGGTCAACGCATGAGCCGCACGCCTCTGGACACGGTCGAGAACGCGGCCGCGACCCCCGACGTCGAGCTGCCCTGGGCCGAACTGGGCCTGAAGAAGGACGAGTACGAGCGGGTCGTCGAGATCCTCGGCCGCCGGCCCACCGGCGCCGAGCTCGCCATGTACTCCGTCATGTGGTCCGAGCACTGCTCGTACAAGTCCTCGAAGGTCCACCTCCGCCAGTTCGGCGAGAAGGCCCCGCAGTCGGACGCCCTCCTCGTCGGCATCGGCGAGAACGCCGGTGTCGTCGACGTCGGCCAGGGCTACGCGGTCACCTTCAAGGTCGAGTCGCACAACCACCCGTCGTACGTCGAGCCCTACCAGGGCGCGGCCACCGGCGTCGGCGGCATCGTGCGCGACATCATCGCCATGGGCGCCCGCCCGGTGGCGGTCGTGGACCCGCTGCGCTTCGGCGCGGCCGACCACCCCGACACCAAGCGCGTCCTGCCCGGCGTCGTCGCCGGCATCGGCGGCTACGGCAACTGCCTGGGCCTGCCGAACATCGGCGGCGAGGTCGTCTTCGACGCCTGCTACCAGGGCAACCCGCTGGTCAACGCCGGTGCCATCGGCGTCATGCGGCACGAGGACATCCACCTCGCGAAGGCGTCCGGCACCGGCAACAAGGTCATCCTGTACGGGGCCCGCACGGGCGGCGACGGCATCGGCGGCGCGTCGATCCTCGCCTCGGAGACCTTCGACGACGCCAAGCCGTCGAAGCGTCCCGCCGTCCAGGTCGGCGACCCCTTCCAGGAGAAGCTCCTCATCGAGTGCACCCTGGAGGCCTTCGCCGAGAAGCTGGTCGTCGGCATCCAGGACCTCGGCGCGGCCGGACTGTCCTGCGCCACCAGCGAACTCGCCTCCAACGGCTCCGGCGGCATGCGGGTCACCCTGGACGACGTACCGCTGCGCGACTCCACGCTCTCGCCCGAGGAGATCCTCATGAGCGAGTCGCAGGAACGCATGTGCGCGGTCGTCGAGCCGGAGAAGGTCGACCGGTTCCTGGAGATCTGCGACAAGTGGGACGTCATCGCCACCGTCATCGGTGAGGTCACCGACGGCGACCGTCTGGAGATCTTCTGGCACGGCGGCAAGATCGTCGACGTCGACCCGCGCACGGTCGCGCACGACGGCCCGGTCTACGAGCGTCCCTATGCCCGTCCGGAGTGGCAGGACGCGCTCCAGGCCGACGACGCCGGCAAGCTGCCCCGCCCGGCGACCGGCGACGAGCTGAAGGACCAGGTCCTCAAGCTGGTCTCCTCGCCGAACCAGGCCTCCAAGTCCTGGATCACCTCCCAGTACGACCACTTCGTGCAGGGCAACACGGTGCTGGCGCAGCCCGAGGACTCGGGCATGATCCGCATCGACGAGGAGACCGGGCTCGGCGTCGCCATCGCGACCGACGGCAACGGCCGTTACGCCAAGCTCGACCCGTACACGGGCGCGCAGCTGGCCCTGGCCGAGGCCTACCGCAACGTCGCGACGACCGGTGCCAAGCCGCTCGCCGTGTCCGACTGCCTGAACTTCGGCTCGCCCGAGGACCCGGCCGTCATGTGGCAGTTCGCCGAGGCGATCCGCGGTCTGGCCGACGCCTGCCAGCAGCTCGGCACCCCGGTGACCGGCGGCAACGTCTCGCTGTACAACCAGACCGGCGAGGTGGCCATCCACCCGACCCCGGTCGTGGCCGTGCTGGGCGTCATCGACGACGTCGCCCGCCGCACCCCGGTCGCCTTCCAGGAAGAGGGCCAGCTCCTCTACCTGCTCGGTGACACCCGCGAGGAGTTCGGCGGTTCGGCCTGGTCCCAGGTCGTCCACGACCACCTGGGCGGTCTGCCGCCGAAGGTCGACCTGGAGCGCGAGCGGCTGCTCGCCGACATCCTCATCTCGGCGTCCCGCGACGGCATGGTCGACTCCGCGCACGACCTGTCCGACGGCGGTCTCGTCCAGGCCGTGGTCGAGTCGGCTCTGCTCGGCGGCAAGGGCGCGCGGCTCGTCGTGCCCGACGGTCTCGACGCGTTCACCTTCCTGTTCTCGGAGTCGGCGGGCCGCGCGGTCGTCGCCGTCCCGCGTTCGGAGGAGCTCCGCTTCAACGACATGTGCGGTGCCAGGGGTCTGCCCGTCACCCGCATCGGTGTCGTCGACGGCACCGAGGCCGAGGCCGCCGTGGTCGAGGTCCAGGGCGAGTTCGCGCTCACCCTGGCCGAGCTGCGCACGGCCCACGAGGGCACGATCCCGGCGCTGCTGGCGTAACGCGCCCGTCCCGTCCGGCCCGGAGAAGGCCCCGCCCGTCGCGACGGGCGGGGCCTTCTCCGGCGTTCGTCGCACCATCACGCCGGAGCGGCCCGTTCCTCCGGGCCCCAAAGACTAGGCTCGCCGTATGACCACAGCCCGGAAGCGCGCGCGGACGTACGACCCGGCCCGGATCCGTGCGGCGGTGCTCGCGCAGTTCGGGAACGTACGGGAGGGTGTACGCGCCCTGAGCGCCGAGCAGTTGGCGCTGCCCGCCGGGCTCGGGGACTGGACCGTAAGGGAGTTGGCCGCCCACCTCACGATGGGCGTCGACGCGGTGAGCGGGCAGCTCGCTCTGCCCGCGCCCGCCGTGAAGGAACTCGGGCTGCTGGACTGGCCGTTCGGGACCGCCTCCCGCGCCGGGGACATCGCCGACGGCACCCGCGCGCTCGCTTCGGACAACCCCGACCTCGACGCGCTGTACGCCGCCGCCGAGGCGCGGATCACCGAGCGTCTCGCGGGCGCCCCCGACGACCGGCTGCTCGGCGTGCCCGCCGGGGCGATGACCCTCGCCGACTACCTCGTCACGCGCACGGTCGAGCTCGTCGTCCACACCGACGACCTCAACCGCGCCGCCGGCGTCGACATCCCCTTCGACCGCCAGGCCCTCGCCGCCTGCACCCGGCTGCTCGCCGACGCGCTCGCCGTGAAGGCGCCCGGCGCCTCGACCGAGGTCAGGATCCCGCCGTACGCCGTCGTGCAGTGCGTGGAGGGGCCCCGGCACACCCGCGGCACCCCGCCGAACGTCGTCGAGACGGATCCGCTGACCTGGATCCGGCTCGCCACGGGACGCACGGAGTGGAAGGCGGCGCTGGACGAGGCGAAGGTCAGCGCGAGCGGCGAACGCGCCGACCTCGGCCCCCTGCTCCCCCTGATGGGCTAGCCCCCCGCACCGGGCCGGGGGCTCCCCACCCCCGCTCCTCCGGAGGCCCCGCCCGTCCACGCGGGCGGGGCTCCGGAGGCCCTGCCCGTCCACGCGGGTGCCCCTCCGGAGGCCCCGCCCGTCCACGCGGACCAGGTCCCTGGCTGCCCCGGCGAGGACCTGACCGCCGACCGCCCCGCGCGGATCCGGCCCCTGGCCGCCCTGCGTGGATCCGGACCCCGGTCACCCCTGCGTGAACCCGGTCCCAGGCCACTCTGCGTGGATCCGGCTTCCGGCCGCCCCTGTGCGGATCCGGTCCGTGGCCCCCTGTGCGGATCCGGCTTCCGGTCACCCCTGCGCCGACCGGTCCCTGGCAGCCCTGCGCGGATCCGGTCCCTGGCAGCCCTGCGCGGACCCGGTCCCGGGCCGCCCTGCGCGGATCCGGTCCCGGGCCGCCCCGTGCGGATCCGGCCCCCGGTCACCCCTGCGCGAACCCGGTCTCCGGTCACCCCTGCGGGGACCCGGGCTGTCCCGCCCCCCGGGGACCCGGGCTCTCCCGCCCCCCCCGGGAACCGGTCTCCCGTTCCTCCCGTCACACCGGCATGGACAAGCAGCGAACGACCCTCGGAGTCCTGACCCTGCTGCCCCTCGCCGCCGCGTGCGGTGCCCAGACCGCGGGGAACGGATCCACCCGTACGGAGCCGGCGCCGCTGACCGGCGTGCACTGGACGGTCGACAGCCTCACCCTGGGCGGCACGACCACGCGGGCGCCCTCGGGGGCGTATCTGCGGATCGGTGACGACGGCCGCGTCAGCGGCAACCTCGGCTGCAACGGGTTCGGCTCGAAGGCCACCTTCACGGGTGACCGGGTCGCCTTCGGCGAGCTCCGGACGACGGACATGGCCTGCGAGAAGGGCCCGATGAGCTTCGAGCGGAGCCTGGGCCGGGCCTTCGCGGACAAGGGCCCGTTCACCGCGAAGGCCGCCGGCGGCCGGCTGACCCTCACCGCGGGCGCCGGCGACCGGATCAACCTCACCGAGGAGAAGGACGCACCCCTGCGGGGAACGAAGTGGAAGGTCACGGCACTGGGTGACACCGACGTCTCCCAGCCGCTCCCGAAGGGGACGGACGCCTACCTCGTCCTGCGCGAGGACGGCACCCTCGACGGCCGGCTCGGCTGCAACCATGTGTCGGGCCGCGCCACCGTGAGCGACGGACATATCACCCTCAGCCGGGCCAGGACCACCCGCATGATGTGCCAAGACTCACTCATGAGGACCGAGAAGACGCTGCTCGGACTCTTCGACAGCAAGATCACCTATCGGTTGGATCATCGCGGGATCGCGCTGACCAGCACGAACGGCACCGTCGTCAGCGCGGTGGCCGACGAGTGACCCCCTGAGGGCCGCGAATCCCCAATTCGGACCAGTGGTCGATCTCGCCTACACTCGGTGCCGTGCCACGTGGTGACGGTCGACTCAATCATGATCTGCTCCCCGGTGAGAAAGGCCCCCAGGACGCTTGCGGCGTCTTCGGTGTCTGGGCTCCGGGCGAAGAGGTCGCCAAGCTCACTTACTTCGGGCTCTACGCCCTCCAGCATCGGGGTCAGGAATCCGCGGGAATCGCGGTCAGCAACGGCTCCCAGATCCTCGTCTTCAAGGACATGGGCCTCGTGTCCCAGGTCTTCGACGAGACCTCGCTCGGTTCGCTCCAGGGTCATATCGCGGTCGGTCACGCCCGCTACTCGACCACCGGCGCCTCCGTGTGGGAGAACGCCCAGCCGACGTTCCGTGCGACCGCGCACGGTTCCATCGCGCTCGGCCACAACGGCAACCTGGTCAACACGGCGCAGCTTGCCGAGATGGTCGCGGATCTGCCCAAGCAGGAAGGCCGCACCACCCGTGTGGCGGCCACCAACGACACCGACCTGCTCACCGCGCTCCTCGCGGCCCAGGTCGACGACGACGGCAAGCCGCTGACCATAGAAGAGGCTTCCGCCAGGATCCTGCCCCAGGTCAAGGGCGCCTTCTCGCTCGTGTTCATGAACGAGCACACCCTCTACGCCGCCCGTGACCCGCAGGGCATCCGCCCGCTGGTCCTCGGCCGCCTGGAGCGCGGCTGGGTGGTGGCCTCCGAGTCCGCGGCCCTCGACATCTGCGGCGCCAGCTATGTGCGCGAGATCGAGCCGGGCGAGTTCGTCGCGATCGACGAGAACGGTCTGCGGACCTCGCGATTCGCGGAAGCGAAGCCCAAGGGCTGTGTCTTCGAGTACGTCTACCTGGCCCGTCCCGACACGGACATCGCCGGCCGGAACGTGTACCTCTCGCGCGTCGAGATGGGCCGCAAACTCGCCAAGGAAGCCCCTGTCGAGGCCGATCTGGTGATAGCGACCCCGGAGTCCGGGACGCCCGCCGCGATCGGTTACGCGGAGGCCTCCGGCATCCCGTTCGGCGCCGGACTGGTCAAGAACGCCTATGTCGGCCGGACCTTCATCCAGCCCTCGCAGACGATCCGCCAGCTCGGAATCCGCCTGAAGCTGAATCCGCTCAAGGAAGTCATCAAGGGCAAGCGCCTGGTCGTCGTCGACGACTCGATCGTGCGCGGCAACACCCAGCGCGCCCTGGTGCGGATGCTCCGCGAGGCCGGCGCGGCGGAGGTCCACATTCGGATCTCCTCCCCGCCCGTGAAGTGGCCCTGCTTCTTCGGCATCGACTTCGCGACCCGCGCCGAGCTGATCGCGAACGGCATGACGATCGAGGAGATCGGCACCTCGCTCGGCGCCGACTCGCTCTCGTACATCTCGCTGGACGGGATGATCGAGGCCACGACGATCGACAAGCCGAATCTGTGCCGCGCCTGCTTCGACGGCGAGTACCCGATGGAGCTTCCCGACCCCGAACTGCTCGGCAAGCAGCTCCTGGAGACCGAGCTGGCCGCGGGTCCCGCAGCCACGGCCGCGGCTGACGCCATCCGTCGCCCGTAGCGCCGCAGAGCCCCGTTTCACCAACCGAAAGATCCCAGGCAATGTCTGCTGTACCTGATCAGTCGACTTCGTCGACGGGCAGTGCTTCCGGCGCGTCCTACGCGGCTGCCGGCGTCGACATCGAGGCCGGCGACCGCGCCGTGGAGCTGATGAAGGAGTGGGTGAAGAAGACGCAGCGCCCCGAGGTCCTCGGCGGCCTCGGCGGCTTCGCCGGCCTCTTCGACGCCTCCGCCCTCAAGCGCTTCGAGCGTCCGCTGCTCGCCTCCGCCACCGACGGTGTGGGCACCAAGGTCGACATCGCCCGCCAGCTGGGCGTGTACGACACCATCGGCCACGACCTCGTCGCGATGGTCATGGACGACATCGTGGTGTGCGGCGCCGAGCCGCTCTTCATGACCGACTACATCTGCGTGGGCAAGGTCCACCCGGAGCGGGTCGCGGCCATCGTGAAGGGCATCGCCGAGGGCTGTGTCCTCGCGGGCTGCGCCCTGGTGGGCGGCGAGACGGCCGAACACCCCGGTCTGCTCGGTCCGGACGACTTCGACGTGGCGGGCGCCGGTACCGGCGTGGTCGAGGCCGACGAGCTGCTCGGCCCGGATCGCATCCGTACGGGTGACGCGGTGATCGCCATGGCGGCCTCCGGTCTTCACTCGAACGGGTACTCGCTCGTCCGGCACGTCCTCTTCGACCGGGCGAACCTGCGCCTGGACCAGCACGTCGAGGAGTTCGGCCGCACGCTCGGCGAGGAGCTCCTGGAGCCCACCAAGATCTACTCGCTGGACTGCCTGACGCTGACGAAGAGCACCCGGGTGCACGCCTTCAGCCACATCACCGGCGGCGGTCTCGCGGCCAACCTGGCGCGGGTGATCCCCGACGGTCTGCACGCCGTGGTGGACCGCGGGACCTGGACCCCGGCACCGGTCTTCGACCTGGTCGGCAGGACCGGCGGAGTCGAGCGCCTGGAGCTGGAGAAGACGCTGAACATGGGCGTCGGCATGATGGCGATCGTGCCCGAGGAGTCCGCCGAGGTCGCCCTGGCCGTCCTCGCGGACCGCGGGGTGGACGCCTGGGTCGCCGGTGAGATCACCGAGCGCGGGGACCGTACGACGGGCGCCGAGCTCGTCGGCGACTACGCGAGCTGAAGCAGGGAACGGGAGCCGAGGCCGGCGGTCACGCCGGCCGAGGCTCCCGGAGCAGCACGAAACCCGGTCCGGCGCTGAGGCCCCGGACCGGGTGAAGTGCAGTCGCTACGAGAAAACCGCCAGGCGGGATCTGCCAGAAACCCACGCCAGGAGATCCGCCACCCGAAGAGATCGCGGAAACTGCGAGGGACGCTGTTGCGTCAAGCGCCGCGACGTTGTGACTGGGGACCGGACTGGTCGTCCTCGTCCTCGTCGTCGTCGTTGTAGAGATCCGCGTACTGTGCGTACGGGTCGTCTTCCTCGTCGTCGTCCTCGAACGGCTCGCCATTCGGCGGCTGGCTCGAAGTCGAAGCGCCCAGCTCATTGGCCAGACGCGAGAGGTCAGTCCCGCCGCTGCTGTACTTCAGCTGGCGGGCGACCTTCGTCTGCTTGGCCTTTGCCCGGCCGCGCCCCATGGCTCGACCCCCTCGGATACGGGGCTCGACGGCCCCAGAGTCTTGACACGCGTTCATGATCTGGAACGGACTCTCCGTGGAGAGACCGGTCCGTAGGGCTTCCACGGTACCTGAGCCCGCGCCCATACGGTACGTCGCCCGCAGCACGCGCCTTCGCCCAGCCCCCGCGAGGTGCCCTGTCCTCGCTGGTCAACCGCGATTTTAACCTCTTCTTGGGCTACGACCCGCCGACGGACGTGAGAGTTCTCTCCCAGCCGCCCGTCAGCGGGTCCCTGACAAGCGCCCACGACCCCGGAAAGGGTCAGTGGCCGCGTGCCTCCGCCATGCGCTGCTCGGCGATCCGGTCGGCCGCCGCGGCCGGCGGAATCCCGTCCTGCTTCGCACGTGCGAATATGGCCAGCGTGGTGTCGAAGATCTTCGTGGCCTTCGCCTTGCACCGGTCGAAGTCGAAGCCGTGGAGCTCGTCGGCGACCTGGATGACACCGCCCGCGTTCACGACGTAGTCCGGGGCGTACAGGATCCCGCGGTCCGCGAGGTCCTTCTCCACGCCCGGGTGCGCCAGCTGGTTGTTCGCCGCGCCGCACACGATCCGGGCCGTGAGCACCGGCACGGTGTCGTCGTTGAGCGCCCCGCCCAGCGCGCAGGGCGCGTAGATGTCGAGGCCCTCGGTACGGATGAGCGTCTCGGTGTCCGCGACGGCCGTGACACCGGAGGGGTGCCGGTCCAGGATCCGCCGCACGGACTCGGCCCGCACATCCGTGATCACGACCTCGGCGCCGTCCGCGCGCAGGTGGTCGACCAGGTGGTGGCCCACCTTGCCGACGCCGGAGACGCCGACCCGGCGGCCGCGCAGCGTCGGGTCGCCCCACAGGTGCTGCGCGGAGGCCCGCATGCCCTGGAAGACACCGAAGGCCGTCAGGACCGACGAGTCGCCCGCGCCGCCGTTCTCCGGGGAGCGTCCGGTCGTCCACCGGCACTCGCGCGCCACGACGTCCATGTCGGCGACGTAGGTGCCGACGTCGCACGCGGTGACGTACCGGCCGCCGAGCGAGGCGACGAACCGGCCGTAGGCGAGGAGCAGCTCCTCGGTCTTGATCTGCTCCGGGTCGCCGATGATGACGGCCTTGCCGCCGCCGTGGTCGAGCCCGGCCAGGGCGTTCTTGTACGACATCCCGCGCGCGAGGTTGAGGGCGTCGGCGACGGCCTCCTGCTCGCTCGCGTACGGGTAGAAGCGCGTGCCGCCGAGGGCGGGGCCCAGGGCGGTGGAGTGGATGGCGATGACGGCCTTCAGGCCGCTGGCGCGGTCCTGGCAGAGCACGACTTGCTCATGACCGCCCTGATCCGAGTGGAACAGGGTGTGCAGTACATCAGCAGGCGCGCCGGTTACGTCGGTCACTGTGGTGACTCCCAGGTAAAAAGCGGCGGTTGGGTGCGGTGCCCGTGCGGATGGCGGGCTCCGTGGGAATGAGACTAGAGCCTGTGCCGACCCGCCCTCGGCGCAGTGTTCAGGATCACCTACGGGCGGGGTGCGGCCGTGGTTCGATTTGCATGGATTTCTGTTCAGGTTCCGATTGGTTCTCGCTGGTTTTCCCGGTGGTCGACGGGGGAGGGAGCAGGCGTGCCCAAGGTGTCCGCGGTGATCGTCCCGTACACGTCGTATCTGCGCGTGTACGAGCCACTGGCCGCGTTCCCCGAGTCCGAGCGCGCCCACTGGACGCGCTACGCCCGGCGCCCCGAGCGCCCCTCGTACCAGGACGAACTGCGCCGCTCGCTGGCCGACCTGCTGCCCACCCCGCCGGTCCCCGTGCCGGTGCACGAGAGCGGTGACGCGTTCGTCGCCGAGGTGGACGGAGTGGTGTGCGTCTGCCCCTGGCGCACCCGGCTGCGTGGCTGGCAGGCCCTGGACGAGCTGGGCGAGGAGCTTCCCGCGTCGGTCCTCGACGCGGTGCTGCCGCCGCTGGTGCGCCGTCAGGCAGCCCTGGACTACGAGCGCTGGCTGGCGCGCAACCCGGACGCCCGTCCGTGGATCCGTACCTCCACCTGGCAGGTGCCGCTGAACTGGTTCGTGCTCGTCACCGACGAGGAGCGGGAGTACGAGAAGGGGGCGGGCCCGGCCGGGGCGCCGCCGCTGCTGCGCTACCGGACGCCGATGGTGCAGGCGCGGCGGCGCACGGCACGGGCGCTGCGCACGCTCAGGGACGCGCTGGACGAAGGGCCGCTCATCGAGGGTCTGGTGGACGTGGGGCGCTGGCTGGAGGAGTTCCACCCGCGCTCGCTGGTCGAGCTGGACTACGGCGGGCTCGTGCACACGCTGCCGGCGGGCGATCTGGAGAGCGACCACTCCGCCGCGGACGTGGCCGAGGGCATCGAGGCGCTGCGCACCGGGGACGGGGCGGCGGCGGGCGAGGCGTACGGCCGGCTGGTGGAGCGCTGGCGGTCTGTCAGGGACCGGCGTTCGGCGAACTGAAATCACCCCGTCCGGTTGTGATCTGGCTCTCACAGGTTTGGGGTCGAACTCGCGTATGGTCCTCACACACTGAAGAACCCTCACGTCCGGGATGTAGAGCCCTATCCGGGCGTAAGCGTCAACGGGTGTCAAGCGTGATGGACGGCACTTACCCGGCTCTTGCATCGCTTCCCCCTCCTCGTGTCAAAATAGGACAAGGAGCCCGGGGGAGGGCTCCCTCCGCCCGCTTTTGGGGGGGAATCTCGGCATTGCACGCTTTTAGGACGTCTGGTGACTCCTGATCGCCCTGTGACTGATCGTCACAGTGGCGTGACTGTCCGCTATGGCATGGTCCATCGGCTTCCGTCGCTGATGAACACCTGGGAGGGCAATTCCATCGGTTTGGCCGACGCGGCTGGACGGATGGTGTAGTTGTAGTGCCGAGGACAAGCCGTTCGTCCTATAACCGACTCGACTCGCGTCCGCCATTTCGGGCAACGCGGGTCAAGGTGCAGAATTTAGAGGAAAGAACCGAGAAGGTTCGGTTCTCCCGAGGAGGCCGCTCATGACCGCTCGCACCCCTGATGCCGAGCCGCTGCTGACCCCCGCTGAGGTCGCCACGATGTTCCGCGTCGACCCCAAGACGGTCACGCGGTGGGCGAAGGCCGGCAAGCTCACGTCCATCCGCACGCTCGGAGGACACCGTCGTTACCGCGAGGCTGAGGTCCGCGCACTGCTCGCGGGTATCCCGCAGCAGCGCAGCGAAGCCTGAGTCACCGCATAACCGGACAAGTCAACGGATCCCCCAACCCGTCGAGGCGTCCACACCACAGCTCCAAGCGACGCGGGTTCTGCCCCAACAGAGCTCACGCCCAAGCGTTTTTGCCAGTTGAACAGGGTGCGTCGTAGATCGCGCTGGACTCCGCCGGGTCCAGCGCGATTTTTTTTGTGCGTTCCGCGGGCCCCCGCGACCTGCCTGTGAGCGGCCTTGTCGGAGTCTGGGGAGGGGTGTCGGATCAGCTGTGGATGTCCTCGACGAGCGGTGCAATTGCACATATTAAATTGACTGGTTGTAGGAGGGGGGTAAGTTCCACACTTCTGAAAACATATGCGGTGACTCCCGTCACATGCCACAGTCCTTGTCCACCGAGAGCCTTCTGCGCTAGGGGAGTTGGGGCCCGGAGGGCTCGCACGGGGCGGGGCGGCGCACCGGGCGGGGGCCGTGGAATCGGGCTCGGGTCACGCCGTCGGGGGGTTTTCGTCCTCCGGGGTGCCCTCGGGGTCCTGGTCGTCGTCCGGGAGCGCTTCCACGGCCATGGCCAGCCGGGCGAGCTGATGGCAGACCGGGCAGTTCCGCGTCAGGTGGCGGTACCCGGAGGCGGCCGCCAGATGGGCTCGCAGCAGAGCCCGGGTCTCGTGCCGGGCGGACACCGCCATGCGCACCTCCAGAGGGCCGGCAGGGCGAGGGCCCTGGATTCCGGGGTACCGGCGGAATGTGACGCCGTCAAGGGACGCGAACGCGCCGCGAGGGAAGCCCTGGAGGCCCCGAGGCGGCCCGTGGCCGTACCCGCAACGGTGCGCGCACGCGAACGCGGGCGGTGGGCGCGTCCCCGCGTGGCCGGTGGGCGCGCGTCCGCGGGGCCGCGCATACGAAAAGGCCCGGAGCTTTCGCTCCGGGCCTTCTCTCATGCGGTCCTGACGGGATTTGAACCCGCGGCCTCCACCTTGACAGGGTGGCGAGCACTCCAAACTGCTCCACAGGACCTTGATTCGCAGCGACTTGTTCGTGCGCCGTGCTGCGAAACAGACTGTACATGAGGTCAGACCCCGGGGTCGAACTCACCACCCGTGGGGGCGCCGTCACGGCACGGCGGCGTCGATCGCCTTCACGATCCGCTTGTCGGAGACCGGGTACGCCGTGCCCAGCGCGTGGGCGAAATAGCTGACCCGCAGCTCCTCGATCATCCAGCGGATGTCCAGGACGGACGAGGGCACGGGCCGGCCCTGCGGCAGCTGCTCCAGGAGCCAGGCGTACTCGTCCTGCATCTCGTGGACCTTCTCCATGCGGCTGGTGTCCCGCTGGGCACCGGTCGGCATCTGCTGGAGGCGCCGGTCCGCGGCGACCAGATAGCGCATCAGGTCCGGCAGCCGCCGCAGTCCCGTCGCCGTCACGAAACCGGGCTTCACGAGGGCGTCCAGCTGCTGTCGTACGTCCGCCAGGTTCGCGAGCAGGACCGGGCTCCTGACGCCCTTCAGGCGGCGCTCACAGGCCTGCCAGGCGGCGAGCACCTGCTGCACCTGCCCGACCGTGCGCACGGTCGTGTCGACGATCTCCGCCCGCACCTTGTCGTACAGCTTGCGGTAGGACTCCTCGTCCCACGCCGGGCCGCCGAAGTCCGCGATCAGCTTGTCCGCCGCCGCCATCGCGCAGTCGTCGAAGAGGGCCTGGACCGAGCCGTGCGGGTTCGCGGACAGGGCGAGCTTCTGGGCGTTGGTGAGCTTGTCCGAGGCGAACTTGCCCGGGTTCACCGGGATGTTGCGCAGGATCAGCCGGCGCGTGCCCTTCCACATGGCCTCGGCCTGCTCGGCCTCCGTGTCGAAGAGCCGCACCGAGACGGTGTTCGCCGCGGCGCCGTCGTCGACCAGCGCCGGGTACGCCTTCACCGGCTGTCCGGCGCGGCGCGTCTCGAAGACCCGCCGGAGCGAGCCGATCGTCCAGTCCGTCAGCCCCGAGCGCTCCAGGGACTCGCCGCCCTCGCGCTCCGCCGTCGCCGCGGCGGCCTGCGAGATCGCCTGGCGCGCCTTCGGCTTCAGCCGGAGCTTGAGGGCTTCCAGGTCCTTGTCCTCGGCGAGCTTGCGGCGCCGCTCGTCGACGATCCGGAACGTGATCTTCAGGTGCTCGGGGAGCCGTGACCAGTCGAAGTCGTCGGCCGTCAGCGGCACGCCGACCATCCGCTTGAGCTCGCGCGCCATGGTCAGCGTCAGCGGCTCCTGGAGCGGTACGGCCCGCTCCAGGAACTTCTGGGCGAAGTTCGGGGCCGGCACGTAGTTCCGGCGGATCGGCTTCGGGAGCGAACGGATCAGCTCCGTCACCACTTCCTCCCGCAGCCCGGGGATCTGCCAGTCGAAGCCGTCGTCCGTGACCTGGTTCAGGACCTGGAGCGGGATGTGGACGGTCACGCCGTCCGCGTCCGCGCCCGGCTCGAACTGGTAGGTCACCCGGAACTTCAGCCGCCCCTGGAGCCAGGAGTCGGGGTAGTCGTCCTTCGAGACCGACCCGGCCCGGTCGTTGATGAGCATCGAGCGCTCGAAGTCGAGGAGTTCGGGCTCCTCGTGCCGCTTGTGCTTCCACCAGGAGTCGAAGTGCGCCCCGGACACGACGTGTTCGGGCACCCGCTGGTCGTAGAAGTCGTACAGCGTCTCGTCGTCGACCAGGATGTCCCGGCGGCGGGCCCGGTGCTCCAGCTCCTCGACCTCGGTGAGCAGCTTGCGGTTGTCGGCGAAGAACTTGTGGTGCGTACGCCAGTCGCCCTCGACGAGCGCGTTGCGGATGAACAGCTCGCGGCTGGCCTCCGGGTCGATCCGGCCGTAGTTCACCTTGCGCTGCGCGACGATCGGCACGCCGTACAGCGTCACCTTCTCGTACGCCATCACGGCGGCCTGGTCCTTCTCCCAGTGCGGCTCGCTGTACGTCCGCTTGAGGAGATGGCCGGCCAGCGGCTCCACCCACTCCGGCTCGACGCGGGCGTTCACGCGCGCCCAGAGCCGCGAGGTCTCGACCAGCTCCGCCGACATCACGAACCGCGGGGGCTTCTTGAACAGCGCCGAACCCGGGAAGATCGCGAACTTGGCGCCGCGCGCGCCCAGATACTCGTTCCTGCCCGTGCTCCGCCCGCTCTCGCCGCCGGTCTCCTTCACGTCCTTCATGCCGATGTGCGAGAGCAGACCGGCGAGCAGGGACACATGGACGCTCTGCTCGGGAGCGTCCTCCTCGTTCAGATGGATGCCCATCTGCTGCGCGACGGTGCGGAGCTGGCTGTAGATGTCCTGCCACTCGCGGATGCGCAGGAAGTTCAGGTACTCCTGCTTGCACATCCGGCGGAACGCGGACGAGCCCCGCTCCCGCTGCTGCTCGCGGATGTAGCGCCACAGGTTGAGGAAGGCGAGGAAGTCGGAGGTCTCGTCCTTGAAGCGCGCGTGCTGCTGGTCGGCCTGCGCCTGCTTCTCGGACGGACGCTCGCGCGGGTCCTGGATGGAGAGCGCGGCCGCGATCACCATGACCTCGCGCGCGCAGCCGTTCTTGTCGGCCTCCAGGACCATCCGGGCGAGCCGGGGGTCGACGGGCAGCTGGGCGAGCTTGCGGCCCATTGGCGTGAGCCGCTTGCGCGCGTCCTTCTCGGCCGGGTCCAGCGCGTTCAGCTCCTGGAGGAGCTGGACGCCGTCGCGGATGTTGCGGTGGTCCGGCGGATCGATGAATGGGAACTTCTCGATGTCGCCGAGGCCGGCCGCGGTCATCTGGAGGATGACGGAGGCGAGGTTCGTCCGCAGGATCTCCGCGTCGGTGAACTCCGGCCGGGCGAGGAAGTCGTCCTCGGAGTACAGCCGGACGCAGATGCCGTCGGACGTACGCCCGCAGCGGCCCTTGCGCTGGTTGGCGCTGGCCTGCGAGACGGGCTCGATGGGCAGCCGCTGCACCTTGGTGCGGTGGCTGTAGCGGGAGATGCGCGCGGTGCCCGGGTCGATCACGTACTTGATGCCGGGGACGGTCAGGGAGGTCTCGGCCACGTTGGTCGCCAGAACGATCCTGCGCCCGGTGTGCGGCTGGAAGACGCGGTGCTGCTCGGCGTGCGAGAGCCGGGCGTACAGCGGCAGGACCTCGGTGAAGCGGTAGTTCTTCTTGGTGATGGCGTCGGCCGTGTCGCGGATCTCCCGCTCGCCCGACAGGAAGACGAGGATGTCGCCCTTGCCCTCGGCCTGGAGCTCCTCGACGGCGTCGCAGATCGCGGTGATCTGGTCGCGGTCCACGTCCTCGGAGTCTTCCTCCAGGAGCGGGCGGTAGCGCACCTCGACCGGATACGTCCGGCCGCTGACCTCGACGATCGGGGCGTCCCCGAAGTGCCGGGAGAAACGCTCCGGATCGATCGTCGCGGAGGTGATGACGACCTTGAGGTCGGGGCGCTTGGGCAGCAGCTGGGCGAGATAGCCGAGCAGGAAGTCGATGTTCAGGGACCGCTCGTGGGCCTCGTCGATGATGATCGTGTCGTACGCGCGCAGCTCGCGGTCCGTCTGGATCTCGGCGAGCAGGATGCCGTCCGTCATCAGCTTCACGAAGGTGGCGTCCGGGTTCACCTGGTCGGTGAAGCGGACCTTCCAGCCGACGGCCTCGCCGAGCGGCGTGTCCAGCTCCTCCGCGACCCGCTCCGCCACCGTACGGGCGGCGATACGGCGGGGCTGGGTGTGCCCGATCATGCCGCGCACGCCCCGGCCCAGCTCGATGCAGATCTTCGGGATCTGGGTGGTCTTGCCGGAGCCGGTCTCACCGGCGACGATCACCACCTGGTGATCGCGGATGGCCGCCGCGATCTCGTCCTTCTTCTGGCTGACCGGCAGCTGCTCGGGATACGTGACGGCGGGGACGCGGGCGCGGCGCTGGGCCGTCCGGGCCTCGCCCTTGGCCACCTCCGCCTCGATCTCGGCGAAGACGGCGGAGCGGGCCTCGGGCTTGCGGATCTTGCGCGCGCCTTCGAGCCTGCGCCCGAGCCGGTGCGCGTCGCGCAGGGGCAGCTCGGCCAGGCGGGCGGCGAGATCGCCGAGGGCGGGGGCGGGGTGCGTAGACATACGCGGTCCAGGATCTCATCCCGGGGAAATCCGTGGCGAACGCTTTTGCCGCGGCGCCCGCGCCCGGGTCCGGGGGCGGTCCTGCCGGGCGGCGCGGGCACGCGACCCGCGGCCGGTCAGGGGGCGCGCTGGCCGGGCGGCGCGGGCACGTCACCCGTGGCCCCGGAGGTTCCGGCGCCGGGTGCGGTGCCCGTGGTCCCGGGGGTCCCGGTGTCCGGTGCGGTGCCCTGGGCCCCGGGGGTCCCGGTGCCGGGCGCGGGAGTCGGGGCCGGGGTGTGCGCCGGCTCCCGCCGCTGCGCCGATCCCAGGGCGATGGACCGGGCGGTGTTGGAGACGGCCTTGATGCCCAGATAGGCGGTGGTCATGCTGCTGACCGCGGTGAACGCGGCGGTGAGCACGCCGACGATCACGGACTTGTCGCCGTCGAGCCGCCAGACCCCGAAGCCCGCGACGCCGACGATGGCGAGGTTGCTCATGACGACCGCGATCAGCCCGTACCGCGCCCGGTCCTTCTCCAGCTCGTTGTCCCGCGCCGCCGCGGTCTCGTCCCGGCCCATGCCATCCCCCCGAAGCCATCCGATCGATCAGCCGTCGATCAGCCAGAGAAGCTAGCGCCGCCCGGAGACGGTGCCAAGGGGGACCGGCCCTCTCCGGCCACTTCCGTCCCATCCGGCCACCCCGTCCCGGGCCCGGGAACGACGAAACCCCCTCCGGTCGTCCGGAGGGGGTTTCGTTCTGGTGGCTGGGGCCGGGGTCGAACCGGCGACCTATCGCTTTTCAGGCGATCGCTCGTACCAACTGAGCTACCCAGCCACGAGACTTCCGAGGAAATCTCAGCGGTCCTGACGGGATTTGAACCCGCGGCCTCCACCTTGACAGGGTGGCGAGCACTCCAAACTGCTCCACAGGACCAAGCTGTTGTGTGCGAAACAAGCGATGCAAGTGTCGCACACGGTGTTGCGTGCCCCCAACGGGATTCGAACCCGTGCTACCGCCTTGAAAGGGCGGCGTCCTAGGCCGCTAGACGATGAGGGCTATCGGCCCGCCTGCGCGCTTCTCAGCGCGTCGGGGACGTGAGAAGCATATGGGATGGCGGGAGGTATCGCCAAAACGGTTTACGGGGAGGTCGCGGAGGGGGTCCCCGAGGGCTGCGGCGAGGGGGTCCCGCCCGGCTGGTTCTCCTCCGCCAGATGACGGCTGACCTCGGCCGACGTGAGGCCCAGGCCGCCCAGCCTGATCTCGTCCCAGGCCTGGAGCCGGTGGGTGTCCCGGTCCATGTACAGGACCGAGGCCTCGATCGGGGCGGGGTACTGGCGCTCGACGGCCCGCAGCCCGCTTCCGCCCGTCGAGCCCTCGACCCGCAGCCGGGTGCCGTACTTCATGACCTCCATCTCCTCGTGGTGCAGATGTCCGGCGAGCACCAAGGGCACCGCGCCGTCCGTCCCGCGGGCCGCGACCGGTTCGTGGGCGACCGCGATGTCGACCGGGGTGCCTGCGGCGCGCTGCTCGCGCAGGGCCGAGGCCAGGCGGGCGCCCGCGAGGTCCTCCGCCGCGTCGCCGCCCGGCACGCCCGCCCTGTCGGGCGTGAACTGGGGGTCGCCGATGCCCGCGAACCGCAGGCCCGCGACCGTGACCGCCCGGCCGTCGTCGAGGACGCGCACGTTCTTCAGGTGTCCGAGATAGCGCTGGGTCTCGCGCGAGTCGTGGTTGCCGCGCACCCAGACGTACGGGGCTCCCAGGTTGGGGATCGGGTCGAGGAAGCTGTTCTCGGCCGCCGAGCCGTGGTCCATCGTGTCGCCGGAATCGACGATGACGTCGATGGCGTACTGCTTCACGAGCGAGGCGACGATCTTCCAGCTCGCCGGGTTCAGATGGATGTCGGAGACGTGCAGCACCCGGATCGTGGTCGGGTCGGGCTCGTACGCGGGGAGCGTGGACGTGACGTCGTACAGCTTCGTCACGTTCGTCACCAGGCGCGCCAGCTCCTTCTGGTAGACGTCGAATTCGCTGACGATGCTGCGGGCGTCGCCGACCAGGGACGGGGCGGAGGCGAGAAGGCCCGAGTACTTCGGCTCCAGGACCGACTTGGGGTTCCAGGTGGCGAAGGCGGTGGCTCCCGAGGCGGCCAGCAGGCTGAGGGCGAGGCCGCCGGCGGCGAGGGCGCGGCCCGGGCGGCGGTAGACCGCGAGGCCGAGGGCGGAGGCGCCGGCGACCACGGCTATGCAGGAGCGGACGGCCAGGTCGAGGGTGCCGTGCTCGACGTCCCGCACGACCTCGTCCTGGAGTCCTGCGAGGCGTTCCGGGTGTTCCACGAGGGCCTGCGAGCGCTCCGGGTCGAGCCGGTCCACGTCCACGTCCAGGCGCAGCGGGGCCTCGTGGCTGTTCAGCTCCAGCGCGCCGAGCGGGGAGATGTTGATCTTCGTGCCGCCGGTGAGGGAGGGGCGCAGGGTCATGGTGGTGTTCATGGGGCCGACCGGGACGCGGACGTCGCCCACGACCAGCAGTCCGAGCCAGGCGCCGAGCAGCACCACGCACACGAGCCCGAAGGCGCGGGCGTACGGGTTCTGCCGGGCGGAGAGTTCGAGTGCCGGGGCCTTGCGGCGGCCGGGGCCGCGCCGCGGGCGGCGGGCGAGCGCGCGCAGCGCCCGTCCGGCGCGGTGGGCCGTACGGCGGACGGTGTCGGGTGCGGCAACGGGGGCGCGGGCCATTTGTCCCGTCTGCCCAGAGGGCGGGGCGGGTATGCGGCGTTCCGTCACCCGTACGCGCGCCCGTCGGCGGGCCGGCCGGCGGTGCGGTCGGCCGACCGGCCGTGGACGGGCGGCGATTCGGCCGGCGGTGCGGCCGTGGTTCCGTCAGCCCCAGCCCAGTTCGTGGAGCCGGTCGTCGTCGATGCCGAAGTGGTGGGCGATCTCGTGGATCACGGTCACGGCGACCTCGTGGACGACCTCGTCCGTGGTCGCGCACCGGCGCAGGGTGGGGCCCATGTAGATCGAGATGCGGTCGGGGAGCACGCCGGCGTACCACTCGCCGCGGTCGGTGAGCGGTGTGCCCTCGTAGAGGCCCAGCAGTTCGGGGTCGTCCGCCGGAGGCTCGTCCTCGACGAAGACGGCGACGTTGTCCATGACCCGGGTCAGCTCGGGCGGGATCCGGTCGAGCGCCTGGCTCACGAGCTCTTCGAAGGTTTCGCGCGTCATCTCCAGCACCCCGCCATTGTCGGGGATGGCGTGCCGGTGGCGGCGGACGAAGGAGACCCGGAGGGGCCGGAACGCGGCGGGGAAACGGGATACCTGCCCCACATGGGGTGTCTCGCACCGGTTTCGGAGTGTTCGGGCGGAAGGCCGCGGACCGTCCGGTGATAGTGCGGGCATGACACGCACCCCCTCCCCGGCCCGCCCGGGCGCCCGCGCCCGCGTCCGCAAGGCCCTCCTGTGCGCCGCTCTCCTCGCCGTCACGGTCCAGACCGCCGCCGTACCGGCGTTCGCCCAGGGGCCGGGACCCGATCGAAGAAGCGACTGCGTGAGGACCGCGAGACCTCTCGGCGGCGAGGCCGCCCAGGTCCTCGCCATCACCAGGAAGGCCAAGGCCGACCTGCGGCTGAAATCGGTGGAGCTGAAGGTCACCCGGGGCGGGCACGAGGTCCTCACCGACGCGCTCGGCGAGTCCATGACCGGTGTCCCGGCCCGGCCCGACATGCACTTCCGCGCCGGTTCGGTGGTCTTCTCCTACGTCGGTACGGCCCTGCTGCAACTGGTCCAGGAGGGCAGGGTCCGCCTGGACGACACCGTCGAGCGCTGGCTGCCGACGCTGCCGAAGGCGAACCGGATCACCCTGCGGATGCTGGCCACCAACACGACCGGGCTGCACGACTACGTCACCGACCCGGCGTTCCTGGCCGAGCTGGAGGCGCACCCGTTCCGCGCCTGGACCCCGAACCAGCTGCTCGCGTACCCCTACAGCCATTCGTTCTGGTACGAGCCGGGCACCAACTGGAGCTATTCGCACGCCAATTACCTGCTGCTGATCCAGGCGCTCGAGAAGATCACCGGCACCCGGATCGACAGGTTCCTGCGGGAGCGGGTCACGGGTCCGCTGGGGCTCCACGAGACCCGGAACAACTTCACCCCGAACATCCCGCGCCCGGTCCTGCACGCCTTCACGTCCGAGCGCGGCCTGTACGAGGAGTCCACCTTCTGGAACCCGTCGTGGACCACCGCGCCCGGCGCCGTGATCACCACGCAGGTCTGTGACCTGGCCCGTTCGGCACAGGGCATCGGCAGCGGCCGGCTCCTCTCGCGCCGCTCCTACCGCACCCTGATCAACCCGGGGACGGTCGGACTCGGCCACCCGACCGCCCGGTGCCCCGCCACGGTCTGCCTTCCGCAGACCGAGGCCAAGCATTTCGGGCTCGGCGTCATCGTGATCAACGGCTGGGTCCTCCAGAACCCGTCGTTCTCGGGCTACGCGGCGATCCAGGCGTATCTGCCGTCCGACCGGCTCGCCATCGCCGTCAACGCGACCAAGACCAAGGACACGCCCGACGGCAACATGGCCGAGGTGGTCGCCCGGCGCATCGCGGCGGCGCTCGCCCCGCAGGCCCCGCTGGCGGTCGGCTGACCCCTCGCGCCTCCCGGACCGCGCCCCGGCACGCGGGAGAGCGGGCCGCGCCCGCGCGCCCCCGGGGCCCGGTTGGGCCCGGGGGGCGCGTGTCCTCCCGCGGGCGGCGGGAGTTGGACGGGGAGAACTCCCGTTTCTCCCCACGCTCCCGGCACCTTCCGAGCGGGGGACACCCCGTTCGGAGGTGGCCGCCCGTGCGCGCCCTGTACGTACCCGCCCGTCTGGCCGCCGCGGTCCTGGCCGTGGCCGCCACCGCGGGCTGCATGAGCGTCGGCGCCGACGCGGGGCGCCCCGAGCCCTCGCACCCGGCGGGCAGACAGGTCGACGGGGCGCACGGCGGCGGGGCCGCGGCGGGAGGCGGCGGGACCGGGTCGTACGGCGGGAAGAGCGGCAAGGGCGGCAAGCACGGCAAGGCCTCGGCGAAGCCCGGGGAGTCCGCCTCCGACGACCCCTCGGCCTCCGCGTCCCCCGGCGCGAAGCCGTCCGCGAAGGCGACGGACAAGGACGCGGGCCCGTCCGAGGACACCGCGCCGCCGGGAGGCGAGCCGACTCCCACACGGACGTCGGCGGAGCCCTCGCCCGAGCCCCCGCCGGCCTCGTCGTCACCGGCGCAGCCCGACCCCGGACCCGCGGAGCCCTCGTCGTCGGCGCACGAGCAGCCGGTGACGCAGCTGATCCAGCGCGAACCGGCCCCCGAGGCGGGTTCGCCGGTGTAGCGGGTGCCGCAGCGGGCGCCGGGGCCTTCCGGTCCGGTGGAACCCCCGGAGCCGGCCGTGGTGGCGCTCGCGGCCGGTGTGGCGGGGTTCACGGGCCCCGGAGCGGTGAATGTGGTCCGTTCAACAGCGCGGTCGGCGCGGGCGAGGTAGCTTTGATGCTGCGAGCGGGTGGCTAAGAATGCACCCTCACCTGCTCGTATGGGGCTCAGTTTGCCTTCATGGGGGAAGGGTGCGTATGGTAGTAGATCGTTTGATCCCATTTGCCCGGCGCCGCCGCAGAGAGCGCCGCGTGGCGCGTACTCTCCCTTGCCGTGGCCGGACCGCATAGAGGCGGTCGTTTGCGACTTCACGGAGTTTGGGCGCGTGCCGAGGAACTCCGGAAGGTTCGCATTTCGCATGTCTGTTTCCAGTACTGATCACTTCGTCGTGCCCGAGAACGACGAGAACAACGACGTGGTCGAGGTCGTCGAGGCCATCGAGACCATTGAGGCCGTCGAGTCCGACGTCGAGACCGCCGAGTCCGTCCCCGAGATGACCTTCGCGGACCTGGGTCTGCCCGAGGGCGTCGTCCGCAAGCTCGCGCAGAACGGCGTGACCAGCCCCTTCCCGATCCAGGCGGCGACCATCCCGGACGCCCTGGCCGGCAAGGACATCCTCGGCCGCGGCCGCACCGGCTCCGGCAAGACCCTCTCCTTCGGTCTGCCGACCCTGGCGCAGCTCGCCGGCGGCCACACCGAGAAGAAGAAGCCGCGCGCCGTCATCCTCACGCCGACCCGTGAGCTGGCCATGCAGGTCGCCGACGCGCTCCAGCCCTACGGCGACGTCCTCGGCCTCAAGATGAAGGTCGTCTGCGGCGGTACGTCGATGGGCAACCAGATCTACGCCCTGGAGCGCGGCGTCGACGTCCTCGTCGCCACCCCGGGCCGTCTGCGCGACATCATCAACCGCGGCGCCTGCTCGCTGGAGAACACCCAGATCGCCGTCCTCGACGAGGCCGACCAGATGTCGGACCTGGGCTTCCTGCCCGAGGTCACCGAGCTGCTCGACCAGATCCCGGCCGGCGGCCAGCGCATGCTGTTCTCCGCCACGATGGAGAACGAGATCTCCACGCTGGTCAAGCGCTACCTGACGAACCCGGTCACGCACGAGGTCGACAGCGCCCAGGGCAACGTCACGACCATGTCGCACCACATCCTCATCGTGAAGCCCAAGGACAAGGCGCCGGTCACCGCCGCGATCGCCTCCCGCAAGGGCCGCACGATCATCTTCGTCCGCACCCAGCTGGGCGCCGACCGCATCGCCGAGCAGCTGCGCGACGCCGGTGTGAAGGCCGACGCGCTGCACGGCGGCATGACGCAGGGCGCCCGTACGCGGACGCTGGCCGACTTCAAGGACGGCTACGTCAACGCGCTCGTCGCCACCGACGTCGCCGCCCGCGGTATCCACGTCGACGGCATCGACCTGGTCCTGAACGTGGACCCGGCCGGCGACCACAAGGACTACCTGCACCGCTCCGGCCGTACCGCTCGCGCGGGCCGCTCCGGCACCGTCGTGTCGCTGTCGCTCCCGCACCAGCGCCGCCAGATCTTCCGGCTGATGGAGGACGCGGGCGTCGACGCCGCGCGTCACATCATCAACTCCGGTACGGCCTTCGAGCCCGAGGTCGCCGAGATCACCGGCGCCCGCTCGATGACCGAGGTCCAGGCCCAGTCCGCGGGCGACGCCGCCCAGCAGGCCGAGCGTGAGGTCACGCAGCTCACCAAGGAGCTGGAGCGGGCGCAGCGCCGTGCCGCCGAGCTGCGCGGCGAGGCCGACCGTCTGGTCGCCCGTGCCGCCCGTGAGCGCGGCGAGGACCCGGAGGTGGCCGTCGCGGCCGCCGCCGAGGCCGCCGAGCAGGCCGTCGTCGCCGAGGCGCCGGCCGTGGAGGCCCCGGCCGAGCGTCCCGCGTACGAGGAGCCGCGTCAGCGCCGCGACGAGCGGGGCAACTACGAGCGTCGTGACAACGACCGTGGTGGCTTCCGTCGTGACGACAACCGTGGTGGCGGCTTCAACCGCGATGACCGTGGCGGCCGTTCTTTCGAGCGTCGTGACGACAACCGTGGTGGTGGCTTCCGTCGCGATGACAACCGTGGTGGCGGCTTCAACCGCGATGACCGTGGCGGCCGTTCTTTCGAGCGTCGTGACGACAACCGTGGTGGTGGCTTCCGTCGCGATGACAACCGTGGTGGCGGCTTCAACCGCGATGACCGTGGCGGCCGTTCTTTCGAGCGTCGTGACGACAACCGTGGTGGTGGCTTCCGTCGCGATGACAACCGTGGTGGCGGCTTCAACCGCGATGACCGTGGCGGCCGTTCTTTCGAGCGTCGCGATGACAACCGTGGTGGCGGCTTCAACCGCGATGACCGTGGCGGCCGTTCTTTCGAGCGTCGTGACGACAACCGTGGCGGCCACCGTGGCAGCGACCGTCCCTTCAACCGTGACCGTCAGGGCGACCGTCCCGCGGGCGGTGGCTTCCGCTCCGGCCACGACCGTCCGGCCGCCCGCCGCGACGACCACCGCGCCACCGGCGCCGGTTCGTTCCGTCGCGACGAGAAGCCGCGCTGGAAGCGCAACGGCTGACGCCTGACAGCTCAGTGAAGTGAAGCGATGTGGCCCCCACCCGGGTTCGGGTGGGGGCCACATCGTCGTTTCCGGGGCGGGCCGCAGGAAAATCCCTTTCTGTTCGCCCGTCAACTAGCTGTAATATCAAGCGACTTGTGTGAGGGATGTGACGGCTGGGGGCCAGGTCGAAACCTGGGACGGCAAACGTCTCCCCGCACTGCTTCGGGAGGGGTATTCCTTGCTTCGTCATTCCTTCGTCGGCCCGGCGAGAGCCAGACGCGTCGCCGTCGCCGCGGCGGCTTCCGCAATGCTCGCGGGCGGCGTGATCCCGCTGCTGCCGACGTCCGCCTCCGCGGTGGGCGCCGCTCAGGAGACGGTGGTCCCCGCCGCGCTGCGGAGTTACAACACGAGGGCCATGATCCGCAGCACCTCGACGGGCTCCGGCCACGACGGCGCCGGGGCGCAGGGCGTCTTCCACACGCAGGAGGGCCGCACGGGGGTGCTGTGGACGCGGTACGCCGACGGCGAGTCCGTCGCCGTTCCGCAGCGGGCCGGAGTGTCCCCCGCGCCCACCGGCAGCGATGTCCTGGCGTACAAGGACGCCGACGGCCGGGTCGAGTTCTGGGACGCCACGGACGGTACGTCCCGCAGCGTCCAGGTCCCGGCGGGCCTCGGGTATCTCACGGCCTTCGACAACCTGGCCGTCGCGTTCCGCACCGAGTCCGCCGAGGACGGGACGAGCACCCGGATCATGCACCTGCTCACCCCGGCGTCCGACGGAAGCACCCGTGACGTGACCGTCGGCGGCGGACCGGCCGGGCTCCAGTTCGGCGCGCCGACGGGTGCCGACGCGAGGAGCGTCTTCCTGTGGGCGTCGCTGGACGGCCGGCCGCGTCTGGTCGCGGTGGACCGGGAGAGCGGCCAGGTGCAGAGCTGGAGCGGCCCGCTCCCCGTCGCGTACCGCAAGGTGCTGATCGCGCCGGACCACGTCGTCCTCTTCGCCTCCGGCGTCGCCAAGGTCCTGGTGCTGCCCCGCGCCGACCTGTCGGCGGCACCGGCCGAGGTCGTGCTGACGGGGACCGCCGACGAGATGCGCGGCGCCAGTGACCTCGCCGTCGTCGGCGACTGGCTGGTCAACGGCGTGAGCCCGGTGACCGCGCAGCCGATCGCGGGCGGGCGGTGGCGCTGATGCAGTCCTCGAGCTCGGGGATCGCGGCCGGCCCCGGCGGCTCGGCCGTGAAGATCGGCCGCACGGGCGCCGACGACTGGGGCATCCGGCGCATCACCTCCGGCCCGGACGGCGTCCCCGTCGTCACGCAGGTCAAGCCGCTGCCCAAGCCGCCCGTCCCCGTCCAGGGAATCTCCCTCGACCAGGGCCGTCTCGTCGTCACGGACGACAGCCGGGACGGGTACCGGGACGACTACGTACGGACCGTCGCCGCGACCGGCGCCCCCTCCTACGGCGAGCGGTCCGAGTTCTCGCCCTACGCGGAGACCGTGTCCATCGCCCCCTGCCCGACGACGGACGTGGCCTGCTCCGAGATCCACGGGACGGCCGACGGCCGGATCGCCTGGCTGGAGCACTCCTCGGCGACGAACGACCTGATCCGGGTCAACGGGCCGAAGAACAACGACCTCTGGGAGCGGTCCGTGCCCGCGGGCGGGCGGATCACCGACGTCTCGGGCCGGTACGTGCTCTACACGACCGCGGACCAGCAGTACGTGTACGCGCTCGACAACGCGGGCGCCCCGGCCCTCACCCGCCCCACCGGCGCCGCCGCCCTGTCCGGGGACATCCTCTGGACGGCGGGTTCCACGCCCGGCACCCTCACCGCGTACGACCTGACCGCGCGGCGGACGACCGAGACCCTCACCACCGACGCCGACTGCGTCCCCACCGAGCTCCAGGCCCTGGGACGCTGGATCTACTGGACCTGCGACGGCAGGGCCGGTGTCTACGACCGTACGGTGAAGAAGTCCGTCGCCGTGCCCGCGGGCGAGGCGAAGCTCGGGGACGGATACGTCGTCACGCATGACAGGGCGGCCGGGAAGCTGACGCTCACGACGGTCGCGGGCGGCAGTGCCGAGAGCCGGGTCATCGGCGACCTGCCCGACACCGGGATCTCGCAGCGGGACGTGCGCTGGACGGTCGACGAGTCCGGCGCGAACGCCGCGTACGTGGACGACCAGGAGCGCGTGCACCTCGTGCCGTCCGGGGTCGACGAGCAGTCGCTGCGGCTGCTGGCGCCCGCTCGGAACACGCCGTCCGTCAAGGCGCACGAGGTCGACACCGTCCCGGACACCCTGACCACCCTGCTGCTGTCGAAGCCGGCCGCGAAGTGGACGGTGACCGCGCGCAACCGCGCCACCGGCAAGACCTACCAGGACAACCGCGACGACGGTCCCGCGCGCGGTGAAGTGAACGTCGGCTGGTTCGGCGCCGATCCGTCGTACCCGGGGGATTCCTTCGCGCCGGACGGTTCCTACGACTGGACCGTCACCGTCACCCCCGCGGACGGCGTCGGCGCCCCGCTCCAGGTGCGCGGCACGGTCCGGCTGAAGGGCGGCAGCCCGGTGCGCCACGACCACGTCGGGTCCGAGGGGGACCCGGACGGCACCGGTGACCTGCTCACCCTCAACTCCTCGGGCGGACTGACCTTCCAGCAGGGCGACGGGAAGGGCGGCTTCGCCGGAAAGGTCACCGGCGGCGGCTGGTCGACCAAGGCGCTCGCGGTGCCGTTCGGCGATCTGAACGGCGACCGCTGCAACGACGTCCTGGTGCGGATGAGCGACGGGTCCCTGCGCGGCTACAGGCCCGCGTGCGGCACGGCGCCGACCCCCTCGACCTCGTACAAGGCGCTCGGCACCGGCTGGAACGCGTACAACGTCCTGACCTCGCCCGGCGACCTGACCGGTGACCGGCGGCCGGATCTGCTCGCGCGGAAGGCCTCGACCGGCGACCTCTACCTGTTCGCCGCGAAGAGCGACGGAACGCTCGCCGCGGGCAGGAAGATCCGTGCGGCCTGGACGGGGTACACGAAGATCGTCGGCGCGGGGGACCTGAACGGCGACGGGATCGGGGACGTGCTCGCGCGGGACAAGGCGGGAACGCTGTACCGCTACAACGGCACCGGGACCGGCCTGTTGAAGGACCGGGTGAAGGTCTTCTCCGGCTGGGGCGCGTCGTACGACGCGATCGTCGGGGTCGGCGACATCACCGGCGACGGGAAGAGCGACCTGGTCGAGCGCGACACCTCGGGGAACGTCTACCGCAACGCCGGTACGGGGACGGGCTCGTTCGGCGCGCGGGTGAAGATCGTCGGCGGCTGGCAGGGCTACAAGGGCCTTTTCTAGCCAGATTGCCCATCGGCGCGTTGCATGTCATGCCCCCGGCGAGGGAATCGCTGGGGGCATGACAGATGACGCCAGAGTGAGTGGGCTGTCGGACGAAGAGCGGCTGGCCCAGCTCGGCTACACGCAGGTTCTCGCCCGCCGCATGTCGGCGTTCTCCAACTACGCGGTCTCCTTCACCATCATCTCGGTCCTGTCGGGCTGTCTGACGCTGTACCAGTTCGGCATGAACACCGGCGGTCCCGCCGTGATCGTCTGGGGCTGGGTCGCGGTCGGACTCATGACCCTGTTCGTCGGACTGGCGATGGCCGAGATCTGTTCGGCCTATCCGACGTCCGCCGGGCTGTACTTCTGGGCGCACCGGCTCGCCCCGGAGCGCAGCAGGGCGGCCTGGGCCTGGTTCACCGGCTGGTTCAACGTCCTCGGGCAGGTCGCGGTGACCGCCGGCATCGACTTCGGCGCGGCGCTGTTCCTCGGCGCCTACCTGAACCTCCAGTTCGACTTCGGGGTGACGCCGGGCCGCACGATCCTCCTGTTCAGCGCCATCCTGATCCTGCACGGTCTCCTCAACACCTTCGGGGTGGGGATCGTGGCCCTGCTCAACAGCATCAGCGTGTGGTGGCACGTCGTCGGTGTCGCCGTCATCGTCGGCGCGCTGACGTTCGCGCCCGACCACCACCAGTCGGCCGGCTTCGTGTTCACGAAGTTCGTGAACAACACGGGCTGGGGCAGCGGGATCTACGTCGTCCTGGTCGGACTGCTCATGGCCCAGTACACGTTCACCGGGTACGACGCCTCCGCCCATATGACGGAGGAGACCCACGACGCCTCCACCGCCGGGCCCAAGGGCATCGTGCGCTCCATCTGGACCTCGTGGATCGCCGGATTCGTCCTGCTCCTCGGCTTCACCTTCGCCATCCAGTCGTACGACAAGGAGCTGGGCTCGGCGACGGGCGCGCCCCCGGCGCAGATCCTGCTGGACGCGCTCGGCGCCACGGCGGGCAAGCTCCTGCTGCTCGTCGTGATCGGCGCCCAGCTGTTCTGCGGCATGGCGTCCGTGACCGCCAACAGCCGCATGATCTACGCCTTCTCGCGTGACGGCGCACTGCCGTTCTCCTCGGTGTGGCACACGGTGCACCCGCGCACGCGGACCCCCGTCGCGGCCGTCTGGCTGGCCGCGCTGGGCGCCCTCGTGCTCGGCCTGCCGTACCTCATCAACTACGCGGCCTACGCGGCCGTGACGTCGATCGCGGTCATCGGCCTGTACGTCGCCTACGTCATCCCGACCCTGCTGCGGGTGCGCAAGGGCGACGCCTTCGAGCGCGGGCCCTGGCACCTGGGCCGCTGGTCCCGTCCCATCGGGGTCGTCGCGGTCGTCTGGGTGGCCGTCATCACGGTCCTGTTCATGCTGCCCCAGGTCTCCCCGGTCACCTGGGAGACGTTCAACTACGCCCCGGTCGCGGTCCTCGTGGTCCTCGGCTTCGCCGCCGCCTGGTGGCTTGCCTCGGCCCGGCACTGGTTCCTCAACCCCGGGCACGAGCGCACCATCGCCCGTGAGGCCGCCCGCAAGGGTGCGCCCGAACCGGTCGATCCCTGACCTTGTGGGCTTTTGGCGCGGCCGGGTCCCCGATACCCGATCGGAGTCCCGGCCGCGTCCCGCTATGCTCGGGGATGCGTCGGCGCGGCCGGTGCGCCGTGCCGGTGCATTCCGGCGCGGGGACCCTTAGCTCAATTGGCAGAGCAGTGGACTTTTAATCCATTGGTTGTGGGTTCGAGTCCCACAGGGTCTACGGAAGAGCCCCCGGTTCGGAGCGATCCGAACCGGGGGCCTTTTTGCGTCGGGGGGCGTTTCGCCGGTCAGCCCGCCGTGAGTTCCGTGCGGTCCGTGAGTTCCGGCAGCGGCAGCGTGTGCTGGGTCTGGAGGACCTTGGCGCGCAGATAGCGGACGTTGTGGGCGGTGGTGAAGACGCCCGTCGGCACCCGGTGGGAGACCGTGATGCCGAGGTCGCGGAGCTGCTCGGCCTTGTCCGGGTTGTTGGAGAGCAGGTCGAGGGAGCCGATGCCGAGGGCCCGGAGCATCTGGGCGGCCGCCGTGTAGTCGCGGCCGTCCTCGGGCAGTCCGAGGGCCGCGTTGGCGGCGTAGGTGTCCAGGCCCTGGTCCTGGAGGGCGTAGGCGTCGAGCTTGTTGTAGAGGCCGATGCCGCGGCCCTCCTGGCGCAGGTACAGCAGGACGCCGCCGCGGTCGGCGATCTGTTCGACGGCCTCGCGCAGCTGGGGGCCGCAGTCGCAGCGGGCCGAGCCGAACACGTCGCCGGTCAGGCACTCGGAGTGCAGCCGCACCAGCGGGTTCGCGCCGGGCTCGCCGAGGACGACGGCCAGGTGCTCCTTGCCGTCCTGAAGACCTTCGAAGGTGACGAGTTCGGCGTCGACGGAGTACCCGTCGCCGAAGCGCAGGGGTACGCGGACGCGGGTGCGCACGGTGGCGTCGGGGTGGTCGCGCATGGTGTCTCTCCGTCCGGCGGGTTCGTACGGGGCTGTGCTTCAGATTTGAAGCACAGCCGCAGGGAGAGACACTACATCTGCTTAAAACTTCAAGCAACGGGGTCCATGTCCCCCGTCGAGCGCCTCACGAGGAGCAGGAACGCCGCCGCCACGGCAGATCTTCCCCGGGAGCCCCGGGATCCCCGCTCTGGATGGCCCGGGTGATGGTCCCGCAGATCTCCTCCAGCTGGCCCACCTGCTCGGGGGTCAGATGGTCGAAGACGGCCGTCCGTACCGTCTCGACGTGCGCGGGCGCCACCCGCTCCAGGAGGGACATGCCCTCGTCGGTGAGGACGGCCATGTGCCCGCGCCGGTCCGTGGGGCAGCCCTCGCGGGCGACGGTTCCGTCCTTCTCCAGGCGTGCCACCGCGTACGTCAGGCGGCTCCGGGTGATCTTCAGGGCCTCGGCGAGGTCGGTCATCCGCAGCCGCCGGTCCGGCGCCTCGGACAACCTGGAGAGGATGGAGTAGTAAAGGTGGGGCATCCCCGCCTCCGCCTGGAGCCGGCGGTCGATGGCGTCCGCCAGGAGGGAGGTCGCGGAGATGTACGAGCGCCAGGCGCGCTGTTCGGCGGCGGAGAGCCAGCGGGTCGTCATGGGACCAGTCTAGGTATTGTTTAAAAATTGAACCACTGCACGTGAAGCACGCTTGAAGCACTGCACTTGAACCACCGCACTTGAATCGCCGCCCGTGGATCACCCCGCGTGAGCCACCGCAGGTGACCCCTGTGCGCGTGTGACCGGAGGATGCGACCCGATGCCCCGTCCCTACGTCCTGCTGTCCGCCGCCGTCTCCCTGGACGGCTTCCTGGACGACACCGGCCCCGAGCGGCTGCTGCTCTCGGGCCCGGCCGACTTCGACCGGGTCGACGAGGTGCGGGCGTCCAGCGACGCGATCCTGGTGGGCGCCGGCACGCTGCGCACGGACAACCCGCGGCTCCTGGTCAACTCCGCCGAACGGCGTGCGGCCCGTGTGGCAGGCGGCCGCCCCGCCTACCCGCTGAAGGTCACCGTCAGCGGCTCGGGCGACCTCGACCCGAAGGCTCAGTTCTGGCACACGGGCGGGGAGAAGGTCGTCTACACGACGGACGAGGGAGCCCGGCGGGCGTCCGCCCTGCTGCACGGCCTCGTCGGCGTCGACGTCGTGCCGACCGGCCCCGAGCTCGACTGGCGCGTACTGCTGGAACACCTCCACGACGTACGGGGTGTGCGCCGCCTCATGGTCGAAGGGGGCGGCAAGGTCCACACCCAGCTCGTGCGCGAACAGCTCGCCGACGAACTCCAGCTCGCCGTCGCCCCCCTCTTCGTCGGGCAGGCCGACGCGCCGCGGCTGTTCGGGCCCGGCGCCTACCCCCTGGGCCGGATGCGGCTGGCGGAGACCCGGCCCGTCGGCGACGTGGTCCTCATCCGCTACGTCCCCACCGCGCCCGGCACCGGCCCGCTCGCCTCCGCCGCGGACCGGCGCTGGCTGGAGCTCGCCTGCGAGCTCGCGGAACTGTGCCCGCCCTCGAAGACCGCGTTCAGCGTCGGCGCGGTGGTCGTCGCCGCCGACGGCACCGAGCTGGCCAGGGGGCACTCCCGCGAGGGCGGCGACCCCGTCGTGCACGCCGAGGAGGCGGCCCTCGCCAAGATCGACCCGTCCGATCCGCGGCTGGCCGCCGCCACCGTCTACAGCAGCCTGGAACCGTGCGCCCACCGCGCCTCGCGGCCCGTTCCGTGCGCCCGGCTCATCCTCGACTCCGGTGTGCGGCGGGTCGTCACCGCCTGGCGCGAGCCCGACACCTTCGTCACGGACGCCGACGGGAACGGGCTCCTCGCCGCGGCGGGCGCCGAGGTCGTGGTCCTTCCCGAGTACGCGGACCGCGCCCAGGCCCCCAACCGGCATCTGCCGGCCCGGCCCTAGGGGCCCGGTTCAAAGTGTGTGCTCCGGGTCCCGCGAATGGCGTACACTGGTGTCAACGACGCGGGGTGGAGCAGCTCGGTAGCTCGCTGGGCTCATAACCCAGAGGTCGCAGGTTCAAATCCTGTCCCCGCTACTGAAGACCAAAGGCCGGAACTCGGATTCACGAGTTCCGGCCTTTGGCATGTGCTTTCCACCGGCCTTGTTTCTCCGGCCGTCCACCGACCTTCCTCCGTCGGTCCTCGTTTCCATCGGTCCTCGTTTCCGCCGGTCCTCTTTCCGCCGGTCCGTCTTTTTTGCCGGCGGGTGCCGTCCTCCCCCGGTCGGGCCACACCGGTCGCCCGCCGCCACCGCACCGGTTCTTCTGGACGCGTGGGGCAGCCAGGAGGTGAGCGGCGGACCGGACGACACGACGACCGGACCGGCCGTCCGTCCCCCGGCGCCGGACGGCCCGGGAGCGCTCCACCACCCGGACCCGCCGAAGCCTGGCCGCGCAGGCTCGTGTGCGTCCGCGCCTTCGTCCGGGCCCTGCCCGTGCTGCTCGTCGTCGCCGGGATCCTCTACGACTGCTTCACCCCCGCCGAATTCACCGCGGCCCCCTTCTTCACGGCCGCGCCCCTGGTCGCCGCACCCCTCTCCTCGCCGCGCGGCACCGTTCTCGCCGGAGCCCTCGCCGTCGGCGCGGTGCTCACGGTCCACCTCCTGCTCGGCATCGTCCTGCACGTCGACGCCGTCACCGAGGTGGTCACCGTGGCGACGGCCGCCGTCCTGGCCGTCCTCATCAACGTCGTGGTCCGGCGCGGCGACGAACGGCTCGCCTCGGTCCGGGAGATCGCCGAGTTCGCGCAGCGCGCCGTCCTGCCCGAGCCCGAGGCCCGGATCGCCGGACTCGAGGTCGCCGCCCGCTACGAGGCGGCGCAGGAGGACGCGTTCATCGGCGGCGACCTGTACGCGGTGCAGGACTCCCCGCACGGCGTCCGGCTGGTCGTCGGGGACGTGCGCGGGAAGGGGATGACCGCGGTGGCCGCCGTCGCCACGGTGGTCGGCGCGTTCCGGGAGGCGGCCGAGCAGGAGGCGACCCTCCAGGGCGTCGCGGGGCGCCTGGAGCGGGCGCTGACGCGCGCGGGCTCCCGCCGTGACGGCGTCGAGGCGGCCGAGGGGTTCACCACGGCGGTCCTCGCCGAGATCCCGCGCGGCGAGGGCGTCGTACGCGTCGTCAACCGGGGGCATCCGCCGCCCCTCCTGCTGGGCCCGGACGGCACGCTCGCCGTCCTCTCCGCCGAGACGTTCGCGCTTCCCCTCGGGTTGAGCGAGCTGGGTGGCCCGTGCGCCCCCACGGTGCAGCACCGCTTCCCGCGCGGGGCGACGCTGCTCCTGCACACCGACGGGCTCTCCGAGGCCCGCGATCCGCGGGGGGAGTTCTACGACCCGGCCGCCTGGCTGGCCGGTCGGGTCTTCCCCGGTCCCGACGCGCTGCTGGCCGCCCTCTTCGAGGCCGTCTGCCGACACACGGGCGGCGCGCTGACGGACGACCTGGCGCTGCTCGCCGTCCGGCGCCCGTGACGCGGGCCGCCGGCGCGAGGCCAACTCGCCCGTTTTTCATCGCTCATGACCCCAAAGTCCAGACCAAAAGGCGTTAACGATCAGTCGGAACATCTTGGAATTCAGTGGCCGGGTCTATTAACGTTCGATAACGCAGCGCGGCCGTAACAGCCGTCACAAGAGGTGGCTCCGTGCGCACGCGCCGAATCCCGCAAGGGAACCGGGGACCCACATCGTGGGGTGAATCGAGCGTAATCCGCCGTAACAGCACGGTGGCAGTACGCCCGTAGGAGACCTTCCTGCTCCGAACCCGTCAGCTAACCCGGTAGGCGGCATGGAAGGAAAGGAGTGCGCCCACGTGGCGTCCAACCGGCCCGCTCAGCCAACCCCGTTCGCGCCGAACGAAACGCACACCTTCGGCTACGGCAAGGACGAGGAAACCTGGGAGGAGTGGAATCCCACCGCGGATTCCGTCGCTCCCGTCCGCGGCCGGCACCGCACGGGCAAGCAGCGCGGCGGAGGACTCGCCCGCAGCTCCACGGTTCTCGGCGTCGGCGTCATCGCCGCCGTCGGCGGGGGCGGCATCGCGAGCGCCGCCCCGGGCAAGGCGCCCGTCTCGATCTCGCTGCCCGACCTGTCGTCGGTCACCGCGTCGGCCAAGGCCCTGATATCGGACAGCGGATCCAGCACGCCCAAGGGCTCCACGACCCCGCTCACCAGCGCCGGTCTGACCACCGCCGACGAGGCCCACGGCGCCACCGACGCCGGTGAGGCGCTGCGCGACCGCATCATGCAGCAGGCCAAGTCGCAGCAGAACCGCGCCGACACCGCCTCGCAGCAGGCCGCCCAGAACGCCGCCGCGAAGAAGGCCGTCGCGACTGCCGCCAAGCAGCAGGACGCCGCGGAGGCCAAGGCCGCCGCCGCGAAGAAGAAGGCGGAGGAGGCGGCCAAGGCGAAGGCCGAGCAGGAGCGCCTCGCCGAACTCGCCAAGAGCTACTCGCTGCCGACCTCCTCGTACACCCTGACCTCGCGCTTCGGCGAGGCCGGCTCGATGTGGTCCTCCGGGTACCACACCGGACTCGACTTCGCGGCGCCCACCGGCACGCTCATCAAGGCGATCCACAGCGGCACCGTCACCGAGGCCGGCTGGGCGGGCGCGTACGGCTACCGCACGATCCTCACCCTCGACGACGGCACGGAGCTGTGGTTCTGCCACCAATCCTCCATCGCCGTCAGCGTGGGCCAGAAGGTCGCCACCGGCGATGTCATCGGCCGGGTGGGCGCGACGGGCAACGTCACCGGGCCGCACCTGCACCTCGAAGTGCACCCCGACGGCAACCCCACCGGCATCGACCCGATGGCATGGCTCCAGAGCAAGGGCCTCAACCCCTGATCTCAGGCAAGGGCCTCGCCCCCTGATCCCCGGTGGTCCCGACGCCACCCCCCTGCGTCAGGACCACCGGTCAGGCGGGCCCGGACCCCCGCGCCCACCCGGGCCGTCCCGAGGTGATTGCGGAATACATCCATCCGGTGCGGCTGTTGAGGTCGTACATGACTTCTCTTCGCAAGCTCGGTGCGTCCGACCTCGAGGTCTTCCCGCTCTCCCTCGGGGGCAACGTCTTCGGCTGGACGGCCGACGAGACCCGGTCCTTCGCGGTGCTCGACGCCTACGCGGCCGCCGGCGGCAACTTCCTCGACACGGCCGACTCCTACTCGGCCTGGGTCGAGGGCAACGAGGGCGGCGAGTCCGAGACCATCATCGGCAAGTGGCTGAAGACCCGCGGCAACCGCGAGGACATCGTGGTCGCCACCAAGGTCAGCCAGCACCCCGCCTACCCGGGGCTGTCCGGTGCCAACATCAAGGCCGCGGCCGACGCCTCGCTGCGCCGCCTGGGCACCGACCACATCGACCTCTACTACACGCACTTCGACAAGACCGAGGTGCCGGTCGAAGAGATCATCGGTGCCCTCGACGACCTGGTGAAGGCCGGCAAGGTGCGGCACATCGCCGCCTCCAACATCTCGCCGGAGCGGCTGCGGGAGTCCCTGGAGTTCTCCGACCGCGAGGGTCTCGCCCGCTACGTCGCGCTCCAGCCGCACTACAACCTCGTCTCGCGCGACACCTACGAGGGCGCCCTGCTGGACGTCGCCTCCCAGGCGGGTCTGGCGGCCGTCCCGTACTTCGCGCTCGCCGCCGGGTTCCTCACCGGCAAGTACCGCCCCGGCACGGAGGTCGACTCGCCCCGGGCGGCCGGCGCGGCCAAGCACCTCGCCACGGACCGCGGGCCGCGGGTCCTGGCCGCCCTCGACGAGATCGCCGGGGCCCACGGCGTCGCCGTCCCGACGGTCGCCCTCGCCTGGCTGGCCGCACAGCCGACGGTCGCCGCGCCGATCGCCTCCGCCCGCACGGTCGAGCAGCTCCCGGCCCTGCTGGGCGTCGCGGACCTGGTGCTGACGGACGAGGAACTGACCCGCCTGTCGCGGGCGTCGGCGTAACGGCTTCGGCGGCGCCGCGCGCTTCCCGGTGGGCCTCACCGGGGCCGCGCGCCGCCGCCGTTGCGGCCTCAGGAGCGGTACGGGTTGTACGCGGGATACGGGGTCCGCGCGAACGGCTGCGCCGGCGGCCCGTACGGCTGCGCGGGCGGGAGGTACGGCTGTGGGGTCGGGACGTACGGCTGCGCGGGCCGGGCGGCGTACCCGTACCCGGGGACCGGCCAGGGCGGCGGCGCGGGCAGCGGTGCCGTGAGGCGGGCCGCGTAGGCGAGCGCCGGCCGGGCGGTCTCCCGGCGGCGCCACAGCTCCTCCAGCAACTCGCGCTCCCGTACGACGAAGTCGGCGCCCGCGCGTCCCCGGCGCCCCCGGTGCCGCAGGAACGCCAGCGAGGTGGCGTACGCCTCGTACTCCGCCACCGAACGCGCGGCGCGCTTCCCGAAATGGTGACCGGCGTACTCGCGGGCGATCTGCCGCGCCCGCATCGAGCCGAGCACCCAGGGTTCGGCCGCGCCCAGCCAGCCGGCCGCGGTGTACACGGGCAGTTCGGCGCGGACGGTGCGCAGCTCGCGCTGCCGGGTCCAGACGACGAGCCAGGTCAGCAGCCCGAACGCGGGAACCATGAACGCGGCGTACACCCCGAAGAAACCGAACCTGCCGAAGCCCGACGAGCCGTTCCAGATCGCGTGCATGCCCATCGCGAGCAGCAGTCCGGTGAGGGGGAGCAGCACGCGGCGCGTGCGCTGGCGTTCGGCGGACAGGGCCGCGACGCCGAAGCCGATGCCGGTCAGCACGGTGAACAGGGGATGCGCGAAGGGCGACATCACCACCCGGACGAAGAAGGTCGCCGCGGTGACGGAGGCGAGTCCGCTCTCCCCGCTGAGCCGGTCGGTCCCGAAGGCGGTGCCGAGGTAGAGGATGTTCTCGGTGAAGGCGAAGCCGGTGGCGGTGACCCCGGCGATGACGACCCCGTCGACGATCCCGGTGAAGTCCCGTCTGCGGAAGAGGAAGACGAGCAGCACGGCCGCCGCCTTCGCCGACTCCTCGACGACGGGCGCTATGACGGTCGCGCCGAGGGTGTCCGCGCCGGAGGGGCCCGCGGTCGTCATGGCTATCCAGCGGGTCGCGAAGCTGTTGGCGACGATCGCTATCAGCGCGGCCGCGCAGGCCCCCCAGGCGAACGAGAAGAACAGGTTGCGCCAGGGGCCGGGCTCGACCCGGTCCAGCCACCGGAAGGCGGCTATGAGCAGCGGCACGGGGAACACGGCCAGTCCGAGGCCGACCAGGAAGCCCTCGGTCCCGGTCTGTTCGCGGACGAGGGCGAGGATCACCAGACCCGACATCGCGAGCAGGGTGATCAGCGCTCCGTACCGCACCCAGCCGCGCTGCCACCAGTGCGGATGTCTCGGCGCGGGTCCGGCGGGGGTACCGGGCCGGGTCGGGTACGGAGAATGGATGGCCACGGCATTGACCCTAACGAGGGAGGGCGTTGCCCGCGACGGTAACCGGGTCCCGGGGAATTCCCGGCGGACGCCGGCGGGTGGGTGCGCGGGTCAGTCGTCCGAGGTGTGCTGGTTTCGATGCTGTACGCGTCGGAAGAGGAGGTCGTTCACCACATGACCCTTGTCCAGTCCCTGGCCCTCGAAACGGGTCAGCGGCCGGAACTCGGGACGCGGCGCGAAACCGCCGTCGGGCACGGTGTTCTCGAAGCCGGGGTGCGCGGTCAGCACGTCCAGCATCTGTTCGGCGTACGGTTCCCAGTCCGTCGCGCAGTGCACGAGCGCGCCCGGGGCGAGCCGGGTCGCGGCGAGGTCCAGGAACTCCGGCTGGATCAGGCGCCGCTTGTGGTGGCGCTTCTTGGGCCAGGGGTCGGGGAAGAAGACGCGCAGGCCGTCCAGGGAGTCGGGCGGGAGCATCTCGCGGAGCAGGATGATCGCGTCGCCGTTGGCGACACGGACGTTGGTCAGCCCGCTGCGTTCGGCGAGGTTGAGCAGGTTGCCCTGGCCGGGAGTGTGCACGTCCACGGCGAGGATGCCTGTCCCCTGGTCCTCGGCCGCCATCAGCGCGGTGGCCTCCCCCATGCCGAAGCCGATCTCCAGCACGACGGGGATGTCCGCCCCGAACAGCTGCGCCAGGTCGAGCGTGCCCTGTCCGTCGATGTCCAGACCCCACTGGGGCCACAGCCGCCGCAACGCGTCCGCCTGTCCGGTCGTCACCCGGCTGCGGCGCGGCTGGAAACTCCGGATCCGCCGCTCGAAGTGCGAGCCGGCGGGATCCGCCTGCGGACCGTGGGGGAAGCGGGGCTCGCCCTTGGCACGGTGGTGACGCGGCGAGCCGTCCTCGGGGGAGGCGGGCCGGGTCTCTTCGGTGGAGTCGAGGAAATCAGACACAGTGGGGTCGATTTTACGGGGACGGGACCGCGAGGCGGCCCGTCCCCGGCGCCGGGTGGAGTGTCAGACCGCTGCCAGGGACGCCAGGGCGCGGCGGGCGACCTCGCGGCCGATCGGGAGGGAGGCGGTGGCCGCGGGGGACGGGGCGTTCAGCACGTGCACGGTCCTCGGGCCCTCCTTGATCAGGAAGTCGTCGACCAGGGTGCCGTCCCGCAGGACCGCCTGGGCGCGGACGCCGGCGGCGGCGGGGACCAGGTCCTCGGGCGTCACCGCGGGCAGCAGCCGCCGCACCGCCTGCGTGAACGCCGTCTTCGACACCGACCTGCGCAGCTCCCCGGCTCCATAGCGCCAGTGCCGCCGGGCTATGTGCCAGGAACCGCGCCAGGACAGGGTCCCGCCCAGTTCACGCGGCCGGACGACTCCCCATCCGTAGCCCTCACGGGCGAGGGCAGGCACCGCGTTGGGGCCGACGTGCACGCCGCCGTCGATGCCCCGGGTGAGATGGACGCCGAGGAAAGGGAACGCAGGGTCGGGAACCGGATACACCAGGCCCCGCACCAGCTCGGGCCGCGCCAGCGTGTAGTACTCGCCACGGAAGGGGACGATCCGCATCCCGGGGTCGTCGCCCATGAGCCGGGCCGTCTCGTCGCAGTGCAGTCCCGAGCAGTTCACGAGCACCCGCCCGCGGACGACGGTCCCGTCGGCCGTGCGCACGGCCACACCCAGATGCGGACGGCGGTCGGCGCGCACCACCTGCGCTCCGTACCGGATCTCCGCCCCGGAGGCTTCCCCGAGCCGGCGGGCCACCGCCACGTAGTCGCAGATGCCCGTGGTGCCGACGTGGATGGCGGCGAGGCCGCGGACCTCCGGTTCGTAGTCGGTGAGCTGGGCCGGGCCCAGTTCCTTGACCGGGATGCCGTTCTCCCGGCCGCGCTGGACCAGGCCGTGCAGACGGGGGAGCTCCGACTTGTCCGTCGCGACGATCAGCTTGCCGGTGACGGCGTGCGCGATGTCGTACTCCGCGCAGAACTTGACCATCTCCGCGGCGCCCTGGACCGCGAACCGCGCCTTCAGGGAGCCGGGGCGGTAGTAGATCCCACTGTGGATCACCCCGCTGTTGCGCCCGGTCTGGTGCCGGGCGGGCCCCGTCTCCTTCTCCAGCACCGTCACCCGGGTGCCCGGCGCCGCCTGTGTGATGGCATAGGCCGTCGACAGGCCGACGATCCCGCCGCCGATCACCAGCACATCGCAGTCGTACGCGCTCCGCATCCGCACCACCTTCCGGCCTCGATAGTGCACTGCGCCACTGACAACGCCCTCAAACCCGAGGACGGCACCCCGCGATTCTTTCGCGCCGCGGGGCCGTGGCGCTCCCTTTGCGCCGGATCCCCCCGGGCGCTCCCTCGGACGCTCTAGGCGGGGGCCATCAGCAGCGGACGGGCCCGCTCCCGCAGCTCCACCACGCGCGGCTCGTCGCCGTACGGCTCCAGCCGGTGCAGCAGGTCCTTCACGTACTCGGTGGTGCGCGCGGAGGAGATGCGCCCCGCGACCTCCACCGCCCGCACGCCCTGCTCGCACGCCGCGTCCAGATTGCCGGACTCCAGCTCGGCGACCGCCGACACCACCAGGCGCAGCCCGTGCGAGCGCACGAACTCCTCCGTCGGCTTCGACAGTGCCTGTTCGGTGAAGCGGCGCACCTGGCGCGGCGCCTTCAGGTCGCGGTAGCACTCGGCGGCGTCGGCCGCGAAGCGGTCGTAGCCGTAGAAGCCGAGCCAGGACGGGTCGTTGTCGCCGTCGCGGGCCCGCTCCAGCCAGCCCTCGGCGGCCTTCAGCGCCGCGCCGGCCGCCTGGGCGTCGCCCGCGCGAGCGTGGGCCCGTGCCTCGACGAGCCGGAAGAAGCTCATGGTGCGGGCCGTGGCGAGACCGCGGTTGCGCTCCAGGGCGGCCTGGGCGAGGTCGACGCCCTCGTCGCCGAAGCCCCGGTAGGTCGCCTGGAGGGACATGGAGGCCAGGACGTAGCCCCCGAGGGGCACGTCGGCGGCCGCGCGGGCCAGCCGCAGCGCCTGGATGTAGTACCGCTGCGCGGCCTCCTGCTGGCCCGTGTCGAAGGCCATCCAGCCCGCGAGCCGGGTGAGCTCCGCCGACGCGCCGAACAGCGCCCTGCCGACCTCGTCGGAGTAGGAGCCGAGCAGCAGCGGCGCCGCCTCCACCCGCAGACACTCGGGCACCATGGACGAACGCCAGTCGCCGCCCCCGTACTTGGAGTCCCAGCGCCTCGCGTCCTCGGCCGCCTCGCGGAGTTTCAGCACATCGCTGTGGCCGACTTTCAGCGGCGCTCCGGAGCCCTCGCCCGGATTCACCTCGCGCGCCACCGAACTGTCGGCCGGGGTTATCAGCCAGCGTGAGGCGGGAGTCGCGTAGGCGCTCACGGCGAAGGAGCCGGCCAGTGACTGCCAGATGCCGCCGCCCGCCCGGCGCCCGGCGAGGTCGAGGCGGTACAGCTCCGTCGCCGACCGCACCGCCTGCCCGACGTCACGGGGGAAGGCGAGTCCCACTTCCGGCGCGGGATCCGCGTCCGCCAGGCCGATCTCGTGGAGCGGCACGGGACGGCCGAGCTTCTGGCCGATGGCGGCCGCGATGAGGTGCGGCGCGGCACCCTGCGGCACCATGCCCTTCGACACCCAGCGCGCCACCGACGTCTTGTCGTAGCGAAGAGTCAACCCGCGTTGAGCGCCAAGATCGTTGACACGACGCGCGAGTCCTGCGTTGCTGATTCCCGCGAGGGCGAGAACGGCGCCGAGTTTTTCGTTCGGCCCGCGTTGCTCCCTGGACATGCGCCACCCCTCGACACAGACGGCTGCCGCGGTGGCATAACCACGCGGCATTCGTAAACCCAGCGTAGTTCGCCCGATCCCCTGCGTTAAGGGGCGTACGTCCGGTTGGCGGGATTGTGGTCCGTACGACTGTACGGACTGTCGCGGTGTGCTCCTGTGCGTGTGGCCGTGCGCCCGTCCGTGCGCTCTTCTCCGGCCACCGCGGGGAGCGCTTCCATGGAACGTGCGTGGGTCGGCCCGCTGTACTGGATCCAGTGGGCTGGGGGACACCGCCGCCTACATCCCCGCGGGCGGCGGACCGGTCCGGGGGGCGAACTCCGCCTCCCGGACTGTGCGTTGCCGAAGCGGTGCGCAAGGCCTGTACGGAGCGTGTCCGTGACGGTGCGCCCATCGCCGATTTGGCCGAAAACCGATGGCCGCCTCTGAGGGCAATCAGGGCTCCCACCATACGAGTTGAGGGCGCGAAGGGCGTCCTGGGGGAGCGTATCGGGGGCGCATTCGCGTCGACCTGTCGGGGGTCGGGTGGCGTCGGAGAGGTGGCCCGCGAGGGGTGCCGGCCGGCGGGCCTTCGTGCGGCAATTGGGCTGCGGTGAGGGGCTCGTGGGCCGGACCGGCGTCGGGCTCGGCCGAGATCCGGCTCGGGGTCCTGTAGTCGGTGTCCGTGGCCGTCCCCGGGGATTTCTTCACCGTGGTTCCGGCTGTGAGTTTTCCCCTCAACAGCCTTTGCGGGGAGGGTATTTGCGGGTGGAGTGGCTCCGTGCGGCGGCGCGGGTGCCCGTGCGGGGGCGCACTCCGGGGAGCGCAAGCCGCCGCAGAGACCCTCCCATACGCCTCCTTCGTGGCAGCATGGTGCCGAGTTCGTACGGTGCACTGGTTGTCCACAGCCTGTGGAGGCGGCGATGCGATGGTTGGTGGGGTGGAGCAGCACCGTCGCCAGAGCGTCCGCGATCGGCTCGGCGGGCGCCACGGGCAACGAGGGCGAGACCGTGCACCCCGTGGGTTCCCAACTCCTGTGGGGTGACCCCGATCCGCTGTGGGCCGTCGGTGACTGGCGCCCCGACGAGGTGCGCGTGGTGAAGGCCGACGCCGAGAACCGCATCGCCGTCCTCGGCGTCTGCGGGGCCACCGACGACGAACTGAGGGTCGGACTGTTCGCCGCGCGCGGCGGAGCACTGCGCCACCTCACCAACTGGTCGGGCAGCTACACCGCCGTCGTCCAGGTCGGCCGCCGGGTGACCGTCTGCGGAGACCTCGCCGGCGCCCGGCCCGTGTTCTACACCCCCTGGGCGGGCGGTACGGCCTACGCCACCGCCGCCCTCCCGCTCGCCGACCTCATCGAGGCCAACCTCGACTTCGGGCACCTGGCCGCGATGCTCGCCGCCCCCGACGTCCCCGCCGCGGTCCACGACTCCACCCCGTACGAGGGCGTGCGCCGCATTCCGCCGGGACACACGCTCGTCCTGCGGGCCGGGGCGCGGGAGATCGCCGGGTACGAACCCGTCGCCTCCCTCGCCGTCGCCGCCCCCATCGCCGACCCCGCGATCGCCGTGGACGCCGTACGGGACGCCCTCGTGGAGGCCGTCCGCGCCCGCCTCTCCGCTCCCCGCCACGTGCCGGGCACCGACGTGGACCCCGGGCCCGTGCCCGGCATGGGACCCGCCGAGCGCCGTGCCGCGCGCGGCACACCGGTGCCGGGCATCGGGGCCGACCTCTCCGGCGGACCCGCCTCGGGAACCCTCGCGCTGCTCGCCGCCGGCCTTCCCGGGGCGCCCGGCACGGTCCTCGGGCACGGCACCGGCGCCGGGGAACGGCTCCTGGCGGTCACCTTCAACGACCTCGCCGTGCGGGACCGCGAAGCCGAGCTGGAGCGGGCCGGGACGCTGGCCGCCAACCCCCGGCTGCACCACGTGGTCGTCACCGGGGGCGAGGAGACGCTCCCCTACGCCGACCTGGAGGGGCCCCTGACCGACGAGCCGGGGCCCTCCCTGGTGACCGCGGCCCGCCACCGCGCGCGGCTCGCCTCCGGCAGCGCGGACCACTTCACCGGCTACGGCGCGCGGCAGGTGCTCGACGCCCATCCGGCGCGGCTCGCCGATCTGCTCATGGACCGCAAACGGCGCCATCTGGTGCGCCCCGTCGCCGCGTTGACGAAGGCCGACGGCTCGGTGATGGTCCCCGCGCGCGTGTACGGCGCGGCGCGCAAGCTCGCCCGTACGCCCTATCGCACCGGGGTCGACGTCCTCGCCGAACAGTTGATGAACCGGCGGTTCGAGGATCCGGGAGACGCGGTGGGCGCGTCGCTCGCCGCGCTCAGCTGGGCGAGACCCGGGCCGGCGGCGCGCTGGCTGACCGGGGAGGCACTGGCTGAAGTATCGGTTCGCCTGCAAGGGGGCGGGGGGCGGCCGAACATCGGTCCCGGGCAGCGGCCGGGGGATTTCCGCGCCCGGGCGGCACTGGCCCGCCACGCGGCCGACATCCGCGTCCTGGAGCAGGCGGCCGAGATCCGCTTCCAGCGGCTGCACACGCCGTTCCTGGACAACCAGGTCGTGCGGGCGTGCCGGGGGCTGCCGGAGGCGCTGCGGGTGCAGCCGGGGGCGCGGGCGGCGATTCTGCGGACGGTGCTCGAAGGGGCCGGGGTGGCCGAACTGCCCTCCGGGTGGGGGGCTCCGTCCCACGCGTCCTCCGCGGCGGCGGCCCGCACCGGGATGCGGGTGGCGGCGGATTCCCTGATCTCCCTGTTCGACACGCCGCTGCTCGCGCAGGCGGGGCTGGTCGAGGCGCGCGTCGTCCGCAAGGCGCTGCGCTCGGCGGCGGAGGGGGCGCCGCTGCCGCTCGACGGGCTGGCCGATCTCGTGTCGCTCGAACTGTGGCTGCGGCGGTTGCTGGCGCGGCGGGGGACGTGCTGGACGGGGACGCCGGCGCGTCAGCGGGCCGTGCCTGCGGGGATAGTTCCGCAGGGGAGGGCGCTGGGGGCGGGGGCCGGGCACGTCTGACCGCTGCGGGTTCGGTTCGGTTTGGTGGGTGGGTCGGGGCCGTGCCGGTGCATCAGCCCGTCGCCGTTGGGTGAGGTGTGACCGTCGGTGGCGACGGGCATCGATGTACCGGCCCGGCCCCTCGCGTTCGATTCCGGGTGCGGGTGAGATTTTCAGCCCCTCCGGCGTTTGAGGAGCGGGGGCTGGGGCGGAGCCCCGGGGGGGGGGTCTCTGCGCCGGGCGGCCCTTCGGGTTCCGGTTCCGGGGAGCGTTCAGCCCCTCTGGGGATTGAGGAGCGGGGGGCTGGGGGCGGAGCCCCGGGTTCGGGTTGGGTAGGGGCGGAGGGGGCGAAAGAAGGGTTTTGGCGGGGGTGGCGTCCGAGGGGGAGCGGCCGGGCGGTGACCTGGGGTGGGTGGGCGGTGAGAATGGGGGCGTGCGGTACAGGATTCTGGGGGTTGCCCAGGCTGAGGACGACCGGGGGACCCTCGTCACGGTGGGCGGCCCCCGGGTCCGAGCCCTGCTCACAGCCCTGGCGAGCCACCCCGCCCGCACCCTGTCCCCGGACACCCTCATCGACGAGGTATGGGCGGACACCCCACCCCAGGACGCCCCAGCCGCCCTACAGGCCCTGATCGGCCGCCTCCGCAGGGCCATCGGCAGGGACGCGGTCGCCTCGGAGGCCGGCGGCTACCGCCTCCGGGCCACCCGCGACGACGTGGACCTGTTCGTGTTCGAGCGGCTCGTCACGGAGGGCAGGACCGCCCTCGGCACCGGCGACGCCCCCGCCGCCGCCGCCCGCCTGCGCGAAGCCCTCGCCCTGTGGCGCGGCCCGGCCCTCGCGGACCTCCCCGACCGCACCGCCGCGACCCGCCCGGAGGCCCTGCGCCTGGAGGCGACGCGCAGCCGTGTCGAGGCGGACCTGCGACTCGGCCGCGCCTGCGACGTCGTACCGGAGCTGAGGGAACTGACGACGGCCCACCCGTACGACGAGGCGCTGCACGCCCTGCTCATCCGCGCCCTGCGCGAGACCGGCCGGGGCGCCGACGCGCTGGCCGCCTACGAGGACGTACGCCGTGCCCTGATGGACGGCCTCGGCACGGACCCCGGTCCTGAACTGCGGGACCTCTACGCCGCGTTGCTCGACCCCGGGCAGACCGGGGAACCGCGCGAACCCGAGTCCGCGGCGGACCGGGCCGCGCCGACCGCCGGTCCCGGGGATCCCTCGCGGGGCCGGGGCACCGGAAACCTCCGGCCCCGGCTGAACTCGTTCGTCGGGCGGGAACGGGAGGTCGGGGCCATCCGTTCGGATGTGCAGAGGGCACGCCTGGTCACGCTGACCGGACCGGGCGGTTCGGGGAAGACCCGCCTCGCCGAGGAAGCCGCCGCCGGGCTTCCGCAGGCGTGGCTGGTCGAGCTGGCCCCGCTCGACCGGCCCGAGGCGGTCCCGGGCGCGGTGGTCAGCGCCCTCGGTCTGCGCGAGACCGCGCTGATCACCAACGAGATGGCGGCCCCGCAGGACGACCCGCTCGCCCTGCTCGTCGAGTACTGCGCCCGGCGCAGCCGGCTCCTGATCCTTGACAACTGCGAGCACGTGATCGACGCGGCGGCCGAACTCGCCGAGACGCTGCTGACCCGCTGCCCTGGGCTCACGATCCTCGCCACCAGCCGTGAACCCCTCGGCGTCCCCGGCGAGCTGGTGCGGCCGGTCGAGCCGCTCCCGCCCGTCTCCGCGCGCCGCCTCTTCATGGAACGGGCCCGCGTCGTGCGCCCCGAAGCCGCCACCGCGCCGCACGACTCCGCCGCCGTGGACGAGATCTGCCGACGGCTCGACGGCCTGCCCCTGGCCATCGAACTCGCCGCGGCGCGGCTGCGGCTGCTCACCCCGCAGCAGATCGCCGACCGGCTCGACGACCGCTTCCGGCTGCTCACCTCGGGCAGCCGCACGGTGCTGCCCCGCCAGCAGACCCTGCGTGCCGTCGTCGACTGGTCCTGGGACCTGCTCGACGAACGGGAGCGGACCGTGCTGCGCGAGGCGTCCGTGTTCGCGGGCGGCTGGGACCTGGCCGCCGCGGAGGCCGTGTGCACCGGCCCCGCGGCCGATCTCGTCGGCGCGCTGGTCGACAAGTCCCTCCTCGTCGCCACCCCCGACGGCATGGACGGCCCGGGCGGCGGCATGCGCTATCGCATGCTGGAGACCATCCACGAGTACGCCACCGAGCGCGCCGCCGAGGTTCCCGTCCTGCGGGCCGCCGCCGAGCGGCGCCACCGCGCGTGGGTGCGCGCCCTGGCCGAGGAGGCCGAGCCCCAGCTGCGCTCGGCCGGTCAACTCCCCTGGATCCGCCGCCTGGAGACGGAGCTCGACAACATCCGGGCGGCCCTCGGGCGCGCGCTGGCGGCGCGCGACGAGGAGGAGGCGGCCGCCCTGGTCCTCGACATGGGCTGGTTCTGGTGGCTGCGCAACTTCCGTCACGAGGGCATCGAATGGACGGAACTCGTCCTGAGACTGGGCGCGTTGCTCGACGCGACGGCCGGTGATCGCGCGGCGCCGGACACCGGCTCCGAGTCCGGCTCCGGTTCCGCGTCCGGGTCCAGGTCCGGTTCTGACACCGGCTACGGTTCCGAGTCCGAGTCCAGGTCCGGTTCTGACACCGGCTCCGGGTCCGGGTCCGGTGACGGTCTTCTCGCCGCGCTCGGACGTGTCGACCCGGTGGCCGCCTTCCTCGATCATCCCGAGCGCGACGAGCGGCACCCGCTGCACTCCGTCCGGATGCGGGTGCGCATGCTCCACCTGTTCATGAAGGTGGACGTCGTCCCGCTGGACGAGTGGGAGGACAAGCGGCTGCGGGAGTACGTGGGGCGGGTGCGGGGCTCCTTCGAGCGCGGTGGTCCCGACGCGGCCCGTATGCCGGGGATCGTCTGGCCGATGGCCGCGCACTTCCTCGGCGACCCGGACGACATGGGACCCGCGATGGACGCGACCGTCGCCAACTGCCGTGTGTACGGCGGCGAATGGGAGATCGGCGTCGCCCTGATGTTCCGTACGCACATGGTCGTCGACGCTCCGGGCGGCATGCCGGGGGTGGATGAGGACCTGGAGGAACTGCGCGGGCTCAGCCGGCGGGTCGGGGACCGCTGGATGCGCGCCCAGGTGTGCAGCGCGGCCGGTGAGGCGGCCATGGCGCGCAGCCGGTTCGACGAGGCCAAGGGCGAGTACGACGAGGCGCTGCGGCTCGCCTACGAGGTGGGGGCGTACGCGGAGGTGCCGTTCCTCATGGCGCGGCTGGCCGAGATCGCCCACCGCGCGGGCGAGCGTTCCCTGGCCCTGGCGACGCTGGACGAGGCGAGCGCCGCCGCCGACCAGTACGGAGTGACGGACTCCCGGGCCTTTGTGCATCTGCTGCGGGCCCAGGTGGTCCTGGACGGCGGGGAGGTCGCCCTCGCGCGCGAACTGTGCGAGAAGTCCCGCCAGGAAGGCATGCGGGGCACCCCGCCGCCGCAGTTCACGGCGGGGCTGAACTGGCTCGACGCCCTGGTCACGGCCGCCGAGTCAGGACCGGTGCCGGGCCTGCGGAAACTGGCCGCCGCGCTGCGGTACGCGATGGACGTGCGGTGCGCCGACGTGGTGACCTCCGCCTTCGTCGAGAGCGCCGCGCGTCTGCTCACCGAGCTCGGCGACCACGCGGCGGCGGCGCGGCTGGCGGCCGCCGGCACCGACTGGCGTGGCGGGGATCTGCGTTCCGCCGCCGAGAGCGCCGACGTCCGGCGCGTCGAGGCCGCCGCTCTCGCGGCCCTCGGTCCCGGGCGCTACGCGTCCGAGCGGGCCCGGGGCTCCGGCTACACCCAGGAACAGGCCCTCGCGGACCTGACCGAGACGCTCGGGGCGTACCCCGCCGGGTAGGGGCTCACCGGCACAGGAACTTCGACTCCGCCCAGTCGCCGAGCGACGTCGAGTCGAACGGGCTGTGGGGCTCGACGACGAACCGGACGGTCCGGTGACCGGTGAGGTCCACATGGACGGGGACCGCGGGATCGCCGCCCTCGACCAGCGGCGACCGCCACAGCAGGGACCCGTCCGCGTAGACGGAGAACCGCAGCCTGCCCAGCCCCAGCATCAGATCGTCGACACCGGCCAGGGCGTCGTACGAGGTGCAGTCGCGGTTGAGGTCGATCGTGACGGAGGAACGGCCGTGGACGGTGACGCCGTACGCGTACCGGGTGTTCGCGATGCGCATGCGGTCGCGCTGCCACACCCAGCTGCTCTCGCCGAGCCGCATCTCCGGCTCGGTGTGGTCACCGGCGACGTCGTAGTCCAGGTCGCTCCACCGGTAGGCGCTGGGGGCGGGCGGGGGAGGCGTGGGGGTGGGCGTCGGGGTGGGTTCGGGCGCGGGCGACTCCGGCGAGGGCGTCGGAGCGGGGGGCGGGGCGGGGGTGGGGGACGGACTCGGGCTCGGGGCGGCGTGGGCTGCCGGCTTCGGCGCGGGCTCGGGGGCCGCCGCGAGGGGGGCCACGGGGGCCGGTCCGTGGGCAGGCACCGCCGGTTTCGGCACGGGGGGCTTCGTGGGCGGCGCCGGTGAGGGCACCGGCGCCTCGACGGCGGGTGAGGCCGCCGGACGTGCCTCGGGCCGTCGGGCGGGGCCCTCGTTGCCGACCAGGGACAGTGCCACCGCCGCCGCGGCCACCGCGACGACACCTGCCGCGATACCGGCCTTGACCGGTGCGCCGAGACCCTCGGAGAGCGCGGCGCCGCCCCCGGCGCCCGCCCCCGACGAGCCGCCGCCCGCGGCTCCCGCCGCGCCCGCGGCTCCCGCCGCACCGGCCCCGGCGCCCCCGGCGACGAGCGCGAGGACCTTCGCGTACCCGGCGGTCCCGAACCAGCCGATGACCGCCACCGGCACGACCGCGGGGATCCCGCCGGCCACTTCCTTGATCTGGCCCGCGGCCAGGCGGCACCTGGCGCACTCCTCCAGGTGCTTGCGCAGGCCCCGTTCGGCGCGGGTGCGCAGCCCGCCGCGGGCGTAGGCGCCGAGCCGGTCGGCGTGGCGCGCGCACTCCTCGTCCAGGGTGAGCGCGGTGCTCACGTGCGCCTGGAGGTAGGCCTGTCTGAGTCCTTCGCGGGCGCGGCTGGCGAGCACCCGGGTGCCGTTCGCGTCGAGCCCGAAGAGCGTGGCGACCTCGCTCGGGGACTCGTCCTCGACCTCGGTGTGCCACAGCACGGCCTGCCAGCGCTCCGGCAGCGAGCGGAAGGCCCGCATGGCCATGGATTGTTCGGCCTCGTGCATCGCGCGCACGTCCGCGCCGAGGTCGAGGGTGTCGTCGTCGGAGACCTCGGATCCGCGGGCGGCCTGTGCGGCGAACACCGCGAAGTCGTCGACCAGTTGCTCGCGCCTGGCCGTCTTCGTCCAGTGCGCGGCGACCCGGCGGACGGTGGTGAGGAGATAGGCGCGCACGGCGTGTTCGGGGCCGCTTCCGCCGCGTACGGCCTGGAGCATCCGGGCGAACACCTCGGCCGTGAGGTCGTCGGCGGTGTGCGGGTCGCGGCAGCAGGTGCGGGCGTAGCGGCGGACGGCCTCGGCGTGCCGGCGGTACAGCTCCTCGTACGCCGTGTCGTCGCCCGCGCGCATCCGCTCGATCAGACCGGCGTCGGGGGGCGGGGTGTCGGCCGGAGGCGGCAGTTCGCGAGGGGGCGGCAGGACGCTGCCCTCGCGGGGGTCCCAGCGGTCGCGCTGCGAGGGAACACCGGCCTCCGGGGCCGCTCCGTCCGGGTCACCGCCGTCCGGACGCTCGCCGCGCGGGCTCGTGCCGTGCGGGCCGCCCTGGCTCGGCACCTGGCGTGATGGTGAGCCGCCGGTTTCCGTGCCGCCGTCGGCGCCGCCGTCACCGAGTGACTCGTCCCGCCCGTCACCGCTCACGCCGAAAAGCCCCCGCCTGCACACTCGGACCCGAATACCGGGACAGAGTGCCACAGGTCCCCGAGTGGCACCCCTTCGTACGAACCAACCACTCGTCCGAGGGGATTTGTCGCTCGGCAGTACTAACTGCCCACCGTTCTGGGCATGGTGAACAGCCGCCGTACGCGAAAGCACGACGCCCCCGGAGACGAATCGTGCGCGACTCGTCTCCGGGGGCGTCCATGTGCTCGGGAACCCGGCCGTTTCGCCGAGGCCCTCGGTTCGTTCACGCCGGACGCGAGCGCAGGCCCTCCAGCAGGATGTCGAGGAGCCGGGCCGAGGCCGCCGCCTGCTGGGCCGCGTCCGGCAGCGAGGGCGCCGCCGTCGCGATGACCAGCAGCACGTCCGCCACGGTGACGTCGGCGCGCAACTCGCCCGCCGCACGCGCCCGGTCGACGAGCCGTCCCACCACTTCGAGCAGCGCCGCCGCGCCGGCGTCGTCCACCTCGGCGATCACCGGCGCCTCCTCGGGGGAGGGCCGCTGCTCGACGAGCCGCAACTCGGGCGCGGACTGGGACCGCTGCTGCGGCACCCGTGCCCCGTCCGGCTCCGTGCCGTCCTCGGCCACGCCGACCCGCAGCACCTGCGGCGGCAGCAGCCGTCCGGCGCCCGAGGCCACCGACGTGCGCAGGAAGCGCGAGAGCGCCGACCACGGCTCGTCCTCCTGGCCGAGCGCGGCGCGGGCCTGGTCGGTCAGCCGGGAGGTCTCCTCCTCGGCTATCCGGCGCACCAGGACGTCCTTGCTCGGGAAGCGCCGGTACACCGTGCCGACACCGACCCTCGCCCGCCGGGCGACGTCCTCCATCGGCGCGCCGTACCCCAGCTCGCCGAAGACCTCGCGCGCCGCCCGCAGTACGTGTTCGAGATTGCGCTGTGCGTCCACACGCAGCGGTGCCGTGCGCGATCCGTCAGCCGGACCGCGGCCGTTGCCGCCCGTCGCCGCCGCGCCGTTCATCGCACCGCCTGGTGCGACGGCTGACGCGGAAGACCAATGAGAGTCCTGAATGTGCATAAGTGTTCCCCCGGTAATGACGTCTCCCCCCGGAGACTCTCCCCGCCATCGACAGACCGGAGCGTGTGGAACAGGCCGATGCACGAGCCCGTCCCACGGACCCGCCGAGCGCATCCCCCTACACCCCGTCGACACACGAACATAGTTGAGCGGGGGTCAATTCAGAAGGGGCAGGTTCCGCACAGAGCGCCCCCCGATCGGAGTACGGACCCCGTACGTCCCGATTGCGCCCTGTCCGGGCACCCCTCCGGCCGCCTTGACCTGCGGGTTTTCCCTAGACTCCGGCAAATCGGCCAACTCTGCACGTTGTCGGCGGCCGGTCACACAAATTGTCGGGGCTGTGGACAAACTCCGGAGCGGCGTGCGTCATGGGGTGGTGAAGGAACGTGCGCGCATTCTCATCGTCGGTGGCGGCTACGTCGGGATGTACACCGCCCTGCGCCTCCAGCGGCAGTTGAAGCCCGAACTGAAGCGGGGCGAGGTCGAGATCACGGTCGTGTCGCCCGACCCGTACATGACCTATCAGCCGTTCCTTCCCGAAGCCGCCGCGGGCTCGATCTCGCCGCGTCACGTGGTCGTCCCGCTGCGCCGGGTCCTGGACCGCTGCCGGATCGTCATCGGCGAGGTCCGGTCCATCGACCACGCCAAGCGCACCGCCACGCTCACCACCCTGGCCACCGAGGAGGAGGGCGCGGGCGACGAGCAGATCACCTACGACGAACTCGTGCTCGCCCCCGGCTCGGTCTCCCGCACCCTGCCCATCCCCGGACTCGCCGAGTTCGCCATCGGCTTCAAGACGGTCGAAGAGGCCATCGGTCTGCGCAACCACGTCATCGAGCAGATGGACATCGCCTCCTCCACCCGCGATCCCGCCGTCCGCGACGCGGCCCTGACCTTCGTCTTCGTGGGAGGCGGATACGCCGGCGTGGAAGCGCTCGGCGAACTGGAGGACATGGCCCGCTACACCGCGCGGTACTACCACAACCTCAAGCCCGAGGACATGAAATGGATCCTCGTCGAGGCCTCGGACCGCATCCTGCCCGAGGTCGGCGAGGAGATGGGCAGGTACACGGTCAGCCAGTTGCGCCGGCGCAACATCGAGGTACGCCTCCGGACCCGTCTCGACAGCTGCGCGGACCGGGTCGCCGTCCTCAGTGACGGCGCGCGCTTCCCGACCCGCACCGTCGTATGGACCGCCGGCGTGAAACCGCACCCCGTCCTCGCCGCGACCGACCTCCCCCTGAACGAGCGCGGCCGGCTCAGGTGCACCCCTCAGCTCACCGTCGACGGCGCCCCGCACGCGTGGGCCGCGGGAGACGCCGCCGCCGTCCCCGACGTGACCGCCGAACCCGGCAAGGAGACCGCGCCCAACGCCCAGCACGCCGTTCGCCAGGCGAAGGTCCTCGGCGACAACCTCGCGCACACCCTGCGGGGCGAACCCCTGGAGACGTACTCCCACAAGTACGTCGGCTCGGTCGCGTCCCTCGGACTGCACAAGGGAGTCGCACACGTCTACGGCCGCAGGCTGAGGGGCTATCCTGCCTGGTTCATGCACCGCGTCTACCACCTCAGCAGGGTGCCGACCTTCAACCGCAAGGCCCGTGTGCTCGCCGAATGGACCCTGGCGGGTCTCTTCAAGCGGGAGATCGTGTCCCTCGGTTCACTCGAACACCCCCGTGCGGAGTTCGAACTGGCGGCCGGGGGAAAGCCTCCGACCGACCCGAAGGGGTCGTCCTGACCGGACCGAGGAACTCCACCGGCAGGGACGGCGTCTGACGGAAGCAGACCCGGTCGGTCAGACTGCCAGACAGGTCCACGACTTTGGGCGGGTGCACCGCTCGCCCTTCTAACACGAGGCTTTCCCCACTGTGAACTTCACGCGCTGGAGCGCCCGGCTCCCCGGAACGCAGCGCCGCGCCGCAGCGCGGACCGAGCACACGGCGGACCACACGGCCGCCCCGGACCGGCGCGGGGAAGGCTCCGTACCGGCGGCCCGCGTCGAGCAGCTGACCGACGAGACCCCTCCCGGGCTCGCCGTCGACCAGCTCCCGGTGTGCGCGGTCCTCGACCGCGTCCCCGCCCTCGTCGCCCTCGTGCACGGCCCCGACCACCGTGTCTCGTACGTCAACGACGCCTACACCGCGGCCTTCGGCACCCGCCCCACCGGTGAACCCGCGCGCGAGGCACTGCCCGAGCTCGACGAACTCGGTCTGCTGCCGCTGCTCGACCAGGTCCTGCGCAGCGCCAAGCCCCGCACGGTCAAGTCCCGCAAGGTGTCGACCGGCCGCTCGTACACGTTCACCTGCACCCCCGTGGACACCTCCGCGGAGCGCGACGGCCGCGGCGTCCTCGTCTTCGCCACCGACGTCACCGACCACGCCGAGGCCGCGGAACGGCTGCGCGCCAGCGAACGCCGCCAGCGCGAGACCGCCGTCACCCTCCAGCGCTCCCTGCTCCCGCAGGAGCTGGAGGAACCCGACGACCTGCGCATCGCGGCCACCTACCTGCCCGGCGGCACCGAGGCGGCGGTCGGCGGCGACTGGTACGACGTGATCACCCTCGGCGGGGGCCGCACCGCGCTCGTCATCGGCGACGTCATGGGCCGCGGGGTCCGCGCGGCGGCCGTCATGGGCCAGCTGCGCACGGCCGTGCGCGCGTACGCCCGGCTCGACCTGCCGCCGCACGAGGTGCTCCAGCTCCTCGACGGCCTGGCCACCGAGATCGACGCCAACCAGATCGCCACCTGTGTGTACGCGATCCACGACCCGAACGAGGGGCGGCTGGTGTACGCCTCGGCCGGCCACCTGCCGATCCTGGTCCGTGACGAGAACGGCACCGTCCACCGCGCCGACGAGCCGACCGGGCCGCCGCTGGGCACCGGCGGCTGGCTGCACGCCTCCGGCTCGGTGCCGCTGGCACCCGGCTCCACCGCCGTCCTGTACACGGACGGCCTGGTCGAGCGCAGGGACGAGGACCTCGACGAGGGGATCGCCTCCCTGGAACGCGCCCTCGCCGGCGCCACCGGCAGCCCCCAGGTGATTTGCGACCGCCTGGTCCGCGCGGCCGGCGTCACCGCCGACCACGACGACGACGTCGCCGTGCTGGTCCTCCAGCACCCCTCCCGTACGGGCTCCGACGGCGAGCTCTTCCGCAACGCCGCCCTGGAACTCCTCGGCGGCATGGAAGCGGCCCCCCGCGCGCGTGCCTTCGCCTCCGGCGTCCTGGCCAGCTGGCGCTTCCCCGGCGATCTGCACGACCTCGGCGTCCTGGCCGCCAGCGAACTCGTCGCCAACTCGCTCCAGCACGGCACCCCGCCCATGCGGCTGCGTCTGCGCCGCACCGACCGCCGCCTGATCATCGAGGTCACCGACGGCGACGACCACCTCCCGCGCCGCCGCCGAGCGGAACCCGGCGACGAAGCGGGCCGCGGCATCGCGATCGTGGCCACGATCGCCTCCGCCTGGGGCTCCCGCCGCACACCGGGCGGCGGGAAAGCGGTCTGGTGCGAGTTCGCGCTCCCGCGCGCGGGGAACTGACCCCGCACGCCGGAATCCACCGCCGCGCCCCGGAGGAATTCCGGGACCGGGACGGGATCCCTTAGCGGGGCGGATCCGCGCGCCCCCTGGCCGGGACTGCCGCCCGGTGCTAAGAGCTCCCCATGGCAGACGAATCGGGCTTTCAGCTCAAAGGAAGTGGCCCCGAGCGCTACGAGCGGTACGCGGCACCGTTCATGGCGCCCTTCGTGGAGGCGATCCTGGACGCGGTCGACCTGTACCCCGGCGCCAAGGTGCTCGATCTGGCCTGCGGCACCGGCTTCGCGGCCCGCGCTGCGGCGGCCCGGGTCGGCCCCGCGGGCCGGGTCTCGGGAGCGGACGTCAACGCGGGCATGATCGGCTTCGCCGCCGAGCACGCGCCGCGCATGTATCCGGACATCGAGTTCACCGTCGCCTCCGCCGACCGGCTCCCCTACGAGGACGCGGCCTTCGACGCGGTCGTCTGCCAGCAGGGCGTCCAGTTCTTCCCCGACCTGGACACGGCCTTCGCCGAGGCGGCCCGGGTGACCCGCCCCGACGGCCGCTTCGCCGCCACCGCGTGGGCCGCCAGGGAACTCATCCCGTACTTCGTCGCCCAGTACGAGGCGGTCGAGGAGTACGGAGGCAAGGAGCTGGCGGCGAACTACGAGGGGGCGTTCTCCGGCACCCCCGAGCGTCTCTCCGCCGCCCTGCGAGCCGCCGGCTTCCACGACGTCGCCGTCCGCCAGGTCACCTTCGGCATCGCGTTCCCGCCCCTGAGCGCCTACGCCCCCGGCCAGCTGTCGTCCACATCCTGGGGACAGGCGATCGTCGACACCGCGGGCGAGGACACCCTCCTGCGCGCCGGGCGGGCCGTCCACACCCGCCTCGCCGAGCACACCGCCCCCGACGGCACCGCGACGCTCCCCTTCACCGCCAACCTGCTGACCGGCGTCCGCTGAGACCGCACACGAAACGGCCGCCATCACGTCCTTCCGTGATGGCGGCCGTCGTCGGTCCGCGTCCCGTCCCGCTCCCGCGGGGCCGCCCGTCAGGCGGCGGCGGGCACCGGCTCGGCCGGAGCCCCGCCCTGCGCGACCACCCGGCTCTTCGCGAGCCACGGCTGATTCTGTACGGGGGTGAGCCGCCGCCCGAGCCGCAGGGCCAGGACGGTGATGCCGAGGGAGAAGAGCAGGAACGTCACGACGTACGGGCCGTGCAGCGAGGCCCCCATCGGACCGCCCACCGCAGGGCCGATCGCCAGCGCGAGCTGCTTCACCAGGGCGAAGGCCGAGTTGTACTGGCCCGCCATGCCTGCCGGCGCCAGATCGGCGACCAGCGGGGCGACCGTCGGCGACAGCATCGCCTCACCGAGCCCGAAGAGCGCGTACGTCGAGACGAAGGCCGCCGTGGCCATCGTCCTGCTGCCGTGTCCGAGGCCCGCGTAACCGGCCGCCACCCAGGCCACGGCCCAGATGAGCCCGACCGCCGCGATCACCCGCGACCGCTTGCGGCGCTCGACGAACTTCAGCACCGCGAACTGCGCGACCACGATCATCGCCGTGTTCGCCGCCATCGCCGTGCCGAGGGCGGACGTGGAGATCCCGGCGGCCTCCACGCCGTACGCGGAAAGACCCGACTCGAACTGTCCGTAGCAGGCGAAGAACAGCACGAAGCCCAGCACGGAGAGCTGCACCATGGCCCGGTTGCCCAGCAGCTCCTTCCAGCTGCCGCCCCTGGACCGAGGAGCGGCCTCGTCGATCCGGGGCGCGCGCGGCATCCGGACAGTTGCCATGATCACGACCAGCACCAGGAACATCGCCGCCTCGATCGCGAACAGCAGCGTGAACGAGCTCGCCCGGTCCGGGTCGACGATGTGGCCGCCGATGAGACCACCGATACCGAGGCCCAGGTTCTGGAGGAAGAACTGGGTCGCGAAGGCGCGCGAGCGGGTGTCCGCCGAGGAGCAGTCCACGATCATCGTCGCGAGCGACGGCTGCATCACGGCCTGCCCGGCGCCGAGGGCCGCCGCCGACAGCACCACGGTCGTCGCGCTGTTCGCCAGACCGAGGCTCAGCGCACCCAGGGCGGCGGTGACCAGCGCGACGAGCAGGACCGGCAGAGGACCGCGCCGGACGATCGCCCGGCCCGCGAACGGCAGCACGACGAGAGCGGCCACGGCGAAGACGGCGAGCACGACGCTCGCCGTCATGGAGCCGAGTCCCCGCACCTGCGCCACATAGACGTAGAGGAAGGGGACGGTAAAGCCGAGCCCGAACGCGCTGAGCGCGTTGCCGACGTGGATCCGGCGCATCGCTGCGCCCATCGCCCTGGTCACTTTCACCTGCCTTGGTCGTGAAGCCGTACGGGCCGCCCCGCCGGATCCCGTGTCGTGACACGTTTCCCATGCATGGATGCAAGCCTGAAGACTTCAAAGCTAAAGTTCGAGGTTGAACTCTACACCTTGAAGGACTTCGACACCAAGCGACGTCATGCGATACTCGGGCCATGGGCGACACCCCCGGCGTCAGCGAGCCGACACTCGAAGAACAGATCGCCGCCTACCAGCGCGAATTCCAGGACCTCGACCCCCAGGTCGAGAAGATCGTCTCGGCGCTGTCCCGCCTCAACCGGCGGATGAACGTC